>DASYBB010000098.1:0-52421 GCA_036501025.1 Streptosporangiaceae bacterium
GGCGTCGGGGTGGCGGGCGAAGAACGCCTCGTAACCCCGGTGGATGACGGGCAGGTAGAGCAGGAGCTGCTTCAACCTAGCGGCCGGCCGTAACCTCGGGCGCGGCCTCCGGCTCGGGGATGCCGAGCTGGATCCGGCGCAGCCGGGCCGAGGTGCTGACCGTCGCCATCCGCTCCAGGACCTCGACCCGGGTGCAGTAGCGGGCCTCGAGCTCGGCGATCTGCGCCTCGGTGTAGGTGTCCTCGGTGGCGACCAGCACGTCGGGACTGACGGTCTTGATGAGCTGCCAGCGGGCGTGGTAGGCGTGCTTGAGCGTGACCAGGCCCACGCCGCGCTGGTGGGTCACCATGCGCAGCCGCTCCATCTGCGGCACCGCGGGCCGGTCCGGCCCCTTGCGGGACCGGATCTTGTCGTCGCTGTCCAGCCCGACGATGAGGAAGTCACCGAACCGGCGGGCCGCCTCCAGGTACATGGAGTGACCCTCGTGGATGATGTCGAACGAGCCGCTGGTCAGCACGACCCGCAGGCCCAGCGTCTTCAGCGCGCTGACGATCGTCTCGACCTGGTCATAGCTCTCGACGAACCGCTGCTCGAAGTTGGACGCGTCCGCGAACAGGCTGCTGGACAGCGTCTGGGCGCCCAGCAGCGGACCGCCGTCACCGTTCTGCCGCGCCCTGCCCATGCCCTCTGCCTCTCGCCCGCCGGGCGGCACCCTCCGCTGATGCCGACTCGCCCCGTGACTCGCGGCACAGCCTACCGGTCAGCCGGCGGCCAGCGCCGGGGCGTGCTGAGCCGCCCAGCCCGCCGCGAACGACCCGAACTCCGGGACATCGGCCTCCAGCACGAACAGCCCGCGCACCGGGACCGCGGCCCCCAGCTCCAGCAGCAGCGGGGTGAAGTGGACGTCGACCGCGAGCTGGTGGTTCGGCGCGCCGCCCAGCAGCACGGGGACGGCCCGCCGGCCCGCCAGGCTGCCGGTGCCGAGCCGGTCCAGGAATGCCTTGAGCAGCCCCGAGTAGGTGGCCTTGTAGGTCGGGCTGGCCACGACCAGGATGTCGGCGGAGAGGACCCGGGTGACCGCCGCGGCGGCGCCGGCGTCGGCCGGGTCGAGCACCCGGGCGCCGAGGACGGCCAGGTCCACCGCGCTGACCTTCGACTCGGGCAGGACCGCGGCCAGCGCGCCGGCCAGCGTCCCGGCCAGGGCATGGGTGCGCGACTCCGGCCGCGGGTTGCCGACCACGGTGACGATCTGCAGCGGGCTCACGGGCTTGAGCCTATGCCGCGCGTGGCTGATGATCATGGGAGGGCCGGGCAGTCCGGCCGGGTTCCGGGCGGGAGGTCACTTATGTCCGACGTCGACGGCGCGGCGCTGGGAGCCGGGACGGAAGGGCGCCTGTGGGTGGACGGACGGCAGCCGGTGCCGGCGCAGCCGCCGCGCTACGAGACGGCCGAGCGCGAGGAGCGCATCCCGATGCGGGACGGCGTCAGCCTGGCCGCGACCATCATCGAGCCGGTGCGGCCGGACGGGTCGCCGCCGCAGCCGTGCGTCGTCGTCACCAACGGCTACAGCGGCCTGGACGTCTGGCTCTATCCCAACCTGCGGCGGCTGGCCGGGCACGGCTACCCGGTGGTCGCCGCGCGGCTGCGCGGCGTGCCGCCGTCGGAGGGGAAAGGCGGCCTGTACGAGCAGTACGGGCCCGACGGCTACGACGTGATCGAGTGGACGGCGGCCCAGCCGTTCTGCGACGGGCGGGTCGGCATGTCCGGTGCCTCGCTGCTGGGCATCAGCCAGTGGCTGGCTGCCAGGGAGCGGCCGCCGCACCTGGTCGTGGTCGCCCCCGACGACTCGCCCAACGACACCTACTCCTACCTGTGGTACGTCGGCGGGATGGAGCCCGGCCCCGGCCGGAAGGGCCGGGCCGAGGTGCCCGGCGTCGAGTCCGAGTACGGCCAGGCCGCCGCGCACCCGTGGTTCGACGACTTCTGGGCGCAGCGCACTGCCCGCCGGGCGGACATCCAGGACCTGGCCCGCGCCGGGCTGCCCGCGCTGACCTCGACCGGCTGGGACAGCTACATGGTCGACGCCGGCGCGCGCGCCTTCACCTGGATGCGCGCGGCGGGCGCGGGCCGCCGCGCCCGGCTCGTCATCGGCCCGTGGCGGCACGGCGGGATGTTCAGCGCCGACGCCCTGACCGACGAGGTCGCCCCCGGCGAGCAGATCCGCCCGTACACCGGCTTCGAGATCCAGCGCCGCTGGTTCGACCGCTGGCTGCGCAGCGAGCCCGTCGGCAGCGACCCCGACGCCGGCGACCCCGAGCCCCCGGTGCAGATCTTCGTGCAGGGACCCGACCAATGGCGGTACGAGCAGGACTGGCCGCTGCCCGACGAGCGGCGGATCCGGCTGTTCCTGGCCGACGCGCCGAGCGGGACGGCGGCCAGCCGCAACGACGGGTCGCTGAGCCGGGACCTGCCGGCCGGCCCGGCGCAGGCCGGCTACGACTTCGACCCGGCCACCGCGCGGAATCCGGCCGCGGTGTCGATGCCCGCCATCGCCATGGTCGCCGATGGCGAGCCGGTCATCGCGCCGACGGTGCTGCCGCCCGGCGCCAAGCGGATCCACGGCCGCCTGATCATCGACAAGACGCCCTACGAGGCGCAGGCCCTGACCTGGACGAGTGTCGTGCTGGCCCGGCCCATGGAGATCACCGGCTTCGCCCGGCTCGTGCTGTGGGCCTCGGTCTCCCGGCCGGACGCCGACTTCATCGCCGAGCTGACCGACGTCGCCCCCGGCGCGGGCGGCGGCTGGACGTCGACCCAGATCACCCGCGGCTACCTGCGGGCCCAGGCGCAGTTCTCCGCCGCCGGCCCGACCGACCTGGCTCCGGGCGACGTGTACCGGTTCGACATCGAGCTCCAGCCCACGTCATTCGTGGTGGCGGCCGGGCACCGGATCCGGTTCACCGTCCAGGGCGCGGCCGTCGACCCGGCCATCGACGTGTCGTGGCACGGACCCGGGCTCGGCAGGCACCCGTTCAGCGTGGTGGTGCACACCGGCCCGGACCGGGCCAGTTTCGCCGAGATACCGGTTATCGGGGACGACCCGGCCCTCTGACCGAGGGCCGGCGACCACCGCCCCGGTCTGTTTTTCGTTGCCCCGCGGTCCCGGTTCTGGGCCACAATCGGGGTGTGCTGAACATGGGCGTGATCGTGCTGGGCGTGACCGACCGCGAGCGGGCCGAGGCGTTCTGGTCGGGCGCGCTGGGCTGGGACGTGCGCCGGGACGGCTTCGGCGGCTGGGTGCTGGTGCTGACGCCGCCGGACGGGCGCGGCACGCCGATCGCGCTGCAGGTCAGCGAGACGCGGCCGCCGGACTATCCGCGCCTGCACCTGGACCTGCACGTGCACGGCATCGCCGAGCAGGAGGCGGAGGCCGAGCGGCTGGTCGGGCTGGGCGCGCAGCGGGTGGACTGGGACAGCTTCCCCGACGACCCGGACTTCATCGTGCTGGCCGATACCGAGGGCAACCGGTTCTGCATCGTGGACCTCAGCCACGAGGAAGCCTGACCGGCCCGGCCACCCGGGTCATCGAGGACGCCCGTACGGCCCCGAGGCCGTGCCGATCAGTGTGTGTCCGATATGACCCCCGAGAAGGGGTCATGACGGGGAGCAGGATCGGCCCTAGGGTGGCGGTCAAGAAGGAAGAGAGCGCCGAGGGCGGGTACCTCCTGCGGCCCCTGTCACCCTGGACTTGCATCCAGGGATTAGGGGGGAGGGGGGAGCGGGAGGTATCCGTCCTCGACGGCTCGATGGTACAGCTCAATCTTCGTCGGCGCGGGCCGCCCGGCACGTGCGTACTTTTCGCGTACCCGGCCCACGTACTGCTTGACCGTCTCCTCGCTCAGGCCCATTCGCCGCGCCACCGACTTCATCGGCATCCCGGTGGCGTACAGGCGCAGCGCGCGTTCTTCCTGGGGGCTGAGAACGGGCCGGTCAGGGGCGTCGTCGGTGGCCAGGATGTAGGCCAGGCGGGGCGAGATCCAGTCCTTCCCGGCGGCCACGGCGGTGATCGCCGCGCGGACCGTGGCGGGCTCCTCGCTCTTGAGGACATATCCGAGCGCCCCGGCCCGCATGGCCGCGCGCACCGAGCGCGGCTTGTCCGAGGCGGCGAGCACGAGCACCGCCGGTCCGGCCGCCAGGACGGCGGCGACATTGCCCCCGACGGTCGTCCCGTCGCGGAGGTCCAGGTCGAGCAGCACGACCTGCGCGCTGCAGCCGGGGCCGCCCAGCAGGGCGTCCACGGTCGGCGCGGTGCCGATGACGGTGATGCCGGCGGCCGTTTCTGGGGTGAGGCCAGCGGTACTCGAGGCCTCGGGGGCGGCGATGGGGGCATCAGCGCTGGGGGTGGTGGCCTCGGCCAGGAGCCAGCCGGCCAGGCCGTCCCGGACGATGGGGTGATCGTCCACGGCCGCGACGGTGATGCTGCCGCTCGTCACGCGGCTGCCCTGGCCCGCCACCGGACTTCGAGGCAGCCCGCCCCGGTCTCGCTCACGTCGACCGCGGCGTGCCAGCCGGCCCCGGCGGGCACGGCCTGGCTCAGCGGGGTCAGGTCCGGAACTGCGCCCGGCGGCTGGCCGAAGGTCACGAACAGCTCCACGTCCTCCTCGCTGGCGAGGACCGTCAGGGTCACCGGGTGCGGCGGCAGGGCGCGCAGGACGCCGTCGACCGCCGCGACGGTCGCGCTGGTCACCTCGCGCGGCGGGGCGCCGGGGTCACCGACGACCTGGACCTCGGCCGGCGTCCCCCGGTCGCGGGCGACGCTCAGGACCGGGGCCAGCTCAGCCAGCAGGCCGCCCGGGTCGCCGGCCCGGTCGACGAGGGCGCGCCGCAGCGTGGCCGCGTAGCTGGCGCAGCGCTGGCGGACGTCCCGGTCGGTCACGGCCAGGGTTCCGTCGGCGACGCCGCGCAGCAGCGGCAGCGCCTCGGCTTCCAGGAGGGCGAGGCGCTCGGTCTGGTCGGCGCGGATCGCCGTGGCGGCCTCGCGCTCTGAAGCTGACCGGCTGACCAGCGCAGACCGGCGGGCGGCGAGCCGGGCGTAGGCCGCGGTGACCGGGCGCAGGGCGCCGAACACGACCAGGATGATGACCAGCGAGTACGCCGTCGCGGCCAGCCGGGCCACGTCCAGGGTGGTCGTCCCCAGCACGCGGATGGCAAAGATGGCGTGCGCGGCGAAGACCAGGACTCCCCCGCAGATCCAGACCCGCGGCGGGCGGCTGACCGCGACCAGCGCCAGCAGCCAGCCTGAGCCCACGACCGACCAGTCGACGGGGCCGCCGGCGCCGTGCAGCCTTCGCTCCCACCCGGCCAGGGCCACGGCCGCGACCGCGATGGCGATGGCCGCGGCCGCCTCGGCCGCGGTCAGCCCGCCCGCCCGTGCCCGCGGGATCAGCCAGGCCGCCGCGGCCAGCAGGCCGAGCCAGATTCCGATCATGACGGCGGGCTGGCGATAGTCATGCAGGTAGGCGACGAGCTGGGCCAGAACCGCCAGCTGCCAGACGACGGCAACCGCGCCCACCATCTTGGGCAGGTCGAACGCGTAGGCGTCGGCCGTCGCGGCGCGGCGGAGCACCGGGCGGCTGGCCGACCGGCGGCTCAGCACGGAAGGGCGCCGGGGAGCGGGCCAGCGACGGGGCCGGGGGCCAGGCCGGGCGCAGGAGCGGGGTCGACCCAGCGCAGGGTCACGATCGTGCCCGCGCCGGGCGCCGAGCGGACCGCCGCCTGGCCGCCCCAGTCGGTGACGCGCTCGAGGATCGAGCGTCGCAGCCCGAGCCGGGCCGGGTCGACGCGGGCCGGATCGAAGCCGGCCCCGCGGTCGCGCACGGTGACCTCGACGCCGCGGCCGGCCCCGGTGACCGGGTCCAGCTCTACCCAGGCCTGCGCGGTGCCCGCGTGCCGGGCCACGTTGGCCAGGGCCTCGCGGACGGCGAAGGCCAGGGCCGTCGTGACCGCGGCCGGGATCTCCGCCAGCGACCCGGCCCCGGCCACGTGCACGGTCAGGCCGCGGGCGCGCATCTCGGCCGCGACCGCCTCGATGGCGATCAGCAGGCCGCCGCCGGCCGGGCCGCCCGTGTCGCCGGCCGCCCCGAGGGCGTGCTCGATGAGCGTGATGTCGTGCCGGCAGCGGGCGGCCGCGGCAGCCTGGTCGAGGTCATCCCCCGCCCCGCCCGGCGCGGCGAAGCCGCCGGCGCGGCCCAGGGCGGTCAGCGTGTTCAGCACGGTGTCGTGCAGCAGCCGCTCGTGCTCGCGCCGCTCGGTGCTCAGGGTCAGCCCGACGTAGTCCGCGCGGGACTCGGCGTCAGCCCGGGCCAGGGCGGCGTCGGCGGCCCGGGCCCGGCGTCCCAGCAGCCACAGGGCGCACCAGGCTACGGCCGCGGTGGTGACGAGGTTGGCCGCCGCCGCGGCCGGGGACGTCGCGCCCGGCCGCGCCGGGGCGGCCCGGGCCGCGCCGATCCAGAAGGCCGCGGCGGCGGCCAGGGTCAGCGGCACGAGCGCCACGGCGGGGGCGAACCAGGCCGGGATGATCAGCTGGCTGATCACGGCGATGTACAGCCAGCTGGAGGTGTCGCCCTGCATGGCCGGCGGCACGCACCACCAGGCGCCGAGGGCCAGGACCGCGGCCACGCAGGTGTCCAGGGCGGCCAGCCGCCAGCCGAGCGGCTTCCACCGCAGCCGGGCGGCTATGAACGCCGCGCACAGCACGGCCGCGACCGGGCCGGCCAGGCGCTCGGGCCGCGCGGCGAAGAACGAGTGCCAGATACCAACCTGGATGAGGATGTAGGCGAGGGCGATGCAGCGGATCGTCCAGGCGGTCCGGGCGGCCACGGCCAGCAGCGTCGCGGTCGCGGCCCCGGCGGGCACGTGATCACTTCCGGCAGCCCGCTCCGCCGGAATGGGTCCGGCCGAAATAGCCGCATCCGCGACGAGCCGGACCGGAACGGCCGGGCCGGGAATGGCCCCGGTGACGGGCCGTGGCACCAGGTGGCTGGTCGCCCGCATGGCCTGATGATAGGACTTGTCCGGCCCGGGCGGGGCCGGTGCCCGACACCACCCGCCGAGCGGCGGTTTGCCCCCGCCGAGGCGGGAAGGTCCCCGGAGAACGCAGCAAGATCCTGGGACCGGCCTGCCAGCCTGCCGGGACCGGCCCACCAGCCTGGAGGACGCGATGGCGCAGACGGCAGAATTCGTGATCGGCGCGGACGCCACCTGCACCGACGGGGCGTGCGGCCAGGTGACCCGGGTCGTGGTCAACCCCGTCGCCCAGACGGTGACCCACCTGGTGGTGGAGCCCAAGCACCGGCAGGGGCTGGGCCGGCTCGTCCCGCTCGATCTCGTCTCGGGTCCCGCGAGCACCGCGGCCCGGGTCCGGCTCAGCTGCACCCAGGAGGAGTTCCACCGGCTCGACTCCGCCGAGGAGACGCAGTTCATCCCCGGCACCGCGGGCTACGCCGAGTACGGCCCGGACCAGGTCCTGGCCTGGCCGTACTACAGCCTGGGGCAGGCCGGCCCGGCGCCCGCCCTGGAGACGCCGGGCGTCTCGCAGACCATCACCCTGGACACCGTCCCGGCCGGCGAGCTGGCGGTCCGCCGCGGCGACCGCGTGCACGCCACGGACGGCCCCATCGGGCACGTCCAGGGCCTGGTCATCGACCCGGCGAGCCACCACGTGACCCACGTCCTGCTGGCCGAGGGTCACCTGTGGGGCCACAAGGACGTCGCCATCCCGGTCAGCGCGGTCGCGCCGGCCAAGTCCGCGATCCAGGCGGAGTCCGATGACGGCATTCGGCTCAACATCGCCAAGGACCAGGTCAAAGATCTCCCCGCAGTGGATATAAAGCACCCAAACGGATAGCCCTGCTTTACCTGGATCAGAACGACTATTTACCCAATCCGGCCGGACTGTTTACCAATCCGGGAAGATTCCGGTAACGGGAAAGCATCAGGCAAAGATCATCCTGCCGGCTGGCCGCTAGTCTAACGTGACTGCCGCGCTGCGCCGCGGAACTCGGCGCACATCCCGGCCGTTATCCACGCGGTACGGTTGAATATGCGCTGGGTGACACGCACGGGCCACACAGGGTAATCGGAGCGATGAATGCTGGGACCGCAGGGCACACTGTTCTTCGTGGTGCTGCTGGCGATGTTCGCCGGGCTCGTGTGGTGGCTCATCAAGGCCAAGCACATCGCCGTCCGCATAGCTGCCGCATTGCTGGCATTCGTCCCGGCGATGATGTTCGGAGTCGCGGCCGTCAACCGCTACTACGACTATTACCAGACCTGGGGGTCGGCGGTCGCCGACCTGACCACCCACGGCGTGCCGGCCAATACGGTAACGGCAGGTGAAGGCGGTACCGGCACCGGATTCAGCGCCCTGATGAGCAACCACATCAACCTGTCCATTGCATCGCGCTTCGGCCTGACCCTGCGGGTCCTGGTGCATGGCCGGCTCAGCGGCCTGACGCGCTCGGTCTATGTCTTTCTCCCGCCCCAGTACTTTGACTCGGGCTACTACCAGAAGTACCATTTCCCCGTCATTGAGCTTATCCACGGATTCCCGGGCCAGCCGCAGGACTGGATTACCGTGCTCGGCGCGAACACGATGCTGGACTCGCTGGTGAGCCAGAACGAGGCCAGGCCCGCCGTCCTGATCATGCCCGACGCCAATGGCGCCCGCGGGGTGTCGCTCCAGTGCCTGAACCAGGCCGGCGGCCCGAAGGACGACACCTTCCTCAGCCAGGACGTGCCCGATTTCATCGCCGCCCGGCTGCGCGTGCAGCAGCCGGGTACCGGGTGGGGAATCGCGGGCTACTCCGAGGGCGGGTTCTGCGCGGCCAATCTCGCCCTGCAGCACGGTCGCGTCTACAGCTACGCGGGCGTGCTCAGCGGTTATTTCCGGCCGTCCGACAATCAGCTGATTAACCCGCTGCGCCAGGTGAGCCCCTTCGGCGGGAACCGCCGCGAGGCCGAGCTCAACACGCCCATGAACGTGCTGCGCACGCTGCCGCTCGGCCGGCCGGTGCCCCAGTTCTGGCTCGGCGCCGGACTGCTGGACGCGCAGGACGTGCGCAGCGCGCAGAACTTCGGGCAGCTACTCCAGCTCCGCCAGCCGGGGGTCACGGTCAAGCTGACGCCCGGCGACGGGCACACGATGCTGACCTGGCGCGGGCTGCTGCCGGGCATGCTGGGCTGGATGACCCGCGGCCTGAACCAGGAGGTGGCCGTCTACAACTCGCCGGCCGCCCAGCGGCGCCGGGCCGAGGCGGCCAAGGCGAGGGCCAGGACCGCCCAGCTGGACCAGCGCCGCGCCCAGCGCCCGAGCCCGCGCGGCACGGTCACGCCCGGCGTGTCCCAGCCCAACCTAGATCGCGGCGCTCCTTAGCCCGGGCCGCGCAGGCCGCTGAGCAGCCGGCTGACCGTGGTGACCATCTCGGCGCGGGCCGCCGCTGGGTCGTCGGCGAGCGCGATGGCGACGCTGGCCTCGGCGAGCATCGCGATGAGCAGCCGCGCGAGCGGCCGTACCGGCACGGGCTCGATGTCGCAGGCAGTCACCGCCCAGCTCAGCCATTCCTCGAGGATGCTGCGCCCGTGGCGCTCGACGAGCTGATCCCACGCTTCGCTGCCCAGTACCCGCGGGCCGTCGGACAGCACGATGCGCTGGAAGTCTCCGCCCGCGCACACGTCGAGGAAGGCGCTGATCCCGGCCTGGATGCCCGCCAGCGGTGATCCCGGCGCCTCGTCCAGCCGGTCACCGATCAGCTGCTGCGCGACGTCGCCGGCCGCCTCTTCCATGACCGCCCGGAACAGGTCGGCCTTGTCCCGGAAGTGGTAATAGAGCGCACCGCGGGTAACCCGCGCCTCGGCGACGATCTGCTCCGTCCCGGTGCCGTCGTAACCCTCGGCGGCGAACAGCCGCCGCGCGGCGGCGAGCACAGCCGTCCGGGTGTCGTCGGCGTGCTCCGCGCGACGACCTCGCCCTTGCCTTTCCATACATCAATCATGTTACATACAGCTTGTATGGGCCACCCTTGCGGACGAGATCGTGCCCCATGCGTAAGCGGGAGGCAGAAATGGCGCCGCGACCGGCCCGGCTGGCGCGCAGCAGCCGGCGTCGTGGCCGCCCACCCTCATGCTGGCCGGCGTCATCCTGGTACGACCGTGACGGGCGTGACGGGCGTGACGGTCGTGACGGCGCAACTGGCCCACGTGCAAGCCGCCGGCGGCGCGAAGCAGCATGACCGTACGGTCCCGCTGGAAGAGCAACAGCAACCGTCCGGTCATGTCGTTGCCAGGCGGGCGTTGCGCCTCAGCCGGATGCCTCCGCCGTGGGTGCCTCCGCCGTGGGTGCCCCCGAGTTGGGTGCCTCCGCCGTGAGTGCCTCCGCCGCAGGAGCCTCCGCCGCCCCCGCCGCAGCTACCCCGTCCCCGTCCCCGCCCTCCGCCGCCAGGCTCACGAGCAGCTCGTTCAGGCGGCTGACGAAGGCGGCCGGGTCGTCGATCCGCGCGCCCAGGGTCAGGATCGCCTGGCTGTACAGAACATGCGCCCAGTCACCGAGTTGCGGGTCATCCAGGCTGCGATTCAGCCGGCGGATCAGCGGGTGCTGCGGGTTGATCTCCAGCACGGGCTGGCTCGGCATCCCGGAAGCCCGCAGGCGCCGGGCCAGGTTGAGCTCGAGGTCCGGCTCGTTGGCCACGATGCAGGCGGGCGACGTCGTGAGGCGGCTGGACACCCGGACATCCCAGGCCTGGCCGGCCAGGCTCGCCTTCAGCGCGGCGACCAGGTCGGCGAAGTCGGCGCTGGCCTGCGTCCGGGCCTGCTGGGCGGCGTCATCGCCTGAGTCCCCGAAGTCCGGGATGCCCTGCGCGACGGACTGCAGCGGCCGGCCGTCGAACTCGCGCAGGCTGGGCACCAGCCAGTTGTCGACCGGGTCGCCGAGGAGCAGCACCTCGATGCCCTTGTCCCGGAACGCCTCCAGGTGCGGGCTCGTCCGCGCGCCGGCCAGGGTCGGGGCCAGCAGGTAGTAGATCTTGTCCTGGCCCTCCTTCATCCGCGCCACGTAGCTGGCCAGCGAGACGTCAGCCTCGCTGGTCCCCGAGGCCGTGGAGGTGAAGCGCAGCAGCCGGGCCAGCTCGTCCCGGTTCGAGAAGTCCGTCGCCACGCCCTCCTTGAGCACGGCGCCGAATTCCCCCCAGAACGTGGCGTACGTGCCGGGCTCGCTCTCGGCCAGGTCACGGAGCAGCCGCAGGACGCGCTTGACCGCCGTCGTGCGGATGTGGTCGACCGCCCGGCTGCCCTGCAGCAGCTCGCGGGAGACGTTCAGCGGCAGGTCCTCGGAGTCGATGACGCCCCGGACGAACCGCAGGTAACCCGGCATGAGCTGGCCGGTGTCGGCCATGATGAACACCCGCCGGACGTGCAGGCGCACCCCCGGCCGGGTCTCCGGCAGCCACAGGTCATAGGGCGCCTTGGCCGGGATGAACAGCAGCAGCGTGTACTCGTAGGTCCCCTCGATCTTGCTGTGCACCTGCGCCAGCGGCTCGGCGAAATCGCTGGCCACGTGGCGGTAGAACGCGTGGTAGTCCGCGTCGCTGAGCTCGCTCTTGGGCCGGGTCCAGATCGCCGAGGCCTGGTTGACGATCTCCTCGCCGGCCGGCCGCTCATCGCCGGCCGCCTCGGCCGGCATCAGGATCGGCTGGCTGATGTGATCGGAGTACCGCTGGATGATGGACCGCAGCCGGTAGCTGTTCAGCAGCTCATCCTCGCCCTCGCGGAGCGACAGGACGATCGCGGTCCCCCGGGCCGGCTGCTCGACCTGCTCCAGCGTGTACGCGCCCTTCCCGTCCGACTCCCAGCGCACTCCCTCGCTGGCCGGCGCCCCGGCCCGGCGGGTCGTCAGCATCACGCGCTCGGCGACGATGAACGCCGAGTAGAAGCCCACGCCGAACTGGCCGACGAGGGTCGCGTCCTTGCGCTGGTCGCCGGTCAGCGCGTGCAGGAACTCGCGCGTCCCGGACTTCGCGATGGTGCCGATGTTCTTGATCACCTCCTCCCGGCTCATCCCGATGCCGTTGTCGGAGATGGTGATCGTGCGCGCGGCCGCGTCGTAGCCCACGTGGATCTGCAGCGGGCTGTCCGGGTCGTCGGCCTCGAGCTCGGGCCGCGAGAACCGCTCGAGCCGCAGCCGGTCAATGGCGTCCGAGGAGTTCGAGACCAGCTCCCGGAGAAAGATCTCCTTGTTGCTGTACATCGAGTGGATCATCAGGTCGAGGACCTGCACGACCTCGGCCTGGAAGCTGAAGCTTTCCGGTGTTTCTGCATTCACGGGATAAGTCTCTCAAAGGCTTGAACCCCGAGAGCCCGAACGAACGGCCCGCCGCCGGCCCCCATCACCGAGGCCGCGGTACCGGGCGCAGCCCGGCCAGGGTGACCGCGAGGAGCCGGTCCAGCGCGGCCTGCGACGGCAGCCCGGACGCAGCGGTCAGTGCGTGCAGGCAGTAGGCGGCCAGCTCGCCGGGCGGGATGTCGTCCCGGACCTCGCCCCGCTCGGCGGCCGCGCGGACGAGCGCGGTGAGGAACTCGGTCAGGTGCGCATGCGCCCGGGCCACGTGCTCGCCCTGATGCAGGACGGCGGCCAGGTCGCTGCCGTCGCGATGCTGCCGGGTGAGGGTCGCGTACTCGCGCAGGACCGCCGCCAGCCGCTCGCACGGCGGCGCCCCGCCGCTGGCCTGCACGACCTCGGTCAGGTGGTGCAGGTGGGCGCCGATATGACGCTCGTGCCAGGCGGCCAGGATCGACTCGATGTCCGGGAAGTACTTGTACAGCGTGGCCCGGCCGATCCCGCTCTCCTTGGCGACTTGCGACATCGTCACGCCGCTCAGCCCGTGCTGGGCGACCAGCGCCGCGGTGGCATCGAGGACGGCGTCACGGACCGCGTCGCGGTGCGCCGCGATCGTCTCGCTCCAGATCCTCGGCATGCATGGATCCTACAGTCTGCCTCATGTAGAGACACCATGACTTGACAGATACAAAGTGTCTCGAAAAAACTGAGCTCGGCGCCGCCGGATGGCTGGCCACCGTCACCCGGATCTGAACCGACCAGGAAGGACGCCCCGCCATGCCCGTCTCTCATGCGCGCGTGCCCACCACTCGCGCCCGCCGCTATCTCGCCCAGCTGGGCAGCCACAGCCGCCAGCTGGGCCGGCTCGCCCGCCATCAGGCCCACCGCCCCGGCGAGGGCGGCGCGGCGCCGGCCGCGCGCCCCGCCGCGTGGTCCGATGTCAGCGGCATCATCGACTTCGGCTGGGGCCGCTGCACCCTGGACGCCACGGACGAGGCGCTGACGCTCCGGGCCGAGGCCGACGACCCGGAGGGGCTACAGCGCATCCAGGACGGCATCGCCCGGCGCGTCGAGCGCATCGGCGGCCGCGATCGGCTGACCGTCACCTGGCAGCCAGCCCTGCCCGAGCCGGCGCGGCCGGCGCCCGCCGATGAGCGCCAGGCGGCAAGCGCGATCGTCGGCGCACTCATTTCGCCCGCGGGCCGGGCCGATCCCTTTCCGCTGTACGCCGCGGCTCACGAGCTCGGGCCGGTGCTGGAAATCGCCGCGGGCTGGTTCCTGGTGTGCTCGTATGACGGGGTCAACCAGGTGCTGCGTGATCCCGGATTCGGGCTCCCCGACGCGGCCCGACCACAGTCCAGCGACGGCGAGCTGAGCTCGCTGAGCCGGTCGATCCTGCGGGCCAACCCGCCCGATCACCCGCGCATGCGGTCCCTGATCGCCCAGGTGTTCACGCCCCGCCGGATCGCCGCCCTGCGGCCCGCGATCGAGGCAGCGGTCGACGCCTTGCTCGACCGACTCGCCGAAGCCGGCGCCGGCGGCCAGGCGGTCGACTTCATGGACCACTTCGCCTTCCAGCTGCCGGTCACCGTGATCTGCGAACCGCTCGGCGTCCCGCAGGCCGACCGCGACCGGTTCCGCCCGCTGGCCGCCGACCTGACCGAGGCCCTCGAGCTCTCGCCCGGCCAGGCCGGTGCCGACCCGGCCGGTCCCGGCCCCGCCGGTGCCGACCCCGCCGGTAAGGGCGCCGCCGGTAAGGGCCCCGCCGGTAAGGGCCCCGCCGCCGCGGCCCGCGAACTGGCCGGATATTTCACGGCGCTGATCGCGCAGCGGCGCGCGCACCCGGTCGATGACCTCCTCGGTGCCCTGGTCGCCGCCCGCGACGCCGATGACGGCCGGCTGTCGGAGGAGGAACTGCTGGCCAACCTCATCCTGCTGCTGGTTGCCGGCTTCGAGACCACCACCAGCCTGCTCGGCAACGGCCTGGCGCTGCTGGTCGACCATCCCGAAACCGTCCCGGCCCTGCGGTCGGGCTCGCTGGAGGTGTCCGGGTTCATCGAGGAAGTGCTGCGTTATGACTCCCCCGTGCAGCTGATCACCCGCCAGGCCCGGGCCGGGATTCGCGCCGTCGCCGGCCGCCCGGTCCCGGCCGGCAGCCAGCTGATCCTGCTGATCGGAGCGGCCAACCGCGACCCGACCCGCTACGCCGACCCCGACCGCTTCGACCCGGCCCGCTCCGACCCCGCCCGCTTCAGCCCCGCCCGCTCCGACCCCGGCCGCTCCGACCCCCGGCGCCCCGACCCTGGCCGCTCCGACCCCGGGCGCCCCGATCCCGGCCGCCCCGACCCCGGCCGCGGCGCCCCCAGGCCCCTGAGCTTCGGCGCCGGTCCGCACATCTGCATCGGCAACAGCCTGGCCTGGCTGGAAGCAGCCGTCGCGTTCCCCCGCCTGCTGGCGCGCTTCCCGACGATCCGCGCCGCCCCCGGCCTGCCGCCCACCCGCCGTGACCGCCTCGTCCTGCGCGGCTACGAGACCCTCCCGGTCATATTGGCCGACAGCAGCGCCTAGCGCTTGGAACAAGTCGGGCTATTCGGGCGCAGCCCGAGCCTTCCGGGGACGTCCGGAGGGGTGCTCTCATGATCCCGCAGGCTTTGGCACACCCTGGTATGCCAAAGCCTTCGCGATCATGATGGTCCCCTCCGGAGACGGCTTGGTGCCCCGTTCTGCGGCGGGGCAGCCCGTCCCGCTGGCCGTTCCCGCCCGTTCAGCCACACTCGCACCAGAGCGGCGGGTCCCTAGCCCCCGAGAGCGAGAACAAAGGGGAGCACCGCCGGTGCCCCCGCGTCGCGGACCAGCTTCGCGGCGACGGTCATGGTCCAGCCCGTCTCGATCCGGTCATCGACGAGCAGCACCGGCCCCTCCAGGCCGGCCACCACGGCCCGCACCGGCTCCGGGACCCGCAGCGTGGCCCAGACGGCGGCCAGCCGCTGCGCGCTGTTGTGCTGCCCGCTGCCCCGCGCCCCGGCCGCCTCGCCCTGGCCCGGACCCGCCTGACCGACACCCGCCTGGCCAGCGTCCGCCTGGTGCGCACCCAACCTGTCGGCGCTCAACTGGTCAGCGCCCAGGTCGGCCGCGTACTCCAGGGCGCCGGCATAGGGGAGGCGGCCGATCGCGGCGATCTGCTCGCCGAGGCTGGCCACGAGCTGAGGCCGGGTCCGGGACGGGAGCGTCACCACCGCCGCCGGCCGGTCGTCCCACTCCCAGGCGGCCAGCACCTTGACGACGGCGTCGACCAGATCGGGCGGTACCGGGCCGTCCAGCGAGGCCGGGACGTCCGCGGGGACCTGGGCGTCCGCGGGAACCGGGACGTCCGCCGCGGCCGGGACGTCCAGCAAGGCCGGGACGTTCGCCGCGGCCGGGACGTCCGCTGCGGGGGCGGCCAGGAGCTCGCGCAGGCGGGGACCCCAGCCCAGGTCGGTCAGGGCGGCCACCGCGCGGCCGGGGCGGGCCTGGGCCTGGGCCGCGATCCGGCCGGAGACCGGGACGCCCAGCTCGCTCATGCCGGACGGCCACATCAGGCGGGGTGCCACCGGGGTGCCGGGCCGCAGCAGGCGCTCGCCGGCCGCCGCCGCGCCGGCCGGCGACACCTCCTCGGGCCAGGCCCGGCCGGTGCAGTTGTCGCAGCGGCCGCACGGCCGCGCGCCGGGGTCGTCCAGCTCGCGGCGGAGGTACTCCATCCGGCAGCCGGCCGTCTCCAGGTAGCCGAGCATGGCCTGCTGCTCGCGGGTCCGCTCCCCCGCCACCCGCGCGTACCGGTCCGCGTCGTACTCCCAGTCCTGGCCGGTGGCGGTCCAGCCGCCGCTGACCCGCCGGGCCGCCCCGTCCACGTCGAGGACCTTGAGCATCATCTCCAGCCGGCTGCGCGTCAGGTCGACCCGGGTCTCCAGGGCGGCGGTCGACAGCGGCCGGCCGGCCTCGGTCAGGGCGGCGAGTGTCTGCCGGACGACCCGCTCGGGCGGGAACGCGAGCGAGGCGAAGTAGGCCCAGATATCGGCGTCCTCGCGGCCGGGCAGCGCGACGACGTCGGCCCGGTCGACGCCGCGGCCGGCCCGGCCGATCTGCTGGTAGTAGGCGACCGGCGACTGGGGCACGCCCAGGTGGACGATGAAGCCGAGATCGGGCTTGTCGAAGCCCATGCCCAGGGCGCTGGTCGCGACCAGGCACTTGATCTCGTTCGCGAGCAGAGAGTTCTCGGCCGCGATCCGTTCTGAATGGTCGTCTTTTCCGGTGTAGGAGGCGACCTTGAAGCCGCGGTCGCGCAGGAAGCCCGCGACCTCGCGGGCGCCGTCCACGGTCAGCGTGTAGACGATGCCGGAACCGGTCAGCTCGTCGAGGTGCTCGGCCAGCCAGGCCAGCCGGAGCCGGGCCGCGGGCAGGCGCACGACGGCCAGGTGCAGGCTGGCCCGGTCCAGGCTGCCCCGCAGGACCAGGGCCTGGTCGGCGCTGCCGGTGCCCAGCTGCTCGGCGATGTCGCGGGTCACCCGGGCGTTGGCGGTCGCGGTGGTGGCCAGGACCGGGACGCCGGGCGGCAGGTCGGCCAGCAGCGTCCGCAGCCGCCGGTAGTCCGGGCGGAAGTCATGCCCCCAGTCGGAGATGCAGTGCGCCTCGTCCACGACCAGCATGCCGGCGGCGGCCATCAGCTTGGGCAGCACCTGGTCGCGGAAGCCGGGGTTGTTCAGCCGCTCGGGGCTGACCAGGAGCACGTCGACGGCGCCCGCGGCGACCTCGGCGTAGACCTCCTCCCAGTCGCCGGCGTTGGCCGAGTTCACGGTGCGGGCCTCGATCCCGGCCCGGCCCGCGGCCTCGATCTGGTTGCGCATGAGCGCGATCAGGGGCGACACGATGACCGACGGGCCGCAGCCGCGGGCGCGCAGCAGGGCCGTCGCGGTGAAGTAGACGGCCGACTTCCCCCAGCCGGTGCGCTGCACGACCAGGGCCCGGCGCCGCTCGGCGACCAGCGCGCGGATCGCGGTCCACTGGTCGTCCCGGAGCCGGGCCTGCGCCCCGGCCAGGGCGCGCAGGCGCTCCTCGGCTTCCTGGCGCAGCCCGTCGTCGTTGGTCATGGTTCCTTGGTATCAGCCGGCGCCGACTCCCCGCTCCGCATGAGCCCGGGCGGGCCGTGGGCGACAATGAACGTCATGCCCCAGGAGTACCGCCTCTACCAGGACCTGGCCGCCTGGTGGCCGCTGATCTCGCCGCCCGACGTGTACACGGCCGAGGCCGCGTACCTGAACGCCGTGCTGGCCGCCGCGCCCGGGCCGGTGCACGACGTGCTCGACCTCGGCAGCGGGGGCGGGAACGTGGCCGCGCACCTGAAGGCCGGCCGGGCGCTCACGCTGGTCGACCTGTCGGCGGAGATGCTGGCCGTCTCGCGCGAGCTGAACCCCGACTGCGACCACGAGCAGGGCGACATGCGCACCATCCGGCTGGGCCGCGCGTTCGACGCGGTGCTGGTCCACGACGCGGTCGACTACATGACGACCGAGGCCGACCTGCGGCAGGTCATCGAGACCGCCTTCGCGCACTGCCGGCCGGGCGGCATCGGCCTGTTCGTGCCGGACTACACCGCGGAGTCGTTCCGGATCGCCAGCGGGCACGGCGGCAGCAGCGACCCGTCCGGGCGCCAGGCCAGCTTCCGCGAGTGGACCTGGGACCCGGATCCCGATGACGGCTGGATTCAGTCCGAGTACGAGTTCGTGCTGCGGGACACGGACGGCTCGGT
This sequence comes from Streptosporangiaceae bacterium, assembly GCA_036501025.1. GTDB lineage: Bacteria > Actinomycetota > Actinomycetes > Streptosporangiales > Streptosporangiaceae > DASUBV01. The sequence continues at coordinate 18,171 of DASYBB010000098.1, forward strand.
CCAGGTGGTGAGCGAGGCCCACCGGCTGGGGGCGTTCGGGCAGGAAACCTGGCTCGCGCTGCTGCGCGGCGCCGGCTTCGACGTGGAGTCGGGGACGGAACTGGAGCCGCCGGCGGCCGGGCCGGACGACGAGGAAGGCCCCCGGCGGCCGGGCAACCTGTTCATCGGCCGGCGCCCGGAGCAGTGATCAGCGCGCGACGGAGATGGCGGTGAGGATCAGCCCGCCGCGGGCCAGCCAGCGGCCGTCGAAGGCGGTGAGCTCACGGCCGTCGACCTCGGGGCCGGGGACCAGCAGGCGGGCGGTGAAGGCGCCGGCCGCCGGGTCGAGCGTGATGTGGGCCTGCTCGAAGCCGAGCCAGCGCCCGGTCAGCGGGAACCACGCCTTGTAGACGGACTCCTTGGCGCAGAACAGCATCCGGTCCCAGTTCGGGCCGGGCGCGGACCGCGCCAGGTCGGCCAGGCTGGCCCGCTCGGCGGCCAGCGACACGACGTCCAGCACCCCACGGGGCAGCGGCAGGTCGGGCTCGGCGTCGAGGCCGACGGCGAGCACCTGGCTGGCCCGGGCCACCGCCGCCGCCCGGTAGCCGGCGCAGTGCGTGATGCTGCCGACGATGCCCGGCGGCCAGCCCGGCGAGCCGCGCTCACCGGGCAGGATCGCGACGGGCGGCTGGCCCAGCCGGGCCAGCGCGGCGCGGGCGCAGGCCCGGCCGGTGGTGAACTCGCGGCGCCGCTTCTCGACGGCCCGGCCGATGACGGCCTCCTCCTCCGGGAACAGCACGGCGTCCGGCCGGTCCCCGAACTCCTCGGCGGCCGCCACGGCCGGGAGCAGGATCTCCTCGATCACGGCGCGGCCCTGGTCACCAGCGGAAGCCGCCGGGGCGGGTGACGATCTTGGCCGGCGCCGGGAGGACCTGCCGGGGCCGGGCGGGCGCCGGGGGGACCCGGGTCTTCCACTCGCGCGGATAGCCGACGGACACTTCCTCGAAACGGACGCCGTCCTGCCAGGTCGTCCGCGGGATATGCAGATGCCCGTAGACGACGGCCACGGCATCGAACTTGCGGTGCCAGTCGGCCGTCGCGGTGGTCCCGCACCACTGGGCGTACTGCGGGTAGCGCAAGATGGCGGTCGGCTCGCGGGTCAGCGGCCAGTGGTTGACCAGGACCGTGGGCAGGCCGCCGTCCCGCTCCGCCAGCCGCCGCTCGGTGAGCTCGACCCGGGCCTGGCACCAGGCCTCGCGGCTGGGGTAGGGGTCCGGGTGAAGCACGGTCTCGTCGGTGCCGACCACGCCGGACTCGTAGGCGACGGCCAGGCCCTCTTCCTTGGTGGCCGTCCCGGCCGGGCGGAACGTGTAGTCGTAGAGCAGGAACAGCGGCGCGATGGTGACCGGCCCGGCCGCGTCCTCCCACACCGGGTAGGGGTCCTCCGGGGTCAGGACCCCCGCGCTCCGGCAGATGCTCACCAGGTGCCGGTAACGTTCGTCCCCGCGCAGCTGCACCGGGTCACGGGGATGCGTCCACAGCTCATGGTTGCCGGGGACCCAGATCACGACCGCGAACCGGTCGGCCAGCGTGCGCAGCGCCCACTCGATGTCCTCGACCTTTTCCGCGACGTCCCCGACGACCAGCAGCCAGTCGCCGGGCGCCTGCGGTCGCAGGCCGGCCAGGGCCGCCCGGTTCTCCGGGTAGCTCACGTGCAGGTCGCTGATGGCGAGCAGCCGGAGTGGGTCGGCGGGCATGGTGTCGATGGTAAGTGCCGGCCGGCGGATGGCCGGCTGGCGGCCGGCGTCCCGCGGGCCGGCCGGTCAGCCGCGGACGCGGGCCAGCACGAGCGTGATGTCGTCCTCGCCGTGGTGGCACAGGGACCCGGTGACCAGGTCGCACGCGCTGGCCAGGGTCGCGCCGGGCTCGCGCAGCGAGCGGCCGAGGGCCTCGCGCATCGCCGCCGTGCCTGCGTCGACGGGCTGGTGGCGGCTCTCCACGAGGCCGTCGGTGTACAGGGCCAGGGTGGCACCGGGCGGCAGGCGGAGCGGGACGGCCTCGAACGACTCGACGCCCAGCCCGAGCGGCAGCCCGGCGGGCAGGTCGAGCACCTGGGTGGCGCCGTTCGCCTCGACCAGGACCGGCGGCAGGTGCCCGGCCTTGGCGATGACGCAGGATCCGTCGGCGGGGTCGATGACGGCCAGGATGCAGGTCGCGAACGCGGTGACGGTCATGCCCGCAGCCAGCCGGTCCAGCCGGCGCAGCACCTCCTCGGGCGGCAGGTCCAGGTCGGCCAGGGTGTGCGCGGCCGTGCGCAGCTGGACCATGACCGCCGCCGCCTCGGGCCCGTGCCCCATCGCGTCCCCGACGATCAGCGCCGCCTTGCCGCCGGGCTGGGCGACGATGTCATGCCAGTCCCCGCCGACCACGCTCTCGCCGACCGGCAGGTAGCGGTGCGCGACCTCCAGGCCCGGCGGGCTCACCGGGCGGGCCGGCAGCAGGCCGCGCTGCAGGGCGGTGGCGATCCGCCGCTCCCGGTTGTACATCCGGGCGTTGTCGATGCACAGCGCGGCCCGCGCCGCGAGCTGGCCGGCCAGCTCGACGTCAGCCCGCCGGAACTTCGGGCTGGCCATGGCCCGGGCGAAGATCACGCACCCCACGACCAGCCCGCGGGCGATGAGCGGGACGGCCAGGTACGACCCGAGGCCGGCCGCGATGGCCTGGCCCTCCGGGCTCGCGCTCAGCCGCTGCAGGGTGGCGTCGTCCAGGTGGCGGTACAGCACCGGGCGACCGGACTCCATCGCCCGGGAGACCGGCGAGTCCCCGGCGAACACCAGCGCCTCGCCCGGCGCCAGCAGCCGGTCGGTGTCCGCGGCGGGATACCCGGCCAGGCAGGTGACCAGCCGCCGCAGCACCACCGGGCTGCCCGGCTCGGGCGGGAGGAACTCGTCGGCGGCCAGCATCCGCTCGGGCACCACGATGCCCGCGGCGTCGGCGAAGCCGGGCACGGTGAGGTCCACGGCCTCGCGGGCCGTCTGCGTCAGGTCCAGCGTCGTGCCGATCCGGGTCGCGGCCTCGCTCAGCAGCACCTGGCCGGCCCGCCGCGGCACCCGCTGGGCGATCATCAGCGCGCCGGCCCCCGGCTCGGCCAGCGGCTCGCAGCGCAGCGCCACCGTGTCGCCGCCCGCCAGGGCCATCGACAGCGTCGCGGTCCAGACCCGCCCCGCGCGGGCCTCGCTCAGCGCCTGCCCCAGCAGCGGGGCGTGGCCCGTGCCGGGCATCAGCGCCTCGCACATCTCGTGCCCGACGATCGCGCGGGCCGTGCAGCCGAACAGGCGGGCCGCGGCCACGGTCCAGGTGGCCACCCGGCCCTGCGCGTCCAGGGTAAAGGTGGCCAGCCCGGCCAGGTCCGGGCTGCGCGGGCCGGACGGGGCGGGCAGCCCGACGCCGGCTACGTGTGGCTCCACCGGTATGTGCACCAACCTTGACGACGTATTCGCCGGTCCCCCTGCGTTCTCCCGGGCCATTGCCGCTCGGCCGCCGGCCGGCCGCGGCAGGGCTCAGGCAGCCCCCGCAAGTACCGTGGGATAACGTGCAAAGAAGAAAGGTATCGCACTAACAGCAGTTACACAGGACAGAACGCTGACATCCGGCAATCGTGGTGAATGTCCGGCCTGGTGAGGGCGGAGCGGCGCCGACCGGACGGGACTGAGCCGGGGCGTGTGCTCGGGGCCGGCGCCGGACGGGGGTTGCTGGCTCAGCCCCGGTGGCTGAGACCCGCGGGAATGGATAGGCCTGTGTTACGGGGGGGAATTGCCGGGTGAGTCTGATTGCATGATCCCGCAGGGTTGTGGCTGCTATAGCCGCCGAAAGCCTGCTGATCATGAAAGCAACGCCCGCTCAATGCCTCCGGCCCGGCGGTCTCCGGGAATGCGCACGGCCACCTCGCCGCCGAGGGCGTACCCGGCGGTAAGCGCGAGGTGATCGCCACTCCAGAACCGGCCGGCGTCGTACCAGTTCGGCCGGCGGCGGGCGGGCAGGAGCCCCATGGCCTGATAGGTGACGGCCAGTACCTCGGCGCAGTAGGCGGTCTCCAGGTCGCCGAGGCGCGGCCGCCGCCTGATGGTCGGCACCCGCCCGGACAGCCACCGGGACGTCAGCCGGGCGGTCGAGGGGAACGGGGTGCCGTCCATCCGCGCGATGGTACGCAGGACGGCGTCCTCCATCTCGGTGGTGACCTCGCCATCGAGCTGGCGCAGCCACGCCCGCTGCCCGTACCGGGTGCCCCAGACCTGCACGGCGGCCCGCAGGTCATGGAGCTGAACGCCGCGCTGCCGGGTGCCCGACCACACGTCGGGCAGCGAGCGGCCCAGCTCGGCATGCCACATCAGCGGCGGCAGGTCACCGATGACGACGGACATGCCGACGTGATTGACCGGGCTGTTGGTCGCCACCTGGATGGCCCGGTCGGCGGCCGTGTGCCCGCGGAACAGCCACACGTCACCGGTCCGGGTCAGGTCGACGGCCTCGTCCAGGGCCACGCTCGCGGGGGGCACGGTCGTAGCCTAGGCAGATGAGCTGGCGGAAGGTACTGGGACTGGCGGGGTTCGCGGGCGTCGCCGCCACCGGGGTCGTGATCGTCCGCGCCGAGCGGCGGCGGCGGGCCTACACGTCCGACGAGATCCGCGTGCGGCTGCACGCCCGGCTCGCCGAGTCGCCGCCGGCCCCCGGGCCTGCGGCGCCGGCCCCGGCCGGGCCTCGCCGTTAGCCCGGTGCTGCCCCGGCTGACATGGGCCGAGGTGAGCGCCCGGCGCCTCGGCCGGAGCGGGCTGGCCGAGCCGGCGTCGGGCGCCGCCCCGGCCGACGTCGTCGCGGCCATGTGCGGCGCGCACGCTCAGGTGCTCGCGGCCGCCGAGCTGTCGGTCGGGCTGCGGCTCGCCGGGGCCACCCGGGCTGACGTGCGGCACGCCCTGTGGACCGAGCGCAGCCTGGTGAAGACGTTCGGCCCCCGCGGCACCGTGCACCTGCTGCCGGCCCGGGACCTGGCCCTGTGGGCCGGGGCGCTGGCCGCGATCCCGGGCCCGGCCAGCGGTCTCCCGGGGGACAGCCGGCTGACGGCCGGGCAGCTCGATGAGGTCATCGCGGCCATCGCGGGCGCGCTGGCGGCGGCCGAGCTGACCATCGACGAGCTGAGCGAGGCGGTCATCGGGGCAGCCGGCCCCTGGGCCGGCGACCCGGTCGTGCCGGGCTTCGGCGACATGTGGCCTCGCTGGCGCCAGGCCCTGCCGCTGGCCGGCGCCCGGGGCGTGCTGTGCTTCGGGCCCAGCCGCGCGCGCCGGGTCACGTACACCAGCCCGCGCCGGTGGCAGCCCGGCTTCCGGCCGCTCGAAGGGCCGGCCGCCGTCCCCGAGCTCGCCCGCCGCTACCTGCACGCCTACGGCCCGGCCACGCCGCAGCACTTCGCCCAGTGGCTGGGCGCCCCCCGGCCGTGGGCCGGCCAGGTGTTCGCGGCGCTGGCCGGCGAGCTGCAGCAGGTTGACCTCGAGGGCACCCCGGCCTGGCAGCTCGCGGCGGACGCCAGCGCCGGGTCGCCCGCCGGGCCGCCGCGGGGCGTGCGGCTGCTGCCCTACTTCGACGCCTACGCCGTGGCCGGGCAGCCCCGGCCGCTGCTGTTCCCCGGTGCGGCCGCCGGGCGGGCCCTGGGCCGCGGCCAGGCCGGTACCTTCCCGGTCCTGCTCATCGACGGGACCGTGGCCGGCGTCTGGCACCAGCGGCGCTCCGCCCGCCGGATCGCGATCACGGTGGAGCCGCTGCGCGCGCTGACCGGGGCCCGGCGCCGCGAGCTGGGCGAGCAGGCCGAGCGCGTCGCCGCCGTCCTCGAGGGCCGGGCGGAGCTGACCATCGGCGCCGTCAGCGTCGGCGCGCACGCCTGAGGGCGAGCTGGCGTGCCCTGGCCGCGGCGCCCGGGCTCACAGGTCGAGGGCGAGCAGGTCGTCCTCGGTCTCCCGGCGGACGATCGGGCGGGCGACACCGTCCCGCACCGCGATGACCGGCGGCCGCGGGACGTGGTTGTACTGGCTGGCCATGCTGCGGCAGTAGGCCCCGGTGCCGGGCACGGCCAGCAGGTCGCCGGCCGTCACGTCGGAGGGCAGGAACTCGTCCTTGACCAGGACGTCGCCGCTCTCGCAGTGGCGGCCGACGACGCGGCTCAGCGCGGGCGCCGCCGCCGACTCGCGGGAGGCCAGCGCGCAGGAGTAGTCGGCGTCATACAGGGCGGTGCGGATGTTGTCGCTCATCCCGCCGTCGACCGAGACGTAGCGGCGGACCGCGCCGTGCTCCAGCCCGACGTCCTTGATCGTCCCGGCGCTGTACAGCGTGAAGCCGGACAGGCCCGCGATGGCCCGGCCCGGCTCGACCGAGACCCTGGGCACCGGGACGCCCAGGGACTGGCATTCCCGGCTGACGATCTCGGCCAGCGAGTCGGCCAGCTCCTTGGCCGCCAGCGGGTCGTGCTCGCTGGTGTAGCAGATGCCGAACCCGCCGCCCAGGTCGATCTCGGGCAGGGTGACCCCGTGCTCGCGGATGACCTGCGCGTGCAGGCCCAGCAGCCGGCGGGCGGCCACCTCGAAGCCGCTGGTGTCGAAGATCTGCGAGCCGATGTGCGAGTGCAGGCCGCGCAGGTCCAGCTCGGGGCGGGCCAGCACCCGCCGGACGGCCTCGGCCGCCGCGCCCGCCGACAGCGAGATGCCGAACTTCTGGTCCTCGTGCGCGGTGGCGATGTACTCGTGGGTGTGCGCCTCGACCCCGACGGTGACCCGCAGCAGGACCGGCGCCCGGACGCCGGCCTGCCGGGCCGCGTCAGCGACCCGGTCGATCTCCGGCAGCGAGTCGACGACGATCCGCCCGATGCCCGCGCTGATCGCCCGGTCGAGCTCGGCCGCTGACTTGTTGTTGCCGTGCAGGCCGATGCGCGCGGGCGGCACCCCGCCGCGCAGCGCGACGGCGAGCTCGCCGCCGGAGCAGGTGTCCAGGCTCAGCCCGTCGGCCGCGATCCACCGGGCGACCTCGGTGCACACGAACGCCTTGCCGGCGTAGTAGACGTCGGCGCCGCCGAGGCCGGCGAACGCGTCGCGGAACGCGTCCCGGAAGGCCACGGCCCGGGCGCGGAAGTCGGCCTCGTCCAGGATGTAGGCCGGCGTGCCGAACTCGGCGGCCAGGTCCCGCACGTCGACCCCGCCGACCTCGAGCGCCCCGGCCGCGCCGCGCCGCACGGTCCGCGCCCACAGCTGGGGCAGCAGCTCGTTGACATCCGCGGGCGGCCGCAGCCAGGCCGGCACCATGGCGATTCCGCCGTAGCCGGACGAGTGCAGGGCTCCCGCCTCGTGAGCAGACATGACGACTCCGTTCGGGACGACGCAGGCGGTCCAGCGTAGCCCGAGGCCGCGGGTGGGCGGCGCCGCCGGCCAGGGCGCGTGGCCCCGGCCGGCGGCTGAGAACGCTGGTCAGACGTTCCCGATAATGGCGCCCACCGCGGCGCAGGTCGGCTGGAAGCCGGCCGTGTCCGGTCCCAGGGCGTTGATCATGTCCTGGAGCGCGTTCGAGTCGTAGGGAATCGAGATGTGATCGCTCCCGTCCTGCGAGCACTGGTTCTGCAGGGTGATGTTCTGCACGTTCGAGGCCGCCGGCAGGAACGCGTTCGTGAACGGGGTGACCACCTCGTCGTCACGGGTCTCGATGACCACGTACTTCACGCCCGGCTGGGTCGGGGCCCGGTTGAGGTTGGCCAGGAATGAGGACCCCTGAATCTGCTGGACGCAGGCCGCGCAGGCGACCGACAGCGCCGCGTCGGTCAGGCCGGCCAGGCCGAGGTTCTGGATGAGCGTCTCCTCGCCGTCCAGCGTGGTCCCGAAGTTGGACGGCGCGAGGCCGACCAGCATGTTGACCTTGGACGCGCCGCCGTCGAAGTTGATGTACTGGCGCGGCATCATGCCGCCCTGGGACCAGCCGACGATGTCGACCTTCGCCGCGCCGGTCTCGGCCAGCACCCGGTTGACCTCGGTGGACAGCTGCCGGGCCGACTGCGTGATGTCGCCCGTGGCGAAGATGCCGGTGCCGAGCAGGGTCTGGCCGAAGTTGAAGGAGAAGACGCAGTAGCCGTTGTTGGCCAGGTCCGGGGCGACCGCGCCGAAGCTGTTGAACTGGCTGGCAAACGTGCCCTCGACCAGGACGACCGGGAAGGGGTGCGCCGCCGACGGGGTGCAGCGGACATTCGAGCCGGCGGGCGAGGCATTAAAGAATACCGGGTTGAGCGACAGCTCGAACTGGGTGGCCTCATTGGCCAGCGGCAGGGTCGCCGCCTGGGCCGGCACGGTCCCGGCGGCCAGGGCAATGCTGGCCCCGGCCGCAATCACGGACATCCCGACGGCATTGCGCAGGCGCCAGAGTCTCAACGTCATCTCCTTTTCCCAGGCACGACTGTCCATTCGGGCGGCCAGCTTTACGCACGCGTATAGTCGTGTTACCGCTGAGTATCATGCTGTTAACATTGGCTGTCAATAGGCCTGTTATGTACCGCTGTCCCCGGGCCGCGGGCCGGGCCTTAGGCTGGCGTCATGACCAGCCGCCCGTTCCAGGTGGTCTGCGAGATCCAGCCGCCGACCCGCCCTGACCTCATGCACGTCCGGCACCAGATCGGCACCCTGGCCAAGGTGGCGGGCAGCTTCCTGATCCCCGACAACCACATCGGCCGGGCCACGGTGTCCAGCGTGGCGGTCGCGCACGAGGTCGAGGCCATGGGCGGCCGCAGCATCGCGTGCCTCAACTCGCGCGACCGGAACCTGCTCGGCTTCCGCCGGGACCTGCTCACCGCCGCCGCCTACGGCGTGGACCAGTTCCTGTTCGTCTACGGGGACAAGCCCAGCTCCGGCGGGCGGACCAGCGACCTGACCGTGCGGGCGATGATCGACGAGGCCCGCAGCCTGTCCGCCCAGCCGGCCTTCGCCGGAGTCCCGGCGTTCCGGGTCGGGGCGGCCGCCGCGCTGCGCCCGCTGCCGGCCTGGAAGCGCACGGCGGACTTTATGTTCGCCCAGGTCAGCTTCTCGCTCGAGGCCCTGCTGCGATGGCGGGAGGCCAACCCCGTGGACGTCCCGGTGTACGCGGGCGTGATGGTCATCGCCAGCGCCGAGCACGCCCGGCGGCTCGCGGCGTCCATCCCCGACATCGAGATCCCGGCCCGGCTAGTCGAGCAGGTCGCCACGGACCGGCTCGCGGGCGTGGCGGCGGCGTGCGACTACGTGGCCCGGATCCGCGACTCCGGCGCCTTCGACGGCGTGCACCTGATCCCGGTGGCCCGCTACCGGGAGGTGGCGGCTCAGCTCGAGCAGCAGTTCCGGGCGGAGCCGCCCGGGCCGGCCGCCAGCTCGCCGGGGGAGACGGCATGACTGACTACCCGAAGATGATCGTGCCGCTGAACCACGTCGAGCCGGTGCCGCGGCGGGTCCGCGCGGTCCTCGGCGGCCAGGTGGTCCTGGACACCGTCCGGGCGCTGTACGTCTGGGAGGCGCCGTACTACCCGGCGTACTACATCCCCCTCGCCGACGTCGCCCCCGGCGTGCTCGTCGACGAGCAGCACCCGCAGAAGCTCAGCCGGGGCACCGCCCGGCGCCACGGCCTGGCCGCGGGCGGGGTCACCCGCCCGGCCGCGGCCCGCGTCTACGGCGATGACGCCATGGACGGGCTGGCCGGAACGGCCCGGTTCGAGTGGAGCGCGCTCGACGCCTGGTACGAGGAGGACGAGGAGGTCTTCGTTCATCCTCGGAATCCTTATGTCCGGGTGGACGCGCTCCGCTCCACGCGGACCGTCCGCGTCGAGCTCGACGGGGAGCTGCTGGCCGAGTCGCGCTCACCGGTCCTGGTCTTCGAGACGGGCCTGCCGACCCGCTACTACCTCAACCGCACCGAGGTGGACCTGACCCGGCTGGTGCCCAGCCCGACCCAGACCTCGTGCCCCTACAAGGGCATGACCAGCGGCTACTGGTCGGTCCGGACCGAGGCCGGCACCCACCCGGACCTGGCCTGGGCCTACGACTTCCCCACCCGCCAGCTGCAGCCCATCGCCGGGCTGATCGCCTTCTACAACGAGAAGGTGGACATCACGCTGGACGGCACGCCGCTCCCCCGCCCGGAGACCCACTTCTCCTGACGCGCCGCGGCCCGCCCGGTCAGCGCAGCTGCCAGGCGGCACCGGGAACGGCGGCCGAGCACGCCCCGGTGACGGCCGCCGGGGCCGCCACGAACTTGTCCCCTAGCTCGGCCGGGTTGGTCAGGCACTGGCCCGTGGCCCGGTTCCGCAGCCACGACCCGGCGCCCGCCGGCGCGCCGGGCACGGCCGTCACCGTCCACCGCTCCGCCGCGACGCCAGTGCACGCGGCCAGGTCGACCGGGAACTTCCGGGACGAAACGGTGTGGTTCACCTCCAGGCACCTTCCGCGGATCCGCACGGTCCCGCCCGGCAGCACGGCAAAGGCCTGTGCCGGGCCGCCGCTGCACGCCCCGATCACCACTCCGGCGTGCGCGGCCGCGGAGCCGTGCACGTCGGTCAGGCAGAAGCCCGGGATCTGCGACGACACCGGCCCGGCGGGCCGCGTCCAGGCCTGGCCGGGCCCGCTGGCACAGTGCGCGACCCGCAGCGCGCCGGCCCCCGCGCGCGGCCCGGTCAGGCAGCCGCCGTGCGCGGCGCTGACCAGCCCCCCGCCGGGCCCGGCGAACCAGCGCTGCCCCGCGGCCGCGGCCGAGCACGCCGCGAGGACCGCCCGGCGCGCGGGCGGCGCCCCGGCGGCCAGGCACCGGCCGCTGGTCCGCAGGGTCCCGTCCGCCGCCACGGTCCAGGCCTGCCCCGCGGCGCGGCCGCACGCCGCGGTCCGGACCGGGGTCCCGCCCGCGGTCGCCCCGCCGGGATCGGTCAGGCACTCCCCGCGGGCGCCGGACTGGACCTCCCCCGCCGGGCCGCCGCCGGGCGCGGCGGTGATCTTCCAGGTGAACGAGGCGAGCCCGGCATCCCCGGCCGCGTCGGCGGCATGCAGCACGACCCGGTGGCTACCGCGGCCGAGGGGCCAGCCGGTGACCTGGCCGCTGGCGCTGATGGCCGTCCCGGCGGGCAGGCCGCTCGCGGTAAAGACCACGTTCTGGCCGGAAGGAACGGTGGCGGCGGGAACGGCGAAGTCGACCGGGGACCCGGCGGCGGTCGTCCGGCCGGGCGGCGCGGCGGCGGTGACGGGACCGGTGACGGTCCAGGTGATCTTGACCGACCCGAGGACCGCGCCCCACGCCGCGGTGATGGTTTCCTGCTGGCCGGCGACGGACGCGGCGGGCGACCCGGAGACCAGGCCGCGGGAGCCGAGCGTCAGGCCCGGCGGCAGGCCGGCCGACCGGTAGGTCAGGCCCGGATCCGGCCCGGCGCTGACCTGGCTGGCCGCGACCGAGACGGGCTGGCGGGCGGGCACCGACTGGCCGCCGGGACTGAGCAGGTTGAGCGCGTCCAGGTCGGTCCGGTTGGCCACGATGCCAGGCACCGTGCCCGAGCTGGTGTACTGCCACAGGGCCCAGTCCGACCAGCCCGCGGGCACGGGCGGGCCGGTCGCGGCGGAGTAGGCGGCGGCCCACACCGGCCCGGCCGCGAGCGCGCTGCTGCCGCCGGTGCACCTGGCCCACCAGTCCTGCGTGGTGTAGATGATCGGCAGGTGCTTCGTGAGCGCCTTGACCTTGGCCTCGAACTGGCGGATCCACGTCACCATCGCGGCGGCGGTCCGGCCGTAGCACTCGCCGCCCTGGTAGGGGTTGTACTCGATGTCGAGCACGAGCGGCGGCACCGGCCCGGCCGCGCGTGCGTGGCTGACCAGGTACTGAGCCTGGCCCGCGGCCGTGCCGCACTTGGGCTTCGGGTTGGCGAAGGCGTAGGCGATGACGGCCAGCCGGGCGGCCCGGGCTCCGGCCCGGTCGGCGGCGTAGAACGGGTTGACGTAGTAGTTGCCCTCGGTGGCCTTGATGGCCGCGAACTGGATGCCCGAGCGGGCCACCTGCGCCCAGCCGATCGGCGCTCCCTGCGGAAACTGGGTCGTGACCGGGTGCTGGAAGGCGGCCACGTCCACGCCCCGGACGGCGCCGGGGGGCGCGGCGGCCGGGCCGGTCGCGGCGGTCCCGGCGGCCGCGGCGTGCGCGGCAGTCGCGGCGGTCGCGGCGGTCGCGGCGTGCGGGCTGGCGAGGGCCTGGAGGAGCTGGGGCGAGTGGGGTGCGCGGACGTTGCTCGCCGAGCCGGGCGTCCCGGCCGGGGCCGAGCAGTCGGGCGGCACGGTGGCCTGCGGCGCGGCGGCGGCCCGGGCGGAGCTGACCCGGGGCTGGGCGGAGCTCGCCTCGGCAGAGCTGGCCTGAGCCGAGCTGGCCTGGGTGGAGCTGGCCTGAGCTGAGGTGGACTCAGCGGGGCTGGCTTGAGCGGGAGCGAGCTGGGCCAGCGAGCCGGCCATGACTAGCCCGGCTAACGCTAGTGCGGCCGACCGGGCGAGGCGGGACAGGCGGGGAAGCGCGGGCAATGCGTGCTCCGGTTCTGCGGGTGACGGGCGGCTGGCTGGTCCGGGCCGACCGGCCCGGTACATCCAGCCCGGTGCATCCAAGCTGGCGCGTCGCGAGCGCGTCGTCACAAGGCCCCCATCGACCGCGCACCAACGTTCTACCTGAACCGGCTGCGCCACGTCGGGCGAAGCACGGGGCTAGCTCCGGCATAGGAGATACCCGCCGCGCGGGCCATCCGGCCGGGCCGGGCCGGTCTGGCCCGGACCCCTGGGCCGGCCAGGCCGACCCGCTGTGACGGCTGCGTTGCGTGTGGTCGTTGTGTCGCGAGTCAACGACTCAGGGCTCCTTGAGGCCGGGCCTCCGGCCGCAAGGGCACTGACCAGCGCGTTTGGCAAGATCGTCGGAAGATTTCTCACACCCTGATGTGAGTTCTCCTCCCACGATCATGAGATCGTGCCGCTGTCAGGTGCGCCGGCGGCCGCGACCGGTCTTATCGGTATCGCCGCTGCCGGTCCCGGCGAGACCGGCCCGGCGCAGCGCCTCAGCCATCGCACCGCCACCTTCCGACCCGCGCCCACCGCCAGCACGTCCACCCCCGTCAGGACGCCCGCCACCGCCGGGCCGCCCGCCCCCATCAGCACGCCCGCCCCCATCAGGACGGCCGCCCCCATCAGGACGCCCGCCCCCATCAGGACGGCCGCCACCGCCCGGCCGCCCACCACCAGAGCGACCACCACCACCCGGACGGCCGCCACCATCAGGACGCCCACCACGCGGACGCCCGCCACCATCAGGACGCCCACCACCCGCAGGGCCGCCACCATCAGGACGCCCGCTCCCAGCGGGACGCCCACCAGCATCAGAGCGACTGCCCGCGTTAGGACTGTCGCCATCGTCGGGCCGCCCGCCGCCCGCGCGGACGCCATCCTCAGCACGTCCGCCACCAGGACGCCGACCACCCGGACGGCCGGCTGGCCCCGGACGCCCATCGCCGCCGGGACGGCCACCGCCACGAGCACGGTCACCGGTACCCGGACGCCCACCGCCACCCGGACGCCCACTGCCACCCGGACGACCGCCGCCACCCGGACGCGACCCATCGGCCGGACGATCCCCGGCCGCCTGCACCTCCGCCGCCTCGGCCCCAGCCCCAGCCAGCGCACCTGCCGCCTGATCACCCGCCCCCGCCACGCGGTCTCCCGCCACGCGATCTGCCGCCGTGCGATTGCCCCCGCGCCGCTCGCCCCCCGGGCGTCCCCCGCCCGCCGCGCGCCCAGGCCGCCCGCCACCGGCCGGCCGCCCGCCACCGGCCGGCCGCCCCGCACCCCCCGGCCGCCCGCCGCCGGCCGGCGTGCCGTCGGGGTTATCGTCCAGCCGCAACGTCAGCGAGATCCGCTTGCGCGGAACATCCACGCTGAGGACCTTGACCCGAACGACGGCACCCGACTTGGCCACCTCGCGGGGATCGGAGACGAAGTTCCGCGACATCGCCGACACGTGCACCAGCCCGTCCTGATGCACGCCGACGTCGACGAAGGCGCCGAACGCGGCGACGTTGGTGACGACGCCCTCCAGGATCATGCCGGCGGACAGGTCCTCCAGGGTCTCGACGCCCTCGGCAAACGACGCGGTCGTGAAGGTGGGGCGCGGGTCACGCCCCGGCTTCTCCAGCTCGGCCAGGATGTCGCGGACGGTCGGCAGGCCGAACCGCTCGTCGGTGAAGTCCTGCGGGGCCACCGCGGCGAGGACGGCGGTGTTCCCGCTGAGCTGCGGCATGGTGGTCCCGGCCGCGGCCAGGATGCGCCGGGCCACGGGGTAGGCCTCCGGATGCACGCTGGAGGAGTCCAGCGGCTCGTCGCCGCCGCTGATGCGCAGGAATCCCGCGCACTGCTCGAACGCCTTGGGACCGAGCCGGGGCACGTCGGTCAGGGCCCGGCGGCTGCGGAACGGGCCGTTCGAGTTCCGGTGCGCCACGATGGTGATGGCCAGCCCGTCGCCGATGCCCGACACCCGGGCCAGCAGCGGCGCGGACGCCGTGTTCACGTCCACGCCGACGGCGTTCACGCAGTCCTCGACGACCGCGTCGAGCGAGCGGGACAGCTTCCCCTCGGTCAGGTCATGCTGGTACTGGCCGACCCCGATCGACTTCGGGTCGATCTTCACCAGTTCGGCCAGCGGGTCCTGCAGGCGGCGCGCGATGGACACCGCGCCGCGCAGCGACACGTCCATGCCGGGCAGCTCCCGGGAGGCGTACTCGGACGCCGAGTAGACCGACGCCCCGGCCTCGGAGACCACGACCTTGGTGAGGTTCAGCTCCGGGTGCGCCTTGATCAGCTCCGCGGCCAGCCGGTCGGTCTCCCGCGACGCGGTGCCGTTGCCGATGGCGATCAATTCGACCCGGTGGGCCGCGGCCAGCCGGGCCAGGACGTCCAGCGAGGCGGCCCACTGCCCGCCCTGGCCCGGCCCGGCCCGCCGCTTGAGCTCGTGCGGGTAGATCGTCTCCGTCGCGACCGACTTGCCGGTCTCGTCGACGACAGCGACCTTGACGCCGGTCCGGAAGCCCGGGTCCAGGCCCATCGTGGGCCGGGCGCCGGCCGGCGCGGCCAGCAGCAGGTCACGGAGGTTGGCGGCGAACACGCCGACCGCGTCCTCCTCGGCCCGCTGCCACAGCCGCATCCGGAGGTCGACGCCGAGCCGGACCTGGATGCGGGTCCGCCACGACCAGCGGACCGTCTCGGCCAGCCACGGGTCCGCGGGGCGGCCCTGGTCCGCGATCCCGACGTGCTCGCAGATCATCGTCTCGTAGTCGCCGGGCTGCCCGTCCGCGGCCGTGTCACCGGGCTCCAGCTCCAGGTCGAGGACTTCCTCCTTCTCCCCGCGCAGCAGGGCCAGGATCCGGTGCGAGGGCAGCCTGGTGAACGGCTCGGCGAACTCGAAGTAGTCCGAGAACTTGGCCCCGGCTTCCTGCTGGCCGTCCCGCACCTTCGAGATGACCCGCCCGCGGGCCCACACCCGCTCCCGGAGGGCGCCGATCAGGTCGGCGTCCTCGCCGAAGCGCTCGGCCAGGATGGCCCGCGCCCCGTCCAGCGCGGCGGCCGCGTCGGGCACGCCCCCCTCCGCCGCGATGTAGGCCTCGGCCGCGGCGCGGGGGTCCTGGCCCGGATCGGCGAGCAGCGCGTCAGCCAGGGGCTCCAGCCCGGCCTCGCGGGCGATCTGCGCCTTGGTCCGGCGCTTGGGCTTGTACGGGAGGTAGATGTCCTCGAGCCGGGCTTTGGAGTCGGCCGTCATGATCTGGTCTTCCAGGGCCTGGTCCAGCTTGCCCTGGGCGCGCACCGACTCGAGGATCGCGATCCGCCGCTCGTCCAGCTCACGCAGGTAGCGCAGCCGCTCCTCGAGCGCGCGCAGCTGGGTGTCGTCGAGGGCGCCGGTCGCCTCCTTGCGGTAACGGGCGATGAACGGGACCGTCGCGCCGCCGTCCAGCAGGTCGACGGCCGCGGTCACCTGCGCCGCGCGCACGCCGAGTTCCTCGGCGATTCTCTGGTTGACGGGCGGGAGGGGCACGGTCACGAACGGATCCTTTGGCTAGGTACGGGCGGGCCTCGCGGCGCGCGCACAACCTGCATTGTCCCCCGCGGGCCCGCTGCCGTTGCTCACCCCCGGTAACCCGCCGGCTAGCCGGGCGGCGGGGCGGTGCACCCCAGGCACGGCGGGCGCCCCGCGAAGTAGGCCGGGATGGCGGGCGAGTCGGTCGGCGGATTGGTGTCGAGCAGGACCGGCGGACGCGGCGGCTGGCCGAAGTCGAAGTCCTGCTCCAGGTTGCCGAGCACGGGCTCGTCCTCGCGGACGTCCGGCCGCGGGTCGGGCCGCCGGTCGGTCTGCGGATTGAGCCGGGCACCGCCGAGGAAGTCGTCCTCGATGAACTTCAGGTAGGCGTCGCTGCTCAGCGTCTGGTGGTCGATGTAGCCGCGCCGCGCGTACGGCGAGATGACCAGCGCGGGGACCCGCAGCCCGTAGCCGTTCTGGTCCACCTCGGGCGGCACGACATGGTCGTAGAAGCCGCCCCAGTCATCCCAGGCCAGGAAGATCGCGGTGGAGTCCCAGTCCGGGCTCTTCATGGCCGCGTTGATGATCGAGGTGACGTAGGCCTGCCCCCGGTGCACGCTGGCCGGCGGGTGCTCGCTGTCGGCCTGGGACGGCACGATCCAGCTCACCGACGGCAGCGTCCCCGCCGCCGCGGCCCGGAAGTAGTCGTCGAGCGGCTGGATGTTGCCCTCCTGCTGGTCGTGCCGGACGTCGCCGAACAGCGGCAGCGGGTTCCAGATCCCCGGCGCCGTCGCGCTCTGGAACACCGGCGCGCACGTCTCGGCCGAGTCGTCCGCGCAGTCGGGCTGGCGGCCGGTCTGCACGTAGTAGCGCCAGCTCACGTGGTGCTCGTACAGCAGCCAGGTGATGTCGGTCCAGGCCAGGTCGATGTCGGTCCGGCCGGTGGCCATTTCCTGGTCCACGGCCTGGTCGAACTTCTTGATCAGGTACGGCCCGGCAATGTCATTGGCGCAGCTCATGGGCGAGCGGTTCTGGCACCGCGCCGACCACGCCGACACCATGTACAGGTGGTCCGGCAGCGACCACGACTTCACCGGCTCGAACATGTGATCATCCAGAACGAAGTCTTTCGCGTACTGCCAGTAGTCAGGGATCTCCCGCGCCGTGTGATAACCCATGACGTCCGGGGTGGCGCCCAGCGCGCAGGCGGGGTCGTCGGGGTTGGTGCAGGACCGGCTCGCGACCGCGCGCTGCCCGACGAAGCCGTCCATCCGCGCGCCGTTGACGTCGGCGACGGCGTCGGCTTCGCCGTGCGGGCCGCCCCCGTTGACGTCGGCGGCGTCATGGTAGGGCCGGGTGCACGGGGCCGCCGGGCGGCCCGGGCTGGCCTCGCACGCGGTCGGCACGCCGCCCCGCATCGGGATGCCGTCCGCGCCCGGGTAAGTCCCGAAGTAGGAGTCGAACGAGCGGTTCTCCTGCATGACGATGACGACGTGCTTGATCTTGTGAATGGCGGCGGGCACCACGTAAGTCCCGTGCGGCCCGCCGGTCACCAGCCCGGCCGGGCGGGCGGCCGGGGCGGCCGGGCGGGCAGCGGGCGCCGCCGAGCACGCCGCCAGCGCGCTCGCGGCCAGCGCGCAGCTTCCCGCCAGGGCCGCTGCGGAGGTCAGGAACGATCGGGGCAGGAACCGGCGCACCGGGCAATCATCGTGCAACGGACCCGGCGGCCGGGCCGGTCATGAGCAAGCCTGGAGCGATCCGTGACCGAGACCATGCTCAGACGCGGCGGCCGACCCCGCAGTAGAGGATCCGCGACCCGTCGCTGTCAGCGGCATCGGGGTCCTCGGCGCCCCAGGCGCCGACGAACCCGACCGCCGGGTCGCCGCCCGGCTGCGCCGGGACAAGCTCCAGGCCGGCGAAGAAGCGCTCCACCTCGGCGCGGGCGCGCGGGTAGAGCGGCTGCGCGGCGCGCTGGTACATCTCCAGGCCGGCCGCCACCATCCGGGGCGGGAGCTGGTCCATGGTCGAGTGCGACAGGGCCAGGTAGCTGCCCGGCGCCGCGGCGGCCAGGTACTGGCCGACCAGGCCCCACGGGTCGCCCTCGTCGGGAACGAAGTGCACGACGGCCGTCATCAGCAGGCCGACGGGCTGGCCGCTCTCGATGAGCTCGCGGGCCTCCGGGGCATCCAGGATGCTGGCCGGATCGCGCAGGTCAGCCTGAATGAACCGGGTCGTCCCGCTGTCGGCCAGCAGGTCCCGCGCGTGCGCGGCCACCATGGGGTCGTTGTCGACGTAGAGGACCCGCGCGCCGGGACTGGCCCGGTGCACCGCCTCGTGCGTGTTGCCGCGGGTCGGGAGACCGGACCCGACGTCGATGAACTGGCGGATGCCCCGCTCCGCCATCCACCGGGCCGCCCGCTGGTGGAACCCGCGGTTGGCCCACGCGGCGTCGGACAGCTCCGGCATGACCGTGCGCATGTGATTGGCAGCGGCGCGGTCGACCGCGAAGTTGTTGGCCCCGCCCAGGTAGTAGTCGTACAGCCGGGCCGGGCTGGGCGTCGTGGCGTCCACGCCGGGGGGGACTCGCTCCGGCGCCGTCACGTGCCCGGCTCCCCGCGGGCAATCTGGCTACGCATCCCCAAATCCTGGCATGAAGGTGATAGGAGGCGAAATTGGCCGCGGAAGGCGGGCCACGAGCGGCCTGATAAGACTGGGAACAGCGCCAGGGCCGGGCCGCGCCAGGGCCGGAGCGAGGAGGCTTAGATGCCCGCATGGATCTGCCGTACCTGCGGAGTTCAGCAGTCCGAGACCGATCAGCCGCCGGCCGAGTGCCCCATCTGCAACGACGAGCGCCAGTACGTCGGCTGGGGCGGCCAGCAGTGGGTGACCATGGCCGAGATCGGCGCGGACCGCGCGGTCGTGGTCCGCGAGGAGGAGCCCGGCCTGTTCGGCGTGGGCGTGCAGCCGTCGTTCGCCATCGGCCAGCGCGCGCTGCTGGTCCGCACCCCTGGCGGAAACGTCCTGTGGGACTGCATCTCGCTGCTGGACGACGCGGCGCGGGAGAGGATCAGCGAACTCGGCGGTATTGCCGCCATCGGCATGTCGCACCCGCATTTCTACGGCGTCAACGTCGAGTTCGCCGATGCCTTCGATGCCCGGATCTTCATCCCGCGCGCCGACCAGCAGTGGATTCAGCGGCCGTCTCCGCGCATCGAGCTGTTCGATGACGACGTGGAGCCGGTCCCGGGGCTGACGCTGGCGCGGATCGGCGGTCATTTCGATGGCGCGGCCGTCCTGCACTGGCGAGCGGGCTCGGAAGGCCGCGGGGCGCTGCTGACGGGCGACACCATCACCGTGGTGCAGGACCGGGAGTGGGTGAGCTTCATGTGGAGCTACCCGAATCACATTCCCCTGGACGAGGCGACCGTGCTCGACATCGCCCGCCGCGCCGAGCGCTTCACCTTCGACCGGGTGTACGGCGGCTGGTGGGGTCGCACGGTGCTCAGCGACGGCGCGGCCGCGGTGCGGCGCTCAGCCGACCGCTACGTGGCCCGCCTGCACGGAGAGCGGCCCTAGCCCGTGCGCGCCGCGGGAGTGACGGAGTTCGGCGGCCCGGTCCGCGTCCTGGACCTGCCCGGGCCTCGCCCGCTGCGGCCGGATGAGGTGCTGCTGGACGTCCGGGCGTCCGGGGTCGGCAACTGGGATGAGTTCATCCGCACCGGGGGCTGGGATACCGCCGTGCGGCCGCCGATGGCGCTGGGCGTGGAGGCCGCCGGGCTGGTCGCGGCCGTCGGGTCCGGGGTCAGCGGCGTGGCCGCGGGCGACCGTGCCGCGACGCTGTCCGTGCCGCTGCGCCAGCAGGGCGCGTGGGCCGGGCAGCTCATCGCGGCCGCGGCCGACGTGGCCATCGTGCCGCCGGCGGTGCCCTGGGCGGCCGCCGCGGCCCTGCCCATCCCCGCGCTGACAGCCGACCAGGCTCTGGCCGCCGCCGGGGTGCGGGCCGGCGCCGGCCAGACCGTGCTGGTGCACGGGGCGGGCGGCGTCACCGGCGGCCTGCTGGTCCAGCTCGCGGTGTACCTCGGCGCGACGGTGATCGCGACGGCCGGCGCTGCCAGCGCCGGCCGGGTCGCGGCCCTCGGGGCCGCCCACGTCCTCGACTACCGCGCCGCCGGCTGGCCCGGGCAGGCGCGGGCGCTGGCCGGGAGCCGGGCGGCCGGCGTCGACGCGGCGGTCAATGCGGCGCCGGACGGCGCCGCGGATGCGCTGGCCGCCGTCCGGGACGGCGGCGGGCTGGCGACCATCACCGACGCCCCGCCGGCCGCCGAGCGGGGCATCACCGCCCGTTACATCGAGGTGGTTCCCGACGGCCGCCGGCTCGGCGTCCTCGCCGGGCTGCTGGCCGCGGGCGCGCTGGAGCTGCGCACCGAGGCGCCGCGCCCGCTGGCGGAGGCCGCCGCCGCGCTGGACCGGGCCCGGCACGGCGCGCACGGCGGGGCCGTCGTGCTGGATCCCCGGCTTCCCGGCTGATCGTGCGCGTGCCAGACTCGGCTGGTGCCAGCGGACCGGGATGTCGGCGCGTTCAACGACCGCGCGCCGGGCTATGAGTCCGGTCGGCGCGGGCAGCTGCACCACGAGATCGCCGGCCGCACGGTGGCCGCGGCCCTGGCCTGCGTGCCCGCGCCGCGCCGCGTGCTCGACGTCGGATGCGGGACCGGATATGCCCTCCGGCAGCTGGCCGGCCGCCTGCCCGGCGCCCTGGAGCTGACCGGGATCGACGCCGCGCCGCAGATGGTCGAGGTCGCCGGCCGCCTGGCGGGCGACGAACGGCTCGCGTTCTCGCTTGGGACGGCCGAGCGGCTGCCCTTCCCCGACGCCGCGTTCGACCTGGTCATCAGCACGACGTCGTTCGACCACTGGGCCGACCAGCGGGCCGGGATCGCCGAGTGCGGCCGGGTCCTCGCGCCGGGCGGCTACCTGGTCCTGACCGACCTGTTCTCGGCGTGGCTGGTGCCGACCCTGACGGGCGGCCGCCGCGCCAAGGCCCGGACCCGCGGCCGCGTGACCCGCCTGATCACGGCGGCCGGGCTGCGCGAGCCCCGCTGGCACCGCGGGTACGCGATGATCATCTCGACGGTGACCGCGGTCCGGCCGTCGTAGCCGCCGCGCGCCTGCGTACCATTCAGGCATGCTTGCTCCGTTACGAAACGGTGGCGCCCCATGGACCGTCTGCACGTAGAGGGCGAGGCCAGCACGCGGGCCACCGCCGCGACCGTCTGGGCGCTGGTCTCCGATGCCCGGCGCTATCCGGAATGGGGCCCGTGGGGCGCGGCCGGGCTCCGGACCCCCGGCCCGGACGGCGGGCCCGGCGTCGGGTCCGTGCACTGGGTCCGGTCATCGGCCCGGAACTTCGGGCGCCACGTCACCTCGGTCGAGCGGATCGTCGTCTTCGAGCCGGACCGGCATCTGGCCTACGAGGTCGTCGGGGGCATGCCCGTGCGCAACTACCGGGCCGACGTGACGCTCACGCCGGAGGCCGGCGGAACGCATATTACGTGGGCCGCCACCTTCGACTCGACGGTGCTCGGGCGGCTGGTGTGGCGCCAGCTGCGCGTGTTCTACCCCGAGATCGTCGCCACCCTGGCCGCCGCGGCGGAGCGCCTGCAGGCCCCGGCCGCCCCGCCCGGCTGACGGCCGCCCGCGGCCCGGACCCGGCGCCGGGCCGGGCCGCCGCAGGCCTGGTGCGACCCTCCGGGCCGGCGTACGGTGAAGTTGAATCGGTGGTCGGACCGGCTCCTCCCAGGTCGGCCGCAGTCCCCGATCCGGTCGGCCGCAGATCCCTCCGTGGGAACCTCGGGAGGTGCCGGGCAGTGCTGCTCGCTCCCCATACCCCGCCCAATCCGTCGAGCCAGTTCCGGATGGACGTCAGCTGGAGTGACGGGATCGCCACCGTCGCCGCGCACGGCCGCCTCGACGCCGCCGCCGCCCCGGAGCTGACGGCCCGGCTCAGCGAGATCATCGAGGTGGTGCGGCCCCGCCGGCTGGTCGTGGACCTGACCGACGTCCCGTACGTCGGCCGGTCCGGCGCGCTGGCCCTCATCGCCGCCAGCGCCGAGCTGCCCGCGCCCAGCGCCCAGCTCGTGATCCGCGCCATCCCGCCCGCGGCCCTGCGCTTCTTCCAGATCACCGCCGCGGCCGTCCCGCCCCCCGCGATCGTCTGACGGCCGCCCGCCCGGCCGCCCGCCGTAGGATTCGCCTGATACTCGCGGATGCGGAGGGGTGGCCCGGTGCGGACGGATTTCTGCGTGGTGGGGGCCGGGATCATCGGGCTGGCGGTAGCGCGCGAGCTGCTGCTCCGCCAGCCCGGCGCTTCGGTTACCGTCCTGGAGAAGGAAGCCCAGCTGGCCCAGCACCAGACCTCGCACAACAGCGGCGTGGTCCACGCGGGCATGTACTACGCGCCCGAGTCGGTGAAGGGACAGCTCGTCCGGCGCGGCGTCGCGCTGCTGCGGGAGTTCTGCCAGGAGCACGGCATCGCCATCGACGACTGCGGCAAGATCATCGTGGCCCGGGACACGGCCGAGCTGAATGGCCTGGCCCGCCTGCACGACCGGGCCAGCGCACTCGGGGTGCCCGGCCTGGAGATGCTCGGGCCGGACGGGATCCGCGACCGGGAGCCGCAGGTCACCGGCGCGGCCGGGCTGCTGTCGCCGACCTCGGCCATCACCGACTTCCCGGCCATCGCGGCCGCGATCGCGCAGGCCGCCCGCAAGGAAGGCGCCGTCATTGAGCTGGGCCGCGCCGCCCAGTCCATCACGCCCGGCCCGGCCGGCGCGGTGGTCACCGCCGCGCAGGGCACCTACGAGTGCCGCCGGCTCGTGGTCTGCGCGGGCCTGCAGGCTGACCGGCTGGCGGTCGCGGCGGGCGCCCCCCGCGACCCGCAGGTCGTGCCGTTCCGGGGCGAGTACTACCGGCTCCGCGACGGCCGGCCGGCCCTGGTCCGGGCCATGATCTACCCGGTCCCCGACCCGCGCTACCCGTTTCTGGGGGTGCATTTCACGCCGCGCGTCAACGGCACGATCGACGTCGGGCCGAACGCCATCATGGCCCTGTCCCGGAACGGGTACACGTGGGGCCAGGTCAGCCCGCGGGACCTGGCCGCGATGGCGGCGTGGCCGGGCATGTGGCGGCTGGCCGCCAAGCACTGGCGGACCGGGGCCCACGAGCTGGCCGGCTCGGTCAGCAAGCGCCGGTTCGTGGCCCGCGCTCGCGACTACGTGCCCAGCCTCGAGGAGGCCGACCTGGTCCGCGCCCCGGCCGGCGTGCGCGCCCAGGCGGTGTCCAGGGACGGCAAGATCATCGACGACTTCGTGCTGTCCCAGCGCGGCCCGGTGATGTTCGTCCGCAACGCCCCGTCGCCGGCCGCCACGTCCTCCCTCGCCATTGCCCAGCACATCGTCGACGCCGTGCTCAGCGATTAGGCTCGGCCGCGGTCACCCGGGCAGCTCGCCGAACCGGGCCTTCGCATCGAAGGTCAGGGCAGTCCGGCCAGTCTGCAGGGCGTGCCCGGCGATGATCAGGTCGTGCGCCCCGCGGGGAGCCCCGGCCCGGCGAGCCCGGCCGCGGGTCAGGTGCGCCAGATGGCGGGGCCGGGGCCGGTCATGGCGCTCCCCTGCCCTACGCCCGGCTCCGGGCTCGGTCCGGCGGGTCGTGTAACAGCCAGGTAACACGCGAGGATTACCGTGCAGCCATGAGGCTCACCGAACATGACCAGGAGATGCTCCTGATCACAGTGGCCGCCGACGTCGCGCAGCGACGGCGGGCCCGGGGACTCCGGCTCAATTACCCGGAGGCGGTGGCGGTACTGACCTCGTTCATCCTGGAAGGGGCGCGCGACGGGAGGACGGTCGCCGAGCTGATGGCGAGCGGACGGCAGGTCCTGACCCGCGACGACGTGGCCGCCGGCGTGGCCGAGATGCTCGACCCGGTGCAGGTCGAGGCCACGTTCCCGGACGGCACCAAGCTGGTGACCGTGCACGGCCCGATCCCGTGATCCCGGGCGAAGTGCTGGCGGCCGACGGCGTGATCGAGCTCAACCCGGGCCGGGACCGCATCGAGCTGCCGGTCGAGAACGGCGGCGACCGGCCGGTCCAGGTCGGGTCGCACTTCCATTTCGCGGCGGCCAACCCGGCGCTGGCCTTTGACCGGGACGCGGCGTGGGGGCGGCGGCTCGACATCCCGGCGGGCACGTCGGCGCGCTTCGAGCCGGGCCTGTCCCAGGTGGTCGGGCTGGTCCCGATCGGCGGGCGGCGGGTGGTGCCGGGGCTGCGGCCGGAGCTGGCCGGGCCGCTAGACCGAGGCGCGAACAGTGGCTGAGCTGTCCCGGCGCCGGTATGCCGAGCTGTACGGGCCGACGACCGGGGACCGGATCCGGCTGGCCGACACCAGCCTGCTCATCGAGGTGACGCAGGACCGCTGCGGCGGGCCGGGGCGGCTGGCGGGCGACGAGGCCGTATTCGGCGGGGGCAAGGTCATCCGCGAGTCCATGGGCCAGGGCACGGCCAGCCGCGCGCAGGGCGCACCCGACCTGGTCATCACCGGAGCAGTGGTGCTGGACCACTGGGGCGTGATCAAGGCCGACATCGGGGTCCGGGACGGCCGGATCGTGGCCCTCGGCAAGGCCGGGAACCCCGACACGATGGACGGGGTGACGCCGTCGCTGGCCATCGGGCCGTCCACCGAGGTGATCGCCGGCAACGGCCTGATCCTGACTGCGGGCGGGATCGACAGCCACGTGCACTTCATCGCGCCGCAGCAGATCCCGGTGGCCCTCGCGGCCGGGATCACGACGCTGATCGGCGGCGGCACCGGGCCGGCCGAGGGCACGAAGGCCACGACGGCCACGCCGGGCGAGTTCTGGCTCAGCGCGATGCTGGGCGCGCTCACCGCGTGGCCGGTGAACATCGCGCTGCTGGGCAAGGGCAACACGATGTCGGCGGACGGGCTGTGGGAGCAGCTGCGGGCCGGGGCCAGCGGGTTCAAGCTGCACGAGGACTGGGGCAGCACCCCGGCGGTGATCGACAGCTGCCTGACGGTGGCCCAGGCGGCAGGCGTCCAGGTCGCCATCCACACCGACACGATCAACGAGGCCGGCTACCTGGACTCGACGCTCGCCGCGATCGGCGGCCGGCCCATTCACACGTACCACACCGAGGGCGCGGGGGGCGGGCACGCACCGGACATCATCAAGGTGGCGCAGTACCCGAACGTGCTGCCGTCATCGACCGACCCGACTCGCCCGTACACGCTCAACACCCTGGACGAGCACCTCGACATGCTGATGGTCTGCCATCACCTGAGCCCGTCCATCCCCGAGGACCTGGCCTTCGCCGAGTCCCGGATCCGGCCCACCACGATGGCGGCCGAGGATGTCCTGCACGACCTGGGCGCAATCTCGATGATCGGGTCCGACTCCCAGGCCATGGGCCGGATCGGCGAGACCATCGTCCGGACCTGGCAGACCGCGCACGTCAACAAGGAGCGCCGCGGCGCGCTGCCCGGCGACGGGGCGGCCGACAACCTGCGGGCGCGCCGGTACGTGGCCAAGTACACGATCGGGCCGGCGGTGACTCACGGCCTGGACCGCGAGATCGGGTCCGTGGAGGCGGGCAAGCTGGCTGACCTCGTTCTGTGGGAGCCCGCGTTCTTCGGGGTGCGGCCGCACCTGGTGCTCAAGTCCGGCGTCATCGCCTGGGGCAACATGGGGGACGCGGGCGCGTCCATCCCGACGCCGCAGCTGCAGCGGGCGCGGCCCATGTTCGGCGCCTACGGCCGCCTGCCCGCGCAGCTCGGCCTGCACTTCGTGGCGCCGGCCGCGCTGGAGGCGGGGCTGGCGGCGCGGTGGGACAGCGACCGGCCGCTGGTCGCGGTCAGCGACGTGTCCGGGCTGTCCAAATCCGACCTGCCGGAGAACACGGCGCTGCCCCGGATCGAGGTGGACAGCGAGACCTTCGAGGTCCGGGTGGACGGGGAGCTGATCGAGCCGCAGCCCCCGTCGGAGCTGCCCATGGCCCAGCGCTACTCACTGTTCTGAGGTGACCGTGAACACCGCACTGCTGCTGGCGCTGCTGGACTCGCGGGCGCCAGCCGGGGGGCACGGCCACTCGGGCGGCATGGAGGCGGCGGTGACGGCCGGGTTCGTGACCGGGCTGGCCGATGTCGAGCCGTTCTGCCGGCTGCGGCTGCATACGGCGGGCCGGGCCACGGCGGCGTTCGCGGCGGCGGCCTGCGCGCTGTGGGATGGCGGCGCGAGCCCGGCGCAGTGGGCGGAGCTGGACGGCGAGTTCAGCGCGCGCCTGCCGTCGCCGGCCACGCGGACCGCGTCCCGGCAGCTCGGGAGCGGCCTGCGGCGCCTGGTCGCCGCCATGGTGCCGTCGGCCGACCTGGCCACGCCGTGGCGCGAGACCGGCCGGCCAGCGCCGCATCATCCGCTGGTGCTCGGTGCGGCTGTGGCCCTCGCGGGGGGCGGCCCGCAGCTCGCGGGGGTGGCCGCCGCGCTCGGGACAGTCTCGACGGCAGCCAGCGCGGCGGTCCGCCTGCTCGGCCTGGACCCCTACGCCGTGCAGGGGGTGCTGGCTGGGCTGGCCACCGAGATCAATGCCACCGGGGCGGCCCAGGCCGGGGGCGACCTCGGGGACTTCGCCGGGCTCCCGGCTCCGGGTGCGCCGGCCCTGGATCTGCTCGCCGATGTCCACGCCCGATCGGAGGTGCGTCTGTTTGCATCCTGAACCGCAGCCGACTGAGGGCGGCTCGCACGCCCGTCTGCACGTCCACGAACATTCACCCGCGGCCGCGGCGGCGGCCCCGGTCGCGGGCCTGGCCGCCGGGGCAGTGCCGCGGATCGGAATCGGCGGTCCCGTCGGCAGCGGGAAGACGGCCCTGGTGGCGGCGCTGTGCCGGACGCTGAGTGAGGAACTGATGATCGGGGTGGTGACGAACGACATCTACACCACCGAGGACGCCGACTTCCTGCGGCGGGCGGGCGTCCTGCCGGGCGGCCGGATCCGCGCGGTGCAGACGGGGGCCTGCCCGCACACGGCCATCCGCGATGACATCAGCGCCAACCTGGATGCGGTGGAGCGGCTGGAGGCGGACTATCCAGGGCTCGACCTCGTTCTGGTGGAAAGCGGCGGCGACAACCTGACGGCGACTTTCTCCTACGGGCTGATCCACCGCCAGATCTTCGTCATCGACGTGGCGGGGGGCGACAAGGTCCCGCGCAAGGGCGGGCCGGGCGTGACCCGGTCCGACCTGCTGGTGATTAACAAGACCGACCTGGCGCCGCTGGTGGGCGCGGACCTGGCGGTGATGGACCGGGATGCGGCGGCGGTCCGGGCCGGCCGGCCGGTGCTGTTCACGGCACTGACCGGCGCCGGCGGTGCGGCCGCCGTGGCGGACTGGGTCCGGGCGATGCGGGCGGACCTGAGCCCGGCCGGGCCGCTGCCGGGTGGCGGGTGATTGCCCGGAGCCGGGCGGTGGTCGGTCCGGGCGGCCGCCTGGCCGAGCTGGCCTGCCAGCCCCCGCTGACGCTGCGCCAGGTCACGGCGGCGAGTGCGGAGATATGCGCCCTGTGCCTGGTGGGCTCGGCGGCCGGGCCGCTGGCGGGCGACGATCTGGTCCTGACGCTGGAGGTGCAGGACGGCGCGGATGCGAGCCTCCAGGCCACTGGGGCGGCCATCGCCCAGGGCCGGCCCGGGCGCGGCGCCTCATGCTGGCGCGTCCAGGCGACGGTGGGCCCGCGCGGCCGGCTCTGCGGTGACCCCGGGCCGCTGATCGCCCGGCCGGGGAGCCGGATCGACGCTCGCCTGGACATCCGGCTGGCCGCGGACGCGGCGGTGGACTGGCGCGAGCTGATCGTGCTGCACCCCGATGGCGGCCCGGGGGGGCTGGCTCAGCCGGCGGTGACGTTGCGCTGGGACGCGGTCCGGGCGGGCCGGCCCCTGCTGCGCCAGCTGGTCGACCTGACCGACCCGGCCTGGCTGCGCTGGCCCGGCATGATCGCTGGCCGCCGGGTGCTGGCATCGGCGCTGCTGGCCGGGCCGGGCCTCGCCGCCCGGACGATCGTCGCCGCCCCGACCGCTGTCGCGCAGCAGCTGGCCGATGAGGCGGTGCTGGTCACCGTGCTGGCTGACGACGCGGCGGCAGCGCGGCGGCAGCGGGACGAGCTGTGCGCGTGCGTGCTCAGCGGCCGGCCCTAGCGCAGCTGGGCCGGCCGGGCCAGGCGTTACCCCCAGGCGACGCCGGCGGCGGGCGCGTCGTCGGCTAGTACCGTGCCCTCGATCAGCCCGTATGGCCGGTCCGCCGCGTAATACACCTCGTTCTGGTTGGTGATCCCGAACGGCTCCAGGTCGACGACGAAATGGTGCTTGTTCGGCAGCGCGAGCCGGACCTCGCACAGGCCGGGCACCGCGGCCAGGACCGCGCTGCCCATGCCGTAGAGCGTCTGCTGCAGCGACTTGCTCGGGCGCGTGAACGCGTCCAGCAGCGCCAGCCGGGCCGCGTCGAACACGGCCGCCCAGTCGGCGGCGGGCTCCCGCAGCCGCCACTGCGCGGTGACCGTGGTGGCCAGCACGCGGTCGTAGGCGTCGGCCAGGGTCGTGTACTCGTCCCGCGGGAAGCCCCAGAACTCCGAGCCGGTCGTGTTGAGCACGAGCAGGTCGGCGATGCCGCCGACGACGCTGCTGCCCAGCTCGGCGTCGGTGACCACGGCGGCCGTCCGGGTGTACTGCCCGGCCCGGGCGAAGGAGCGGCCGTTGGCCGAGATCGGCGCCCAGGGGTACTCCTGGATCGCGATCCGCGCCCGGCTGATCACCCGCTGCGTGCTGACATAGTGGGCGGCCAGTTCCAGCGCGAACGCCTCCGGCTCGACGCCGCCGAGCTTGCCGGCGAACGCGTACACCGTGTTCTTCTGGGTGTCGGTGGTCAGCACGCCGGAGTTGTCGCCGGTCAGGTGCGAGGCGGCCAGGTCGCCGGACAGGGCCGTCGAGACGTTCCAGTCCCGGATCACGTCGCTGCCGCCGGGGCCGGTACCGCGGCCGACGTGAACGACGCGGACCTCCGCCTTGCCGTACCGGTTAGCTCCCAGCCGGACCATAATGCCGCCCACTTCCTGCCGTCGTGGCTGATAGGTCAGTCATGGCTATCCTCGGCGGCCGGCGTGGCGCCCGGCCAGGTCTTCCGCAGCTCGGCGAACACGCGGTCGCGGGTGAACGGCAGCTCCGTCAGCCGCCGCCCGGTGGCATCGCGGATGGCGTTGGCCAGGGCCGGGGCGACCGGGTTGAACGGGGCCTCGCTCATCGGCTTGGCCCCGAGCGGGCCGAGCGGATCACTGGTGCGGGCGAAGTGCACCTCGGTGCGCGGGACGTCGCCGAACTGCGGCAGGTGGTAGCCGCGGAAGGTCCGCGTGGTCACGTGCCCGGCGGCGTCGATGTCCACGTGCTCGTGCAGGGCCGCGCCGAGCGCCTGCGCGACGCCGCCCTCGACCTGGCCCCGGCACTGGCGGGGGTTGATGACGGTGCCCGCGTCCGCGGCCTGCACGCTGTGCAGGATGCGGATCTCGCCGGTGGCGGAACGGACTGCCACCCGGAAGCCCTGCACGTTGAACGCCACCGTCCGCGGCGTGCCGGCGGTGGTCGCCTCAGCCGAGAGCAGGGCCGGTTCCCCGCCGGCCGGGCCCGCTCGCGCCTCATCCGCCAGCGGGCGGGCCGCGATGAGGCCGGCCAGCCGCTCGGCCGCGCGCAGCGTGGCCAGGCCCGCGACGACCGTACCGGTCGAGCCGTAGGCCCCGGTGTCATGCCGGACCAGGTCGGTGTCGGACTGCCGCAGCTCGATCTCGTCCGGCTCGGCCCCGAGGGCACCGGCGGCCAGCTGGCGGTGCACCGTGGCGGTGCCGTTGCCGAACTCCGCGGTCCCCACCGACAGGGTGTAGCCGCCGCCGGCCCGCTGCTCGATCCTGGCGTGCGCGTGGTGGCCGCCCGGCGGGACCGAGTCGAGCATGGTCACCGCGATGCCGGTGCCCGACCGCCAGCCCGGCCCGGCCGGCGCCGGCTCGCCCCGGCCGCTGGCCAGCGCCGCCTGCACCAGGTCGAGGCACTCGGTCAGGCCGTAGCTGCCGATCTGCACATCGTCGGGCTCGTCGCTGAGCGAGATCATCGGGTCGCCGGGCCGGATCACGTTGCGGCGGCGGAACTCGGCCGGGTCGATGTCCAGCTTGCGGGCCAGCTCGTCCAGCGCGCAGTCCACCGCGAACGCCGACTGCGACAGGCCATAGCCGCGGAAGGCCCCCGCGGGCAGGGTGTTGGTGTAGACCGACCAGGCGTCGATCTTCTTGTTCGGGCAGCGGTACAGGCTGATGGGCTCCCCGCAGCTGTGCATGAGCACCCCGCCGGCGTGGTTGCCGTACGCCCCGGTGTTGGCCACCGTCTGCACGGCCAGAGCCGTCAGCGTCCCGTCGGCCCGCGCGCCCGCCTGCACGGTGATCCGCATCGGGTGGCGGGTGGTGGCCGCGGTGAACTGCTCCTCGCGGGTGAACTCGAGCTGCACCGGCCGGCCCAGCCGCAGGACGGCCAGCGCGACCACGTCCTCGGTCAGCATCTCCTGCTTGCCGCCGAACCCGCCGCCGACCCGGGCGGCCAGCACCCGGACCCGGTCCGGCGCCAGGCCGAAGATCCGGCACAACGCGTCCCGGGTGAGGAACGGGGTCTGCGAGCTCGTGCGCACCACGAGGCGGCCGTCGTCCAGCCAGCCCACGGCGGCGTGCGTCTCCAGGTGCGCGTGCTGGACCCGGTGGATGCCGAAGCTCTGGCTGACCACGGCGTCGGCGGCGGCCAGGCCCTCCGCCACGTCCCCGGTGCCGCCGTGCGCCTCGGCCGCGATGTTGCGCCGCGGGTCAGCGATCCCGGCCGATGGGTCCTTGTCGCCGTGCACGAGCGGCGCCCCGGCCGCCATGGCCTCCTCCGGATCGAGCACGGCGGGCCGGAGCCGGTACTGCACCGCGACCAGGTCGGCCCCGGCCTGCGCGGCCCCGACCGTGTCGGCCGCGACCGCGGCGACCCGCTGGCCCGCGAACCGCACCACCCGGTCGAACAGCACGGTGTCGAACGGGTCGTCGGTGATCTTCTCGTGCCGCGCGCTGGAGTAGCGCACGCCGGGATCATCGAGGTAGCTGAAGACGGCCAGCACGCCGGGCACGGCCAGGGCCGCGGCGGTGTCGACGGACACGATCTCGGCGTGCGCATGCGGCGAGCGGACCAGCTTCAGGTGGGCCAGCCCGGGCACGGCCAGGTCCAGGGTGAAGGGCTCGCGCCCGGTCACGATGCGTTCCCCGGCGGGGGCGGGCCAGCTCGCTGCAGCGGCGCCGGGCTCGGCCGACGGGCGGGCCCGAGCCAGATCGCCGTCACCGGCCGCGAGGCGGGCCAGCGCGTCGGCCACCGGCCCGTAGCCGGTGCAGCGGCACAGGCTGCCCTTCAGCGCCCGGGCCGGGTCGGATCGCTGGGCCTCGTCCAGGGCCGCGACCGTCATGATCATCCCGGCGGTGCAGAAGCCGCACTGGAACGCCTGCTCGGCCAGGAACGCCCGCTGCACGGGGTGCAGCCCGGTCCGCTGCCCGCCGCCGCCCGCGTCAGCCAGCCCTTCGATCGTCGTGATCTCGCGGCCGGCCGCGCGCACGGCCGGGTAGATGCAGCTGTGCACGGGGACCCCGTCGACGTGCACCGTGCAGGCTCCGCAGTCCCCTGCGTCGCAGCCCTTCTTCACCCCGAGCCAGCCCTGCTCGCGCAGGTAGGTCCGCAGGCACTGGCCCGGTCCCGGCGCGCCACGGGCCGGGACGCCGTTGACCCTCACGGCGCGGCCAGGTCCGCGAGGACTTCGAGCGCGAGGTCGCGGGTAATCGCCGCGCGCCAGGCCGGGCTGCCGTACACGTCGTCGTGCCAGGGCGGGCGGGCCGCGTCGATCGCGGCGAGCAGGTCGCCGGCGGCCGGCACGCCGGCGAAGCGGAGCTGGACCGGCCGCGCCGTCGCCGCCGTCACCGTGATCACCACGCCGCCCGCCGGTGGCGAGCGGCGGCCGATGACGACGGCCGCCGAGCGGCCCAGCCGCGACAGCGACATCTGCCGGAACGCCGTGGTGCCGGCCAGGGCCTCGGCGGGCAGGTGCACGGACCGCAGCAGCTCGCCCGGCGCCAGGGCGCAGCGGCCCGGGCCGGTCACGAAGTCCGCGACCGGGACCCGCCGCGGCGGGCCAGGGCCCCAGATGGTGCACGTCCCGTCGAGGGCCGCGGCGAGCGAGATCATCGGCCCGGCCGGCAGGGCCAGGCACAGGTTGCCGCCGACGGTCGCCGCGTTCCAGACCTTGAACGAGCCCAGGAGCGCGTGGCAGCACTGGCCGAACAGCGGGCTGGCCGGCCACTGCGGCGCCTGCAGCCGGGCCAGTTCCGCCAGCGTGCAGGTGGCCGCGATCTCCAGCCCGCCGGGTCCGGCGCGCAGCGACGGCCAGCCGAAGGCGCGCAGGTCGAGCAGCCGCGTCAGGCCCGGCTGCGGCTCGGAGAACAGCCAGGTGCCGCCGGCCAGCCAGGCGTCGCCGTCGCGCCACGTGGCTGACCGGGCGTCCGCGACCTCCGTGATGCCGGGCAGGTCCACCGGTCAGGCTCCCGCCCGGGCACGCTCGGCGAGCTGCGCGCTGGCCTTGCCCGCCGCGGCGGCCAGCGCGCCGGCATCCGCGGTGACCAGGTTGCCGCCCGTCACCACGGGCCGTCCCCCGACGAGCAGCCGGTCCAGCACGGGCGCGCCGAGGACCAGCGTGGCCACCGGGTCGGCGATGCCCGCCCCGGCCAGGCCGCCGACCTGCCACAGCGCCACGTCGGCCAGCTTGCCCGGCTCCAGCGAGCCGATCTCGTCGGCGCGGCCGAGGCAGCGCGCGCCGCCCATCGTCGCCAGCTCAAGCGCCTGCCGGACGGTCAGCGCGAGCGGACCGCCGCGCAGCCGGGCTGACAGCAGCGCCTGATGGAGCTCGTCGATCATCGCCCCGGACTCGTTGGATGCCGACCCGTCGACGCCCAGCCCGACCGCCGCTCCCGCCGCGAGCAGCGCGCGCACCGGCGCGATGCCCGAGCCGAGCCGGCCGTTGGAGGTCGGGCAGTGCGCCACCGCGGTGTCGCTGGCCGCGAGCCGGCTCACGGCCTCGTCCGACAGGTGCACGCAGTGGGCCAGCCACACGTCCGGCCCGAGCCACCCGAGATCCTCCATGAACTGAGCCGGCGTGCGGCCGTAGGTCTGCAGGCAGAACTGCTCCTCGTCCAGCGTCTCGGCCAGGTGCGTGTGCATCCGCACGCCCGCCCGCCGGGCCAGGTCGGCGCTGTCCCGCATCAGCTCGGTCGTGACCGAGAACGGCGAGCACGGCGCGACCGCGATCCGGGTCATGGCCCCGAACGAGGGATCGTGCCAGCGGTCGATAGCCGCCTGCGTCGCGGCCAGGATCTCGTCGTGCTCCTCGACCACGCTGTCCGGGGGCAGCCCGCCGGCCGACTGCCCGAGGTTCATCGACCCCCGGCCGGGGTGGAAGCGCAGCCCGATCTCCCGCGCCGCGATGATCTCGGCCTCCAGCAGGTCACCGCGGCCCGCCGGGAAGACGTAATGGTGGTCGGTGCTCGTCGAGCAGCCGGTCAGTGCCAGCCAGCCCAGGTTGGCCGCCGCGGCCGCGTGCACGAGCTCCGCGTCCAGGCCGGCCCAGACCGGGTAGAGCGCCGTCAGCCAGTCGAACAGGCTGTGGTCGGTCGCGTAGCCGCGGGTGATCCACTGGTACAGGTGGGTGTGGGCGTTGACCAGGCCGGGCGTGGCCAGCAGCCCGGCACCGTCGACCCGCTCGGCCGCCGCGTACTGCGCCGGGAGCGGGCCGGGCCCGACCGCCGTGATCCGGTCCTCGGAGATCACGACGTAGCCCGCCGGGTACTCGGTCCCGGCCGCGTCCGCCGTCGCGACATGGCACCCGTCGATAGCCAGCATCCCGGCCCCACCTCCCGCGATCCGAGGAGATCCCAGTGTGACCGCTTGTGCCGCGGCCGGGTACCCCTCCCGCCCCGGCACCACCACCCGCGCCCGCCGGCCCGGTAACCGG
>DASYBB010000099.1:0-3473 GCA_036501025.1 Streptosporangiaceae bacterium
GACCTGGCCGAGGTCATCGCGGCTGCGGCGCGGCCGGTGCTGGTGGTTATCGACGACGCGCACCAGGCCGACACGTCGTCGCTGCGTCTGCTGGCCGAGCTGGCCCCCGCCCTGCACGCCATGCCCGCGGCCGTGCTGGCCACCGCGCGCGACGGCGACCAGGCGTGGCGGGGCAGGCTGGACGTGCGCGGCGCGCTGCTCCGGTCCGCCCTGGTGGTCACGCTGCCGCCGTTCACCGAGAGCGACGTGGCTGGCCTGGTGGCTGGCCTGACCGGGGCGCCGCCCGCGCCTGACCTGGTCCGCGTCATCGCCGAGCGCAGCGGCGGCAACCCCTTCCTGGTGACTGAGCTGGCCCGCCACCTCGCCCGCAAGGGCACCGGCCAGGGGACGGCCGCGGCTGCGGCCGGGGCCCGCGTGGCGGTCCCCGACCCTGTCCGGGTGATCACCAGCGCGAGGCTGGCCGAACTGTCCGCCCCCGCCCGTTCGGCAATCGAGGCAGCCGCGGTCCTGGGCGCGCGCTTCCGGCGGGACGTGCTGGCCGCGCTGACCGGAGTGCCGCCGGGTGAGCTGGCCGGGGCGCTCGCCGCCGGGCGCGATGCCCGCCTGCTCGAGCCCGCCGGGCCCGGTGAGGACCGGTTCCGCCACGAGATGGTGCGCGACGCCGTTTACGACGCGATCCCCGCGTCCGCCCGCGAAGACCAGCACGCCCAGGCCGGCGGCGTGCTGGCGGCCCTGGCCGCGCGGGGCCGGGACGTGGACGACGCCGAGGCCGCCTACCACCTGGTCCGCGCGGGCCCGGCTGCTGCCGGTCAGGCCACCGAGTACGCCCGCCGCGCGGGCGACCGGGCCATGGCCGCCCTGGCCTTTGAGGACGCGGCGCACTGGTACGAGCACGTCCTGGCCGGCCTGGCCGCGCGCCGGGCCGGCGATGCCGACCAGGCGGCCGCCGCGCTCAGCCTGGGCGCGGCCCGGCTGGCGGCCGGCGATCCAGACGGCGGCCGGGCCGGGTTCCGCCAGGCAGCCGAACGGGCCCGCCGGGCCGGTCGGCCCGACCTGCTCGCCCGGGCGGCCCTGGGCCTGGGCGGCGGGCCCGCCGGGTTCGAGGTCGTGCTGCTTGACGGCGAGCAGATCAGCCTGCTCGAGGAGGCCAGCTTCGCGCTCGCCGAGGAGGACGGCCCGCCGGCCGGGGCGCGCAGCGCCCGAACAAGGGGGCACGGGGCGCTGGCCGCGCTGGTCACGGCCCGGCTCTCGATCGCCTCCTCGCTAGTCGTCCCGGAGGGCACGAGGCTCAGGCTGGCGGCCGAAGCGGTGCGCGGCACCCGGTCTGCGGGCGACGACGCGGCCCTCGCGGCGTGCCTGGCGGCCCTGTGCGACGCCATCGCCGGCCCGGACCACTGCGCGGAGCGCCGTGCCTACGCTACCGAGATCATCGGCATCGCCGGGCGCCTGCGCGACCCCGTCCTGGGACTGCTCGGCCGTCGCCTGCGCCTCGTCGCCCTGCTCGAGGCAGGCGCCATCGCGGACTGGGACACGGACGCGCTGGCCTACCAGGTCGCCGCCGAGGCGCTGCACCATCCGCTGTACGCCTGGTATGTCCCGCTGTGGCGGGGGATGCGCGCCCTGGCCGCGGGCCGTTTCGCCGGGTGCCGGGCCGCCCTCGCCGAGGCGGCGGACCTAGGAGCACGGGCAGGCAGCCGCAACGCCGCCATGCTCGTGGCAACCCAGCGGTGGTGCCTGCACGCCGAGGAGGGCGATTCCGCCGGCCTGCTTGCCATGCTGCCTGAGCTGGACACCGTGCCGATCCCCGGGTCGGTGCTCCAGGTCACCCGGGCGCTCGTGCTGGCCCAGGCCGGCCGGGCAGGGGATGCCCGCGCCGCGCTCGGGGAGGCGGCCCCGGTGCTGCCGACGCTGGCCAAGGACTCGGAGTGGCTGCCCATCGTGGCCCAGCTGGCCGAGACCATCGCGCTGACCGGACCGCACCCGGTCGCGCGCTGGGCCTACGACGCGCTGGCGCCCTACGCCGGGCTGTTCGTGGTCGAGGGCATCTGCGCCGCGGTCCGCGGGCCGGTGCACCGCCACCTGGCCCTGCTGGCCGACGCGCTCGGCAACCACGAGGCGGCGGCCGCGCACCGGGCCGAGGCCCTGGTTCAGGCCCGCGCGCTCGGCGCGGCCAGACTGGCGGCCCGCGTCGAGCGGGAGGGCGGCCCGCCGCCGGCCGCCGACCAGGACCGCGTTTTCCGCCGGGACGGTGAGGTGTGGACGATCGGGTACGGCGGCAGGGAGGTCCGGCTGCGGGACAGCAAGGGCCTGCGTGACCTGCACGCCCTGCTCACGCGGCCCGGCACGGCCGTCGCCGCGCTCGACCTGGCCGCCGCGGCACAGGGCAACCTTCCGCAGGGCCGCCTGGCGGCCGCGCCGGACACCGGCGAGGTCATCGACGCCAAGGCCAGGTCAGCCTACCGGCGGCGGCTGCGCGAGCTTGAGGAGGCGGCCGCCGAGGCCGACGCTGCCGCTGACATCGAGCGCAGCGCCCGGGTCGCGGCCGAGCGGGACGCCCTGGTCGAGGCGCTGACGCAGGCCTACGGCCTGGGCGGCCGGGTCCGCCGGGCCGGATCGGCGGCCGAGCGCGCGCGTACCGCGGTGACCGCCCGGATCAAGGACGCGATCCGCCGGATCGGCGAGGCGCACCCTGACCTCGGCCGGCACCTGGCCCGCTCAGTGCGCACGGGGACGTTCTGCTCCTACGAACCCGAGGAGCCGGCCCGCTGGTCCGGGTGAGAGCCGATCTCACATCGTGCGGCCCGAACTCACGCCCTCGGGGTAACAGATACCCAACCGAAGGAGTCCGTACGATGCCCCGAACGAGCAAGGCCGATGCCCCGGTATCCCTCGACGAGCCCATGATCGAGGCCCGCTACGCAGAGCTGGACGGATACACGGTGGCGTTCGAGACACACAAGGCCGACGTGGACCCGGCGCCCCTGTTCCGGGGACTGCCGGACGACCGGTGCCCGTGCCCGCACTGGGGCGTGGTGCTGTCCGGCCGGATCATCTTCCGCTACCCCGGTCACGACGAGGAGTTCACGGCCGGGGACGCCTACTACGGCGCGCCCGGGCACCTGCCGCTGATCTTCGCCGGGACCGAGATCGTCGAGTTCAGCCCGGCCGGACCGCTCGCCGAGACCATGGCGGTCGTCGGCAAGAACCTCCAGGCGGGCGGGGCCTGACATGGCTGGCACTGAGAGGGACGACGCGGTGCGCGAGCTCAGCGCGAAGATGATTACCTTCCTGGAGACGGGGACGGCGCCCGATGGGCTGTTCCGCCCGGACGCCTTCCTCGACCTGACCATGCCCACATGGCGGATCCAGGCCTCAGGCGCTGAGGAGCTCATCGGCGTCCGCAAGCAGGGCCACCCCTGCCCCGGCCGGGTGACCCGCTGGCGTGCCGACCCGACCCCGGCCGGGTTCGTGCT
>DASYBB010000100.1:0-15851 GCA_036501025.1 Streptosporangiaceae bacterium
GCAGCGCGAACGGCTCAGCATCGATCACCACGCCAGCTTCCCAGGCTGGGGCGCCGCACGTCCGGGCCGGCCGGCCGCTACTCCTCCACCAGGCGCTTGTGCCGAGCCAGATCCCGCTGGCTGGCGCACCGCGTCAGGACAGCGACGGCCATGCCTGCGCACCACACGCCGGCCGTCGCGTGCTCGCCAGCGAGGCAGCCCCTGCATAGCATGGCTGGCACGGGCCCGGCCTGCGAGTGACGGATCGGGTTACCCGCGGGCGGCCCGCGCTGGCGGCCGGCGAGGCGGCCCGCGAGCTGCGCGCGGAGGCCCGGGCGGGCCGTATGGACGCGGTCGAGGCCGTGCTGGCCGCGGCCGGCCACCGGGCGGCCCGGCGCCGCGGCGGCGCCGGCGGCCTGACCGGCCGCGAGCTGGAGGTGCTCCGCCTGGCCACGCG
The DNA here is from genome assembly GCA_036501025.1 of Streptosporangiaceae bacterium. GTDB lineage: Bacteria > Actinomycetota > Actinomycetes > Streptosporangiales > Streptosporangiaceae > DASUBV01. The sequence goes on from DASYBB010000100.1 coordinate 437, forward strand.
CGGGCTCTCCAGCCGGCAGATCGCCCAGGGCCTGGGCATCTCGCCCAAGACCGCGCGCAATCACATCGAGCACATCTACGCCAAGATCGGCGCGTCCAGCCGGGCCGAGGCGAGCTTGTTCGCGATGCAGCACGGCCTGCTGCCGGAGGAGGAGTACCTCCGGCCCTGAAGATGGGGCAACTGCCTCATGCGGGCACGGCGAGCTGGTCACTAGCGGCCGGGCTGCCCGGCGACAGCTGCCCGTGCCCGCACTTTGGCTACGTGCTTGACGGGAAGATCACCGTCACCTACGCCGACCGCGAGGAGGTCTTCGAGGCCGGCGACGCGTTTTACATGCCGCCGGGCCACGTGCCGGCCGCGGTGGCCGGGACCGGGCTCGTCCAGTTCAGCCCCGCGGCCCAGCTCGCCGAGGTCATCACCGCGATGACGGCCAACGCCCAGCGGCTGATGGCGGGCGCCTGACGCGGGGCGGCGGGGCCAGCGGGGCCGGGTCAGCGTCGGCGGCTCGGGTCGGCCACAAGCAGCAGGCTGCGCAGCACGGCGTCCAGCAGCAGCCCGGCCCCGGCGATGGTGATGATCCCGGCGAACACCAGCGCGGTGTCCAGGTAGTCGCCGGCCTGCATGATCATGAACCCGAGGCCGCTGGTCGCGGCGAGCAGCTCGACGGCGACGATGCTGCTCCATGCCCCGGCCATGGCGAACCGCATCCCGGTCAGGATGAACGGCAGCGCGGACCGGATCTGCACGTGCAGCAGGGTGTACCGGCGCGACGCGCCCAGGGTCCGGGCGCACAGCCGCAGGTCGTCCGGGACCTCGTCGAGGGCGGTCACGGTGGTCACGGCCATCAGCGGGATGACGCCGACGATGATCAGCACCTCCTTGGGCAGCTCGCCGATGCCCAGCCAGACGATGAACAGCGGGATGAAGGCCAGCGGCGGGAGCGGCCGGAGTACCTCGATGACCGGGTCGATGAGATGGCGCACGACCCGGCTGGCCGACATCGCGGCGCCGAGGGCGACCCCGGCCGCCACGCCGATGACGAAGCCGATCAGGATCCGCCGCAGGCTGATGTACAGGTCGTACCAGATGGGCTTGCCCTGGGCTGGGTACGGCCGGTCCAGGTAGTGCGCGAACTGCGCCACGGTCTGGGTCACCGAGGGCAGCGCGACCCGGTCGCCCAGGATCATCGCGGCCAGCTGCCAGAGAATCAGCAGGCCGGCGATGCCAGCGGCGCCGGTGGCCAGCCGCCGGGCCCGGGCGCGGCGCCGTGTCCGGCGGTGGGCGAGCAGCTCGGCCCGGTCGTCGAGCTCGTCGCGGCCGGCCGGGCCGGCGGGACGCTCCCGGGTGGCCACCGCCGTGTCCGCGGCCGGGCTGTACGGGGAGTACCAGTCAGAGTCAGGCATCGGTCCAGCTCCCGCCGGTCGTCAGGGACGCGCGGATCCGGCGCTTGACGGCCACGAACTCCGCCGTATCGATGTCCGCGGCGTGCCGGGGCCGGGCCAGCGGCACGTCGATGAGCTCCCGGATGCCGGGCGGCCGGCCGCCCATGACGGCGACCCGGTCGCCGAGGAGCACCGCCTCCTCGATGTCGTGGGTCACGAAGATGATGGTGATCCGGTACTGCTCCCACATGGCGAGCAGGAACTCGTGCATGCGCAGCCGGGTGAAGGCGTCCAGGGCGCCGAACGGCTCGTCCATCAGCAGCACCGACGGCCGGGTCATCATGGCCCGGGCGAAGGCGGCGCGGTGCTGCATGCCGCCCGACAGCTCGTGCGGGAACGCGTCGCCGAACTGGTCCAGTCCGACGGTGGCCAGGATGGCGTCGGCCTCGTCGTCCAAGTCCGGGTCATCCCGCTCGTCGAGGCCGGCCGAGCGCAGGGCCTTGGGGCCGAACAGCACGTTCTTGCGAGTGGTCAGCCACGGGAAGAGCATCGGGCTCTGGAAGAGCATGCCCCGGTCGGGGGCCGGCCCCGTCACCGGCTGGCCCGCCGCGGTCACGGTGCCCTGGTCGGCGGTCAGCGCGCCCGCGACGATGCGCAGCAGGGTGGACTTGCCGCAGCCGGAGGGGCCGAGCAGGCAGACCAGCTCGCCCGCCGCCACCTCCAGGCTGACGTCAGCGCAGGCCACCGTCCGGCGGCCGGCCCGGCGGAATGTCTTGCCCACGCGGTCCAGGACGACGTGGCCGGCCCCGGCCGGGCCGGGCGCGGTGGCGCCCGGCCCGCCGGGGGCGGCGATCGCGTCAGCAGTCACCGGCCAGGGCCTTCTTGACGAACGTCGGGTCCACGTGCGCGGCAACCTGCGTGGCCGTCGGCGCCGAGGTCAGGCGGCCCTGCCCGACCAGGAACTGGCCGGTCTGGACGTAGGCCTTGACGATCGGGCTGCTGGTGTCGCCGGCCGTGCTGCCGAGCCAGTGCAGCTGCTGGCTGAGCGGGATGAACGGGAAGGCGCGGGTGGCGGCGACGATGGAGCTGGCGGGGACGCCCTGCACCTTGGCGCTCTGGGTCAGGAACTTCTGCGACTGCGGCCCGGTGAGCCGCCGGGTGGCCGCGACCTCGGCGCAGACATACTTCTGCACCACGGCGGGGTCGGACTTGACCAGCTGCTGCGAGACGGCCACCACGTTCAGGCCGGGGATGCCGACCTTGGCGATCTGCTCGGCGTTGATGAGCGGGTGACCGCCCTGCTGCTCGAGCTGGGCCTCGGGCCCGGCCTGCACGTAGGCGGCGGACACGGAGCCGCCCAGGTAGGCGGCCGCGGCGGCCTGCTCGCTGGCGAAGCCGACGACCGTCACCCTGGACGTCAGGTGCTCCAGCCCGAGCCAGCCGCGCAGCTCGTAGTCCTCCGAGGAGCCGACCAGGACGCCGATCTTCTTCCCGGCCAGCTGGACCGCGGAGGTGACCGACGCCGGGACGATCAGCGCGTCCGCGTCGAAGCTCTGGGCGATGACCACGGTCACCGCCGTGCCGGTGCCGATGGCACCGACCACCGGCGGATTGCCGACCCCGCTAATGGCCTGCAGGCTGCCGCTGCGCATCTCGGCGATGGCGGTGACGCCCGCGTCGAACGGCACGAAGCGCAGCTTGGCCGGGATCGTCTTGGCCAAAGCCGGGCTGCTGTCGAGAATGGAGTCGGAGTTGGCCACGGTGCCCTGGCCGTAGGCGATGGTGAAGGTCGGCAGCGGCCCGGCGGCCGACCCGCCCGAACGGGTCACGGCCCAGACCACGACCACGATGATCACGACGAGGGCCGCGGCGATGGCGCCGTAGATGCGGCGTCTCTTGCGCCGGTAGACCGGAACCGGCCTGCGCCGGGAGGCGCTGACGTCAGCTGAGGTACTCATGATTCCGCCTTCGGGGTCGCAGTTCGGGGATCAGGACGAGCCGCCGGCGTAGTAGGCCTCGGCCTCGCCGGAGATGGCGACGCTGGGCCGCCCGTCCACGCCCACCGGGACCGGGCCGGCCACGGTGACGCGCTCGCCGCGGCGGTGCTCAGCGCCGTAGTCGAAGACCGCGTAGTGCTGCGTCGCCCGGTTGTCCCAGATGGCCAGGTCGCCGGCCCGCCACTGCCAGCGGACGGTCTGCTCCGGCCGGGTCACGTAGTCCTGCAGGATGCGGATCAGGTCCCGGCCCGCCTGCGGCGAGAACCCGGCCACCGAGCGGGCGAACCCGCCGAGGACGAGCGACCGCTCGCCGGTCTCGGGGTGCACGCGGACCGCCGGGTGCTCGGTCTCGTAGATGCGCGACACGAACTCGCGGCGACGCGCCTCGGCGGCCGGGTCGGCCCGTTCCGCGCGTCCCGACGTGGCCGCGTAGTCGTAGGCGTTGGTGTGCACGATCCGCAGCCGGTCGGCGAGGTCCCGCAGGTCCGGGGGCAGGCTGTCGTAGGCGGTGACGGTGTTGGCCCAGATCGTGTCGCCGCCGACGGGCGGGATGACTACGGCCCGCAGCAGCGTGAACGCGGGCGGGCGGTCCACGAACGTCACGTCGGTGTGCCAGTAGTTCGTCCGCCCGCCGGCCCTGGAGTCGATCTCCTCCAGGAATGGCTGGCCCGGTGGGGAGGCGAGCGTCGGGTGGCCGAGCGTCAGGGAGCCGAGGCGCTGCGCGAACGCTACCTGGCTGTCGTAGCTGAGGTGCTGGTCGCGGAGGAACACCACCTTGTGGCGCAGCAGCGCCGCGCGGACCTGGCTCACGGTCTCGTCGCTGAGGCCCGCGGCGGCGTCCACGGCGCCGAGCTCCGCGCCGATGTTGCCGGCCAGGCTGCGAATGGTGATGGCGGCGGGCGCGCTGAGAATGTCGGTCATGATCAGTCCTTTCGGCCCGCCGGGGCCGCGCGGGCAGCGTGAGCTGCCGCCACGGCGAGGGGCGGGCACCTGGTGCGGCGGGTGACTGGAGGCGGAAGGGGACGAGCGAGGGCCGGCGGCTAGGCCAGCGGACAGATCGCGCTGGCCACGAGGAGCAGGTCCACGTAGCGGCGCTCGGTGCCCTCGTAGGTCGTCATGAGGCCAGCATTCCAGTGCCGTCGGCGCTAGTCAATATTTCCGATCATAATAATAGCTAAACCCAGTGGCGGCCCGGCGGCTATCATGGCGGCAGGGCGGCTGGAGGCAGGCCGCGATAGGGAGTTCTCCCCATGGCCGCCGGGTAGCGCAATTGCCTAATGTTTCTGCCGGGCGCTGGTTAGGCTAGCCTTTCAGGTCATTGGTCACTCTAAGTCAGACCGTGGCTACCTTTGGGTCCAGTAGGTGGAGGTGCGTTCGTGACATTCGCCAGGCGCCCGGCCGCGTACATCCCGGCCACCGCGGAGCCGGGAGCGTTAGTCAGCGAGCAGACGATGGCCAAAGCCGCGCGGCAGCGGGGCTGGCCCGCCCCGGAGATGTACGTCGACGGCCCCGGCGAGCCCGGGCCGGCGATCGGCCGGCTGGAGGCCGCGATCACCGCGGGCCGCCACGATGCGCTGCTCATCCCGCTGCCCCGGACCCTCGGTGACCCGGCCTCGCTGATGCGCCTGCTGACCTGGTGCACCCAGCACGGCGTCGCCGTGAGCATGGTGCTGCCGCCCGCCGCCGAGGGCCGCGACCTGATGCCCGCGGCCGTCCCGGCCGCCTCGGCGCCGGAGCCCGCCCGCGAGTCACGGAGCCTGCTGGACGACGCCCGCCTCGAGGCGCTGACCGAGATCTACCCGGGCTGGCGGATCTGGCTGGACGAGCACCGCTGGCACGCGCGCCGGCGCAGCTACGGCTTCGTCCAGGGTTACCGGCCCGGCGCGCCGGTGTTCTGCGTCCACGCTGACACCGCCACCGCGCTGGCCGCCCAGCTGTGCTGGCAGCAGGCCGCCGACACCCACGCCCCCGACGGCTGCCAGGCCAGCGTCCTCCCGCCGCCGCCGTGGGGGCATCCGACCCAGGGCCAGACCCGCTCGGCCTGACCGGAGCCCGGCGCGGCGGGACATGCGGGACACGGGCCCCGGGAACGGCGATCACCGGAGCCGGCTGCCGCCGGAGCCGGATCTGTGACACGGTTTCGGGCATGAGCCCCAGCGTGGTGAGCCCGGTGTTCATCGGGCGCCAAGCGGAGATGGCGCGCGGGACCGCGCTGATGGAGCGGGCCCGGGCGGGCGAGCCGGCCTTCCTGCTGATCGGCGGCGAGGCGGGGGTCGGCAAGACCCGGCTGATCAGGGAGCTGGCCGGCCAGGCGGCCGGGGCCGGATTCCGGGTTCTCACGGGGCAGTGCATGGAGCTCGGGGCAGGCGGCCTGGCGCTGGCCCCGCTGGTCGGTGCGCTGCGTGAGCTGGCCCGCACCACCCGGCCGGAGGCGCTGGCCGAGGTGCTGGGCCCGGCCGGGCCGGGCCTGGCCCGCCTGCTGCCCGAGCTGGCGCCGGGCGGTGCCGGGCACCCGCCGGGCGAGGACCTCCAGGCGGCGCAGCTGCTGGAGCTGGTCCTGGGCCTGCTGGTCCGGCTCACCGCGGCGCAGCCGGTCATGTTCTTCATCGAGGACCTGCACTGGGCTGACCAGGCGACCCTGGACCTGGCCGCGTTCTTGATCCGGTCGCTGCGCGACGCCAGGGCGATGCTGGTGGCGACGTACCGGTCCGACGAGCTGGACCGGCGCCACCCGCTACGGCCGCTGCTCACCGGCTGGGACCGGGTGCGGTCGGTGGACCGGATGGAAGTGCGCCGGTTCGACCGGGACGAGGTCGCCGCCCAGCTGGCGGCGATCCTCGGCGGCGCTCCCGCGCCGGGCGTGGCCGACGTCATCTTCGACCGCTCGGGCGGCAATGCCTACCTGGTCGAGGAGCTCGCCGGGGTGGTGGGCGGTGATGGTGACCCCGCGGACCTGCCGCCGTCCCTGCGCGAGGTCCTGCTGAGCCGGGTGGACGCGCTGAGCCCGGCCGCGCAGCGGCTGCTGCGGACCGCCTCGGCGGCCGGGCGGGCCGTGCCTGACCGCCTGCTCGCGCAGGTCGCCGGCCTCGCCGAGGCCGAGCTGTTCGCGGCGCTGCGGGAGGCGGTCGAGAACCACCTGCTCCTGGTGGATCCCGGCGGCCAGGGTTACGCGTTCCGGCACGCGCTGACCCGCGACGCCGTCTATGAGGACATGCTGCCGGGCGAGCGCGTCCGGCTGCACGCTGCCTACGGCGGCGCCCTGGCCGACGATCCGTCGCTGGCCGGTGACGAGGGCGCGCAGCCCGCCGCGCTGGCCCGGCACTGGTACGCCGCGCTGGACCTGCCCCGGGCGCTGGGGGCCGCGATTGACGCCGCGAGCCAGGCCATGGCCTCGTATGCCCCGGCGGAGGCGCTGCGCCACCTCGAGCGCGCGCTCGAGATCTGGCCCCGGGTGGCCGATGCGCAGGAGCGCACGGGCATGGACCGGGTGGAGGTGAGCCGGCTCGCCGCCGAGGCGGCCTACCGCTCGGGCGCGGTCGACCGCTCTGCCTCCCTGCTCGAAGACGCCCTGGCTGAGCTGCCCCCCGGGGCCGGCCCGGTCCGCCGGGCGCTGCTGCTCGAGCGCCACGCGGTGGTGCTGCGGGACTCGGGCCGGGGCACCGCGGCGATGGCGTCGCTGGAGCAGGCGCTGGCCCTGCTGCCCGCGGACCCGGCGACCCGCGAGCACGCCGTGGTCCTGGCCGCGACGGCCGCCGCGCTGATGCGCGGCTCCGAGATGGAGCGGGCGGCGGACGTGGCCAGGCGCGCGCTGGCCGCCGCCCGCGCGGCCGGGGCGAAGGACCTGGAGGCCGACGTCGCCATCACCCTCGGCTCCGCGACCTGCTACCTCGGGCCGCCCGAGGCCGGCCTCGGGCCGCTCCGCTCGGGGGTGGGGCTGGCCCTCGACCTCGGCCTCCCGGTCACCGCGGTGCGCGGCTACATCAACCTGTCGGACGGGCTGGAGCTCATCGGGCAGCACGAGGAGGCCGCGCAGGTCGCGGCCGACGGGCTGGACCTGGCCGCGGCGACCGGGCTGTCGCGGACGCTGGGCTCCTACCTGATCGGCAACCGGGCCGAGCCGCTGCTGCGCCTGGGCCGGTGGGCGGACGCGGACCAGCTGACCGCACGGGCGCTGGGCACCCTGCCGGAGGGCGTGTTCGGCGGCACGCTGCGGCAGGTGCGGGCCGAGCTCGCGGCCATGCGCGGCCGCTACGACGAGGCGGCCAGCGAGCAGGCGGCTGCCCGGCGGGCTATGGGCGACAGCACCGACGTGCAGTTCACCGGGCCCCTGCTGTACGCCGACGCGCTGATCGCCCTGGGCCGCGGGGACCTGGCGGCCGCGCGGGACGCGGTTGCCGCCGGGCTGGCGGACGGGCCGGGTTCGTGGGCCGCGCGCTTCGCCTGGCCGCTGCTCTGGCTGGGGATGCGGATCGAGGCCGACGAGGCCACGCGGTCCCGCGACCGGCGCGAGCCAGTCCCGGCCGAGATCGCGCAGCGCTGCGCCGGGCTGGCCGGGATCGCGGCGCGGCTCGGCACCCCCGCCCTGCCGTCCCGCGGGTACGAGGCGCTGGTGGCCGCGGAGCGCGCGCGTGCGGACGGGGCCGCCGAGGTCGCCGCCTGGCTGGCGGCCGTGACCGCGTGGCAGCAGGCGGCCGAGCCCTACCCGCTGGCCTACGCGCTGCTGCGGCTGGCCGAGGCGCACCTGGCCGGCGGCGCCCGGACAGCGGCGGCCGAGCCGGTCCGGCAGGCCCACGCGATCGCCGGGCGGATCGGGGCCGCGCCCATCGCCGCCGAGGCCGCCGCCCTGGCCCGCCGGGCCCGGCTCAGCCTGGGCCAAAGCCCGGTACCGCGGTCCGCGGCGGCTAGCCCCCCGGCCGGCCAGGCGGCGGCCGCGGCCGCGCCGGCCGACGAACTCGCCCGGTTCGGGCTCACCGACCGCGAGCGCGAGGTCCTGCTGCTGCTGGCCGCGGGCCGGTCCAACCCGGAGATCGCGCAGGCCCTGTACATCAGCGCCAAGACCGCCAGCGTGCACGTGTCCAACATCCTGGCCAAGCTGGGCGTCGGCGGCCGGGTGGAAGCCGCGGCGGTCGCGCACCGGTTCGGCATCGGGCAGCAGTCTCCGGCCTGAGAGCCGCTGCCGCCCGGCAGCCCCGCGTTTCGGCGGCTAAGAGATGCGGCTGGGACGGTAAGGCCCGCGATACGGACCCGCCCGGCCGGCTAAGGGGGCGGCGCGCAGATCTGAGGCCCCGCCGCCCGATCCTGGCCCCGGCCAGCCGATGTGCCGGGCACGCCCTTAGCGCGACGGTGGGAGTCATCCGCAGCGGGAAGGGGATGGCCCTGATGAACATGCAGAGCGCGACGGGCGGCACGATCCGGGCGGCACTGCGCTACCCGGCATTCCGCCGGCTCCTGGGGGGACTGGCCGTGTCGCAGGTCGGCGACTGGCTCTACAACCTGGCCCTGATCGCGCTGGTGTACCAGCGGACGCACTCGCCCCTGTGGGCGGGCGTCACGACGGCGGCGCGGGTGGTGCCGATCGTGGCGCTCGGACCGCTCGGCGGGGTCATCGCCGACCGGTTCGACCGCCGGCGGGTCATGGTGACCTGCGATCTCATCCGGCTCGGCTTCATGGCGCTGCTGGCCCTCATCGCCGCGGCCCGCCTGCCGGTCGCGGCGGCCCCGGTCATCGCCGCCGCGGCGACCCTGGCCGCGACCCCGTACCTGCCGTGCGTCGCTGCGGTCACCCCGCGGCTGGTCCCGGACGCCGACCTGCCCGGGGCGAACGCCGCCCGGTCCGCGATCACGGGCGCGGCCATCATCGCCGGCCCGGCCCTGGGCGGCGTCCTGCTACTGCTCGGGTCGCCGGCCCTGGCCTTCGGGCTGAACGCCGTCACCTTCGGGCTGTCGGCCCTGGCCGTCCTGGCCATCCCCGGCGGCCCGGCCTTCGCGCCCGGCCGGCCGGCAGAGCGCCCGGCCGGGTTGCTGCGGGGCGTGCGCGACGGCGGCGCCGCGCTCCGCTCGCACCCGCAGGCGCTGCGGCTGGTCGGCGCCGACGTCATGTGCAGCACCGTCTACGGGATGCAGACGGTCCTGCTGATCATGGTCGCCCGCCAGGCCGGCCTCGGAACGCACGGTTACGGGTACCTGTTCGCCGGCATCGGCGCGGGCAGCCTCGCGGGCACCGCGCTGGCCAGCCGGGCGCTGCGCTGCCCGCATCCCCGCGCCGTGCTGGCGGCCGCGCTGGCCGCGGTCGGACTGCCGATGCCGCTGCTGGCGGTCGCGCACTGGCCGGCGGCGGCCATCGCCCTGGTCGCCGTCACCGGTACCGGCGCCATCCTGGTGGAGATCCTCACCGAGACGGGCCTGCAGCGGATGCTGCCGCCCGACACGTTCGGCCGGGCCTACGGCCTGGCGCTGCCCGCCTCGCTCGGCGGAATCGTGGCCGGCTCGCTGCTCGCCCCGCTGCTCACCGGCCTGCTCGGCGGAAGCGGGGCCCTCGCCTGCTGCGGCGCGGGGGTGGTCGGATACGCCCTGCTGCTGCTCGCGCCGCGCCGGCGCCGTCCGGGGGGCCCCGGCCCGGAGGCAGGCGACCGCGCGGCGGATGGCCGGCGGCTGGCGGCGGCGGACGCCTGAGCCGGGTGCGGCCCCTGCCGGGCCTACCCCGACAGGCAGATCCCGAGCGGGCCGATATCCAGGCAGGGGCCGCTGGCGGTCGGCGAGGGTGACGGCTCGGGCGACCCGGAACCGGACGGCTCCGGAGCCGGGGAAGAGGCTGACGGCGGAGCCGGGCCGGACGAGGATGAAGACGGGGACGGCGACAGCGGGGATGACCGCCCCGGCGAGCTCGCCGGCCGCGGCGAGCGCGACGGCCGGCCGGAGTGGCTGGCGCCCCCGACGCGATGCGGGCGGGCGCTGCGGCTGGCCCCGGGCGAGGGCGCAGGCCGGCCCGGGGAGGCGGGCGCGACCACGCTTCCGCCCGGGCCCGGGCCGGGGGCGCCGCCGCCGGGCGGCCGCATCGCGATGGTCGTGGCCGCGGCCAGGGCGGCCAGTCCGGTGGTCACCGCGATGATCGTGGGCGGGAGCACCAGGTACGGGTGCGCCCGGACCGCCTCGGCGCAGTGCCGGGAGAAGGCCACGGCCCGGTCGAGCGCCATCGCGGCGGCGACCGCGGCCGCCGGCAGGCGGGGGCCGTAGCCCATGGCGCCGCTGCGGCGAAGCCGCAGGAGCGCCGCGCGCCGGTCCGCGGCCGCCAGGCCGGGCAGCAGGGTGATCACCGTGTCGCGGCCCTGGGCCTCGGCCCGGGCGTGCAGCCCGGACGGCAGGTCCGAGTGCCGGATCCTGATCACAGCGGGTGATCCGGACGGCGCTGAGCTAAGCCGGAGGCGGCCATGCGGTCCTCGCGATATCGGTGGGCCGTCCCGCCCGCGGGGCGGCCCAGCGTGCCGCAAAGCCTATCGCGGCGGGACCGGGAGCGCTCCCGCGACGCCCGGACTCGTCACGGATTGAGCGGGATGGCGCCGAACGCGAAGCCGCGATGCACCCGGCCGCCGGGACCCGCCGGGCCGGGCGCCGGCTGGTCGATGGCCAGCACCGTGAGCTGGCCGTCGAGGCCCTGCTCGCGGGCCCAGGCGGCCAGGGCCGCGGCCGTGCCCAGGTGCTCAGCGCATAACTCGGCACTCCGGTAGACCGGGCGGCGGGCGGCGGCCTCCAGCCGGACCTGAAAGCACGGCGCCCGGTCGCAGCGGGGATCAGCCTGGCAGCGCAGGGCGGGGACATTGAGCGGCAGCAGATCGTTCAAGGCAACTCCGGGGGACTTCAGGGCCTGGGTCCGGCCTGAAGCTCAGCGGGCCGGTGTGTTCATGCCTGTGACGGCACCCGGCGCGGGCAGCAGGACCGGGATATCAAGGCCGCCGTCCGGCTGGCGCCGGCCGAGGCCCTGCGGCTCAGCTGAGCCGGTCACGCGGTGAGGACGGCCACGCCGGCATCTTCCAGGCGCGCCGCGTCGGCGGCGGCGATGCCGGTGTCGGTGACCAGGACCTCGATCTCTCCGATGGCGCAGATCCGGGCGAACGCGCGCCGTCCCACCTTGGAGCTGTCCGCGACGACGATCACCCGGCCGGCCTGCTGGCCCATCAGCCGGTTGATGCTCGCCTCCCCCTCGTGGTGCGCGGTGGCGCCGGCCACGGCGTCGATCCCGTCCACGCCCAGGATGGCGACGTCCAGGGCGACCTGCTCCAGGACGCCGGTGGCCAGCGGCCCGGTCAGCTCGTAGGACTGCGGCCGGGCCACCCCGCCGGTGGCCACGATCTTGATGTGCTGGCGGACCGCGAGCTCGGTGGCGATGTTCAGCGCATTGGTGACCACCGTGACCGTCGGGAACGGGACGCCCGAGCTCAGGTCCGCCCGCATGGCCAGCGCCCGGGCCACCTCGGTCGTCGTCGTGCCGCCGTTCAGCCCGGCGACCTGGCCGGGCCGGACCATGCTGGCGGCCAGCGCCCCGATGCGCTGCTTCTCGGACGGGTGGCGCTCGGTCTTGTAGCGCAGCGGCAGGTCGTAGGTCACGCCCTGGGCGACCGCGCCGCCCCGGATCCGGGTCAGCATCTGCTGGCCGGCCAGCTCGTCGAAGTCCCGGCGGATCGTCGCGGCCGACACCCCGAGCGCCTTGGCCGCGTCCTCGACCTGGAGCTGGCCCGCCGCGGCCAGCAGCTCCAGCAGCTCATTCCACCGGCGGTAGCGGCTCACTCGTGCCCCCCGGCGCCGAGTACGCGCAGCAGCCGGGCCACCTCGGCCGCGGTCGCGTCGCGCCCCGCCGAACCGTACTTCCGGGGGTCGACCAGCTTCGCGTCGCCGGCCAGGCAGCGGCGGACCGCGCCGGTGAACACCTTGTTCAGCTGGGTCGCGATATTGACCTTGGTCATCCCGGCCCGCACCGCGGCGGCCAGGTCCGCGTCCGGCACGCCCGACGAGCCGTGCAGCACCAGCGGGACGCTGACCGCGCGCGCGATCGCGGTGATCAGCCCGACGTCCAGGACCGCGTCGCGGGTCAGCATCGCGTGGGAGCTGCCGACCGCCACCGCGAGGGCGTCCACGCCGGTCGCCGCGACGTAGGCGGCCGCCTCGCCCGGGTCGGTGCGCGCCCGCGCGTCGTGCACGCCGTTCTTGCCGCCGACCTCGCCGAGCTCCGCCTCGACCCACACGCCCCGGTCGTGACACCACGCCGCCACCTCCGCGGTGGCCGCGACGTTCTGCTCATACAGCCGGCTCGAGGCGTCGAACATGACCGACCCGAGGCCGAGCCCGGCGGCCGCCCGCACCAGGTCGGTGCTCGTCGCGTGGTCCAGGTGCACCGCGACCGGCACCGCGGCCGCGCGCGCGATGGCCAGGCAGGCCCCGGCGATGGGCGCCAGTGCGCCGTGGTAGGCCACGCAGTTCTCGCTGACCTGCAGCACGACCGGCGCGCCGGCGGCCGCCGCGCCGGCCGCGATCGCCTCGGCGTGCTCGATGCCGATCACGTTGAACGCGCCGACGCCGCGCCCGGCCGCGCGGGCGGGCTCGATGATCTCCTGCAGCCCGGCGAGCGGCATCAGCCCTCCCCTTCCCGTCGCACCGTCGCCTGGTCCAGCCCGCGCGCGTAGTCGGCCGGGCTGAACTCGCCGGCGGCCGGCGCCGCGGCGGCCGCCGTGCCGAGCGCCACCGCGTGCCGGATCCGCTCGTCCCAGGGGCGGCCCAGCACCAGCCCGTGGGCCAGGCCCGCGGTCACCGCGTCGCCGGCCCCGGTCGCGTTCCCGGCCACCGGCCCGGCCGGCCGCGCCGACCAGCAGCCGCCCGGCGTCACGGCCAGCAGCCCCTCGGCGCCGAGCGAGGCCACCACTGCCACCGCGCCCGCCGCCCGGAGCCTGCCCGCCGCGGCCGCCACGGCCGCCCGGTCGGCACCCCGCGTGGTCGACAGCGGCCACCCGGCCAGCGCCTCCAGCTCGGCCAGGTTCGGCTTCACGATCGCCGGACCGGCGGCCGCGCCCAGCGCCAGCGCCGCCCCGGACGCGTCCAGGACCGCGGGCACCCCGGCGGCGGCCGCCGTCGCGATCAGCGTCGCGTAGCTGCCGGCGGGCAGCCCGGGCGGCAGGCTGCCGGACAGCACCACCGCCGCGCACCCAGCCAGGGCCTTCTCGTACTGAACTCGGAATTCCCCGAACTCGCCCTCGCCCACCGCCGGTCCCGGCTCGTTGAACAGGGCGGCTCCGCCGCCCCGGCCGTCGACGACGGTGAACGTCCGCCGGGTCTCGCCGGCGATCTCGGTGAAGGCGCCCGGCACGCCCAGCGCGCCGAGCTCGGCGGCCACGCCGGTCCCGGTGATGCCGCCGGCCAGGCCCATGACCTGCACGTCCGCGCCGAGAGCGCGCAGCGTGCGGGCCACGTTGAGCCCCTTGCCGCCGGGGCGGACGTGCACCGCGGTGGGCCGGTTGACGCCGGACCAGTCCACGGCCGGGACGTAGTGCGTGATGTCGAGGGCCGGGTTGAGGCAGATGACGAGGATCACCGTGAGCGGCCCGCTCAGCTCGGGGCGAGGATGACGGAGCGGGTCAGGTTCCGGGGCCGGTCCGGGTCGAGCCCGCGGGCGCGGGCCGCGGCCGCGGCGAGCAGCTGGACCCGGACCAGCTCGGCCAGCGGGTCGGCGTCGCTGATCCGGGGCAGGCCGCCGGCCGCCGCCACCTCGGCGCCGAGCCCGTCCGGCGCGGTGCCGAGCATCCACACCACGCTGCCCGGGCCGGTCACCGCCGCGGGCCCGTGGCGGTACTCCATGGCCGGGTAGGACTCCGTCCACATCCCGGCCGCCTCGCGCAGCTTGAGCGCGGCCTCCGTGGCCAGGCCGACAGTCCAGCCGGTGCCGAGGAAGGTGAACTGGCGGGCAGCGAGCAGCTCGGCCGGCAGCGGCTCGGCCAGCACCCGCTCGGCGGCCACGGCGGCCGCCTCGATGTCGGCGCCCAGGCCGGCCCGCAGCAGGGCCAGCTCGGTGGTCGCGAACCGGGTCTGCACCACCGACTCCTCGTCGGCGAACGGCAGCTCGATGACCGTGTCCGCGGCCCGGCCCACCGGGCTCGCGGCGTCCGCGACGATCGCGATGGTGGGCACGGCACCGGGCAGCCGGTCCAGCAGCTGCAGGATCTCCGTCGTGGTCCCCGACCGGCACAGCACCAGGACCTGGTCGTAGGCCCGGCCCCGCGGCATCTGCGAGGCCGCGAAGGCGTCGGTCTCGCCGTGTCCCGACGCCTCCCTGGCCGCCGCGTAGGCCTGGGCCATGAACCACGACGTTCCGCATCCGGCGACGGCGAGCCGGGCGCCGCTGGCCGGCAGGCCAGACCTGACCCGCGCGGCCATCCCGGCCGCCTGCCGCCAGCAGGCCGGCTGCGAGGCGACCTCGGCCTCGATGCGGCCCGTGGCCGGCGACGTCGCCTGGTCACTCATGGCTTGTTCCCTTTCTCATGCTCACGTTCCGGCCAGCCCGGTGGCGGCGACCGACCGGATGAAGTACCGCTGCGCCGCGAAGAAGATGACCAGCATCGGGATCAGGCTCATCACGTTGGCCGCCATCACCAGCGTCCACTCGGTCTGGTGAGCGCCCTGGAAGGTGGCCAGGCCGAGCGGAAGCGTCATCTGGCTCGTGGAGGTGACCGCGATCAGCGGCCACAGGAAGTTGTTCCACGAGTCGAGGAAGGTGAGCGCGGCCAGCGTCGCCAGCGCGGGCGTGGCCAGCGGCAGCACGATCCGCCACAGCACCTTCAGCCGGCTGGCCCCGTCGACCCGGGCCGACTCCTCGTACTCCAGCGGCAGGGTCCGGAAGAACTGGCGGAGGAAGAAGATCCCGAACGCGGTGGCCGCGTTGGGCAGGATCAGCGCGCCGATGTGGTTGATGCCCACCCCGGCCAGGACGTGCACGCCCAGCCATTTCACGATGATGAACTGCGGGATCATCGTGACCTGGAACGGGACCATCAGCGT
>DASYBB010000101.1:0-69946 GCA_036501025.1 Streptosporangiaceae bacterium
GCTCGGCCAGCGGCCATGATGAGCCTCCGTGACAGCGCCGGGCCGGCTGGCATCGCGTTATCCGCTGACCGGGACCCGGTCAGCCGGCGAGCCGGGTATCGCGGGCGAGCTTCTCCCAGCTGATTATCTCCGCGCGCACGGCGTCGAGGTAGCCGAGGATGGCATCGACGGAGTCGTCGCCGAGCGGCAGCCGCAGCGGGGTCTTCTCGGCGCCAAGCGCGGTGAGGATGGCGGCCGCGGCCCTGGCCGGGTCGCCGGGCTGCGCGCCGTTGGCCGTCTGCGTCATCTGCCGGGTCGGGCCGACGGTAGCGGCGTAGTCGGCGATGTGCGGGCTCGCGGTGATGTTGGCGAACAGGGCGGCGCGGAAGGCGCCCGGTTCCACGATCCGCACCTTGATGCCCAGCGGGCGCACCTCCTCGGCCAGGGCCTCCGTCGTCCCCTCCAGCGCGAACTTGGTGGCGCTGTAAGCGGCGAACCCGGCGTAGGACAGCTGGCCCCCCACGCTGCTCAGCTGGACGATCGCGCCAGACCGCCGCGCCCGCATGTGCGGCAGCACGGCCTGGCGCGCTGAAGACCGCCGCCCGCTCGTCCGGGACTACGCGCGCGCCTGCCCCCGGCCACCGGACATTCCCAGGTAATCAGCGCGGACGGCAGTGCCGTCGTCGGCGGACTGCTCAGGCCCGGGCCAAGTACCGTCGGTAGCCGCTGAACATGGCGGCGTAGACAGCCTCGAACCGGTCTGCCGCCGCCGTCCGGTCAGCCGGGTCGCTGACGTCGAACATGGACACGATGTGGACACTGCAGCCGCCGCCCTCATGGCTGTCCACATAAGTGGTGGCAACGTATCCGCTTACACGGGGATCGTCGGACTTGATATAGGTGATGCGCCGGGCCTGGTCGTTCTGGTAGACAATCGTCTCGTCGGCGACCGTGCCGTTGCCCAGTGTCATCCGCCGCGTCCGCGGCACTCCCCCCGGCTGTCCGATCAGATCGCAGCTCACCAGCGCACCGCCTTGCAGACCGCCCGCCTCGGCCGTCAGCCACCAGCGCAGCATGCCCGCCCAGTCACAGATAAGCTCCCAGGCCTCGCTCGCCGGCGCCGGTATCTCCGCTGAGCTGTGCAGCGCCACCCGGGCGGACGACACTCGCACCCGTCATCACCCTCCGGACTGCCGGTGCACGCCCGGGAGTGGATGATGCCCCAACCGGATGGACACTCACAGCCTTGAGCCTGGCTGGCTCTCCCGTCAACTGGGTTGCTGACCTCAGAAGTGGTACCTTCTTCAGGTGACTGATGGCGCGCCGGGCAGCCTGCGGCGGCCGACGGCCGGGGAGCTGACGCCGAAGGGACGGGCGACCCGGGACCGGATCGTGGCCGCGGCGGCGGACCTGATGTTTGAGCAGGGCGTGGCCGGGACGAGCCTGCAGGACGTCCAGCAGGCGGCCCGGGTGAGCGGCTCGCAGCTGTATCACTACTTCGGGGACAAGGCGTCGCTGGTGCGCGCGGTCATCGCCTGGCAGGGCGAGACCGTGCTCGGTCAGCAGTGGCCGTGGCTGAGCCGGCTCGACAGCCTGCCGGGCATCCGGGCCTGGCGGGACTACGTGGTGAGCACGATGCGGCGCCGCGAGTGCCGGGGCGGCTGCCATATCGGCTCGCTGGCCAGCGAGCTGTCAGACCTGGACCCGGCGGCCCGGTCGGGCCTGGCCGCCGCCTTCGGGCGGTGGATCTCGGCGATCCGCGACGGCCTGCAGGCCATGCAGGAACGGGGGGAACTGCGGGCCGAGGCCGACGTGCCCCGGCTCGCCTGCGCGCTGATGGCCGCCGTGGAGGGCGGGCTGCTGCTGGCCAAAGCCCAGCGCGACGTCGCTCCGCTGGAGGCCGCGCTCGACACCGTGATCGACCACATCGCGTCGCTGGCAGCCTGAGCAGGGCGGGCCAATTTTGGGATTGACAACTCATTTTCAGCTATCTAGCGTTTGAGGCAGGCAACTCAGTCTTCCCTGCGGGCATGGCAGGAGGTCATCATGATTGCGGAGCGTTTCGCCGAAGCGGCCAGGAGACGCGATGGCGCCGCGATGGCGGCCCTCTTCGCCGAGGACGTTACGTACCACACGCCGACCCTGACCGCGGACCTGCACGGCAAGGACCTCACGCTGAGGTACCTCGCGGCCGGAACCCGCATCGTCGATGATCTCGAGTACACCGACGAGGTCAGCGACGATGAGCGGCTCATCCTGCTCTGGACCGGAATCCTTGGCCAGCGCGAGATCTCCGGCGCGACCGTCCTGGCCGGCCAGGACGGCGGCCTGATCCATGACATCACCGTCCTGCAGCGCCCCTGGGGGGTGGCCGCCAACTTCCGGGACGGGATCCTTCCCGCGCTGGCCGGGGTCGTGCCGCTGCCGGCCTGGCAGCTCGGTGACCGACGGGCCCCCGCCCCGGATCCTGACGCGGGCGCCGGCCAGCCGCCCGGCGGCCCGCTGGCGCTGGTGCCGGATGTCGCGCTGCACAGCGCGATCCTCACCAGGACCCTGCACGGCCAGCAGCAGGTCGAGGCCTATCATCAGCTCATCGACGGCATCCAGGGCGAGCGCACTTACCTGGCCCGGCTCACCCCGGCCGGCCGGCTCGTCGAGTACTGGAACTGCGTCCTCGACGGCCACCTCCTGCAGGGAATCGACGACTATACGCTGGACGCCAGCGGACGGGTCACCGCGCAGACCGCCTGGCTGCGGCCCTGGCCTGTGGTCACCGTGCTGCGCGACCGGGCCATCGCCGCCGGCCTCCCCTTCCTCCCCGCGGAGTACTGGCGTCTTCCGGCCGGGCCAAGCCACCTGCCATGACACGCCGGGAGAGCTCGCCCATGATCTAGGCTTTCGCGCGCGAGGCGCCGTTCACGCCGGAAAGCACGGAGTACCCGTCAATGGCCGAATCACCGGGCGAGTCACCCGAGCGGCACCCCGCGGTGCCGAACGTGGCGCGCATGTATGACTACATGCTGGGCGGCAAGGAGAACTACGCGAGCGACCGGGCCGCCGTCGCGAAGCTCATCGAGATGGCGCCGGCCGTGCCGGTATTCGCCCGGCTTAACCGCGCGTTCCTGCAGCGCGCCGTCCGCTTCGCGGGCGGCTAGACATCCCACGGCGCTAAGTGTCAGGCGGCGCGAGTGAGCTGGTTTCTCGGGGCGGTGGGACCAGGCTTTGGTCTCGCTGTAGGGGGTGCGGGACGCGAGGCAGCCGTGGAGGATGCTGACGAGGCGGTTGCCGAGGGCGCGGAGGGCCTGGTGGTGGGTGTCGCCGGCCTTGCGGTGCTGGTCGTAGTAGGCGCGGGCACCGGGGCTGGCGCTGATAGCGGAGAAGGCCCACAGGTAGATCGCGTCGGCGAGGTGCTGGTGGCGGACGTGGCGGGCCAGGACGACGCGCTTGATGCCCGAGGCCCGATGACCGGTGATGTCCCGGCGTAGTTCCTGCGAGACTTGGCGGTGGCATACCGGTCCGGCGCATCGCCGAACTCGCCGAGCACCCGGGCGCCGACGACGGTCCCCAGTCCTGGCCGGGAGCGGACCACCTCCGTGTCCGGGTGCTGCTCAAAATCCGCTGCCAGGGCCGCTTCGAGCTGGCTGACCCGGGTGTTCATCTCGGCGATCACCGCGGCGGACGCGGCGACCGTGGCGCCCATCGCGGCTGCGACCAGCGGGGCGGGAGCCAGCTGGGGTGCGCGGAGCGCGGCCTGGATCGCGGCGGCCCGCGCGGCGGTGCCGCGCTGCCGGCCGCCGCGGCGCAGCGCTGCGGCGATCTGGGCCTTCGACCGGGCCGCGCCCGCCGCCGGGGCGGGCGCGGCGCGGAGAACGGCGAGAGCGTCGCCGCTGGTCAGGTCATCGAACGGGGCCAGCGCGGCGGGGTAGAACTCCCGCAGCGCCGAGCGGAGCTGGTTCGCCTGCCGGCGCCGGGACCAGATCATCGAGTGGTGCGCCCGGGCCAGGACCTTCACGGCGGCCGCCAGGTCACTGTCCGACGCGACGGGGCGCGGGCCAGCCGCCGCGCATCGGCGCCGAGATCAGCAGCACCGACGAGACCTACGAGGCGCTCCTGGACGGCCGGGGCATCTGCCTGGTGGCGGCCGGCAACGCTCCGCTCATCGCGCTGGACGGCGTCGTCACCCGCCCGGTCCGCGGCGTCGCGCCCAGCACGCTGGCCCTGGCCTGGCGCGCCGGGGACCGCCGCCCGCTCGTCGTGGCCGACGCGCGTGCCTGCCGTGACCCGGGGCGGGGTCAGCCGGACGGGACGAGCAGGTCCCGGAACCGGAGCGCCTGATCCCGGCTGGCCAGGAAGATCTCGAAGTTCGTGAACGGCTGCGTGACCTGGGGGACGAGCCAGGTCTTGCCGGAGACGCTGATGTCGAGGTAGCCCCGGGCGTCAAAGGCCGTCGTGGTGACCGCCGTCAGGGCCGCGGCGCCGGCGGCGGGCAGGGCGATCCGGACGCCGTACTGCGTCGGCACCGCTCCCCCGCCGGGCGGCGGCGGCGGACGGAAGACGGAGACCGGAGAGACCGCCGCGGAGGTGATCGTTACCGGCTGGCCGAGCTTGCGGTAGCACACGACCGCGGGGCCTGCGGTCGCCGTGGGCGGCGCTGGCGGGCCGGGAGACGGTGACACCGGTTTCGAGCTGAACCCCTCGCCCGGCAGCGCGGCCCACGTGACGGACCCGGCCGGGCACCCGCCCGCCGCCGTGGCGGGCTGGCCGCGCATGGCCTGCAGGACGATCGGCGACCCCAGGTGGCGCGGCGGCGGCGCGGCCGGCCCGAGCGGGGTCACGCCGCCGCTGCAGCCGGCCACCGTGAGCACGAGGCCCGCGGCCAGCGGGCCGGCCAGGACGGCCGGCCGGCGCGGCGAGGGCCGGAACGGCCGGCCCGGGATCCTCATGCCGGGCGCGGCGACGGCGACGATGCGGGGGCGGGCGCCTGGGCGCGGGCGGCGTCGGGAGCGACCAGGGCGACGGCGATCACCAGGATCAGCAGTTCCGTCAGGCTCACGCTGATCAGGTGCGGGTCGTTCAGGTAGTCGCTGAGCGACAAGAGCCGGTACGCCCCGGCATCGGCGGCCAGCAGGGTCAGGGTCAGCGACCACGCGCCCGAGCGGGCCGCCGCGCGGGACCAGGCCCGGGGCACGTGCCCCAGGCAGGCGAGGGCGACCAGGATGCAGTACAGCCCGGAAAAGTCCGGGAGCCAGGCGGAGTTGCCGGTCAGCTGGAGCACCAGCAGGGGCACGGGCACCAGGAGGTAGCCGGCGGGCAGGGCCAGCAGCCAGCGCGGGCTGGCCGCCGGCGGGGCGCCGCGGCGGAACGCGGTCATGGCCACGACCGGGGTCAGGTTGAGCAGCGCAAAGAAGGCCCACGGCCCGAGGGACGGGGCCGCCAGCGCGCCGGTGAGCTGGCCCTGCACCAGCGTGACCAGGTCGGGCAGGATGGCCAGCGCCGCGATGAGCTGGGCCGCCCGGTAGTGCCTGAGGACCAGCAGCATGAAGGCGACGACCCAGGCGCCGGCCACCAGGTACCACGCCGCGGGCGGCAGCACGCCCCCCGGCGCGGCGGGCACGACGCCCGCGGGCGGCGCGGGGAGCCAGTCGGCCAGGCCGCGGCCCCAGGCCGTCCGCACGAGTATGTCCAGGCCGCGCACCGCCTGGAGCAGCGTCATGGCGAGAGCCGCGCGCCGGATGGCCTGGGCCCAGGCAAACCGGCGCGGAGTGCCGGCGCCCTTCAGGTACAGCCGCGCGGTCAGGGCGGCCACGCTGGCGACCTCGGCCCAGCCCGGCCCGGCCGCCCGGCTGATGTACGCGTCGGCCTCCGGGTCGCCGGTCAGCCAGCTGTCCAGGAAGGCGGCGACCATGTCCTGCTCCCACTGCTCCCGGTACCAGCCCGGCAGCAGCCGCAGCACCCGCCGGTACCGCCGCTCCAGGCTGCCGCTCACCCGGCCGCCTCCGCCCCGGCCAGGCCCAGCCGCACCCGCACCACCCGGGCCGTTGCCGCCCGGAGCTCGGCTTCCTCGGCCAGCGCGCGCCGCCCCTCGCGGGTCAGCCGGTAGTACCGGCGCAGCCGGCCGTCATGGGCCTCCTCCCGGTCGGGCTCGATCAGCCCGCCCGCGGCCAGCCGGTCCAGCACCCCGTACAGGCTGCCGATCTTCAGCTTCACCCGGCCCTGCGAGAGCTCGGTTACCTCCCCCACGATCCCGTACCCGTGGCGCGGGCCGTCGGCCAGCGCGGTGAGCACGAAGAACGCCTGGCCCGTCATGGGCGTGCCTGCCATGCCACCAATATAGTGGAGGCCAGGATATTAGTCGAGCGACGTCTCCGGGGCCTGGGCCGCGGCGCCGGGCAGCCTGCGGCCCCGGCGGGACTAGCGGCTGGGACCGCGGCCGGGCCGGGCCGGCCCTGCCCCTCGACCGCGCTCGCCCGGGCCGAGCCCATGATCTAGGCTTTCGCACGCGAGGCACCGTTCATCCCGGATAGCGCGGAGTAACGCTCATGCCCGAGTCACCACGCCAGTCGCCGGCGCTGGACCCGACGGTGCCGAACGTGGCGCGCATGTACGACTACATGCTGGGCGGCAAGGAGAACTACGCCAGCGACCGGGCCGCCGTCGCCCGGCTCGTCGAGATGGCCCCGGCCGTACCGCAGTTCGCCCGGCTTAACCGGGCGTTCCTGCACCGCGCCGTCCGGTTCGCGGCAAGCCAGGGGATCAGCCAGTTCCTCGACGTCGGGGCCGGCCTGCCGACCCAGGAGAGCGTCCACGAGGTAGCGCGGGCCGTCCGCCCGGAAGCGCGGATTGCCTACGCGGACAACGACCCGGTCGTCGCAGCGCACTCCCGCGCCCTGCTGGGCAGCACCCCGGGCGTGACCTTCGCGGTCGGCGACATCCGCGATCCGGCGAGCCTGCTCGCCGATCCCGAGATCAGCGGGCTGCTCGACTTCAGCCAGCCCGTCTGCGTCCTGCTCCTGGCCATCCTGCACTTCGTGACCGATGCCGAGGACCCGGCCCGGCTCGTGGCCGCCATCCGCGACGCCCTCGCCCCCGGCAGCTACCTCATCCTGTCGCACGGAACCGCGCACGGCGCGCCGCCGGCGGTGGCGGCCCGCAGCGGCGAGGCCAGCCGCGTCTACGACAACGCCACCTCCCGGATCACCTACCGCGACCCCGCGCAGGTCAGCCAGTTCCTCGCGGGGTTCACCCTCGTCGAGCCCGGCCTCGTGCACATCTCGCGATGGCGGCCGCCCGTTCCGGCTCGCGACGAGTTCGACGGCTTCCTCGCCGCCGTCGGCCGCAAGGACTAGCCCGGCACCAGCCGCCAGCGGGCGGCGTTACTGGCGGCGGCGGGAGCCGAACAGGTCCCGGATGGCCCGGATGGCCAGGAGGGCGAGGACCACGGCCGTGGCCAGCGGGGTCCGGGCCGCTGCCGGGGCGGCCGCGGCGGCGCCGGGGCGGGCGGGCGAGAGCTGGGCCGCGTGGCGGAGGTCGGCATCGGTCTCGGCGGCCGACAGCAGGTGCCGCTGCTGCAGGACGTACAGGACGGCGAAGCCGGGCGCCACGAGCAGGATCGCGAGGCCGGCGACGACGAACTCCGCCACGAGGGAGTTGGTGGGCGCGCTGCCCGCGGCCAGGGACAGGGAGGTCGGGAACAGGTAGGGGTACTGGGCCAGGCCCCAGCCGAATACCACGGCCGTCACGGCGACGGCGGCCGCGGCGCGCAGGCCGAGCGGGTGATACCAGCGCCGCCAGAGCATGCCCAGGACGGCGATCCCGGCCGCGACCGAGATCGCCAGGAGCGGCAGTGCGATGCCGGTCAGGCGGTCGAAGACACGCGGCGCGCTGTCGGACAGCTCGGCGAGCGTGCCGCCGGCCAGCGCGCCGGTGACCACCCCGGCCGCGGTGGCGCGGCGCGCGAAGTAGCGCGCCAGGTCCGGGTGCCCGCGCTGGCGGGCCTCGAGGACCAGGAACACCGCGCTGACGTAGGCGCACGCGGCGACGAACAGGAAGCCGGTCAGGATGGCGGTGGGCGAGGTCCAGGCGGCCAGGACGTTGCCGCCGGGGTGCACGGGCACCTGGCCGGTGACCACGGCGCCGACGACGGTGCCCATGAAGAACGGCGTGATCAGCGAGGCGGCGGCGAAGGTGGCGCCGGTGAGCTGCCGCAGCCGCAGCCGCTGCGCGGTGTGCCGGAAGGCGAACCCGACGCCGCGCAGGACGATGCCCAGCAGGGACAGGCTGAGCGGGACGAACAGGGCGGTCATGATGGCGGCGAACGCGGGCGGGAACGCGGTCCACAGCAGGACCAGGATGAAGATCAGCCAGACGTGGTTGGCCTCCCAGACCGGGGTGATGGCCTCGTCGATGAGCTCGCGGGGCTCCGCGCCGCGCCGGGTGGTCCCGGCCAGCAGGTCCCACATCCCGCCGCCAAAGTCGGCTCCGCCGAACAGCGCGTACGCGGCGATGACGACAAACAGGATCACGGCGACCGCGATGGCCTCCGGTGTCGGGTTCATGGCGCCTCCGGCCCGCGCGCGGCGGCCCCCGCCGGCGCCGAGGCCGAGGCCGGCGCGGGGCCGTACGGCACCTGGTCCGCGTCCTCGTCGGACGGCCCCTCGCGCCGCCATCGCCGGGACATGATCATCGGCACGCCGATGGAGACCACGGTCAGGACCGCGTACAGGGCGAGGATCACCCCCAGCGTGACCGGGACTCCGCTGGACGGGGTGACCGCGCGGCCGACCAGCAGCACGTGGTAGACGATCCACGGCTGGCGGCCCACCTCGGTGACGACCCAGCCCGCCTCCATCGCGGTCACGGCGGCCACGCCGCCGACGGCCGCGGGCACCAGGAACCACGGGGTCACCAGCACCCGGCGGTGGAACCACCACCACCAGCCCTGCCACGCGGCCAGCGCGAGCAGGAAGAAGCCGATTCCGACCATCAGGTCGAAGCTCAGGTGAATGAGCGAGACCAGCGGCGGCCGCCGGTCGGCGGGCACAGTGTCCCAGCCGACGACCCGGGTGCTCGGCGAGAACCCGACCAGGATCGAGTCGAATGCCGGGATCGAGGCGCCGAGGTAGACGTGGCCGTGGATCAGGACTCCCCCCACCCACTCGGGCACCTCGCGCGAGGTCCGGGCCACGTACTCCATCGCGGCGAACTTGACCGGCTGGTTCGACGCCACGAACCGGGCGATGACGTCGCCCATCATGACCTGGAGCGGGGCCGCGATCCCGCCGATCGTGAACGGGATGGCGAAGCCCAGTCGGTGATAGCGGTCCCGGCGGCCGCGCAGCAGGCCGACGGCGTACACGCCGGCGACGAGGAAGCCGGTCACCATGTAGGCGGCGAGGATCATGTGCGTGGCCTCGTACGGGGTCGCGGCGTTGAAGAACACCGACACCGGGTCGACGCTGGTCAGCTTGCCGTGGCTGAGCGTGAACCCGGCCGGCGAGTTCATCCACGAGTTCGCCGCGACCACCGACACGGCGCCCAGTACCCCGGCCACCACGATCGGCACCCCGCTCCACCAGTGCGCCCAGGGCGGCAGCCGCCGCCACCCGTACAGGTACACCCCCACGAAGATCGCTTCCAGGAAGAAGAAGATCCCCTCCAGGGAGAACGGCAGGCCGATCGCCGCCCCGAACCGGCCCATCAGGCCCGGCCACAGCAGGCCCATCTCATACGAGAGCACGGTGCCCGACACCGCGCCGACGGCCACCAGCACGGCCATGACCTTCGACCACCGGCGGGCCAGCAGCAGCGCGGCGGCGTCGCCGCGCTTGATGCCGATCCACTCCGCGGTCAGCGTGACGGCCGCGAACGCCACCCCGAAGCACGCGAGGATGATGTGGAAACCCAGCGAGGACCCCATCTGCGACCGGGCCGGGATCGGACTCGCCGCCAGAACGTGCGCCATCGTGCCCACCGCGCCCATCGCGTACAACCTCCGTCCGCCGCCGGCCCGCGTCGGGCTGGCAAACTGTCACGGTGTGTGTACCGCTACTGCAGTCCGGGTACACGTGACAGCACCCGCAGCGTTCTCCCAGAGGTGCGTGGGGCACATGAGCAGCAGAAACGCAGGAGCGGTGACTCTGGTCATCGTGCTCGGGCTGGTCATTGGCGCGCTCGGGCTCGTAGCGGCTGACCTGTACACGGTCGGCGTGCTGATCCTGGTCATCGGCGCCGTCGGCGCCCTCGTCCTGGTCGGCGAGTACCTCATCCGGTACTTCAGCACCCGGCGCCCGCCCGCCTGAAAGCCGGCCCGGACGCCGGCCCGTCAGGCCCGGCCCTCCACGCGCTCGCGCTGCGGCCCGACGGTGTACCGCGGGTCGCGGGCCGAGGCCTTGCCCGCCTCGAACACGCCGAAGCGCGTCAGCGCCGAGGCCGCCATCAGCGAGGCGCCGGCCGCCGCCGCGACGACCCGGTGGCGCCGGCCGAGCAGCGCGCCCGCCACCCCCGCGGCCAGCAGCGCGTCGGCCGCCTTCAGCAGCGTCCCGGCCCGCGCCTGCTGGTAGGCCTGCGCCGTGCTGCCCAGGCGGCGGGTCATCAGCCCCTTGGCGATGGTCTCCGTCGCCGCCCCCAGCACGGCCAGCCGGGCGGCCTGGCCGGCCTGCTGCGGCCGGACGGCCAGCAGGCCGAGGCCGCCGGCAGCCGTGGCCGCGGACCCGACGAAGACGAACGGCAGCTCCCGGTGGGCCTCGTGCCAGGCCGGGGCGGCGGTGTCGCCGAGCAGCACCGCGGTGTACGAGGCGACGGCGGGACCGAGGGCGGCCGCGGCCAGGGTCGCGGCCAGGCCCGCCCGCGGCAGCCGGCGCGTCCCGGCCGACGCCGCCGCCCCCAGGGCCATCGGGAAGTAGCCCGACACGATCCAGGTACCGACGCTCATCGGCGAGGTCACCTTGAAGACCCGGAGCATGTTGATGAACCGGCCTGGCCGGCCGAGGTCGCGGATGAGCGCCACCAGCGACAGGCTGATCGCGACGGCCGCGCCGGACTTCGCCGCGCGGGCCAGCTCGGGGTGCCCGGTCAGGTGCGCGGCGGCAGCCAGCGGGGACGAGGCGCCGGCCAGGCCGCCGAGGAACAGGTAGCTCGGGATGTCCGGTCCCCAGACCGTCTCCTTGACCACGGGCCGGCCGTAGTACGAGCGGAACTCGGCGTCGGGCACCAGCTCCGGCTCGCCGCGGCCGGGCCGGCGGCGGCGAGGCCCGGCCGTCATCCCCGGCCTGCCGCGACCAGGACCATGACCGCCAGCCCGCCCGCGGCCGCGGCCGCGTGCCGCCACATCCGGGGCAGGTCGCGGGTGGTGACCACCGGGTCGGGCGGCAGGCCGTAGACCTCGGGCTCGTCCAGCAGCAGGAACATCGCGCCGGCCCCGCCGATGCCGTCGGCCGGGTCCGCCCCGTACAGCCGCGCCTCGGGCCGGCCCGCCTCATGCAGCACGTCCACCCGCTGGTCGGCGAGCTCGCGCATCTCATCCAGCGGCCCGAACTGGATGGATTCCGTCGGGCAGGCCTGCGCGCAGGCCGGCGTCAGGCCGTCCCCCAGCCGGTCATAGCACAGCGTGCACTTGTGCGCGCCGCCGTCGGCCTGGCTCCGGCCGATCACGCCGAACGGGCACGCCGACACGCAGTAGCCGCACCCGTTGCAGATGTCGTCCTGGACCACCACGGTGCCGAACTCGGTGCGCATCAGCGCGCCGGTCGGGCACACGTCCAGGCACGCCGCCTCGGTGCAGTGCTTGCACACGTTGCTGGCCATGAGCCAGCGCACCTCGTCCCCGCCGCCGTCACCGCCCGCAGCCGGGACGGCGACGGGGACCGTCTGCTCGATGAACTCCACGTGCCGCCACGTCGTGGCGCTCAGCTCGCCGGTGTTGTCGTAGGACATCCCGGTCAGCTCGAGCCCGTCCTCGGGCACCGCGTTCCACTCCTTGCAGGCCACCTCGCACGCCTTGCAGCCGATGCACACCGAGGTATCGGTAAAGAAGCCCATCCGCGGCGGATGCTCCGCGTACCCGGCCCGTGCCGCCGGGTCCAGGCCGACATCGTGAGCGGCGTCCATCTCACATCTCCGTTCCGGTCTCGTCGGTAATGCCGGCCCGGTCCCGGTAGCCCCGGACGAGCTCCTCCCGGGCCGCCCCGGCCGGCCGCCGGCCGGGGCGGATGTCGCAGGCCATGGCCTTGACCTCCTGAATGTGCACGTTCGGGTCCAGGGCCAGGTGGGCCAGCTCGTTGGCGGCGTCCCCGGTGGTGTACCCGTTCGGCCCCCAGTGCCAGGGCAGCCCGACCTGGTGCAGCGTGCGGCCCTGGACCTGCAGCGGCCGCATCCGCTCGGTGACCAGGACCCGGGCCTCGATCGCGGCGCGCGCCGTGACGACCGTCGCCCAGCCCAGGTGCTCCAGGCCGCGCTCGGCGGCGAGCTGCGGCGAGACCTCGCAGAACATGGCCGGCTGCAGCTCGGCGAGGTAGGGCAGGAACCGGGACATCCCGCCCGCCGTGTGATGCTCGGTCAGCCGGTAGGTCGTGGTCACGTACGGGAAGACGGCCGACCCGGGCTCGTCCCCGCTGGGCTGGTACCGGTTGTCCGGGTGGCGGATGATCTGCCGGACGGGATTGTGCTGCTGCCCGTACACCAGGTTGCGGAACGGCGACTCCTGCGGCTCGTAGTGGGCCGGCATCGGCCCGTCGACCAGGCCGGCCGGCGCGAACAGCCATGCCTTGCCGTCGGCCTGCATGATGAACGGGCTGGCCCCCGAGATCGCGGCCGCGCCGGTGGCACCCTCCGGCGGGCGGTAGGACGGGGGCCGGTCGGCGACGAAGTCGGGCACGTCCGGCCCGGTCCAGCGGCCGAGCCCGGCGTCCCACTGGACCAGCGCCTTGCGCTCGCTCCACGGCTTGCCCTCGGGGTCGGCGGACGCCCGGTTGTACAGGATGCGGCGGTTGGCCGGCCAGGCCCAGCCCCACTCGGGCGCGACCCAGGTCTGCTCGCTGGCCGGCTTGCGGCGGGCGGGCTGGTTGACGCCGTCCGCGCGGCAGCCGCAGTAGATCCAGCAGCCGCAGGTGGTGGAACCGTCGGCCTTCAGCTGGGTGTAGGCCGACAGCGGCCGCCCGGCGGCGTCCCGGCCGTTGATCTCGGCCAGGACCGCGTCCGCGTCCGGATCACCATGCGGCCCCGACGTCGGGTAATCCCAGGTCAGGTCAAGCACCGGCCGGTCGGTGGCGCTGGTCGAGGCGGCCAGCTTGGCCCGGATCCGGCGGCCGAGATCGTAGATGAAGGCCAGGTCGCTGCGGGCATCGCCGGCCGGCTCCACGGCCTGGTGATGCCACTGCAGCATCCGCTGGGTGTTGGTGAAGCTGCCGGATTTCTCGGTGTGCGCGGCGACGGGCAGGAAGAAGACCTCGGTGCCGATGTCCTCGGTGCGCATCTCCCCGGCCTGGGTCTCCGGCCCGTCCTTCCACCAGGTCGCGCTCTCGATCATCACCAGGTCGCGGACCACCAGCCAGTCCAGGCTGGCCAGGCCCTCCCGCTGCATCCGGGCGTTGGCCGACCCGACCGCCGGGTTCTGGCCGAACAGGAAGTAGCCCTTGCAGGTGCCGTTCAGCTGCTCGAGGACGGTGTCGTAGGTGCTGTGACTGCCGGTCAGCCGGGGCAGGTAGCCGTAGCAGAAGTCGTTGTCCGCCGTCGCGGCATCGCCCCACCACGCCTTCAGCAGGCTGACCAGGTACTCCCGCGTGTAGGCCCAGAATCCGTCCTGCACGGTCTCGGCCCGGACGTAGGTGTCCAGGTCCTCGTTGCCGTCGGCGTACGGCATCGGCAGGTAGCCGGGCAGCAGGTCGAACAGCGTCGGGATGTCGGTGGAGCCCTGGATGGAGGCGTGCCCGCGCAGGGCGATGATCCCGCCGCCCGGCCGGCCCATGTTGCCGAGCAGGGCCTGCAGGATGGCTGCCGTGCGGATGTACTGGACGCCGACGGTGTGCTGGGTCCAGCCCAGGCTGTAGACGAACGCGGTCGTCCGGTCGCGCCCGGAGTTCTCGGTGACCAGCCGGCAGACCTTCGCGAACTGGTCCGGCGGGATCCCGGCGACCTGCTCAACCAGCTCGGGGGTGTACCGGGCGAAATGCCGCTTCAGGACCTGGAACACGCACCGCGGGTGCTCCAGGGTCTCGTCAGTGTCGGGCCGGGGCCTGGCGGCGGCGCCGCCCGAGCCGTGCGCCTCGCCGCGGCCCGCCTGCCGCAGCTTCCCGCGGACGGCCCGGCGCTGCGCCCCGCCGTCCCCGCCGTTCCCGCCGTTCCTGCCGTTCCCGCCGTTGCCGCCGTTCCCGCCGTTCCCGCCGTTGCTGCGCAGGGTGTCGGGATCCTCGTGCACGCCGCTGGCCGGCTTGACCTCCTCGCCCTGGTAGCGCCAGCTCTCGAAGTCGTAGTACCGCTCCTCGGTGTTCAGGCCGGAGAAGATGCCGTCCAGGTCCTCGGTATCGCAGAAGTCCTCGGTCAGGATCGTGGCCGCGTTGGTATACGCCACCATGTACTCCCGGAAGTACTTCTCGTGCTGCAGTACGTAGTTGATCAGGCCGCCCACGAACGCGATGTCGGCCCCGGCCCGGATGGGGACGTGGAGGTCCGCCACCGCGCTGGTCCGGGTGAACCGCGGGTCGACGTGGATCACCGTCGCGCCCCGCGCCTTGGCCTCCATCACCCACTGGAAGGCGACCGGGTGGCACTCGGCCATGTTGGAGCCCTCGATGAGGATGCAGTCCGAGTGAGTGAGGTCCCGGGGCGGATTAGTGGCTCCGCCGCGCCCGAAGCTCGTCCCCAGACCGGGGACGGTGGAGGAGTGTCATATCCGGGCCTGGTTCTCGATCTGGATGGCGCCGAGCGAGGTGAACAGCTTCTTGATGAGGTAGTTCTCCTCGTTGTCCAGGGTCGCGCCGCCGAGGCTGGCGAAGCCGAGCGTGCGCCGGGTGACCGCCCCGTCCACCTCGTCCTGCCAGCCCGCCTGCCGGGCCGCGATGACCCGGTCGGCGATCATGTCCATGGCCGTGTCGAGGTCCAGGTCCTCCCACTCGGCGGCGTGGGCCCGCCGGTACCGCACCCGGTGCTCGCGGGCGCTGCCCGTGGTCAGCTGCAGGCTCGCCGACCCCTTGGGGCACAGCCGGCCCCGGCTGACCGGCGAGTCCGGGTCGCCCTCGATCTGGGTGACCTTCCCGTCCTGCACGTAGACCTGCTGGCCGCAGCCGACCGCACAGTACGGGCAGACCGACTTGACCACCTTGTCGGCCGTGGCCACCCTCGGCCTCAGCCGCTGCGTGCGGCTGCTCTGCACCGCCGCGCCGAGCCCGAGCTTGTCACCCTGCGTCAGCTGACGGAAGACGGGCCAGGACCCGATCCAGCCGACAACATCCATCGCCATGCCCCCCGAACAGGGCGGACCCGAGGTGCCCGCCCGCCTTCGCCCCGTGGCCTGCCGTCTCGGGGCCTTCCCTGCCCTCCATACCCGCCGTTACCAATGCGACACATGCGGTTATCAGGGGCGGGGCGGTGCGGTGCTCTCCCGGATGACGAGCGTGGTGGCGAGCTCCACGTGGTGCGGCTCGCGGACGGCCGCGGCCGGGTCGGCCCGCAGCATGCGGAAGCCGGTCGCCGCCATCGCCGCCAGCGGCTGGCGGACGGTCGTCAGCGCGGGGCTGGCCCACGACGCCACGGAGACGTCGTCGAAGCCCACCACGCTCAGGTCGGCCGGGCACCGCAGCCCGCGCGCGCCGAGGGCCTGGAGCACGCCGAAGGCCTGGCTGTCGTTCCCGGCCACGATCGCGGTGGGCGGCCGGGGCAGGTCGAGCAGACGCCCGGCCTCGGCGCGGCCGCCGGGGGCCGAGAACTCGGCGCGCCGCACGAGCTCCTCGCCGGCGCCGAGCCCGGCCGCGTCCAGGGCCGAGCGGTAGCCGGCCAGCCGCGCCCGGCTCGACCAGAATGCCTCCGGGCCGGCGATCGTCGCGATGCGCCGGTGCCCGAGCTCGATGAGGTGGCGGGTCGCGGTCATGCCGCCCTGCCAGTTGGTGGTCCCCACCGACAGGACGTCCCCGGCCGGCTCCTCGGGCGGGTCGATCAGGACCAGCGGGATCTGGGCCGCCGCCATCCGCTGGAGCTCCCGGCTGCCGGGCAGGTGCAGGACGCACAGCGCGCCGTCGGTGCCGCGCGCGGTGGCGTGGCCGAACCAGCGGGTGAACTCGGCGCTGGAGTCGACCGGGGTGACCACGACGCTGACGCCGGCCCCGGCCGCGGCCTCCACCGTCCCGCGCAGCAGCTCCTCCGCCCACGGGCCGTGCATGCTCGCGATCAGCAGGTCGACCACCCCGAAGCCGAGCCGGGAGGCGACCCGGTACCCGTGCTGGCGGAGCAGGCCCGCGATGCGGGCGCGGGTGCCGGCCGCGACGTCCGTCCGGCCGTTGAGCACCTTGGACACCGCCGAGACCGACACCCCGGCCTCGGCGGCGATGCCGACCAGGGTGCGGGTGCTGCCGTGCGGGGGGTTTTGACGCACGGGTTGCTCCTTTTCGAAAAGTCAAATTACACGAAACGCAGGCTGGCCCGGAACTGACCTTCGCAGAAGTCACGCGGTGCCCATTGACCAGGCTACTACGGCGATTTAGCCTATTCTGTGTAGCGAAGTCTTTTCGAAAATTCGACTGCGCCCTTCGCGGCGGTCCGGGCAAGGAGTTTGACGACATGACGGGAACGCACCCGCCGGCCCTGCAGCTTTACACCGTCCGCGCGGAGCTGGCCGGGGGGCGGAACGACGTGCTGGACCGGATCGCGTCGTTCGGGTACGGGGCGGTCGAGCCGTTCGACGTGCTCAGCGATACCGCCGGGCTGCAGGCCGACCTGGCCGCCGCGGGCCTGAGCGTGTGCAGCGTCCACGCGACGCCGGCCGGCCCGCGGGCCGAGGCGGTGGCGGCCGCGGTGCGGCAGCTCGGCGGGGACACGATCATCGTGCCCCACATGCCCGCGGAACGGTTCGCCGACGCCGGTGCCGTGCGGGCGCTGGCCGGGGAGCTGAACGAGATGGCCCGCCGGGCCGCCGGGCACGGCCTGCGGCTCGGGTACCACAACCACGATTTCGAGCTGTCCTCGCTCATCGGCGGGCGGCCCGCCCTGGAGGTGCTCGCGGACGCCCTCGACGATGGCGTGATCCTCGAGGTCGACACGTACTGGGCCGCGGTGGGCGGCCAGGACGTGCCCGCCCTGCTGGGCCGGCTGGGCGAGCGGGTCCGCTACCTGCACGTGAAGGACGGCCCGGCGGTCAGCCGGGACGACTCGATGGTCGCCGTCGGCTCGGGGCGGATGCCGGTGGCCGAGATCCTGGCCGCGTGCCCGTCCGCGGAGTGGCACGTGGTGGAGCTCGACCGGTGCGCGACGGACATGATGAGCGCCGTCCGCGACAGCCTGGCCTGGCTGGCCGGCGCGGGACTGGCCCGGCCCGTCGCGCCGCGCGGTGCCTGATGGCCCGCGCTGAGCCGGTGGGCGTGGCCGTCGTCGGCTGCGGCACCATCAGCAACGAGTACCTGCGCAACCTGACCTCGTTCCCGGACCTGCGCGTCCTGTTCTGCGCCGACCTCGATCCCGGCCGGGCCAAGGCGCAGGCCGGCCAGTACGGCGTGCCCGCGTGGGGGACCACGGCCGAGGCGCTGGACAGCCCGGACGTGGAGATCGTCGTCAACCTCACCGTCCCCGCGGCGCACGCCGCCGTGGCCGCCGCGGCCCTGACCGCGGGCAAGCACGTCTGGCTGGAGAAGCCGCTCGCCCTGGACACCGGCGCCGGGCGGTCCGTGATCGAGCAGGCCGGCCGGGCCGGGCTGCGGGTCGGGTGCGCGCCCGACACCGTCCTCGGCGCCGGCCTGCAGACGGCCCGGCGGGTCATCGAGTCGGGCGCCATCGGCGTGCCGCAGACGGCGCTGGCCCTGATGCAGAACTTCGGCCCCGAGAGCTGGCATCACGATCCGGCCTTCCTGTTCGAGCGCGGCGCGGGCCCGCTGTTCGACATCGGGCCGTACTACCTGTCGGCGCTGGCCGGCCTGCTCGGGCCGGCCGAGCGGGTGGCGGCGCTGTCCCGCCGGGCCCGCGACACGAGGGTCATCGGGAGCGGCCCGGACGCCGGGCGCAGTTTCGCCGTCGAGGTGCCCACCCACGTCACCGCCCTGATCGACTACGCCGGGGGCCAGGCCGCAACGCTGGTGCTCAGCTTCGACTCGCCACTGCGCCGGTCCGGGTTCGCCGAGATCACCGGCACGGAGGCGACCCTGGCCCTGCCCGACCCCAACCGCTTCGACGGCGAGGTCCGGGTGCGGCCGGCGGGCGCCGCCGACTGGACGTCGGTCCCGGCGCAGGGGGCCGCGGCCGGCCGCGGCCTGGGCGTGCTGGACCTGGCCCGGGCCCTGCGCGCGGGCGTGCCCCACCGGGCCTCGGGCGAGCTGGCGCTGCACGTCCTGGACACCATGGAGGCCATCGCGGCCTCGGCCGAGGCGAGCGCGTTCTGCCCGGTGGCGACCAGCTTCAGCATGCCGGAGGCGGTGCCGGCAGACTGGGACCCGCGGGCCGCCACGCTGGGATGAGCGGCCCCGGCGACCGACGGGAGGCCACAGCGTTGGACGGCACAGCGGCGGACGGCACAGCGGCGGACGGCACAGCGGCGGACGGCACAGCGGCGGACGGCACAGCGGCGGACGCGGCGGGCGGGGGGGCGGCCCGGCCGGCGCTCGGCGTGGGCATGGTCGGGTACGGGTTCATGGGCGCCGCGCACTCGCACGCCTGGCGCACCGCGGCGCACGTGCTCGACCTGCCGCTGGCCCCCCGCATGGTGGCCGTGTGCGGGCGGGACGCCGCCGCGGCGGGCGCCGCGGCGCGGCGCTACGGCTGGGCGGCGGCGGAGTCCGACTGGCGGGTCCTGATCGGCCGGCCGGACGTGCAGCTCATCGACATCTGCGCGCCCGGCGACGCGCACGCGGAGATCGCCATCGCCGCGCTCGACGCCGGCCAGCACGTGCTGTGCGAGAAGCCGCTGGCCACCACGGTGCCGCAGGCGCAGGCCATGGCGGCCGCGGCGGAGCGGGCCGGCGCCCGGGGCGTCCGCTCGATGATCGGCTTCAACTACCGCCGGGTCCCGGCGATCGCGCTGGCCCGCCAGCTCGTCCGCGACGGGCGGCTCGGCGGGATCCGCCAGGTCCGGGCCAGCTACCGGCAGGACTGGCTGGCCGACCCGGCGTTCCCGCTGACCTGGCGGCTCCAGCGCGAGCACGCCGGCGCGGGCGCGCTCGGCGACCTGGGGTCGCACATCGTGGACCTGGCCCAGCACCTGAGCGGCGAGCTGATCACGGGCGTCTCGGGGACCACCGCCACCTTCGTCGGCGAGCGGCCGCTGGCCGGACCGGACGGGGCCGCACCCCGGACCGGGCCGGTGACGGTGGACGACGCGGCGCTGTTCACCGCCCGCCTGGGCGCCAGCGGGCTGGGGTCGTTCGAGGCGACGCGGTTCGCGCCGGGGCGAAAGAACGAGCTGCGGATCGAGCTGAACGGCGAGCGCGGCAGCCTGGCGTTCAACCTGGAGCAGCTGAACGAGCTGCAGTTCTACGACGCGCAGGACGGCGAGACGGCCGGGTTCCGGCGCATCCTGGTCACCGAGCCGGGGCATCCGTACCTGTCCGCCTGGTGGCCGCCGGGGCACGTGCTGGGCTGGGACGTCACGTTCACCCACGAGATCGCGGACCTGATCACGGCCATCGCGGCGGGCACCGGCCCGGAGCCGTCGTTCGCCGACGGGCTGCAGGTGCAGCGGGTGCTGGCCGCTGTGCAGGACAGCGCCGCGCATGAGTCGCGGTGGACGCCGGTCCCGCCGCCGGGAAGCTGACCGGCGGCCATGACCCCGTTTCGCACGTAAGGAGCCCTTCATGTCCCGAGCGTTCACGTTGTTCACCGGTCAGTGGGCGGACCTGCCCCTGGAGGAGGTCTGCGCGCACGCGCGCGAGTGGGGCTACGACGGCCTCGAGCTGGCCTGCTGGGGCGACCACTTCGAGGTCGACCGGGCGCTGGCCGAGGACGGCTACCTGGCCGGGCGGCACGCGCTGCTGGACAAGTACGGCCTGCGCTGCTGGGCCATCTCCAATCACCTCGTCGGCCAGGCCGTCTGCGACCACCCGATCGACGAGCGGCACCGCGCCATCCTGCCCGCCCGCATCTGGGGCGACGGCGAGCCGGAGAGCGTCCGGCGGCGGGCGGCGGCGGAAATGGCCGACACGGCGCGGGCCGCGGCCGCGTTCGGGGTGGACACCGTGGTGGGATTCACCGGGTCCTCGATCTGGCACACGGTGGCCATGTTCCCCCCCGTCCCGCCGTCCATGATCGACGCGGGCTACGCCGACTTCGCCGGCCGCTGGAATCCGATCCTCGACGTGTTCGACGCCGAGGGGGTGCGGTTCGCGCACGAGGTGCATCCCAGCGAGATCGCCTACGACTTCTGGACCACCGCCCGCGCGCTGGAGGCGGTCGGGCACCGGCCCGCGTTCGGGCTCAACTTCGACCCGAGCCACTTCGTCTGGCAGGACCTCGACCCGGTCGCGTTCCTGG
The DNA here is from genome assembly GCA_036501025.1 of Streptosporangiaceae bacterium. Classification (GTDB taxonomy): domain Bacteria; phylum Actinomycetota; class Actinomycetes; order Streptosporangiales; family Streptosporangiaceae; genus DASUBV01. The sequence goes on from DASYBB010000101.1 coordinate 20,635, forward strand.
CCCAGTACGCCGACCGGATCTACCACGTGGACTGCAAGGAGGCGCGCAAGCGGCTCGACGGGCGCAACGGGCGCCTCGGCTCGCACCTGGCCTGGGGGGACCCGCGGCGCGGCTGGGACTTCGTGTCCGCGGGCCGCGGCGACATCCGCTGGGAGGACATCTTCCGCATGCTGAACTCGATCGGCTACGCCGGGCCGATCTCGGTGGAGTGGGAGGACGCCGGCATGGACCGGCTGACCGGGGCGGCCCAGGCGCTTTCCTTCCTGCGGCAGTTCGACTTCGAGCCGCCGTCGGCGTCGTTCGACGCGGCGTTCAGCTCGGAGGCGTGACCGGCCCGTTGAGGACCCGGCCGGCGTCTCGCGGGCCGGATCCGGCGCGGCCGGGCGGCTGGCCCCGCAGGCCGATCAGGACCAGGCGCGGGGGCTCGTCGGCCGCGGACCAGGGGCCGCCGTCGGTCAGCTCCCACCGGCCGGCCACCCCCTGCACGACCGTGCGGCGGGCCGGGTCCTCGGCCAGCCGGACGATGCCCTTCACCCGGACGATCCCGCGGTCGAGCTCGCCCAGGAACGCCTCCAGGGCCGCGCGGCGGACGACGCCGTTCCCGGTGGCGCTCCAGGTCACGTAGTCATCGCGCGCGTCGGGGGCGCCGGGGGCGCCGGACGCGGCTGGGGCCGGCGTCGCGTTCGCCTCCTGCAGCAGCACCGCGGTCTGGAGATCGGGCGAGCTGCGCGCGATGGCCGCGCCGGGGACGACCGTGGCCAGCCAGTGCTCGAACTCCGCCGCCGCGGACTCGCCGGCCAGGTCGCACTTCGTGACGATGACCAGGTCAGCGGCCCGCAGCTGGGCCAGGACGACGTCGCCGGCCCAGCGGTCCCTGGCCCGCGCCGGGCCGGTGAGCGCGTCGGCGCACACCACGGTGCGACCCGGCCGGAAGCCCGGGAACCAGCCCCAGGCGGTCATGGCGGACGGCTGGCCGACGCCGCTCAGCTCGACCACGACGTGCTCGAAGCGGGGCTGGCGGGCGGCCAGGCCGGTCATCACGCCGGCCAGGTCGTCGGTCAGGCCGCAGCACAGGCAGCCGTTGGTCAGCTCGATCGTGTCGGCGGTCCGCGACCGGATCAGGCTGGCGTCCACGCCGACGGCCCCGAAGTCGTTGACCACCACCGCGATCCGCCGGCCGCCGGACCCGGCCAGCAGCCGGTTGATCAGCGTGGTCTTGCCCGCGCCCAGGTACCCGCCGATGACCGTGAGCAGCGCGGAGCCCGCGCCGGGCCCGGCCGGGTCGCTCACCCGGCCGCGCCGCGGGGGTGGTGCTGCCCGCCGACCACCGTGCCGAGCACCTCGATGCCGGGCAGGGCGTCGGGCTCGACCGCCAGCGGGTCGTCGGCCAGGACCGCCAGGTCGGCGTACTTGCCCGCCTCGACCGACCCGACCTGGCCGTCCAGCTTCAGCAGGTAGGCCGCGCCGATGGTCACCGCCCGCAGCGCGTCCTCGGCGGCGATGCGCTCGAACTCGCCCATCACCCGCCCGGACTGCGTGCGCCGGGTGACCGCGTGCTTCATGGTGGCCAGCGGGCCGAGCGGCGTGACCGGGGAGTCCGAGTGCAGCGAGATCGGGACCCCGGAGCGCAGGGCCGTGGCCGCGGCGTTCATCCGCGAGGCGCGGTCCACGCCGAGCGTGACATCGAGGTGCTTGTCGCCGAAGGCCCAGATGTGATTGGCGAAGATGTTGGCCCCCACGCCGAGCGCCGCCATCCGCCGGTACTGCGCCGCGGTCGACAGCTGCGCGTGGGTCACGGTGTGGCGGTGGTCCCAGCGCGGGTGCCGCTCCAGGCTCTCCTGCACGACGTCGAGGAAGAGCTCGGTCGCCTGGTCCCCGTTGCAGTGCGCGTGCACCTGGAGCCCGGCGGCGTGACAGACCCCGAACGCGGCCCGGAACTCCTCGGGCGCGCAGACCCACACGCCGCGCTCGGCCGAGCTCAGGTAGCCGGGCGGGTCGACCCGGGCGGTGAACCCCTGCACGGTGCCGTCGAGGATGAACTTCACCAGCCCGAAGCGGACCTTGGGCGCGGGCTCGTCGCGGAGGGCGACGAGCCGCCGGGCCAGGTCGGGGACCGGCGCGACGGCAGCGCCGCCCCAGCCGAAGGCGAAGGCGGCGACCGACAGGCGGAGCGGGAAGTCATCGCGGCCGGCGGTGTCCCGGTACAGCCCGACCGTGGCCTCGCTCATCAGGTCGGGGTTCCCGAGGTCCACCGCGGTGGTGATGCCCTGGTTGCGGGCGTCGCGGGCGAAGCCGCCGAGGGTGGCCGCGTCGAGGGCCCCCGCGAGGAGCCCGCGGACGCTCGTGACCAGGGCCATGGCGGCCGACTCGGCCAGCTCCCCGACCGGCTCGCCGTGGCCGTCCTTGAGCACGCCCGGCACGGCGGTGCCGCGGGTGATGCCGTCGCGCCGCATCAGCGCCGTGTTCACCGTGGCGTGGTGGAAGCTCTGGTGCTGGATGTAGATCGGCCGGCGCGCGGAGATCGCGTCCAGGTGCCGGGCCGCGAGCCGCTCGCCCGGGTAGAAGATCGGGTCCATCCCCCAGGCGACGAGCGGCTCGTCGGGATCGGCCAGGCCGGCATCGGCCTCGCGCAGCCGGGCCAGGACGTCGGCCACCGTCCGGCAGCCGGGCCACGACCGCCCGTCCGGGTCGACCCGGTCCAGGTAGCCGAGGTAGGGGAACCGCCACAGCCCGCCGCCCGAGGCGTGGCTGTGCGCCTCGACGAAGCCGGGCAGCAGCACCCGCCCGGCGTAGCGGTCGTCCACCCGGGCCGGGCCGTAGGCGGCGAGCTCGCCGAGCGTGCCGACGGCCCGGATCCGGTCCCCCTGCACCGCGACGGCCTCCGCCACCGGCCGGGCCGGGTCGAGGGTCCGGACCAGCCGCGCGGGGTACACGACCAGCTCAGCTTCCGCCTCGGGCCAGGCACCGGCCGCAGGGCTTCCCATGACGATGGCTCCTCACTGCCCGGCCGCTCGGACGCCGCGCAAGATCAGTAGTACGCCACGACCGCCCGCCGTGACCAGCCCCGCCCTAGCGGCCGGCGTCGCACAGCGTGTCGTCCCAGATGTTGATCGGCACCACGCCCGCGGCCCGGCCGTCGGCGCCGATGAGCCGCCCCATCCGCTTGATGACCCGCAGCACCAGGATCCGCTCGACGATCTGCAGCTGCGGGTGCTGCTCGGCCATGGACAGCTCCATCCGGTGCACCTCCTCGACGGTCTGCAGCCACGAGGACTGCAGCAGCTGCGGGCCGGCCGCCACGGTGGCCGTCAGGCGGGACTGGCGCATGTGGCTGAGCTGCTGGGCCGTGGCCCGCAGGACGCCGACGGGCACGTCCGCGCGCACGTAGTTCTCGACCGGCCAGCCGGCATCCTGCGCCGCGACGTCGGTCCGGATCCGGATGAGGCCCGACCGGAGCAGCTCGGCGGTTCTCCGCCGGGCCGTCGTCGGGCTGAGGTTCAGCCGCTCGGCGATCTCGGTGTAGGCCATCCGCCCGTCGGCGGTGAGCAGTTCCACGATGGCCTTGCCAGTGTCCGACGGCGGGCCGCCCGGCTGCGACGGCTCCTCGTCGGCGAACTCCGTGGCGTGCAGCTGGACCAGCGAGGCGACGGCCGCATCGGGCAGCCGGCGGAGCCGCCACGAGCCGCCTTCGCTGTAGAGCCGGGTGACCACCGAGGTCCGCGTGCTGAGCACGCCGTCGACCCCGTCGAGGTGGTGCAGCACGTAGTGGGAGATGGTCGGCAGGTCGGCCGCCCCGACCGTGACCAGCAGGTCGGCGGGCCCCGTGATGACTTCGACGGTGACGGCGAGGGGATGCGCGGCGATGGCGCTGGCCACGCTGAAGTGGGCGTCGGAGCGGCAGGTGATCTCGACGTGCCCGTAGCACTGCGGGCTGCTGGTCACCATGCCCGGGCTGGCCGTCACCCAGGCGATGCCCTCGTCGACCAGCCGCTGGAACCGCTTGGCCGCCGTCGTCGGCGCGATCCCGAGCACGTCGCCGACGGCGCTCCACGGCGCCCGCGGCGCCAGCTGGAGCGCGTCGACGACGAGCGCATCCTCCTCGTTGAGCATGGCGCAATCCTGTCACAAGATCTTGATTCGTGGCGTATCCGTGCGATACCGTCCGCCTAGATGCCCTTTTTCGCAAAATGTAGGACCACGTACGGAGTAGCCCACCCGTGTGTCAGTGCGGACAAGGGGGTCGGCACGCCACCTCGAAATCACTTGGGGGATCCATGCCCGCGAGCTCTGTCCGCCTGTCGACGCGCCAATCGGTGATCGTCGGCTTCGCCTTGCTAGCGCTGGCCGCCGCCGGATGCGGCAGCAGCGGCCCCTCGTCGAGTTCGGGCAGCACCGCCCCGGGCGGCGCGGCGGCCGGCTCCGGCCCGGCCAAGACGGGGACCGTGTCCCTGGAGATCGGGAGCCCGGTGACCAGCCTGGACCCGGCCAAGGGCAGCTCCTTCGCCGACTTCACGGCGGCGCAGTCCCTGTACGACCCGCTGGTCACCTTCAACCAGGCCGGCACGATCGTCCCGGACCTGGCCACGAGCTGGACCACGACCTCGACCGGCGCCACGTTCCACCTGCGCTCCGGCGTCATGTGCTCCGACGGGACCCCGCTCACGGCCACCGACGTCGCCGCCTCGCTGCAGCGCTACACCGACCCCGCGACCGCCGCGCCCCTGCTCACCGGCGTGATCGGGGCCGGCAACACGGCCAAGATCACCGGCAACAACGCGGCGAGCACCGTGACGGTGGCCCTGACGCACCCCTACTCGCAGCTGCTGCAGGGCCTGACCTCGAACTTCACCGGGATCATCTGCCCGGCCGGCCTGAAGGACCTCAAGTCGCTGCTCACTCACTCCGACGGCACGGGCGCGTGGATGGCCAGTTCCGAGGTGTCGGGCTCCAGCTACACCTTCGCCCGCAACACCAAGTACTGGGGCGGCCCCGACTTCGGGAACATGCCGTCCGGGACGGCGCCCAAGAAGCTCGTGCTCAAGGTCGTCGCGGATGACAACACCGCGGCCAACCTGCAGTCGAGCGGGGCGCTCGATGTCGCCAACTACAGCACCAACAACTGGAAGAAGTTCAAGGGCGTGTCCGGCGACACCCTCCTGACCCAGTCCCAGACCGACACCATGCTCGTCTTCAACGAGACGCCCGGCCACGTGACGGACAAGGCCAAGGTCCGGCTGGCCATCGCCGAGGCGATGAACCGGACCGCCATGAACAACGTGCTCGGGAACGGCGAGGGCCATCTCGAGAGCAACCTGGGGATGCCCACCTACCAGTGCTTTGACGGGTCGCTGTCCTCGCTCATCCCGTCGTACAAGCTGGCCGCGGCGACCAAGGTGCTCAAGGGGCTGACCTTCCGGATCATCGGCACCAGCCAGCTGTCGTCCGGGAACGGGACGTCCTACCTGCTCGCGGAGCTGCGCCAGGCCGGCGCGACCGCGACCCTGACCAACGAGAACAACGAGGCGTGGGTCACGCAGCTCTTCTCCGGCAAGAACAACTGGGACCTCACCATCCTCGGCTACGGCAACACCTCGAACAGCCTGCTGTCGGTCTCCGGCTTCTTCACCGGGGAGGCGCCGCCCAAGGGCGAGAACCTCGGCGACGTGCAGAACCCCGCCAACGCCGCCGATTACACAACGGCCGCCCAGAATGCCGGGGCCAAGGGCTGCCAGGCCATCGACGCCCTGCAGAAGTCCCTGCTGCAGAACTACGACACCGTGCCGCTGACCGCGCTGCCGACCACCGTCGTCTACGCCGACAACACCGCCGGGGTGTCGGTCAAGGGATTCGTGCAGCCGTCGTCACTCCGGATCAAGCACTGACACCGGTCCCGCGATGACTGCCATCACTGTTGCGGAGCCGGCCGGACCGCCGCGCGCGGAGGGCGACGGCCGGCGCCGTAACTCCCCCTGGCTCGGCTACCTGGCCCGGCGCGTGGTCGGCGTGGTCGTGCTCCTGGCCATCCTGATCGTGATCACGTTCCTGATCGTGCACCTGGTGCCCGGCGACCCGGCCCGCAACGTGCTCGGGATCAACGCCAGCGCGGCCCAGGTCGCGCAGGTCCGCAAGGAGCTCGGGCTGTCCGACCCGGTGCAGGTCCAGTTCGGGCATTACCTGTCCCAGCTGCTGCGCGGCAACCTGGGCACCTCCTACGTCACCGGCCAGCCGGTGGACACGATGATCGCCCAGCGGCTGCCGGTCACCGCCGAGCTGGCCGGCCTGGCCGTGGCGTTCGTGCTGGTGATCGGGTTCCCGCTGGGGATCGCGATCGGGTCGCTGCAGCACCGCCAGCGCGCGCCCTGGACGGGCACGGTGTTCACCATGTTCGCCAGCCTCGGCGGCGCCCTGCCCGAGTACATCACCGGCACCGTGCTGATCCTGGCCTTCGCCCTCGGGCTCAAGCTGCTCCCGGTCCAGGGGAGCACCAGCCTGCGCGGGATCATCCTGCCGGTCATCGCCATCGGCTTCGCCCCGGCGTTCATCTTCGCCCGGCTGGTCCGCAACGAGACCGCGAACGTCCTGTCCCAGGAGTACATCACCACGGCGGTGAGCAAGCGGCTGCCGACCTGGCGGCTGTATGCCAGCCACGTGCTGCCCAACGTGGTGACCAGCACCCTCACCCTCGGCGGCCTGCTGCTGGTCGCCCTGCTCGGCGGGACGGTGGTGACCGAGAACGTGTTCAACATCCCGGGCCTCGGCACCGAGATCGTCCAGGCCATCCTGCAGAACGACTACCCCGCCATCCAGGGCATCATCCTGGTGCTCGGCGCCGTGGCCATCGCCATCACCCTGGCCGTGGACGTCGTCCTCGGGCTCATCGATCCGCGGACCCTGCTGGCCCGGAGGTCGCGATGAGCGAGCAGGTCATCGCCACCGAGACGGCGGTCAGCCCGCCCGCCGACACGGCCGAGGGCCGCGGGCGCCGGCGGCTGCCGGCCACCCTGATCTGCGGCATCATCGTCCTGGCCGTCATGCTCCTGCTGGCCATCTTCGGGCCGGTCATCTGGGGGGCGCAGGCCAACAACCTGGGCACGGCGTTCCGCGGCGGCCCGACCGCCGCGCACCTGCTCGGCACCGACGCCCTCGGCCGGGACGACCTGGCCCGCACCCTGAGCGCGACCCGCCTCACCATCTGGATGGCGTTCCTGGCCACCCTGATCGCGGTCGGGGCCGGGATCGTGCTGGGCGCCGCGATCGTGGTCGCCGGCCCCCGGGTCCGCGCCACCGGGGAGCGGCTCATTGACCTGCTCATCGCCTACCCGCCCATCATCGTCGCGCTGGCCGTGACGGCCATCTTCCGGCCCAGCGAGACCAGCGTCGTGGTGGCCATCGGGCTGGCGTTCACGCCGCAGTTCGCCCGCCTGACCAACACCCTCGCCTCCTCGGTCAGCGAGCGCGACTTCGTGTGGGTGGCGCAGCTGCTCGGCCTGCGGGGCAGCCGGGTCCTGCGCCGCCACATCCTGCCTAACCTGGCCGGGCCGCTGCTGGTGCTGGCGTCGGTGGGCTTCGCGTCGGCGATCATCACCCTGTCCGGGCTGAGCTTCATCGGCCTCGGCGTGCAGCAGCCGACCTATGACTGGGGCGCCCTGCTGGCCTCCGGCCTGCAGGACCTGAACGCCAACCCGATCGAGGTGGTCGGGCCCGCGCTGGGCATCCTCATCACCGGACTCGCCGCCGGCCTGGTCGGTGACGGGCTCAACCACTACCTCGACCCGAGGCTGCGGGTCAGCTTCCGCCGCCGGCGGCGGGCCGCGGCCGCCGTCCAGCGGGCGGCGGCGAGCGCCTACTCCCCTGGAGCGCAGGCGGCCGGGCCCACCGACCCCGGCCTGGTCGCGTCGGTCCGCGACCTGCGGGTGTTCGCCCCCGACGCCCCCGAGGCGCCCATCGTCCGCGGCGTGTCCCTGCAGATCCGCCGGGGCGAGATCGTCGGGCTGGTGGGCGAGTCGGGCTCGGGCAAGACCATGACGGCGATGGGCATCGCCCGCCTGCTGCCGGCCGGGCTGCTGTGGGACGCCGCCGAGCTGACCGTCAGCGGGCGGGACGTGGGCGCCCGCAGCCGGTCCACCCGGCATCTCGCCACCGAGGTGGGCATCGTCTTCCAGGACCCGTCCTCCTCGTTCAACCCGGCCCGCCACATCGGCCCGCAGATCACCGAGACCGCGCGGGTCCACGGCGGCATGGAGAAGCGGCAGGCCAGCGCCCTGGCCATCGACCGGCTGCGCGAGTCGCACGTGTCCTCCCCCGAGCTGCGGATGCGGCAGTACCCCCATGAGCTGTCGGGCGGCATGCGCCAGCGGGCCATGATCGCCATGGCCCTGATGACCTCCCCGTCGCTGCTCATCGCCGACGAGCCGACGACCGCCCTGGACGTCACGGTGCAGGCCGACGTGCTCCGCCTGCTCCGCAACCTCAACCAGTCCCACGGGATGGCCGTGCTGCTGATCTCGCACGACATCGCCGTGGTGTCGGCGCTGTGCGACCGGGTGTGCGTCATGTACGCCGGCCGGATCGTCGAGGAGCTGTCCGCCGCGGACCTGCACGCGCAGCGGGTCTGCCACCCCTACACCCGGGCGCTGCTGGCCGCCTCGCCCCGCCTGGAGGCGGGCGCGGACGGGACCGGGCTGACGCCGCTCGAGGGCCGCCCGCCCCGGCCGGGGATCCCCATCACCGGCTGCTCGTTCGCCGACCGCTGCTCGCTGGCCATCGATGAGTGCCGGGAGACCGACCCCGAGCTGCGCGACCTGGGCGACGGGCGACGAGCAGCGTGCCTGGTCACCACCGGGCCGCTCGGGGAGGCGGCGTCTCGTGCCTGACGCGATCCTGCACGCCGACGCGGTGTCGGCCGGCTACGGCGGCGGCCGGCATCCCCGCCTGGTGCTGCACGAGGTGGACCTCGAGGTGCTGCCCGGCCAGGCCGTGGGCGTCGTCGGCGAGTCCGGCTCGGGCAAGTCGACGCTGGCCAAGGTCCTGGTCGGCCAGCTGCGGGCGGCGGCGGGCACGGTCACCCTGGATGGGACGGACCTCGGATCGCTGCGCGGCGCCGCCCTGCGGGCCGCGCGGCGCCGGGTCCAGCTGGTGCCGCAGGACCCGTACGGCTCCCTCGATCCCCGGATGACCGTCCGGCGGGCGCTGACCGAGGCCATCGACCCCGAGGCCCGCCGCCCGGGCAAGTACGAGGGCCGGGTTGCCGAGCTCCTGCGCACGGTCGCGCTGGACCCCGAGGTCGCCGGCCGGTATCCGCACGAGTTCTCCGGCGGCCAGCGGCAGCGCATCGCGATCGCCCGGGCGCTCGCCGTGGAGCCCGAGGTGATCGTGGCCGACGAGGTCACCTCGTCGCTGGATGCCTCGGTGCAGGCGGAGATCCTCAACCTGCTGCGCGACATCCAGTCCCGGACCGGGGTCGGGATGGTCTTCATCACCCACGACCTGTCGGTGGCCAACTTCATCTGCAGCCGGATCTGCGTGCTGTACCTGGGCCGGGTGGTGGAGAGCGGGCCGACCGACCTGCTGTTCCAGCCCGACCATCCCTATACGCGGCTGCTGGTCGACAGCCTCCCGCGGGCCAGCGGCGAGCTGGGCGACCCGTCCGCCTCGGCCCAGGAGCCCGCCGACCCGGCGGCGCCCCCGAGCGGCTGCCCGTTCCACCCCCGGTGCGCCGCCCGTCCCGATGACCCGCCCGCCCGGCAGCGCTGCGCGGGCGAGCGCCCGCTCCTGCTGCCCCGTCACCTCCCCGGCGGGGACCGGTCTACCGCCTGCCACTTCCCGCTCGTTGCCCAGGCCGACCCGACGACCAGCCTCAACGCCCGCCTCCCCCGCTGAACCCTGACCCTGAAGGGACCCGATCCGTGGCTTCCGAGCGCGCCTACCGACCCGAGGACCTGCTCCGCTTCGTCGACTGCCTGGACGGGGCGCTCGTGCCGGGCACCGACGCCGTCATCTACGTCGCCAACACCCTGGACGGCGCCGCCGCCAGCGGCACCAGCGCCCTGTGGCTGGCCGAGCGGGGGGAGCACCGCCGCCTGGCCCCGGCAGAGACCTCGCAGGCCCGGCCCGCGGTCTCCCCCGACGGCCAGACCGTGGCCTTCCTGCAGCAGTCCGGGAGCGAGGCCGACGCGCCGTGGCAGCTGTGCATCTGTCCCGCGGGCGGCGGCGAGGCCACGATCCTCACCAGCTTCGCCCGCGGCACCGGGCAGGCCGGCCCGGCCTGGTCGCCGGACGGCACCTCCCTGGCCGTCGATGCGTCCGACACCCCCCGGCGGGACCCGAAGCGGGCCTACCGGATCACCCGGCGGACCTGGCGCCTCGACGGCATGGGCCTGATCGACGACCGGCAGACTGACCTCTACGTGCTGCCCGCGGCCGGGGGCGAGCCGCGGCGGCTGACCACCGATGACGGGGTGGTGTCCTTCCTGGAGTGGGCACCCGGCGGCGGGTCGGTCCTCTACGGCACGTTCGGCGCCGGCCGGGACACCGAGTACGCGATCCGCACCGTGGAGGTCAGCTCCGGCGAGGCGCGCACGGTGACCACCGGCCCGCTGCTCGTCTACACCTCCGTCGCCGCCTGGACCCCGGACGGCAAGGTCGTGTACTCCTCGCCATGGGAGATCAACCAGCGGATCGAGCTGATGATCTGCGACCTTGCGGCCGGCACCAGCGAGAGCCGCACGCCCGACCCGCAGGGCCAGCTGTTCGGGCTCATGCAGGCCGGCTACGACTCCCGGATCCTGGCCCCCCGCATCCTGGTCGACGCCGCCGGCGAATGGGCCTACGTGTACGTCCAGCAGGGCGGCAGCCTGCGCACCACCCGGGTCGCCCTGCACGGCGACGTCGCGGTGGAGCCGGTCACCGGCACCAGCGAGTCGGTCATCCCCGTCGCCCTCGACGGCTCCCGGCTCCTGGCCATCCGCACGGCGCACGCCCGGCCCGCCGACCTGGCCGTGCTCGACACCGGCAGCCACGACCTCCAGCCGGTCACCGAGCTGAACGCCGGGTGGCTGACCGAGATGCCCTTCGAGGTGCACCACCTCACCTACCCGACGGCGGACGGCGCGACCGAGATCGAGGGCTGGTACCTGGCGCCCCGCGACGGCACCGGCCCCTTCCCGACGGTGCTGCACATCCACGGCGGCCCGTTCGCCGCCCACGGCGAGATCTTCAGTACCGACAACCTGCTGCTCACCGCGGCCGGCTACGGCGTCCTGTCGGTCAACTTCCGCGGCGGGTCCGGCTACGGCGACGCCCACGCCGAGATGCTGATCGGCGACTGGGGCCGGTTCGACATGGCCGACCTGCTCCAGGGGGTCGACGTGGCCGTCGAGCGCGGCCTGGCCGACGGCAGCCGGGTGGCCTCCTTCGGCCTCTCCGGCGGCGGCTACCTCACCTCGTGGCTGCTCACCCACAGCGACCGGTTCCGGGCCGGGATCTCCGAGTGCCTGGTCTCCGACTGGACCGGCATGCTCGGCTCCGACATCCCCCAGGTGATCGCCACCTGGATGGACCGCCAGCCGGGGAACGGGCCGGCCTCCATGGAGCCGTACGCGCGGATGGCGCCCTCGACGTACGCCGCCGACTGCTCGGCGCCGCTGCTGCTGGTCGAGCACGAGGGCGATCTGCGGTGCCCGATCTCCCAGGGCGACGTGCTCTACAACGAGCTGCAGCTGGCGGGCAAGGTGACGGAGATGTTCCGGCTGCCCGGCGTGCCGCACTCGCCGTTCGGCGCCGACCTGGGCGTGCGGGTGCAGCGCGCCGAGGCGATCCTGGACTGGATGGACCGCTGGGTCCGGCCCGCCCATGCCTGACCCGACGCCTCCGATCATGTCCGCCGGGCTGCTGCCGGGCGGGGCCGGCGAGCCGGTCCGGTTCCGGCGGGTCACGGTCGTGGACGGGACGGGCGCCCCGCCCGTCCCCGACCAGTGGGTGCTGGTGGAGAACGGCCGGATCGCCGGCCTCGGGCCGGAGCCGGCCGCCGACGGCGCCTCGCCCCGCCTGACCGACGTCGACGCGCCGGGATGCACCCTCCTGCCCGGCCTCATCAACTGCCATGTGCACCTCTGTCACGACGGGCCGCCCAACCTGGTCCGCCAGCTCCAGGACGACAAGGTCCCGCTGGCCACCCTCCGCGCGGTGCGCAACCTGATCCTCGCCCTCCAGTCGGGGGTCACCACCGTCCGCGACTGCGGTGCCACCGACGGCATCGCCATCGCCCTGGCCCAGGCCGTGGCCGACGGCGGGATCGTCGGCCCGCGGATCCTGGCCGCGGGCCGGGTCATCACCATGACCGGCGGTCACGGCCACTTCATGGGCCTGGAGTCAGACGGCGCCGACGCCGTGCGCCGGTCGGTGCGCACCGAGATGAAGGGGGGCGCCCACTTCATCAAGGCCATGGCGACCGGCGGCGTGCTGACCCCCGGCGTCGAGGCCGACCACTGCGGCCTCAGCCAGGAGGAGCTGCTCGCCGTGGCCCGGACCGCCCACGAGTCGGGCCGGCGCACCGCGACCCACGCCATCGGCGGGACGGGCATCAAGAACGCGCTCCGGGCCGGGATCGACTCGATCGAGCACGGATTCCACCTCGACGACGAGGCCCTCCAGCTGGCCGTCGATCAGGGGACGTTCCTCGTCCCGACGCTGGTCGCCATCGAGAGCATCCTGGACCACGCCGAGGACGGCGTGATGCCCGACTTCGTGGTCCGCAAGGCCCGCCGGGAGGCGGGCGCCCACCACGAGGCGTTTGCCCGCGCGGTCGCCGCCGGGGTGAACATCGCGGCAGGCACGGACGCCGGGACCCCGTTCAACCTCCACTCCGACCTGCCCCGCGAGCTCGGGCTCATGGTCCGCCTCGGGATGTCCCCCGGCCAGGCCATCGCCGCCGCGACCAGCCAGGCCGCGGCCAACCTCGGCGTGCGCGACTCGGTCGGCACGGTCGAGGCCGGGAAGGTCGCCGACCTGCTGCTAGTGGACGGCGACCCGACGGCCGACATTGGCGCGCTCACCCGGGTGGCCGCCGTGATGCGGGCGGGGCGGCTCGTGCACCGGGCGCTCCGCCCGGCGCCCGAGCCGGTCGCCGGCTGAGCCCAGCGCGCCCTGACAAAGGAGGCACCCATGCAGATCGAGGTCAACGGAGCCCGGCTGTTCGTCGACGTGGACGGGGCGCGGAGCGTCCCCGCCGGGGCGGCCATGGCCGAGCGGCCGGTGCTCTTCGTGCTCCACGGCGGGCCGGGCGCCGACCACTCTTACTTCAAGCCGTGGCTTGACGCCCTGACCGGCGTGGCCCAGCTGGTCTACGTCGACCACCGGGGCAACGGGCGCTCCGAGCGCACCGGGACCGCCACCTACACGATGACCCAGATGGCCGACGACCTCGAGGAGCTGCGGAAGCTGCTCGGCTACGAGCGCATCCAGGTGCTCGGCCACTCCTTCGGCGGGATGGTCGCCCTCACCTATGCCCTCCGGCATAGCGGCAGCCTGGCCGGGCTGATCGCCTGCACCACGGCGGCGAGCTATGAGTTCCGCGCCGAGGCGTGGGAGATCGCCGCGGCCCGGGCGACGCCCGAGCAGCTGAAGATGCTGCCCCGGCTCTTCGACGGGGTCGTCGCGACCGAGGCCGAGCACGACGAGTGGTGGCGGGTCTGCCTGCCGCTCTACTTCCACCGGCCCGACGCCACCGTCTGCGCGGAGCTGCTCGGCCGCGAGCACGCCCAGCTGGAGGTCGTCAACTACATGATGGCGTCCCAGATCCCCGCCTACGACGTGTCCGCGCAGCTGGCGGCCATCTCCGCGCCCACGCTCGTGGTGTCCGGCCGCCACGACTGGGTGACCCCGGTCAGCCAGGGGCAGGTGATCGCCGCCGGCATCCCCGGTGCCGCCCTGGCGGTATTCGAGGACAGCGGTCACTTCCCGTTCATCGAGGAGCAGGACCGGTTCCTGCAGGTCATCGGCGATTTCGTGGAGACCGCGGGCCGACCCGGACAGGGCGGTGCCGGCCCGCTATGACCGATCACCGGCGCGGGCGGCGCGCAGCGACTCGCCCGCGGTGAGGAGGGCGGCGCCCAGCAGCACGCCGTCCTTCAGCAGGGCCTCGCCCAGCATCGACAGGTGCGGCATCCCCAGCCCCTCCTGCCAGGACTCCGGCACCGTGGCCAGCATGCTGAGCGTGCCGAGCATCATCCCGGCCGCCCCGAGGCTGCCCACCGCGCAGGCCCGGGGCGCGACCGGCTTCGCCGCGATCAGGGAGCCCAGGCTGATCTGCGCGACCCCGGTCAGCCGCGCGAGCTTCTGCGCGCCCAGCTTCGCGCGCAGCCGCGCGGTCAGCGGGCTGCTGGTGACCAGGACCTCGGCGTTCTCGACCTCGTAGTCCTTCCACTTCAGCGCCCCGATCCACAGCAGCGTCGTGGCCAGCCCGCAGCGCATGACCGAGAACCCTACGGAACCCAGGCCGCTGAGCGGCGCCTGTCGTGTGCCCATGTCTCCCCCTCGTCGCATCTGCCCCCACCGTCTCCACGGTAGAACGGCAACTCTGCGGGCCGGGCACGCGGGTACGAGCCCGCCGGACGCCTCGCGAGTCGGACACGTCCGTCACTTCGGGATTCCGCACCTTCGCGGACCCGGGTGCGGACGGTCACGCTCACGTCGCCAGGGGTAGCGTTGAAGGCCACCCCATTGTCTCGGACATCTGAGAGGCGAGAGCAGAGGAGGGCCAGCCACATGAAGCTCGCTGTCATCGGCGGGACCGGGCTCATCGGATCGCAGGTCGTCGACATCCTGACGGCCAGCGGGCACGAGGCCGTGCCGCACTCGCCGGCCACCGGCCTGGACCTGCTCAGCGGCCAGGGCCTGCCCGAGGCGCTGGACGGCGCCGACGTCGTGATCAACCTGAGCAACTCGCCGACCTTCGACGACGCATCGCCCGCGTTCTTCCGCACGAGCATGGGCAACCTGCTCAGCGCGGCGGAGGCGGCCGGGGTCGGCCATGCCGTCATCCTCTCGATCGTCGGCGCCGACCTGGTCCCCGGCCTGGTCTACTACCAGGCCAAGGTCCTGCAGGAGGATCTCCTCAAGGCCGGCCCCGTGCCCTACTCGATCGTCCGGGCCACGCAGTTCTTCGAGTTCATGGACGCGCTCGTGGCCGAGACGGCCGACGACAAGACGGTCCGCCTGCCCGCCGCGCTCATCCAGCCCATGGCCTCGGCGGACGTGGCCCAGGTGGTGGCCGAGGTCAGCGCGGGCGCTCCGCTGCGGGACACCCGCGCCATCGCCGGGCCCGATGTCTTCCGGCTCGACGAGCTGGGCAAGATCACCCTCGCCGCCCACGGCGACCCGCGCACCGTCGTCACCGACGGAAGCGCCGGCCTGCTCGCCACGGTCACCGGCAGCGCCCTCTTGCCCGATGACGGCACCGTCATCGCCAAGACCAGCTACCGGGAGTGGCTCGCGCGCTAGCGGCCGCCCGGCCGGCCCTCGTGTCTGCGGGCGAGGGCCGGCCGGGCCTGTCTAGTTGGCCGGCCCGGGCGCCGCGGGCTCAGGCGGGCGGCTGACCGCCGGAGCCCGTGCGGTCTCGGTGCGGCGGACGAGGAGGACGGCGACGGGGACGGCGGCCAGGCTGACCAGCCCGCAGGCCCAGAAGGCCCAGTGGAATCCGCCCGTGAGCGCGTCGGCGAGCGCGTGCCCGCGCCCGGTCAGGACGCCCGCGCGGGCGGTGGCCACGGTGGACGCGACAGCGATCCCGATCGCGCCGCCGAGCTGCTGGGAGGAGTCGATGAGCCCGGCGGCGACCCCCGCGTCGCGCTCCGCCACGCCAGCCAGGGCGCCGATCGATACCGGGACGAACGCCCAGGTGACGGCACCGGTCAGGAAGAACGGGCCGGCCAGGCTGGCCCAGAAGCTCCCGTGCGCGGGCACCTGGCTCGCCCACAGGATGCCGGCCCCGGTCACGGTCATCCCGGCCGCCATCACCAGCCGGGCCGAGGCGCGGGTGACAAGCAGCTGGGCCGGCCCGGCCAGCGCCACCCCGGTCAGGGACACGGCCAGCCAGGCGAGGCCGGTCGTCATCGCGGAATACCCGAGCACCTGCTGCATGTAGAGCGTGCCGGTGAAGATGTACCCGTAGAAGCCCGCCCCGAGCAGGAAGCCGACCGCGTTGGACCCGGCCAGGGTCCGCAGGCGGAACAGCCGCAGCGGCAGCAGCGGCGCCTCCGCCCTGGCCTCGGTGACCACGAACCCGGCCAGCAGAACCGCCGCCGCCGCGAGCAGGGCCAGGGTCCGGGCCGCGGCCCAGCCGGCGGCCGGCGCCTGCGAGATCGCGTAGACCGCCGCCAGCAGGCCGCCGGTCAGGGTGACGGCGCCCAGCGGGTCATAGCGGCGGCGGGCGCCCGGCCGCCTGCTTTCCGGCACCACCCGACGGGCCAGCAGCAGCGCGGCCGCGCCGACGGCGACGTTCAGGTAGAAGATGTACGGCCAGCCGGCGTACCGGGTGAGGGCACCGCCGGCCAGCACGCCCACCGTCGCCCCGCTGGCGCCGATGGCCCCCCAGAGCCCGAGCGCCTTGTTGCGCTCGGCGCCCTCGGGGAACATGTTCATCACGATCGACAGCGCGGCGGGCAGCACCGCGGCGGCGCCCAGGCCCTGGATGCCGCGCATGATGATCAGGAAGGTGCCGCTCGCGGCCAGCGCGCAGGCGAGCGACGCCGCGGTGAACACGGCCAGCCCGGCCATGAACATCCGCCGGCGGCCGAGCAGGTCAGCGGCCCGGCCGCCGAGCAGCAGGAACCCGCCGAAGGTGAGTGCGTACGCCGTCACCACCCACTGCAGGTCCGACTCGGCGAGGTGCAGCCGCGCGCCGATCGTCGGCAGCGCGACGTTGACGATCAGCAGGTCCACCGCCGTCATGAAGTAAGCGACGGCGAGCAGCCAGAACGCCCGCCACCGGCGCGCCGCGCCGGCGGCCGGGGGCTCGCGGCCGGCGACGTCGGTCCGGGAATCTACTGAGGTCACGTGTGCCTCCGGTACTCGCTGGTCAGGTCCTCACCAGCTGAAGCACCGGCCGCCGCGGCGATTCGCCGATGAATTCCGGCGCCCGCCGGTGTTGCACTGGTCAGGAGGCGTTATCCAGGCGGCCGCGAGAAAGGGAGGTCCCGCCATGACCGAGGCAGCCCTCGCCCGGGCCCGGGCCGGCGACGGCGAGGCCTTCCGCGAGCTCGTCGATCCCTACCGCCGCGAACTGCTGGCGCACTGTTACCGGATCCTCGGATCGGTCCAGGACGCCGAGGACGTGCTTCAGGAGGCTCTGTTGGCCGCATGGCGCTCGATCGGCCGGTTCGACGGGCAGGCACTGCGGGCGTGGCTGTACCGGATCACGACCAACCGCTGCCTCAACTACCTGCGCGGGGAATCCCGCCGCCCGCAGCCGGCCGCGCGGCCCGGCCCGGACCAGGGGCGGGTCCGGTCCGGCGAGCCGTGGTGGCTCGAGCCCTACCCGGATGACCTGGACGACCTGGCCCCCGGCCCCGAGGCCCGGTATGACGCACGGGAGTCGATCGCCCTGTCGTTCGTGGCGGGCCTGCAGCACCTGCCGCCCCAGCAGCGGGCCGCCCTCGTCCTGCGCGACGTGCTCGGCTTCCCGGCCGCGCAGGCCGCCGACATTCTCGGCACCACCCAGGCCGCCGTCAACAGCGCGCTCATCCGGGCCCGGGCCGGCCTGCGGACCGACCGGGACCCGCTGGACGTGCCGGTTCCCCGGTCCCCGGCCGAGGCCGCCGTCGTCGACCGGTTCGTCAGCGCCTTCGAGCGCCTCGACCTGGACGAGCTAGTGGCTCTGCTGACCGACGACGCCCGGCTCACCATGCCGCCCGAGCCCGGCGAGTACCGGGGACCTCAGTCGATCGCCGGATTCCTGCTGGAGTCCCACTCGGGCCAGGGCATCAAGCTGCTGCCGACCCGGGCCAACGGCCAGCCCGGCCTGGTCCTGTACCTGCCCGACCCGAGCGCGCCGGTCTGGCGGGCCTGCGGCCTGATCGTGCTCACGCTGCGCGGCAGCCAGGTCCACGCGGTGACCCGGTTCGGCGACCGCGCGCTGCTGGCCCGCTTCGGGTTTCCCCGCACGCTGCCGAGGGGCTGACGCCCGCATTCACTGGCCGTCCCGGGCGGGCCTGAGCCAAAGTCCCACGAGCCTGCGGTACATCAGGACATAGCTCGCGTGGCAGGCCAGCAGTTCCTCGCTGGCGTCCGCGAGGCGGTCGACCGAGCCCGCCTCAATCGCGGCCAGCCCCGACGCGCCGAGGACCGATTCCCGCACCAGCAGTTCTCTCATATTCTGCATAACGGCACTTATCTCGGCATGCCGATCCGCCGGGGACATACCGCGGTCCTGCTGGGCTTCTGGCACCACCAGAGGCTCTCGCACGATGCGGCCCGCGCCCATCCCCGTAATCGGGGAGGATAATCCCTGCAATAAGAGCAAAACGGCCGAAAGCCCGGACGGGATTTGACGGCCGCGATCAGGACATCACCGCCGCCCATTCCGGAAGGAAAAGCGGTCGCGGCAAATCCGCTCAGGGACAATAGCGGCCGTTAATGCGGCGGCAATCGCGGACGACCTGCTCCCCCACGGCCCGGGCCTACCCGGGACGCTGGGTGCCGATGGTGAGGTCCTTGAACGGGATGTCCCGGTCGGTGCGCGGCTCCTTCGGCAGGCCGAGCACCCGCTCGCCGACGATGCCGCGCTGGATCTCGTCGGTCCCGCCGGCGATCGACCGGCTGGGGCTGGACAGGGCGAGGAACTGGATCTCGCCGCCGCCGGGCGTGTCCGGCGAGTTGAGCAGGCCCTGAGCGCCGAGCGTGGCCATCCCGGTCTCCCGGCCGGACTGGGCCAGCCGGGAGCGGGCCAGCTTGGTCAGCGAGCCCTGGCCGCTCGGCCGGCGGGCGGCGCTGACGCTCTGGCCCGACCGCACCAGGTAGTTGTTGGCCGTCTCCCCGGTCCACAGGGCGGCCAGCCGCTGGCGCAGGACCGGGTCGCCCGTCGCGCCGAGCTTCTTGGCCACGTCGAGGATCAGCTCGCTGACCCCGGACCGGCCCGACGCCCGCGCCGCGGCCACCCGCGCGGCGGCCGGGCCGGCCGGCTCGTCCAGCTCGCCGGCCTTCGCGCCGGGGCTCGCCGAGGCCAGGGCGGAGGAGAACCGCTCGTACATGAGCACGGTGATGGCGACCGACCAGCCGCCGTTCTGCTCGCCGACCAGCCGGTCGGCGTCCACGAGCGCGTCCGCGAAGAAGACCTCGTTGAAGTGGTGCTCGCCGTTCATCTGGTGCAGCGGCCGGACCTCGATCGCGGGCTGCTGCACGTCGATGATGAAGAAGCTCATGCCCTGGTGCTTGGGCACGTCCCGGTTGGTCCGGGCCAGCAGCATGCCCCGGTCGGCGTACTGCGCCCCCGAGGTCCACACCTTCTGCCCGTCCACGTGCCAGATGTCCCCGTCGCGGAGCGCCCGGGTCTGCGCGCTGGCCAGGTCCGACCCCGACCCCGGCTCGGAGAAGAACTGGCACCAGTACTCCTCGCCGCGCACCAGTGCGGGCAGGAACCGCGCCTTCTGCTCCTCGCTCGCGTGCAGCAGCAGCATCGGGCCGCCCAGGTTCTGGCCCAGCCCGGTGGGCGGGGGCAGCGCGCCGGTGTCGGGAAACGCGGACCGGACCCCGGCCGCCGCGTCCGCGGACATGCCCTTCCCGAACCACTGCTCGGGCCAGGTGGGAAAGCCCCAGCCCGACTCGGCCAGCCGGGCCCACCACGCCCGCACGGTGAGACCCGGATCCCAGCTGGCGCTCAGCCAGCTGAGCGCGCCCTCCCTGGCCGCCGCGTACGCCTCAGACCGGCCCTCGGAATCCGCCATCCCCGCCGCCTTCCCGGCGCCGACCGCGCGCCGTCACTAGAACGTGATTCTAGTATCGGAATCTGTTCCTAGTAGCGAGCACACTGCGCGGCCGATTCGCTGTCAAGATCCCGGCCGTACGAATTGCGCACCGCCGGTAACTCTGGCCAGGCCGGGAACACCAGTCCCGCCGGACCCGGGCGCCGGGGGCTGGCCGTGACCAGGCGGAACCGGCCGCCGGCCGGCCCGGCTATTGTCCGCGCCCGCGCGCCCTGCCAGCCTGGTCAGGACAGGACACGACCACCGAACACGGAGTCACCATGCGCGCAGCCGTCATTACGGCCCCCGGCCGGGTCGAGATTTCCGACCGGCCGCGTCCGCAGCCCGGTCCCGGAGACCTGCTGCTGCGGACCGTCGCGGCGTCCATCTGCGCATCCGACTTCCACTCCCTCTTCGCCGGGACCGGCGAGGCGCTGGCCCGGGAGCCCTCCGACGTGCTCGGCCACGAGGCGGTCGGCGTGGTGGAGGAAAGCCGGGACCCCGGCTTCCGGGCGGGCGACCTGGTCCTCGCGACGCCGCCGGTCCCGATCGGCCGCACGTTCGCCGACTACCAGTGCGTGCCGGCCCGGTACGCGCTGCCGCTGCCGGCCGGGCATGATCCGGCCGACCTGCTCATGGCCCAGCAGCTCGGCACCGCGGTGTACGCCCTGAAGGACTTCATGCCCGGAGCGGTGCCCCGCTCGGCGGCGATCATCGGACTCGGGCCCGCCGGGCTGAACTTCGTGCAGCTGCTCGCGCACCGCGGCGTCGGCACGCTGATCGGGGCCGACCCGTGCGGCTGGCGGCTCGACGCCGCCCGCGAGCTGGGCGCCACGGAGGTCATCGACCCGCGGGAGACCGACACGGTGGCCGCGATCGCCGGGCTCACCGGCGGGCGCGGCGCCGAGCTCGTGGTCGAGGCCGCGGGGCTCAACGAGACGCGCCGTCAGGCCATGCTGGCCGTCACCCTCCGGGGCCGGATCGGCCTGTTCGGGCTGCCCGAGGCGGGCGCCCCGGACGTGAGCATGCCGTTCGCGCACGTCTTCCGGCACCGGGCCACCATCTCCACGACCTTCGACGCCCAGAACGAGCCGGGCCTGGCCTCCTTCGCCGAGGCCAGGGACCTCATCGTCGCGGGCGCGGTGAAGCCGCGGGTGCTGATCTCCCACCGCTACCCCCTGGACCGCGTCGCCGAGGCATTCGACGCCGCCCGGCACCGCCCGCCGGGCGTCCGCAAGGTCGTCGTCGAGGTGGCGGCCGCCTGACGCCGCCGCTGCCGGGCAGCCGGGCTGGGTAGATTGCACCGCACCGGTCGGCTGCTGCGGGACAGCGGCTGCGGCACCAGCCATGACATCACCGGGCCGCAGTCGCTTGACCTGGCCCGGCGAGGTGCTTTTCCGGCCGGGCGGCTAGCCCGGGGCCGGGTCCGCGAGCCCGGTGGTGGCCAGGTCAGTCAGGGTGGCCAGCAGGACGTTCGCCCCGTTCTCGATGTCGTCCCAGTCGGTGTGCTCGGCGGGTGAGTGACTGCGGCCGTCGCGGCTCGGCACGAAGATCATGCCGGTCGGCGCCAGGGCGGCCATGTTCTGCGCGTCGTGGCCCGCGCCGGACGGCATGGCCACCGCGGACAGGCCCAGCCCGCGGGCGCGGGCGCCGATGGCCGACCGCACCCGCGGGTCCAGCTCGACGGGCGCCACCGGGGCCTCGGCCAGCCAGCTGAGGGTCACGTCGTGGGCCGCGGCGGCCGCGCGGGCGGCGGCGGTGAGCTCCCGGTCCAGCCGGGCCAGGCGGCCGGCGTCGGGGTCGCGGAAGTCCAGCAGCATCCGCACCAGGGCGGGGACCACGTTCGCGCCGCCGGGGAGGGTGACCAGCTTCCCGCAGGTGGCCACCGCGGTGTCGCTGACCGCCGCGGTGATGGCCGGCAGGCCGGCGATGAGCTGCGCGGCGGCCCGCAGCGGGTCCTGGCGCCGGGTCATCGGCGTGGTCCCGGCATGGTCGGCCCGGCCGCGGAACTCGGCGACCGCGCCGCCGATGCCGACGATCGAGGTCACCACGCCGATGTCGGTCCCGCTGGCCTCCAGGTTCGGGCCCTGCTCGATGTGCAGCTCCACGAACGCGTACACCTCCGCCGGGTCGACCCGGTTGCCGGCCAGCGCGTCGGGGTCCCACCCGATGGCGGTGATGGCGTCGACCAGCCGGTCGCCGTCCCGCCCGGTCATGGCGGCGATCTCGTCGCGGGTGAAGTCGCGGGCCAGCGCCGTGGAGCCGAGCAGGTGGTTGTAATTGCCCTCCTCGTCGGCGAAGACGACGGCCCGCGCGGGCCGGGCCAGCTCCGCGCCCTCCTCGGCCAGGCGGCGCACGCACTCCAGCGCCGCCAGGGCGCCCACCGCGCCGTCGAACGCGCCGCCGTCCGGGACGGTGTCGAGATGCGACCCGCTCCAGACGGCTGCCGGTCCCGGCTCCCCGGCGGCGCTTCCGGCACCCGCGCGGCCCGGGCCGGGCGCCTCGGCGAACATGTTGCCGATGCCGTCGGTCCGGACGGCCAGGCCGGCCTCGGCGCACCGCGCCCGATACCAGTCCCGGGCGGCCAGGTCGGCGGCGGAAAAGGAGGTGCGGGTGATGCCGCCCTCGGCCCGGCGGCCGATGGAGCCCAGTGCCGCCAGGTCGCCTCGCAGCCGGCTCATGTTGACGGTCATGCTCACAGGTGGCTCCTTCCGGCCGGGATCATGCGGCGCTCCGGGTCCTAGATAACCCGATCTTCTCGCCGGAAGGCAGCCAGGCCCATGTGCTATGAGTGCTATAAGTGCTATAGTTCAGGGTTAAATCAGCAGGCCGGACGTGCTGGCCGGAACCCGGAAACCGAGGTACCCGGTGACAGAAGGAGCCCGCCCCGACGCCGCCGAGTTAGCCCGGCAGGCGCGCGCCGCGGCCCGCGAGCGGGCCGAGGGCGCCGTCCGGGAGATGGCCGCCCAGTTCGGCAGCCGGACCCTGGCCGGGCTCCGGAGCCATCCGGCCGCCCGGCCGGACCGGGCCATCCCCCGGCTGGAAGCCGCGGCCGCCCTGGAAGCCGCGCACGAGCTCGACCGCGCGGCCCACGAGCTGGTCGGCGGGTACATTCGCCACGCCCGCGCGGCCGGGCTGACCTGGGACATGATCGGCGACGCACTGGGCCTGCTGCCCTATGCCTCGGCCAACAAGATCGGCGTCGGCGAGCAGGCCCTCGACTACGCCCTCACGTACTGGACCGGCCGGGGACCCCGCACCTACACCTGGGACTGCCCGGCCTGCCAGCAGACCGTGACCGACCGCGGGCCCTACCCCGACCCGCCCGAGCGCGAGTCCGGCCACGACCCCGCCTGCCCCCGTCGGGCCGCGGAGCTCGCCGCGTGGGAGAAGCACCGCCCGCGCTGGTAAAGGCGCCGCGAGCGCCGATGCCGCGGGAAGGCGCCGGTCACGCCCGGCTGGCGGTCACGGCGGTCAGCGCCGTGAGCGTGATGGAGCACGCCGCGACGAGGCCGTGCAGCAAGATCAGCCGCGGCGGGAAGGACCAGCCCGGGTGCCGCTGCTTCCGGGCCTCATGCCGGCTGGAGGTCAGCCAGCCCAGTCCCATCAGCAGGGTCGCCACCAGGACCCCGAAGGCGATCCAGGCCAGCGGGCGGTAGTGCACGAAGGTGAACATCATCCAGCAGCCGATGCCGGTGATAGCCAGCGCGATGTGGCTGAATTCCAGGAGCGTGTGGTCGCCCTCCTGGGCCGGCACTCGGTCGTGCCGGATCGGCGGCGCCTTTCCCTCCGCCGTGAGCGCGGCAGCGCCGATCCTGACCGGCGCCGCGGCCAGCGGGTCGGGCACCGCAGCGGCCCGGCGCGCCGCGCTCCCCGATCCCAGCAGGGTGAGTCCCGCGGTAGCGGTGGCGATCCACAACAGCAAAACTACGATGGCCAACGCCACTGCCTCCCGAGGGCCGGTTTGTCATCCGCGCCTCAGGCTAGCTGACGCCGGCCGGTCCGCCGGGCGGCCGGGTGCGGGGCGCCCGCCAGCCGGGCGAGGCTCGGGGCGGGCCGGGCGTCAGGACGTGACGCTGCCCGCCCGACGCGGCAGCTTCCAGCCCGGCCGCACGAAGTGACACGTATACCCGTCGGGGTAATGCTGCAGGTAGTCCTGGTGCTCGGGCTCGGCCTCCCAGAACGGTCCGGCCGGCGTCACCTCGGTGACCACCGTGCCCGGCCACAGGCCGGACGCGCTGACATCGGCGATCGTGTCCTCGGCGGTCTGCTTCTGCGCGTCGCTGAGGTAGAAGATGGCCGACCGGTAGCTCGTCCCGATGTCGTTGCCCTGACGGTTCACCGTGGTCGGGTCGTGGATCTGGAAGAAGAACTCCAGCAGGTCCCGGTAGGAGATGCGGTCCGGGTCGAAGGTGATCTCGATGGCCTCGGCGTGGCCGTCGTGGTTCCGGTAGGTCGCGTTCGGCACGTTCCCGCCGGTGTAGCCGACTCTCGTCGAGAGCACGCCGGGGAGCTTGCGGATGAGGTCCTGCACGCCCCAGAAACAGCCGCCGGCCAGGATCGCCGTCTCGCTCGTCATGATGAACTCCCAGTGTCGTCGGTGCGGATGCGCCGCCTACCTGAGTTCAACTCCGGGCCGGCCGCCCCTATTTCGCGCGGTGCACGACACGGCGGACGGCATCGCCGGGCCTGCCGGAGCCCGGCGCGGCCGGGCCCGGCCGCGCCGCACGGGGCCAGCGGTGCCAGCGTGACCTGGCCGGACCAGGTGCCCATCGGCCGGCCGTTCGGAGTGCGCGACCCGCTGTGGGACTGGGGCTTCGGATCCCAGCTGATCGACGGCGGCGGGACCGCGGCCGGGCTGATCGTCGCCGGGATCTTGTGTGACAGCTTCTCCGTCCTGGTGCTGGTGCACGTGGTCAAGCTGGCCCGCCGCTGGCTCCGCCACCGTCAGCAAGCCGGGCGGATGCCGGGCTCCGACTGGCTGCCGGGCCGCTGAGGTGCCGGAGGGTCGTCACGAGCTGGTCAGCAGGCCTCGGTTCTCGGCGAGGTCGTTGAACCAGCGGTAAGCCAGCTTCCCGCCGAGCAGGCGGAAAGTGACGGTGCCGGCCACGCATTCCGGGGTGCCGGGCTCGCTGAAGGTGAGCTGGCCGGGCACCACCTGAGTCAGGGCGAGCGTGTTGACGCAGGTCTGATTGTCCTCGTGCACAGTCCTGCTCGGCGAGCTGGCGGTCGGCCTCGTCCACACGACGCTGTCGGCGCTGCCGCGCACCATCGCGGCGAGATGGCTCGCCGCGGTCCCGCCGCCGGTCGCGGACGAGCCGGCGTTCGTGCTGCTGCGTTCCGCGCTGCTGCGCGCCGACGGCTTCACGGATCCGCGCATTGACCCGATGCTCGACCGGGCCTGGCGCGGGATGCTCAGCCGCCGGGACCACGCCGGTGCCGCAGCCGTCCTCGGGCAGGCAATGATCACCGCGCATTCTCGCGCCGACCTCGCCCGGCTGACCGCGCTGGCCGGGTGGGGGGACCGGCTCGTTGGCCCCGTTTCTCCGGTCGTGACGGTCCTGCGGTGCAACGTCGCCGCGATGCGCGCCGAGATCGGCGGCGACCCGGAGGCCGCGCTGGCCGAGTTCGCCCGGGCGCCGATGCACGAGGTGCCGCGGGCACTCGCGCTGTCCGTCTGGCGATTCCACTTCCACTGCCTGAACATGTGCGGGCGCGGGCGGGAGGCCGCCGAGCTGGCCGACCGGACGCTGGCCGACGCCGGGGACGGCCTTGTCCGGCTCTCGGGTGCCATGGCGCGCTGGTTCGACGGTGACGCGTCCGGCCTGATGCGCCGGCAGGGGCTCGAGCTGGTCGTGGCCCACGCCCTGGCCAGCCCAGGAACGGGCACGGGAGCCGGGAGCCGGCCGCCCGAGGCGGTCCCGGGAAGGACCACGGCGCGCGAGGGGTTCGTGGCGACCGCGCTGGCGGCGGTGATGGCGGCCTCCTGCGGAGCAGAAGCCCCGTTCCCGTCCCTTCCCTGCGGAGAGCCCGCTGGCTACGACAACCCGCGCGACGCTGTGCTCGCCTGCGCCGCCCAGGCGGCGGTCGCGGTCGCGCGCGGCGCGGAGGCGGCCGCGTTGCGGGCCTACGCCAGCCATGTGGCCAGGTGGCCCGCCCAGAACCGGTTCGCCGAGCGGCACCTGCGCCGGTTCCTGGCGCTCGGCTATGTGCTGAGCGACCCGCTGCGCGCGCACTGGGACGCGGCCGCCCTGGGCCCGTCGCACCTCGCGGCACGGGCGGCCGCACGCGCCCTGGTTCAGGCCCGGGCGGGCGACCTGGCCGCCGCCACTGAGCTGGCGCCCGCGCACGCCCTCTGCTTCCTGCCGCTGCCCTGGTCGGTCGAGCTGGCCGCCCGCCTGGCCGCGGCGGGCGACGCCCACGGGCACGAGCTCGGCCGCTGGCTGGCCGACACGCTCGGGCCGACCGTTCACCGGCAGCTGCGCGAGACAGCACGGTCGGGCGAGCGGCCGCTCGCGGCCGGAGCCGCGCAGCTCCTCGCGGCGCTGCCCGCGCCGCCCGCGCATCGCACCCAGATCGCTGTCATCGGGCCGATGCGGCTGACCCGCGACGGTGTTCCGGTCGACCGGCCGGAGCTTCGGCGGGCACGTGTGCGCCAGCTACTCAGCGCGCTGGCCCTGCGCCCCGTCCTGACCCGTGATCAGGCCATCGAGCTGCTCTGGCCGGGACTCGACCCGGCGAAGGCGGCCCGGAACATGCGGGTGACGCTGACCCACCTTCGCCGGCTGCTCGAGCCCGATAGATCCGGCGGCGACGCGAGTTACCGCCTGCGCACCGAGGGTGACACGATCCGGCTCCTCCCGTCCGACTATCTCTCGGTGGACCTGTGGACCCTCGATGTCCTCCGGGCCCGGCGTTGCCGGAGCGCTAACCGCACAGGGTGAGAGGCGGTCACCCGGCATCATGCGTGCGTGCCGGACCGGAACGCGGGGTACGCCCCTTATCAGGCTTCCGAGGGGGCGCGGGGCGGAGGCTGACCGGAGCGCAGACTTTGGGGGATGTCATGCAGGCAGTGGTCGGGGACCGGCTTCATATGCACAGCAATGTCGTGGGCTACCCGGAGCGGATGGCCGAGGTTGTCGAGGTTCGCGGGGCCGGCGGGGAACCGCCCTATCTGGTGCGATTCGACGGCGGTGACATGAGCCTGGTCTTCCCGGGCCCGGACACGACCGTCGAGCACCCGCACAAGGCCACCCGCGGGCGGCGCCCGCGTCGCAACTGAGCCCTACGGCTCCCGGTCCGCGAGGACCGGGCGGTAACGGGACGGATCCGGATTCCAGTTGCGCCAGCTCCCGGGGTCGGGGAGGTCGTCCCAGCCCCAGGTCGGCTCGCCCACCCACCCGTACTGGGTCTGGATCGCGATCCGGCCCGGCCCGATCAGGCGAACCAGGGGCAGCACCCGCCAGTGCGCCCGGGGCGATTCCGGGCGCTCCATGTGGATGTTCATGTGCACGGACCGGTCCTTGTAGACCAGGGCACGCGGGACCACGTAGATCCGCTCGTCGGCGGCCAGGTCCCGGATAAAGACGTTTCCCCGGGCGTGCAGGAGCAGCAGTCCCCGCTGCTCAGCGCTGAACCGGTCCAGGTAGAACCCCAGCGGGTGAAACCATTCCCGGACCTTGCCCTTCCCGTGCGACCACCAGATGCCGCCGCGGAACTGCTCGTAGGAGACGGCGGCGGTGGCCGCGAGGAAGTGGTACTCGACGACGTCGATGGACTCCCCGGCATCAAGGGGAACGGCAATGATCTCGCCCGGGTCGTCCTCGGAGATCGCCAGGCGTCCCGGTCCGGCCGCCTCCATCATCACCAGGGGTATTCCGGCCCGCTTCCGGACCCAGTCCTTGGGCATCTGCCGTGCCCCCAGCTGCGTGGCCGGATCGGTCCACAGCAGGGTGTGATGGGAGAAGTAGACCTGGTCGGCCGGGGCGAGATCCAGCTCCGCCACGGGCACGTAGGTCCCGGAGATCTGGCACCGGGACTGGCCGAACTGGATCCGCGCCATGTCCTGGACCGGCGGCTGCTCGACCCATCCGGAGTCGTCGCGGACCTCGCGCACGTCGACGGGCGCCCCGCAGTTCGGGCACGCCATCCCGCGGCCGTCGGAGCTCATCCGGCAGTAACGGCAGGCGTAGCCACCGGCCGGCGGGGCACTCGTGGGCTCGCTCATCGCCCGGCTCCGATTCAGTCTGTGTGGAAGTGGACGTACATGGACTGGATTCCCACCCGTCCCGGCCCGGTTAGCTCCGCCAGGTAGGCGTTCTTGTGACCGCCGACCTCCGTCTTGACGGTGGTCATCGCGACGGTCGAGTCCTTGTAGAGAAATCCGCCCGGCTCGACCAGGACCTTCTCCCCGTCACCCAGCCGCCGCTGGAGGACGTTGCCGCCACCGTGGAGGAGCAGGAGACCGGGGGCCGCGCCGCTCACGAACCGGTCCAGGTACATCCCCTCCCCGCCGTGGAGGATGTTCACGAGCCCCTTGATCCTGACGTAGTCGTACCCGACGTTCTCGGATGCGGCGACGAACGCATGGCCCCGGACATCGACCTCCAGGCCGGAATGCAGCGGGAGGACGACCACCTCGCCGGCCGCGTCGCGGGTGAGGGCGATGCGGCCGGGACCCCGCGCCTCGATGACGGCGTAGGGCATCCCGGCGACATGGCGGTTGCCCGTGCCGACCCGCAGGCCCTTGAGGGAGACCTCCCGCTCTTTCCAGAGCAAGGTGTGCTGCTCGAAGAACACGGCGTCGCCGTCGGCGAGCGTGAACTCGGCCGCCGGAACGACCTCGCCGGCGATCCGGCAGGCGCTATTCGCGACGTGGAACTCCGCCATGTCCCGCATCCGCGGCGCCGCGCGCCACCCGGACTCGGACACGACCTTCGCCCCGCTCAGGGGCGCTCCGCACGCCAGGCAGCTCACTCGCTGCGCATCATTCTGGAACTGGCACCACGAGCAGACAGCCCGGTCCACATCGACCGCCCCCCCAGGCAGGTGAAAGGTACTCGCCGCCGAGCCCGACCCGCCATGAGTCAGGGTACTCCCGCAAGCCAGCCAAGCCAGGCAAAAGCCTCACTCCGACCTGATTGAACGCCGGCCAGTCCCGGAGCGGCCATTCGGGTAAGGACGGACAATAGTCCAGACCAGTGCGAAACGCCATCAACTGCTCACCGCTGCATCCCCACAGGGCCGTCCCAGCGGAGGCAGAGCGCAGTGCCGGGTCGGCCAGATCACCCAGCCGAACGTCCCGACGCGCCCGCGCGGCCCGGTGCGCTGCGGCACTACGACTGAGCAGGTCCCGCGGACCAGAGCGAACGCGCCTGCGGCTTGCAGGCGATTCGCGAGTCTCGCCGATAGAGTGCTCACCGATTGGCGCTCTGCTTATCGCGGCGCCGCCGGGCGGTCATTAGCCTTCAGCATTTCCTTCCGGACGCCGTGTGCGTCCATTTATGCGAGAGCGGGGACATCAGATGGCATTCCGCGGATCTCCGGCATTAGGTCGCGCTGCCGAGCGAGCGATGAGGCCAGGCAGGCGGGCAGCCCGGTGGGGCGCGGCGGGCGCCGCGCTGGCCGCGCTGACCGTAGCCGGGCCGGCGGGCGCCGCGGCCATCTCGCCGTCCGGGGCCGCGCCCGTCCGGCCCGCCCTGGCGGCGGCCGCGACCATTCCGGTGGGCTGCACCGTCACGGACCTGCGGCACGCGATCACATCGGCACCGAGCAACGCGACCCTCGTCCTGGGTAGCGGCTGCATCTACCGGCTGACCTCGGCACTCCCCCAGATCACGAGGAAGAACCTGACGATCCAGGGCAGCCACGACACCATCACCCGCACCAGCGGCTCGTTCACGATGCTGACGGTGGCAACGGCCAACCTGACGATCAACCAGCTGACGATGAGCCATGCGCACCACGTGAACGGGCTCGGTGGCGCCATCGAAGCCCGCGAGGCCGCGAACGTCACGATCACCAACAGCCGGTTCTCCGGCAACGACTCGACGGCGGGCGGCGCGATAGATGTCTTCAACTTCAGCCGCCTGACGGTCTCCGACAGCACCTTCGCCGGCAACCAGGCCGCCGCGCAGGGGGGTGCCATCGAGATCGACCAGCTCGCGAGCGCTGCCGTCACCGGCAGCCTGTTCTCCGGCAACAAGGCGCCGGCGGGCGGGGCCATCGCCGACCTCCACGGCATCCTGACCGTGACCGGGGCCGCCTCCACCTTCACCGGGAACGTTGTCACCGGGCTGGGTGGTGCCATCGTCGACAGTCAGGGCTCGCTCAACGTCGCGAACGCATCGTTCCGCGGCAACACGGCCGGCGCGGGCGGGGCGATCTATGTCAATGGCGCGGCGGCCGCCGTGAGCAACAGCGGCTTCACCGCCAACCACGCCATTGGCGACGGCGGAGCCGTCTACACCCAGACGCTGCTGAACCTGACCGGCGACTCGATGTCCGGCAACCGCGCTGACGGCACCGGCGGCGCCGTCGAGGTCGGTGCGGTCGGCAACGCGACCTTGTCAGCGACGCACATCTCCGGCAACACCGCCGGCACCGACGGCGGCGGCGTCAAGAACCATGGCACCGCCAGCCTGACCGACGGCAGCCTCGTCACGCTCAACCGCCCGGACAACTGCTCGGGCCTGACGTGCTGAGCGCCGGGCCCGGATAGCCAGTTAACGACTGCCCAGCCGCGGTAGGAAACACGCACTCTCCTACGAGGCCACGCGTACCCGGCGGCTCGGATAGGAGGCGCAGCGGCCCGTCAGTACACCGAATGCTTCGACTCTCATCGAATCGTCCGTAGCTTACCGTTTTCTCGTCAGCGGAAAGCCGCGACCGAGGCGGGATGGGAGCTGATCATGCCTGAGCAGCGCCGGGTTGCCGACGTGGGCTTTCACGCCGGCGAGCTGGCCGTGCAGCAGCAGGCCGGGGTCGGGGCTCAGGCGGGCCGCCTGGCTGGGATGCTGGCGCCGGCCGGGCTGGATGGGGGGATCGCCCGGTTCCTGGCCGACCGGACGTTCGCCGCGCTGACCGGGCGGGACCGGGACGGCCGGCTGTGGGTCGCGCCGCTGACCGGGCCCGCCGGCTTCCTCAACGTCACCTCGCCGTCCACGCTCGGCATTGGCACGAGGCTCCCGGCCGGCGACCCGCTGCGCGGGCTGCCGGCGGGTCAGCAGGTCGGGCTGGTCGTGGTCGAGTTCGCCGCCCGCCGGCGCGTCCGCATCAACGGGACGCTGATCCAGTCCGGACCAGGGCAGCTGGTCATCGAGGCCGAGCAGGCCTACGGGAACTGCCCCCAGTACATCCAGCAGCGGGTCCTGGTCCCCGATCACCTGGACCCGGCCGGGGCCGGCCAGGTGCGACACGCCAGCGCGCTCGGCCCTGAGGACATGGAGCTGATCACGGCTGCGGATACCTTCTTCCTCGGCACCACGCACCCCGGCCGGGGCAGCGACGCCTCCCACCGAGGCGGCCCGCCGGGGTTCGTCCGCGTGGAGGGGGGCCAGCTGTGGTGGCCCGACTATCCCGGCAACAACATGTTCAACAGTTTCGGCAACCTCGCCCTGGACCCCGAAGCCGCGCTGCTGTTCCTCGACTTCGCCACCGGCCGCACCCTCCAGCTCACTGGCACCGCCGAGGTCGAGTGGAC
Source organism: Streptosporangiaceae bacterium (assembly GCA_036501025.1). Classification (GTDB taxonomy): domain Bacteria; phylum Actinomycetota; class Actinomycetes; order Streptosporangiales; family Streptosporangiaceae; genus DASUBV01. The sequence goes on from DASYBB010000101.1 coordinate 52,288, forward strand.
CGCACCCGGCCGGCCCGGCGACGACGGGCGCACCGGCCGCCGCGCTCGCTTCACCGTGCAGCGACTCGTCGCCGGCCGCCTGCTGGCCGCACGGCAGGCCGCCCACAGCCCTTATCCGCGCAACCCAGGTCTCACCGGCATGACCGGGATAGGTCAATCCCGAGCTCCTGAGCGAACCCCGTGACACCGTCCGGCGTGACCTGGACGCGCTGCTTCTTCTGCCGCCGCACCCAGCCGAGCTCGACGAACCGGGCCAGCAGGGCGCGGCCCAGGGCGCCCGAAAGATGCGGGCTCTCCTCCGTGGAGTCCGAGTGGTGCCGCACGGGTCGCCGGCTGGGCGGGACGACTACTCCCAGCTGCTCCAGAAAGGCACAGCCCTGAGCAGTGATCAGGTACCGGACCTCGCTGTCGGAGGTCCCGCCGGCCGGCTCGAGGTGGCCCCGCTCGACCATGGCCCGCATCATCTCTACGCCCAGCCGGCCGGCGATGTGGTCGTAGCAGACCCGGGCCTCCCGCCAGGCTCGGGCGCGCTGGCTCTGCTCGAGCGACCGGACGGGGAGGGCCGGCGCGAGCCGCTCCAGCGCCTCGATAAGGACGCCGACCTCAGGACCGGCCAGCCGGTAGTTGCGACGCCGGCCCGCGGCCTCGACCACGAGCAGGCCGCCCGCGGTGAGCTTGTGCAGATGGCTGCTCGCGGTGGCCGGGCTGACGCCCGCCTCCGCCGCCAGGCCGCTGGCCGGCAGAGCCCGGCCATCGCCCAGGGCGAGCAGCATCCGGCACCTGGCCGGATCGGCTACGAGCGCCCCGACCTGAGCCAGGTCCCGCCCGCCGGTCGCGGTCCGCAGTGGTGCCGGCTTTCCTGCGGTCGATGACACACACCGACCGTACCTTCCTGGCGCTGGTCCAGCTCAAGCGCCTAGTAGCCCTTGTCGCGTGAATACACATTCCGCAGGGGGCTTCCGTCCAGCCAGCGCCGTAGATTGTCGCAGAAGATGTCAGTGATGACGTCATTCTCTTGCTCGACCGTTGACGCTGAGTGCGGCGAGATGACTACGGTGGGCATATCCCAGAGCGGCGACTCCTTCGGCAGGGGCTCAGCTGCGGCTACATCGAGGAAGGCGCCGCCGAGCTGGCCGGAGGACAGGGCCGCGGTCATGGCATCCTCGTCGACCACCTGGCCGCGGGAGATGTTGACGAGAATGGCGCCCCGCGGCAGCAGCCCCAGTCGCCGGGCGCTGATCAGGCCCTGCGTCTCGGCGGTGAGCGGGCAGCACAGGATGAGGGCCTCAGCAGCCGGGAGGAGACTGTCCAGCTCGCTGATGCCTGCCACCCGGGCGGCGGTAACGCCCTCCGCGCGGCTGGCATCGCGGGCCACTCCCCACACCTCGGCGCCAACTGCGGTCAGCAGCGCGGCGACCTTGCGCCCCACCTGCCCGAGGCCAACGACGACGGCCCGACGGCCCGCGAGCTGACGCGCTGTGTATCGCTGCCAGCTGTGCTCGCGCTGCTGCCCGGCGAGGTAGGGCAGTTCCTTGGTGAAGTAGAGCACGCCGGTCAGGGCGAACTCGGCCAGGGGCGTGGCATGCACGCCGGCCGCCGTGGTGAACACGATGTCGCTGCGGTCCAGCCCGGTGCGCTCCATGAACTGGCCGATCCCCGAGCTGGTGGCCTGTACCCAGCGCAGCTGCGGGCAGTTCGTCGCCATGTCCGCCGGGGCGCGCCAGTCGAAATCGAAGCTGATATCGGCGGCCGCGAGCATGGCCGCCCACCTGTCATTCTGCTCGGCCGTGAGGTCGCGCGGCGGGCCGTGGTGGTCGGCCTGATAACGCGGCACCGGCAGCAGCTCCGGCGCGTTCAGCACCTCAATACGCGGATCAACGCCGGCGATCCGGCGGACGTGCTCCGCCTCGAGGGCGGATGCGATCAACACGCGGACGGCTCCAGGCTCGCTCATGTGGCTCCTCACCATGCGGGACCCGGCTCTTCAGCCGGGCCGGTTGACTCCGAAATATGGACCTATCTCCCCATAGGGGACTCGCCTCAGAAACTGCAGGCGGGGCCTGCTGCGTGACCTCGTTCCATCTGACGGATATTTCCCCAGCTAACGGGCTTGTGCTGACATAACAAGATCAGCTAGCTTCCATGTATGCAAGATGATTGTCAACAAGCCGACGGTTCACGATGGCCGTCGATCAGGCGACGAAGCCTGGCTGACGAGGTCACCGACCAGCTCCGCGATGTCATCTTGACCGGCGGCCTTCAGCCGGCTGATCACGTGGGCGAGGTGGAGATCTCGCAGCGGCTGCGTGTCAGCCGCGGCCCGGTGCGCGAGGCCCTGGTCCGGCTTGAGCAGGAAGGACTGGTCAGCAGCGAGCTGCACCGGGGGGCCACGGTCGTGGACTTCGCCCGGGCGGATATCGCGCAACTCGCGACGCTGCGGGTCGCGCTCGAAGAACTGGCCATGTCCGAGGCGGCGCGCAACGCAACAGACGCTGACCTGGCCAAACTCGACGACGTGGTCGAGCGGATGCGCTCCGTACGGACAACCGACGCCGAGATCTCGCTGGTGCGGCTGGACGTCGAGTTCCACGATCTCGTCTACCAGACGGCTCGCCATGACCGGCTGTACGCGGCATGGGCCACGATCCGCTCTCAGGTAACACTGTCGCTGCTGCGCCGCCGGGTCCTCAACCAGGATTACGCCGCTCTCGTCGTCGATGAGCACGCGGCGCTGGCCAGCACGCTGGCCAGCCGGGACGCAGCACAGGCCAGGAGCGAGGCGACGGTGCACGTCCAGGGCGCCTACACCCGACTCCTCGCCGCGTACGACGGCAAGGGCTTCAAGTAGCCGTCGAATAACCCATCGGCTCGCAACGCGGCTCCCCTGTCCGGGGACCGCGCTCTGCGAGCATCCGTCCGCTCAACCGTTTCGGTGGTCTCATGTCACGAATACTTAGAAATGCCAGCATCGCCGCCAGCGTGGTCGCGCTGCTCGGCACCGCTGCCGCCTGCGGCTCCTCGGGGTCAGGCTCCAGTTCGGGGGCAGCCTCCTCGTCGGGCCAGACCCTGGTCGTCAACAGCGCTTTCGTATTTACCACCAAGGATGCCGACCCCGCCCGCGGCGGCGTCGACTTCAGCGCGGTGCCCATCTTCCACGCGATGTACGACACGCTCGTGACGTTCGCCAACGGCGACTACACCAAGCCGGTCCCCTCGCTGGCATCCAGCTATACCGCCACGGCCAATGACACGACGTTCACCTTCACGCTTCGCAGCGGCGTGAAATTCTCCAACGGAGATCCGGTCACCTCGGCCGACGTGGTCTTCTCGCTGCTGCGCCTTGAGTACCTCGAGGACACGCCGTCGTACCTGATGGCGGGAGTGACGTCGGTCACCGCCCCGTCCGCTTCCACCGTCGTCATCAAGACCGCCGCGCCCGACCCGGCGCTGCCGTACGTGCTGACGAACCCGGCGATGGGAATCACGGACGCCAAGGTCGTGAAGGCTCACGGCGGAACTGACGCGCCCGATGCCGCCAAGACCGACAGCGCAACCAGCTTCCTGGACACCACCTCGGTCGGCACCGGCCCGTATGTGCTGAAGACCTTCAGCGCATCAGCGCAGGTGGTCCTGACCGCCAATCCGCATTACTGGGGACCGGACACGCCCCACTTCAAGACGGTTGTCTACGCCGCGGTCGACCCGTCCACCCAGGCGCTCGACATTCAGCGCGGCACCAATCAGGTCGCGCTGGACATCCCGACGACCCAGGCCTCGGGCATGAAGAGCCAGCACGGGCTGTCGGTTCAGCTGTTCAGCTCGCCCATCTCTTACTTCCTGTTCGTCAGCGACAAGGCCGCGACCTCGTCGGTCACGGCTAACCCCGACATCCAGAACGCGATCCGCTACGGGCTGGACTACCCCGGCCTGGTGTCGCTGGCCGGACCGGGCAGCGTGCGGGCCGCGGGCATCGTTCCGCCGGGCTTCCTCGGGGCGCTGTCGGACTCCGACGCGATCCAGACTGATCTGGCCAAGGCCCGCCAGTACGTGAAGGCCAGCCATATTTCGGATCCGAAGATCCAGCTCGCCTACACCACGGGCACCACGGCCACGGCGCAGACCTTGGCCAGCCGGATTCAGTCAAGCCTGGCCAAGATCGGCATCACGGTGACGCTCGATCCCCAGTCGTCCATCGTCGGCGTCCAGAACTACCGCGGCGGCAAGGACCAGATGGGCCTGTTCAACTGGGCGCCCGACTACCCCGACCCGAATGACTACCTGGCCTTCGTCCCGGGCGGGACGGTGGGGCTCCGGGCCGGCTGGCCGGCGTCCGCCAGCTCGGCCCTCGCCAGCCAGGCCACCCAGGCCGGGAACACGACCGATCAGGCGCTGCGCGGCACGCGGTTCGTCGCGCTCCAGAAGGCGCTGAACCTCGAGTCGCCCATCTACCCGCTGGTGTTCCCCGGCGAGTCGATCGTCACCACGTCGAACCTGACTGGAGCGCAGTTCAGTTCCGTCTGGTACCTCGACTTCAGCCAGATTAAGAGCAAGTGACACTTGCCGTTCGCGGGGCCCGGGTCCTCAAGAGGACCCGGGCCCGGCACCCGGTCTCTGTCTTCGTCCTGCGCCGGCTGCTGGCGCTGGCCGGGCTGGCGATCGGGATCAGCCTGGTGTCGTTCACGCTCACCCAGCTCGTGCCCGGCGATCCGGCCATCGCCAACCTGGGGCAGCAGGCGGGCAACAATCCGGCCGCCGTCCGCGCCTTCGACGTGAAGTACGGGCTCGACAAGCCCCTGCCGGAGCAGTACCTGATCTACGTGGGCCGCCTGGCGCACGGGGACCTCGGCGTCTCGGAGCAGACCGAGCGGCCAGTCCTCACCGACCTGGGCTCCTACGCCCCGGCGACGGCCGAGCTGGCCCTCACGGCCATGTTCATCGCGATCGTCGCCGGCGTTACCCTCGGCATGCTCGCCGCGCTGCGCCGGGACGGATGGCTGGACCAGACCGTGCGCATCTTCACCCTCATCGGCGTGTCCGTGCCAATTTTCTGGCTTGCCCTGCTGGCGCTGTACGTGTGTTACCTCCGGCTGGGCATCCTGCCCGGCGTCGGCCGGCTGAACGCGGCCGCCGTCGCCCCTCCCCATGTCACCGGCTTCTACACCATCGACAGCCTGCTCGCCGGCCAGTGGTCGACGTTCACCGACGCGCTGTCGCACCTGATCCTGCCCGCCCTCGTGCTGGCGGCGCCCGTGACCAGCCTGATCACCAGGTTCACCCGCGCCGCGGTGCTGGAGGTGCTCAGCAACGACTACGTGCAGGCGGCCAGGGCCAAGGGCCTGCCGCCGCGTACCGTTCTCCCCCGGCACGTGCTGCGAGCGGCCCTGCCCTCCGTCATCACCGTGGCGGGGCTAGCTCTGGCCAACGTCCTGACGGGCACCGTCCTGGTCGAGCAGATCTTCTCGTGGCCCGGCATCGGCCAGTACGCCTACAACAGCGCGACCAACCTTGACCTGCCCGCCATCATGGGAGTGACGCTCTTCGTGGCCATTGTCTACACCCTCACGAACCTGGTCGTCGACGTGCTGTACACCGTCATTGACCCGCGGGTGCGCCTGTCATGACGGCGGTGCAGGCACCAGGCCGGCGACTGCCCGTCCTGCGGCGCCCCCGGGTACCGCAGCGGTGGCGCAAGCCGCTCCTGGTCACCGGTGCCGTCATCATCGGGCTGTGGGTGATCATCGCGATCCTGTCGCCGTGGCTCACTCCGGACAGCCCGCTGGCCCAGGGCTCCCAGCTGCTGATGCCGCCGTCGGCGCACCACTTGTTCGGCACGGACGAGAACGGCCGCGACGTCCTCAGCCGCGTCATCGCCGGCGCGCGGGTATCGCTCCCGCTGGGCACCCTGCTGGTCATCCTGGAGCTCGTCATCGGCGGCACCCTCGGCGCGCTGGCGGGGTACTTCGGCGGCTGGGTCGACGAGGTCATCATGCGCCTCACCGACCTCGTATTCGCGTTCCCGACCATCCTGCTGGCCATGGTCGTCGTCGCCGCCCTCGGCCCCGGCCTGACGCACTCGGTGATCGCGGTGGCGGCGGTGGGCTGGCCGGTGCAGGCCCGGGTCGTCCGCAGCCTGGTCCGCACGACGATGCAGGCCGACTATGTGGCAGTCAGCCGGCTGCTGGGATCATCCTCCGCCCGTGCGCTGCGCCTGGACGTCGTGCGCAACGTTCTTGGTCCGGTCGTGGTCCTGGCCACGCTCGGCATCGGGAACGCCATCCTGCTCCTGGCCGGGCTGTCCTTCCTCGGGCTGGGCGCCCGGCCGCCCACGGCCGAATGGGGGTCGATGATCGCCTCCGGCTCGCTGAACTTCCAGGACTGGTGGCTGGCCACCTTCCCCGGCCTGGCCATCCTCACCGTGGTCGCCGGGTTCAACTTCCTGGGCGACGGCCTGCGGGACGCGCTGGACCCGCGCTCCTTCCTGGACGAGGCGCTCCCCGGCGGCCGGGCGGTGGAGACGTGACCGCAGTGCTGGAAGTGCGTGGCCTCGGTGTCACCGCCGGCCCTGAGACGGCCCCCGTCACCATCGTCGAGGACGTCAGCTTCACCGTCGACCGCGGTGAGGTCCTCGGCCTGGCCGGGGAGAGCGGCAGCGGCAAGACCATGACCGCTCACGCCATCATGGGAATCCTCCCGCGCGAGGCCCGCGCCACCGGCGAGGTCTGGTTCGGGGGCGAGAATGTGCTCAAGCTGCGCGGGCCGTCCCTCCGGCGGGTGCAGGGGCGCCGCATCGCGGTCGTCTTCCAGGACCCGGGCTCCGCGCTGCACCCCATGCTGACCGTTGGCCGCCAGCTCACCGAGCACATGTGCTACCACCTGGGCATCAGCCGCCGGGAAGCCTCCCGGCGGGCCCTGGAACTCCTCGGCCAGGTCCGCATCCCCAACCCGAGGAACGCGATGCGGACCTACCCGCACCACTTCAGCGGCGGGATGCGCCAGCGGATCCAGATCGCGATCGCCCTGGCCTGCGAGCCGGACGTGCTCATCGCTGACGAGCCCACCACGGCCCTGGACGTCACCATCCAGGCCGGGGTGCTCCGCCTGATCAGCGGGCTCTGCCGGGACCGCGGCCTGACCGTACTCCTGATCACCCACGACCTCGGAGTGCTCTCCTCGCTCGCCGACCGGGTGGCCGTGATGTACGGAGGACGGGTCGTCGAGTCCAGCCCGACACCGGAGCTGATAGCGGCCAGCCGGCATCCCTATACCCAGGCGCTGCTGTCCTCCCTGCCTCATCCCGATACCGGCGACGGCCTCGTGCCCATCCGCGGCACGGCCCCGAGCGCCGCGGCCCGGCCCCGCGGATGCGCCTTCCACCCGCGCTGCGGTTTCGCGGTGGAAACCTGTGCCACCGACGCCCCGGTGCTCGCCCCAGCCGGTCCCAGGCACGACTTTGCCTGCCCGGTCGACCCATTTGGCGGGAGCAGCCAATGAGCGTGCTGGACCTGATCGATGTCGAGGTCACCTACGAGCGGTCCGACGGATCACCCGTCCGGGCCGTGGCGGGGGTCAGCCTGTCCGTCGACGCGGGCGAGATCGTCGGCCTCGTGGGCGAGACCGGATGCGGCAAGTCATCGCTGGCCCGCGCGGCATGCGGCCTGCTCCCGGTCTCCGCCGGCGCCGTCCAGTTCGAGGGACGCCCCGTGCGCCCGGTCCGGCAGCGCGAACGGGCCGCCGAGGACATTGGCCTGCAGATGGTGTTCCAGAACCCGTACGGCTCGCTCAACCCGCGCCGCCGGGTCGGCGACCAGATCGCCGACGGCCTGCGGCGGGCGCGGCCGGCCGCCGGGCCTGCCCCGACCGTTGACGGCCTCCTCAGCCGGGTCGGCCTGGGCCCGGACACGGCCCGGCGGTTTCCCTACCAGCTAAGCGGCGGCCAGCGACAGCGCATCGCCCTGGCCCGCGCCCTGGCCGCCCGGCCGTCCGTGATCGTGCTCGATGAGCCCTTGTCCGCCCTGGATGTGTCCGTGCAGGCCCAGGTGGCCAACCTGCTCCGGGAACTGGCCCGCGACCTGGGGGTGGGCATGCTGCTCATCTCCCACGACCTGGCCATCGTCCGCCAGATCGCAGCCCGGACAGCCGTGATGTACCTGGGCCGCGTGGTGGAGACGGCGCCCACTGCCGGGCTCTGGTCGGAACCCGCGCACCCCTACAGCGCGGCCCTGATCGGAGCGATCCCGACGGTGAACTCCGTCGGCCAGCTCCCTGCGGCGCTCAGCGGCGAGGTACCGGATCCGGCCAGCCCGCCGCCGGGCTGCCGGTTCCATCCCCGGTGCCCGGAGGTCATGGACCGGTGCCGGTCCGAGGACCCCGTCGCGTTCCGCCCGCAAGCGGACCGGATCGTCGCCTGCTGGCTGGCCGAAGACTCGAGCACGCTCGCGCCGGACAGCGCCCGGACCTCCGAGCACCCGCAGTAAAACCTGGCGCCGGGCGCTCAGCCGGCGCTGCGAGAACGACTTCCACGACGAGCTCCGTGCTCACGAAACTGCAGGAGACATCAGCATGAGCGTGCCCTCCCGTGCCGCTGCGTCGCGCCGGGTACAGCGAACGTACCTGCCCGAACGCGCTGAGCAGATCGGCATGTCGGTCCGCGCGGCGGACCGCTCGCTGCACCTCGACGGCGGCGGCCACGGCCTCCTCGACACGACCCACTTCGACACGGTCCGGTTCCCCCCGCCGGACTGGGCCGCCGCCGCCTTCGCCGCCGCCGCGGCCGACGGGCGGCTCGCCTACACGCCCTACCGCGGTCACCCTGACGTGCTCAGCCAGCTCGCCGCGACGCTCAGCCCGGTGCTCGGGATCCCGCTGAGCGGCCCGGACAATCTCATGGTGACGCCCGGCACTCAGGCCAGCCTGTTCGCCATCCTGGCGGCGCTCGTCGACGAGGGAGACCTGGTCGTCGTCGCGGATCCTGACTACCTCTTCGGCGAGCGGATCCTGGCCTTCCTCGGTGCCCGGGTCCGCCGGATCGGCGTCGTGCGCGGCCAGGGCGGCGCTGATCTCGACCTCGACGCCCTCGAGCGGGCATGCGCCGAGCGTCCCCGGCTGCTGCTCTTCTCCAACCCGAGCAACCCGCTCGGCGTGGTGTACAGCAGCGAGACGCTGAGCCGGGTCGCCGAGCTGGCCGGGCGATGGGACTTCCGCGTGGTGGTGGACTCGCTCTACTGCCGCCTGGTCTACGGCGGGGCGCCCTTCCAGCACCTGGCGGCCCTGCCGGGCATGCGCGACCGGTGCGTCACGCTGCTCGGGCCGTCGAAGACAGAGTCAATGAGCGGTTACCGGGTCGGCGTGACGTGCGGGCCGGCCGACATTCTCGAGGCGGCCGAGCCCGTGGTGGCCGCCATGTCGCTGCGCGCGCCCGCGTATGCCCAGCAGCTGCTGCGTCGCTGGTGGGTCGACGACCTGGACTTCGTGGCGACCCGGGTCGGCGAGCTCCGTGCCATTCATGACCTCACGCTGGAGTGGCTGCACAAGGTCCCGTACCTGAAGGCCGGCCCGGCCCAGGCCACGGCGTACCTGTTTCCGGACGTGTCGGCGCTGGCGCTGCCCGACCAGGTCGTCGCGGCCAGGCTGCAGGAGGGAGCCGGCGTGATCGTGAGCCCCGGGTACCAGTTCGGTCCCGGCGGGGTCGGGCACTTCCGCACCTGCTACGCGCGGGACGAGACCGAATGGCGCGACGCACTCGAGAAGATGGTGGCCGTCCTGCTCGAGCTGGGTAAGGAGCAGGACGTATAACGTCGCCAGGCCGCTGCCAGGCGCGTAGCGGCCGTCCCGCCCGCCAGCGGCAGTCATCCGGACGTCTCGGCGGCCGCACTTGTCGGCCAGTGCGCGGGTGACCAGTCACCGTCGGGGTCCGTGGTCTGGCCCACCTCGATCAGGTGACCGTCGGGGTCGCAGATGTCGCAGCGCTTCTCGTACTGGTGCTGTTTCGGCGGTGTCAGGAAATGAGCGCCCCGGGCGCTCCACTCGGCATACACGGCGTCGATGTCTTTGACCCGGATATTGAGGAAGCTGCTGACCCGGTCGGGATCACGCGGTGTCTCCAGGATGACCGTGGGCTTGTCGTCGGTCGGGCCTCCGCCGCCATTGATGACGATCCAGCTGTTGGCCAGCGCAACATTGACCGGATCTCCGGGAAAGGCCGCCCGGCCGCCGAGCACTTCGGTGTAGAGGCGCCGGGAGCGCTCGATATCGTCCGAGACGATGAAGTGCGTTAGCACCATTCCGTCCGGGGGCGGTGGCAGCTCGGCCATCCGGCACCTCCACTCGTTGGTTTCGCCGGCCGGGCCAGAGGAAACGGCCGGGCCCGGCGATTCCGCGCACAGGCATAAGATGCGACCAGGCGGTGCCGTAACGGCTGCCCTGAGACCAGCGGGAGGCGGGCTGATGGAGCCGGTGATCGACACGTCGAGGCCCCATTCGGCTCGGGTCTACGACTACTACCTGGGCGGCAAGGACAACTTCGCCGCTGACCGCGAGACCGCGCAGCAGGCGATGCAGAGCTGGCGCGCGGTCCGGACGGCCGTGCGCGAGAACCGCGCTTTCCTGGGCCGCGCCGTCCGCTACCTGGTCGCCGAGGCGGGGATCCGCCAGTTCCTGGATATCGGCACGGGCTTGCCGAGCGCGAGCAACGTGCACGAGGTCGCGCAGGCGGCGGCGCCTGAGTCACGCGTCGTCTACGTGGACAATGACCCCATCGTGCTGGCCCACGCCCGGGCCCTGCTCAACAGCGCGCCGGGAGGCCGCACCGCGTACATCGATGCCGACCTGCGCCAGCCGGAGAGCATCCTGGCCAGTTCCGCGGTGGCCGGTACGCTCGACCTGAGCCAGCCGGTCGCGCTCATGCTCGTCGCGATCCTGCACTTCCTGGTCGACGCCGACGACCCGGCTGCGATCGTGGGCACATTGCTCGCGGCGCTGCCCGCGGGCAGCTATCTGGTTGCCTCCCATGTCACGCCGGAGCATGACCCGGCCGGGGTGGGCGGGCTGGAGCGCGCCTACCGGCAGGGCGGCATCCCCGCCCAGGCCCGGCCGGCCAAGGATTTCGAGGCGCTGGCGTTCCAGGGCCTGGAGATGATCGACCCGGGCGTCGTGCTGGTGTCGGAATGGCGCAGCTCCGCCGGCCCCCGGCCGCTGCCCGCGGAGGTCAGCTGGTACGGCGGCATCGGCCGCAAGACGGCGTAGGCCGGCTGGGCGCCGTCTCCGCTCCGATGGCCAGTTTGATCTAGTTTTGGCCCCTGCACCGCGCGGTGCGATGATGCCCCCATGCCCAAGAGTCGTGAGGTCCACCTGGTCGCCCGCCCCGACGGACTGCCGGCTGAGAAGGATTTCGAGCTGGTCGAGACCGATGTCCCCGACGCACCCGAGGGGCAGGTCCTCGTCGAGAACCTGTACATGTCGGTTGACCCGGCCATGCGACCGCGCCTTACGGTCGGCTACGAGCTGAACGAGCCCATGGCGGGGGGAGCGGTCGGACGCATCGTCCAGTCGCGGGCCCCGGGGTTCGACGTCGGCGATCTGGTCACCAACCGGTTCGGGTTCAGGGAGTACTTCGTCTCCGGGCCGCAGGGGCTGAGCAAGCTCGAGTTGGTCGACGGTCTTCCCCTCACGGTGCACCTCCACGCGCTGGGCGGGACCGGGTTCACCGCCTACGGCGGCCTGCTCAAGATCGCCCAGCTGAAGCCCGAGGACAGGGTGTTCGTCTCCACGGCGGCCGGAGCGGTGGGGTCGGTCGCGGCCCAGATCGCCAAGATCAAGGGCTGCTGGGTCGTGGGCTCGGCCGGGTCCGCCGAGAAGGCCCGCTGGCTCGCCGAGGACGTGGGCCTCGACGCGGTCATCGACTACAAGGCGACGCCGATCCGGCGGGCCCTGCACGAGGCCGCGCCCGAGGGGATCGACGTCTATTTCGACAATGTGGGCGGGGACCACCTCGACGCCGCCCTCGCCTGCATGAACACACTCGGCCGGGTGGCGGTCTGCGGAATGATCTCCGGCTACAACGAGCCGGGGGCACGGACCGTGGTGCGCAACCTGGCCAACATCATCTACGGCCGGATCACTCTCCGGGGCTTCACCGTCGCCGACTTCTCCGAGTTGCGCGAAGACTTCGTCACGGACCTGACCGGCTGGATCCGAGAGGGGCGCATCCAGTACCAGGAGACGATCCTCGACGGCATCGACGCCGCCCCGCGCGCGCTCATCGGCCTGTTCGAGGGGCTCAACATGGGGAAGATGCTGGTCAAGCTGCGGGACTGAGCCATGGCGCCGCCGGCCCGAGCGTGGCGGCCGGTGCCGAGCCTCAGGCCGGTCAGCACGGGCCGGCCGCGGCGCCGGCTTGAAGCAGTCCCTCGATCGCGGCGGGCGGGTAGCCCGCGGCGGCGAGGACTTCCCTGGTGTGCTCACCGAGCCGGGGCGCGGGGCGGCCCGTCTCCGGGGCGCCACCCGGGAAGCGGATCGGCCCGGCGGTCGTCAGGAACGAGCCGCCCCAGCCATCTGCCACCTCCTGGAAGCAGCCCGCATCCCGGGCCGCGGCCGAATCCGCGGCCTCGCCGAGACTGCGCAGAGGGGCGTGCATGATGCCCTGCTCGCGGAGCCGCCCGCAGATCTCGGCCAGGGTGAACCTGGCGAACGCCGCATCCATCAGGAGCCTGAGCCGGGCCGCGTGCGCCGGATCCGCGGCCCCCGGGCCGAACGGATTCTCGGCGGTCAGTTCCGGGGCGTCCAGAGCCGCCGCGAGCCCCTGGAAGGCCTGCTCGGTCCGCGGCACCGAGAGCACCCACCGGGCGTCGCTCGTGCGGAAGTAGCCCAGGGCCGGCCGGTCGCTCATCGCTCGCGGCATGTTGGTCGCGGCCTCGCCGTACCGGAGCTGCCGGGCCATGTCCCAGCCGACGGCATACGCGCCGGCCCGGATGAGGCTGGCCTCGACGAGCCGGCCGCGCCCGGTACTGGCCCGCTCGTGCAGCGCCGCCAGGATCCCGGCGACGGCCGAGATGGCGGTGACGTGGTCCCCGAAGCCCGGACGGCAGATGAATGGGTCCTGGCCGTCGGGGATGGTGGCGTCGGCCGCGCCGCTGGCCGTCCAGAAGGCGACGGAATCGAAGGCTGGTGAGTCGGCCTCGGCACCGATCAGCCCGTAGCCGGTGACCACCCCGTAGATGAGGTGAGGGAGATCAGCCTTGATGCTGTCGTAGTCGAGTTTCATCCGGGCCAGCGACGGGCGCCGGACATTGGTGATGAAGATATCGGACTGCGCGAGCAGGGTCAGCAGCACGTCACGGCTTCCGGGCCGCCTGAGGTCCAGGACGATGGACCGCTTGCCCCGGTTCTCGTTGGTGAAGATCGGGTTTCCGGGGCTGTCCCTCGTATCGGGGGCCAGGGCGCGGGTGGCATCGCCGCCGGGCGCCTCGACCTTCACTACCTCGGCGCCCCAGTCGCCCATGACCGCGCTCGCGCTCGGGCCGGCCACCCAGGTGGACATCTCGATCACCTTCACGCCCTCGAGCAGCACCCGGACGTCTCCCTTCCGCTTGCATTCCCGGGGCCGGTCAGCCCGCCGGCCGCCGCCCGGTTCACCGCGCTGCGCGCCTCGGGCCGGTTGATCGTCGCGATCAGCACCCGGCCGCGCAGCACGGCGAGAACCGCCTCGTCCGCGTCAGCCACTGGCATCCCTCTCTACAAACAGATGATCGTTCAGAGCCGCCTAATCGCCTAGGGGGAACGCGACGCCGGTCCGCCGGGGGCACGGGCCGTGGTGCGCAACCCGTGCGGGGCTGATCCGCCGCCCGACGGCGCTGCTCGGGGTTATCTGGGGCAGCGCGGCTGGCGTCGGGGGCGGCGGCGGGGAAACGCAATCGTTCGGGACGAAAATTTGCTGTCGATGCCCAGGACGGCCAACCCATGGCACTGCTGGCCGGAGTGATCTTGCTGCTGCTGGGGCATGCCATCGGCGGGCTCGCGCCGTTCGGCGGCTCGATCCTGGCCGCCGTCGTCGCGGTCGCGGGCATGAGCGGGATGCGCCACCTGCGCAAGCTGGTCACCCGGGCGCGGCGTCCCGGTCGTGCCGCCGGACGGCAGCCCATACGGCGACGTCGTGCAGCTGGACCGCAGCGAGTACACCGAGGTTCGCTGAGCTAGCTCAGCGCATGCAGGACCGGATCGAGCGGGTACTCGACTCCGTCAGCGGGCGCGTCGGGCAGCTTGCCCTGGCCGTCGGCGAACGGGATGGCGGCGAGCAGCGTCTGCGTGTACGGATGCTGCGGGGAGTTCCGCACCTGCTCGGTCCGCCCCGCCTCGACCACCCGGCCCCGGTACATCACGATGAGCCGGTCGGCGATGAGGCGGCGGGAACACGCCTGAGCATGGAAGCCGGTTCCGCGCCTCCAGTGGTCACTCTATGTATTGTTCTCGTGACATTGAGTCCAGTCCAGGTTGGGCGACGGGAGAGGCGGCCGTGACACCACCCGAGCGACCCCGCGCGCCGCTCGCGCCGCCATCGCCCAGCCGGGCGACCTCGAGGACAACATGATCCGGGCTCAGACGAGACTCACCGTCCGGCGGCCGCGGAGAACTCCCCTGCTGCGCAGGCTCATCGTCACCGACGGCCTGCGGATCGTCGGCGGACACCACAACCTCGACACGGGCGTCGTTCAGGTCATCGCCTGACGGGGCATCCGCACTCGTTCTAGAACCTGCGGGGGGACATGACATCGAGCTGGCTAAGCCGGACGCTGACCTCGGCGGCGGCCGCCGGCCTGACCGTCGCGGCCGTGGTCATGCCGGGCCGCGCCGGTGCCGGGCCGCCGGCCCGCTCGACCCTGGCCGGAGTCACGCGGCCGGCCATCCCGGCGACGCCGCGTCCCCCGGTGCTTCCGGCGAACTTCCAGGGGACAGGCCGCTACATCGTGCGCGACCTCAACGTGGATGTTCCCTTCACCTGGCAGGGCAGCAACGGCAACAGCCAGATGATCGCCGGAGGCCCGCAGTATCCAATCTGGTTCACCAACCTGATCTACCGCAACACGCTCTACACGCTCACCTACAAGTGGCCGAACATCCCGCTGAACCGGAACCGCCGCTGCGACAAGATCGAGTCCTTCAGCCGCCAGACCCTGAACAGCCTGCTGAAGACATCACGGTTCGTGGGGCCGGAGATTCTGCAAGGAGTCCCGGACCGGCACGTCGACCACTGGCGGGTCGGCGTCGTGGCGGGCTCCACGCGGCCGGGCAAGGCTGGCCGGCTCCCGATCGCACTGGGCGACATCTACGTCGACCAGAAGGATCCGGGCCAGTGGTGGCAGGTGCTCCAGTTCGGCCTCCAGAACCTCTTCGATCCGCAGCTGGATGAATGGTTCACGATGACGACCTTCAGCCACCGGCCGGGGAAAGTCACCCTGCCCGTGAGCTGCGCGCTGGCGGCGTCGTGAGCGCGCGCTGCGCGCCTACCGCTGTCGGTGCTGCGCGTCGCTGCCGAAGCTGACTGCCTCGCCGCCCGGCCGGGGAACTCCGGCCGGCACTCGGGCGACAGGCAGGGCGCGTGCAGGCGGCGGCGGACGGGTCAGGATGCCTGGGCGGCGTCCGGCTTGAAAGACCCCCGTAGCGCGTCCGTCAGCAGCGTGACCAGGGCTTCGAGCTGTACGTCGGCCGAGGAGGAGATCTCCTCGTCCGACCCGTCCAGTGCCCGGGCGGCAAGCCCCGCCTTGCTGTCGATCAGCTCGGCGATCCGGGCGTCGATGGTCTGCGCGGCAATGATGCGCCAGGCGGTGACCGGCTCGGCCTGGCCGATGCGGTGGCTGCGGTCGATGGCCTGGGTCTGCTCCGCGTCGGTCCAGGACAGCTCGGCCAGCACGATGTTTGAGGCGACCTGCAGATTCAGGCCCACGCCGGCCGCGGTCAGCGAGCACACCGCGACAGCTACGCCTGGGTCGTCCACGAAGGCGTCGATGTTCGCCTGCCGCGCCGTGGGCGTCTGGTCGCCCCGGATCGACGAGAAGCGTACGCCCTTCCGGGCGAAGGTCTCCTCGGCCGCGTCCATCACGGCGACGTGCTTGGCGAAGAAGACGACCTTGCCGGCGCTGCGGGCCAGCTGCGCCGCGTAGTCCGCCGCCAGCTCGGCCTTCGCCTGGCCGATGCGCCGCATCATGGTGAATACGTTCTCACCGGACTCCGCGGTCGTCGCATCCTTCAGCTCCCACCGGGCGACCCGGCGGACCAGGTCCTGGTCAATGCCTCCGATGCCGGCGCCGGGAGACTGGCTCGCGAGCGCGGTCTCGTACCGGGCCAGCATCCGCCGGGCGAGATCCCGCTCCGCCGCCCGGATGGACCGGCCGGCCCGGTCGTCCAGCTCGACCGGGAGGTCGGCGACCCGGCGGGCGGGAATGTCGGCGGCCACGTCGATCTTGCGCCGGCGCACGATGCCGAGGTCGATCACGCTCTGGCGCGCCGCGGCGTAGAAGCCCCGGTCGGCGGGCGTCAGGCCGGTGTCCTCGAGCGCGTCCACCAGCGCGTCGACGGGCTTGCCGTCTTCGAGCCAGCCCAGGAACTCCCAGATCGCCAGGAAGTCCTCGATGTCGTTGATGAGCGGGGTGCCGGTCAGCGCCATCAGCAGGGGCCGCGCCGTACGGGACTGGACGCGCTCGGAGAGCGCGAGGACATGCCGCGAGCGCTGCGAGGTCTTGTTCTTGATGAAGTGGGCCTCGTCCACGACCATGCCGCGGAAGTCGAAGTCGCCGAGCCAGCCCATGTGGCGGTCGAGCACCTCGTAGTTGAGCACGACGATATCGGCGAAGCCGTCGACGGCCTCGCCGTCGCCCTGCACCACGGTGGCCGGGCGGTGAGGCGTCCAGCGGGCCGCTTCACGGGCCCAGTTGGTCTTGACGACGCTCGGCACGACGACGAGCAGCGGGTAGGCGTTCGCTGCTTCCGCGGCGAGCAGCGCCTCGGCCGTCTTGCCCAGGCCCGGTTCGTCGGCGAGCAGGAACGTCCGGTGACCGGCCGCGGCCGCGGCGACCACCTGCCCCTGGTGCGGCATCAGATCCAGGCCCGCCGGGGTGAAGCGTGCCGTCGGCGCCGGGAGCGCCATGCAGGCCGGGGCACCCCCGCCGGCGCGCTCGAAGGAGCTCAGCAGCGGGCCGAGCAGTTCCCAGTTGGCCAGGCGGCGCGGCCGGGAGGTGACCTGCGGAACGGCGGAGAAGTCGGGGGCCAGGAAGGGGTTCGCCAGCTGCCGGGAGATCACCGACTGCGGCACGACCCGCCGCTCCGTGCCATCGGGCGCGGTTGCGGTCTCCGGGGTCGCGATCACTTCGGGCGCCGGCTCGATGCCGAGCTCCCGCAGCATCTCCCGCTTGAGCGACCGGGCCGCGTCGGAAACGTCGGAGTCCTCGGCGAGCAGCGCCAGTAGCTGAGCGTCCCGGACGGCGGTCGTCGCCAGGATGGTCGCGATGCCGTCCAGGCGCCTGAGCTGCTCAGCCCGGCGGAAGCGCCGGGGGCCAGGAAGGGGTTGGCCAGCTGCCGGGAGATCACCGACTGCGGCACGACCCGCCGCTCCGGGGGCGCCGGAGCGGCCGGGATCTCCGCTGGCGCGGGCTCCTCGGGGACCGGCTCCATA
>DASYBB010000102.1:0-35180 GCA_036501025.1 Streptosporangiaceae bacterium
GCTCCATCCTGGCCCGGGCCGCGCTCCATCCCGGCCCGGGGCCGCGCTCCATCCTGGCCCGGGGCCGCGCTCCATCCTGGCCCGGGGCCGCGCTCCATCCTGGCCGGCCGGCCGCGAGGCCGGCCGGGCCGGTCGGCTACCGTGAGCCGGTGACCAGCCCGCCGTTCGATGCGCAGGCTTATCTCGCGGAGCCGGGCCGGCCCGCTCAGGTCGCGGCCGTGTCGGCGGCCGGCGTCCCGCTGCTGGGCAGCCTGTGGTTCGCGTTCGAGCGCGGCCGCTTCTGGTTCAGCAGCATGGCGGGCTCGCCGCTGCCGCAGGCCGCCGCCCGGGGCGCGCCCATCGCCGTGCTCGTCGACGACTTCACCCCGCCGCACTCGATCCGCCAGGTCCGCACCCGGGGCCGCGGTCAGGTCGAGCCGCACGATGCCGCCGTCGTGCAGCGGATCTACGGCCGCTACCTGGGGCCCGACCCGGGCCAGTGGCCCGGCTTCTTCCGCGCCCGCACGCCGGACAGCGAGCGCTGGGTGCTGTGGTCGGCCGGCCCGGACAGCGGCCTGATCGTCACCTCGCCGCAGTTCCTGGCCGACGAGCTGCGGTGGCAGAAGCCGGCCGACTCGCCGCTATGACCTCGGCCGACCGCGCGCTGGGCGCCCTGGCCGGCCTGGCCGTCGGCGATGCCCTGGGCATGCCCACCCAGGCGATGCGGCGCGCCGACATCCTGGCCGACTACGGCCCGATCACCGGGCTGACCGCCGCCGGCCCGCGGCAGGTGATCGCGGCCGGGAGGCCAGCCGGCACCGTCACCGACGACACCGAGCAGGCGCTGCTGCTAGCCCGGCTGCTCATCGCCGGCGACGGCCGCATCGACCCGCTCGGCTTCGCCGAGGCCCTGGTCGACTGGGAACAGGCCATGGCCGCGAAGGGCTCCCTGGACCTGCTCGGCCCCTCGACCAGGGCCGCACTCGGCGCGCTGGCCGCCGGGACACCGCCCGCCGAGGCCGGCCGGAGCGGCGCCACCAACGGCGCGGCCATGCGCATCGCGCCCGTCGGCGTGGCCACGCCGCCCGAGCCGCTGGCCGCCCTCGTCGACGCCGTCGTCGCGGCGTCCATGGTCACCCACAACACGTCGGTCGGCCTGGCGGCGGCCGCCGCGGTCGGCGCGGCCGTGAGCGCGGGCATCGCGGGCGGCTCCCGGGCGGACTGCACCGAGATCGCCATCGCCGCGGCCGGCCTCGCGGCCGGGCGCGGGCACTGGGTGCCCGGCGGGCAGATCGGTCCCCGGATCGCCTGGGTCACCTCGCACCTGGCCGGGATGCCCCCCGGGGCCTGGGCCGACGAGCTCGACGCCGTCGTGGGCACCAGCGTGGCCGCCCAGGAGTCGGTCGTGGCCGCCTTCGGCATCCTCGCCGTCGCCCCCTCGGCCTGGGACGGCGTGTGCCTGGCCGCATCGGCCGGCGGCGACACCGACACCATGGCGGCCATCGTCGGGTCGGTGGCCGGCGCCATCGACGGCATGAGCGCCTGGCCGCCCGGCACCGTGCGCCGCGTCGAGGACGTCAACGACCTCGACCTCGCCCCCATCGCCGCCGCCCTGCTCCGGCTTCGCGCCCGCCGCTGAGGAGTCGCGGCCGGGCTGGCATCACCGGCCTCAAGAACCCCGGTGGCCCGGGCCAGCGAGCCTGCCAAGGGAGCCGCCGTTCAGCGGTTCGCTTCGCGAGTCAGTACCAGGGGGAATCCGAACCGCTGAGCGGGGTGCCCCGCGCGTTACCCGGCTGCCGGGAGCCGGGTACGCGGCACGCAGCCGCGCCTCGGCGGCCGGGCCGGCGCCGGCCCGGTCGAGCCCGAGCAGGGCGGCGCCCGCGATGGGCGGCACCCCCACGACGCTGACCTGCGCCAGCGGGGCCTGCGCGGCCATCCGCCCGGTGATCCACGCCGTCAGCTGCGGATCCCGGGCGGTGAGCAGCCCGCCGCCGAGCACCACCGGGACGGCCGCCCCGGCCAGGCCCAGCCGGCGGATGACCGTCCCGGCCATGGCCACGATCTCGTCGGCCAGGCGGCTGACCAGCCCGCGGGCCACCTCGTCGCCCCGCCCGGCCGCCGCGAACAGCACCGGGGTGAGCTCCTGCAGGTCGTCAGTCTCGATCTTGCCCTGGTGGATCGCGATCGCCACGTCGCGGACGGTCGGCCGGCCGAAGTGCGCGGCGACCGCCTCCCGCAGCTCGGTCTGCGGGCCCCGGCCGTCCTCGGCCCGGATCGCCCACCACAGCGCCGCGTGGCCGAGCCCGAGCCCGCCGCCCCAGTCGCCGGTGATGCGGCCGAGGGCGAGGAAGCCGGTGGTCCGCCCGTCCGGCGCGACGCCCACGCAGTTGATGCCCGCGCCGCACGTCACCGCGACGCCCCACGGCGTCGCGGCCGGCGTGACGAGCCCGGCCCGCAGCACCGCGAACGTGTCGTTGGCCACCGTCGTGCGCGTGCCCCAGCCCTGCTCGGCCAGCAGCCCGGCCAGCTGCTCCTCCTCCTCGGGCAGGTCGGCGTTGGCCATGCACGCGACGGTGTCCTGCGCCACGGGCCAGCCGGGCGCCAGCCCCGCCGCCCGCGCCGCGGCCGCGATCGTCGCGCCGATGGCGCCGATCGTCTCCGCCGTCGGGAACTCCCGTGACCCCGGCCCGCGGCCGGCGCCGAGCAGGGTCCCGTCGGCCGCGACCAGCGCCACGTCGGTCTTGCTGTTCCCGCCGTCGATGGCCAGCACGGCCGCCCGGCCGCCGGTCACCGGCCGCTGGCCCAGGGCAGGAAGTCCTGGTTGGCGGCGAGCAGCCGGTCGGCCAGCCCGTCGGCCAGCTCCAGCTGGCCGACCAGGGGATGGGCCAGCAGCGCGGCCCGGACCCGGTCCCGGCCGCCGCGCAGCGCGGCGTCCAGCGCGAGCTCCTCGTAGGCCGACACGTGCGCGACCAGGCCCCGCATCAGCGGCGGCAGCGGCGCGAGCGGCACCGGCGCCGCCCCGCCCGAGCCGATCACCGCCGGCACCTCGATCACCGCGTCGTCGGCCAGGAACTCCATCGTCCCCGCGTTCCGCACGTTGACCACCTGCGTGTCCCCCGCGTCGCTGACCAGCGCGGCCAGCAGCGCCACCGCCGCCTCGGAGTAGAACGCGCCGCCGCGCTCGCCGAGCAGGTCCGGCTTGGTGTCCAGGGCCGGGTCGGCGTACATGGCCAGCAGCTCCCGTTCCAGCCGCGCCACCTCCTGGGCCCGCGTCGGGCGCCCCCGCTCCTCGCGCACCACCGCGTCGTGCGCCCAGAAATACCGCAGGTAGTACGACGGGACGGCCGCCACCTCAGCCAGAACGCTGGCCGGCAGGCCGGTGTGCTCCGCGATCTCGGCGCCGTGCCCGGCGATCAGGGCCGGCAGCCGGTCGGTGCCGTCCACCATCACGGCCCGCTCCCAGGTCAGGTGGTTGAGGCCGACGTGATCCAGGGCCACCTGGCCGGGCTCCACGCCGAGCAGCCGGGCGAACAGCCGCTGGAAGCCGATGGCGACGTTGCACAGGCCGACGGCCCGGTGCCCGGCGTCCAGCAGCGCGCGGGTGACGATGCCGACCGGGTTGGTGAAGTCGATGATCCAGGCGCCGGGGCCGGCCCGGCGGCGGGCGCGCTCGGCGATGTCCAGGACGACCGGGACGGTGCGCAGCGCCTTGGCCAGGCCGCCGGCGCCGGTGGTCTCCTGTCCGACGCAGCCGCACTCCACGGGCCACGTTTCGTCTCGGTGGCGCGCGGCCTGGCCGCCGACCCGCAACTGGAGCAGTACGGCGCCGGCGCCGTCGAGGCCGTCGTCCAGGCCGGTCGTCCAGCGGACCCGGGCCGGGTGGCCGTAGCGGCGCATGATCCGCGCGGACACCGGGCCGACGGCCGCGAGCCGGGTCTCGTCGGGGTCGACCAGGACCAGCTCGGTGACCGTGACCGCGCCGGCCAGCCGGGCCACCCCGTCGACGAGCTCGGGCGTGTAGGTCGAGCCGCCGCCGACCACCGCGACCTTCATCCGAACGCCTTCACCGTCGCGCCGGCCTGCGCCACGTGGCAGGCGGCCGACTGGCCGGGAGCCAGCTCGGTCAGGTCCGGCGTGACGCGGTGGCACGCGTCGACGGCCAGCGGGCAGCGCCACCGGAACCGGCAGCCCGGCGTCGGGTCGATGACCCGGGGCGGCTCGCCCCGGCCCGCCTCGGCGGTGACGTCCAGCGGCGCGCGGGGGTCGGGCACCGCGGACAGCAGCAGCTGGGTGTAGGGGTGGCGGGGCTCGGCGAGGACCTGTTCCACGGGGCCGGACTCGGCGATCTGGCCCGCGTACATCACGATGAGCCGGTCGGCGATGTACCGGGCGCTGGCGATGTCGTGGGTGATGTAGAGGATCGACACGCCCTCGGCGTCGCGCAGGCCGGTCATCAGGTTGAGCAGCCCGATCCGGATCGACACGTCCAGCATGGACACCGGCTCGTCGGCCAGGATCAGCCGCGGGCGCAGCGCCAGGGCCTGGGCGAAGCCGACGCGCTGGCGCTGGCCGCCGCTCAGCTCGTGCGGGTAGCGGTCCAGGACCTCGGCCGCCGGGGACAGGCCGACGATCTCGAAGACCCGCTCGGCCTCGTCGCGGCGCTGCGCGGCGGACAGCTCGGGACGGTGCAGCTTGAGGCCGCGCAGGATGCCGTGCGAGATCCGGTGCACGGGGTTGATCGAGCTGAACGGGTCCTGGAAGACCATCGGGACCTGGCCGGTGTAGCGCAGCGTGTCCGCGCGGGAGCGCAGCCGCGAGACCGGCTGGCCCTGGAAGTAGATCTCGCCCGCGGTCGGCCGGTACAGCTTGGCCAGCAGCCGGGCGATGGTGCTCTTGCCGCTGCCGCTCTCCCCGGCCAGGGCCACGATCTCGCGCTCGCCGATGGCCAGGCTGACGTCGTCGACGGCGTGCAGGGTGCGCCGCGACAGCGCGTTGCCGATCCGGAAGTGCTTGGCCAGGCCCTCGGTCCGCAGCAGGGCCTCGCGGTCGTCACTCATGCTGTGTCACTCATGCTGCGTCACTCATTCGGGCCTCCGTGCAGGAAACAGCGCACGTCCACGCCGTCGACGGCATACAGGTCGGGCCGGGCGCCCAGGCAGATGTCCATCACCTTCGGGCAGCGCGGCGCGAACGCGCAGCCAGCCGGGGGCCGGGCCAGGTCGGGCGGGCTGCCGGGGATGCCGGTCAGCGGCACCCGCGGGCCGCGGATGGACGGGAAGGCCTCCAGCAGGCCGGTGCTGTAGGGGTGCAGCGGCGAGTCGAACACCCGCCGGGTCGCGCCCAGCTCCACGACCTGCCCGGCATACATCACCATCAGCTGGTCGGAGAAGTGGCTGACCAGCGACATGTCGTGGGTAACGAAGATGATGGCGAAGCCGAGCTGGCGCTGCAGCTCCTTGATCTGCACCATCAGCGAGCGCTGGGCCACCACGTCCAGCGCCGAGGTCGGCTCGTCCATGATGACCAGGTCGGGGGTGAACAGCATGGCCATGGCGATCATGGCCCGCTGCCGCATGCCGCCCGACAGCTGGTGCGGGTAGCTGCGCAGGTGCTGCGGGTCGATGCCGACCATGGCCAGCACCTCGGCCGACCGGGCCGCGATGTCGCGCGCGGACCCGGCGCCGTGCGCCCGCATCGCGTCCCTGAACTGGGCGCCGATCGACTTGACCGGGTTGAGCGCGTTCATCGCGCTCTGCATGACCACCGACAGGTCCCGCCACCGCACGGCGGCCAGCTCGCGGTCGGTCAGGCCGACCAGGCTGGCGCCCTGGAACGTCACGCTCCCGGCGGTGATGGCCGCGGGCGCGGCCAGCAGCTGGGCGATGGCGAACAGCAGCGTCGACTTGCCGCAGCCCGACTCGCCGACGATGCCGAGGAACTCCCCCGCGGCCAGCTCCAGGCTGACGTCGTCGACCGCGCGGACGCTGGCCCGGTCCGTGGCGTACTCCACGGTCAGGCCGCTGACCTCGAGGATCGGCGCGGCCGGCGGCGCCGGCGGGACGCGGTCAGGCACCGGGCACCTGCCCCGCGGGACGGGCCGGCTTGGGCTTCGGCGGCTTGCGGACCGGGCGCAGCGCCGGGTTGCCGATCTCGTCGAAGGCGTAGTTGAGCAGCGCGAACGCCGCGCCCAGCGCGGCGATACAGGCCCCCGGCGCGAGCGCCCACATGGGCTGGCCGGTCTGCAGCGCGGCCTCGTTCTGCGCCCAGTACAGCATCGTCCCCCAGCTCTGGGTATTGGGGTTGCCCAGCCCGATGTACTGCAGGCTGGAGGCGAACAGCACCGCGTACAGGGCGTTGGTCAGGAAGCTCGCCACGATCAGCGAGGTCATGGTGGGGATGATCTCCACCGCGATGATGTAGAGCCGCCGCTCGCCGCGCACCCGGGCCGCCTCCAGGAAGTCCCGGTGGCGCAGCGACAGCGCCTGCGCGCGCAGCTGGCGCGCGGTGTAGGACCAGCTGGTCACGGTGATGACCAGGATCAGCACCAGCGTGCCGCCGCCGTGCGCGTAGCCGGCGATGACGATCAGCAGCGGGAACAGCGGGATGACCAGCAGCACGTCGGTGAGCACGCTGAGCGTGCCGTCCCACAGCCCGCCCAGGTAGGCGGCCGCCACGCCGATCAGGACCGCGATCGCGGTGGCGGCCAGCCCGACCGCGAACGCGATGATCAGCACGCTGCGGGTGCCCCAGACCAGCTGCGCCCACATGTCCTGGCCCTGCGCGGTAGTGCCGAGCAGGTGGGCCGTGGACAGGCCCAGCCGCGGGGTGTAGGCGTCGGCGCTGGGGCTGTCGCGGGCGATCACCCCGGGGAACAGCGCCGCCAGCAGGAAGATGACCAGCAGCGCCGTGCCCACGGTGGCCTTGCGGTTGGACCGCACCGCGCGGGCCATCCGGGCCAGGGCGTGAGTGGCGGGCGGCCGGAACCGGTCCGCCGCCGCGGCCCCGCCCTCCTGGGCCGCCGGGTCGAAGGTGACCGGGCCGCCGGATATCGGCAGGGACATGGCTAGCCCGCCGTCCTGGTGCGCGGGTCGAGCAGCGCCGTGGCGATGTCGGCGATCAGGATGGCGACCAGCACCGCGACCGTGATGAGCAGGAACAGGGCCTGCATCAGCGGGAAGTCCTCGCTCTGGACGGCCTGGAGCAGCATGTAGCCCACCCCCGGGAAGTTGAACACGTACTCGATCAGGATGGCCCCGCTGACCACGAAGCCGAGGGACATGGCGAACCCGGTGAGGTTGGGCAGGATCGCGTTCCGGGCCGCGTAGTCCACCATGATGCGGCGGCCGGGCAGGCCCTTGGCCCGGGCCATCCGCACGTAGTCCTCGGCCAGGGTGGTGATCATCGTGTTGCGCATGGTCAGGATCCAGGTGCCGATCGTGGTGATGAGCAGCGTGATGGCGGGCAGCGCCGCGTGCGACAGCACGTCCTCGAAGTAGATCAGCGACAGGGACGGCGTGTCGGTCGAGACGTAGAACCCGCCCTGGGTGGGCAGCCAGTGCAGCGTGATCCCGAAGATCAGCACCAGCACCATGCCCACCCAGAAGTACGGCACCGCCGAGGTGATCACGAACACCGGCGGCAGCACGCTGTCCAGCCGCCCGCCCCGGCGCCAGGCGGACACGATGCCCAGCCCGGTGCCGAGGGCGAACGCCAGGATCGTGGTCACGCCGACCAGGCCCAGGGTCCACCAGATCGCGCTGCCGATCACGGAGGTGACCGTCGCCGGGTAGAACTCCAGCGACACCCCCAGGTTGCCGGTCGCGATCTGGTGGAGGTAGGTGACGTACTGCGCGGGCAGGCTCTTGTCGGTGTTGACCCCGAAGAGGATCTCCAGGGCGTGCAGCGCGCCGGGGCCGAGCTGCCCGTGGAACTTGGACAGCATGGCCAGGGCGGGGTTGCCCGGCATGAGCCGCGGGAGCAGGAAGTTGAGGGTCAGCGCCGCCCACAGCGTGAAGACGAAGAAGCCGAGACGGCGCAGCGCGAACCTCAAATCGTCACTTCGCCCGCAGGTGCAGCAGGACCTGCTCCATGTCCGGGTACGCGTAGGCCGACGGCTGGGCGTACGGGTTGCCCGGCGTCGGCCACCCGGTGATCGACGTGGTGTCGTACTGGAACCAGTCCACCGCCTGCACGACCGGGATGATGGGCAGCTCGTTCAGCATGACCTGCTCCACCTGGTTGATGAGCGCGTGCTGCTGCGACGAGCTGGTCGACGCCGCGTACTGGTCGAACAGCGCGTCGGTGGCCGGGTTGCTGTAGCGCTCGTAGTTGGTGGTCGCCAGCTTCCCGACCGGGGCGCTGCCGGCCGAGTCCAGCCAGTTCCGCAGCTCGTAGTACGGGCTCGGGCCGAAGGTCTGCTGGTCGTAGAACGCGAGCTGGTACTTGCCGTAGTACAGGTCGGCGTCGAATTCGGTGTTGGTCAGGTTGTCGGGCGTCAGCTGGATGCCGACCGCCTTGAGGTCCTGGGTGACCACCTGCATCGAGGCGACCCAGTCGGAGTAGTCGCCGATGTTGATGACGGAGAACGAGAGCTTCTGGCCCTGGGCGTTGGCCATGATCCCGTCCGAGCCCAGCTTGAATCCGGCCGAGGCCAGCAGCTGCTTCGCCCTGGCCGGGTCGTAGGCGTTGCCGAACTTGGCCACGGCCGAGGTGTCGAGCCAGCTGGAGAACGTCGGGGTGACGATGCCGGCCTGGTTGGCGGGCGGCTCGTAGCCCGACTCGCCGATGGTGGAGACCTTCGACCGGTTGATCGCGTACGACATGGCCTCGCGGACCTTGACGTTGCTGAGCAGCGAGTTCTTCAGGTTAGGCACCAGCGAGACGTTCACCGTGGGCGGGAACCAGTAGTGGAAGTTGGGGCTCTTGGCCGTGTAGAACGACTTGATGCCCGGGATGTACTGCGAGCCCCACTGGGCCTGCCCGGTGGCCAGCTGGTCGTTGGCCGTGTTGTTGCTGGTGTAGGCCGGGTACTCGACCTTGGCGATGTGCGGCTCGCCCGGCTGCCAGTAATGCTTGTTGGCCGTGTAGGTGATGTTCGCCTTGGTGCACGGGTTCACCACGTACGGGCCCGTGCCGATGGGGTTGCTGTCGGTGTAGGTGACCGGGTTGGCGATCTTCGACCAGATGTGCTCGGGCACGATCGGGGTCTGCCCGGCGATGAAGTAGAACGCGGGCACGGCGGCCGACTTGAAGTCCATGACCACCTGGTCGGAACCGGACTGGGTCACGCTGGACAGCACCGACCAGACGCCGGTCAGGTCCAGGGCCGGGTACTTCTTGAGCAGGTTGAAGGTGTACACCACGTCAGCGGCCGACATCGGGGTGCCGTCGCTGAACTTCACGCCCTTGCGGATGGTGAAGGTGATCGACTTGTTGCCCGCGCCCCACTGCCAGGAGCTGGCCAGCATCGGCGTCGTCTTGCCGCTCTGCAGCGGGTTGTCGTACGCCAGCGTCTCATAGACGAAGCCGACCGACAGCAGGGTGTCCGATCCGTTGAACGGGCTGAACTGGCACGTCCAGAGGGCGCCGTTCTCGTTCGAGATGGTCACCACGTTCTTCGCGGCGGCGGTGCCGTTGCCGGACGGGCCGGCGCCGGCGCTGCAGGCGGCGGCCAGCAGGCCGGCCGTGATGAGGCTCCCTATCGCGGTCAGTCGTCTCATGACTGAAGCCTTTCGGTGAGTGTTCCGGGACGGTGGGGTACGGGGGCCACGCCGCCGGCGGTGCTGCCGCTGTCGGTGTCGCTGTGGGTGCGGTTGGGTGGTTGGCTGCCGTTCGGGCTGTCGCTGCGGGTGGCGCTGTCGCGGCGGGCGGCCGTGTCGCCGTCGCCGTCGCCGGCGCTGGCCCGGGCCGGGATGGCCGCGGCCGCGTCGACGGCGAGGGCCACGGCACCGCGCAGCGGGGCATCATCGGGAAAGCGGGCGGGCACCAGCTCGGGCGGGAACGGGGTCCCGGCGTCCAGCGCGCCGGCCAGGCCGGGCCGCAGCCGGTCCCAGGACCCGACCATGCCGCCGCCCACGGCGATCCGGGCCGGGTTGAGCGCAATGGCCAGGTTGACCACGTGGAAGGCCAGCTCGGTGACGAACTCGCTGACCAGCCGGTCCAGCCGCGGCTCGTCGGAGCTCGCCCCGAAGACCTCCTCGGCGGTCAGCACCCGGCTGCCCGGCGCGCTCAGCCGCGCCGCCTGCCGGGCCACCGCGCGGCCGCTGACCATGTCCTCCAGCGGGAGCCGGGCCTCGAGCGCCAGGCCCACGTCGGACAGGGCGCGCAGGCAGTAGCCGATCTCGCCCGCCGCGCCGTTGGCGCCGACGATGACCTGGCCGCCGACGACCAGGGCGGCCGACAGCCCGGTGCCGAGGTTCAGGTAGATGGCCGGATCACAGCCGGCCAGGGCGCCCCAGCGCACCTCAGCCAGGGCCGCCGCCTTCGCGTCGGTCGCCATCCGGATCTCGGCGCCGGGGAAGGCGGCGCGCAGCTCCCGGCCGAGGGGCAGCTCATCCCAGCCGGCGATGGCCGGGGCCAGCTCAACGCGGTCGTCGAACGGGATCCCGAAGGTGGACACCCCGACGGCAGCCAGCTCCGCGCCCGGTGCCGTGCTCGCGAGCAGGTCCCGCGCCGCCTGGATGCCCCGGTCGAAGCTGGCCCGGGCGCCGAGCTCGGCGGCGCTGCTGACGGTGACAGAGCCGAGCCGGTTCCCGGCCAGCCCGCAGACCGCGGCGGCGATCTTGGTGCCGCCGAAATCGAGCCCGAGGACCACCGGGGCGTGGGTCATCATGCCTGCCCTGATAAAAGCGCGGATCTGTGCCCTTGCGGGAGATTGTTAGGACAGTATCCTAACTATTTAGGGGGAACAAGAGGCTCCCGACGTCACAAAACCATGACGTTTTGCGCGGCCAGCCGCGGGCCGGCCGGTGCGCTCCCCGGCGGTGCTGCGGCAGGATGATGCGAGGAGGTGGCAGTGACAGTCACGACGGCCGACGGCCCAGCCGACGCGGGGCCAGCCAGCGCCGCGTCCGGCGGGGACTCGCCACAGGACGCCGCGCCGCCGATCCCGGCGCAGGCGCGGCAGCGGCCATCCGGCCAGCCCGGGTCGGCGGCGCGCCCGCCGCTGATCCGTGCGATGAACGAGCAGTTCCTGCTCGGCCACATCCGCGACCTCGGCCCGTGCTCGCGGGCCGACCTGGCCCGGCTGTCGGGCCTGTCCAAGCCGACGGTGTCGCAGGCCCTGGCCGCCCTCGAGCGGGCCGGGCTGGTGCGCGTGGCCGGCCAGCGGACCGGGCTGCCCGGCCGGTCCTCCCGGCTGTATGAGGTCCGCCCCGAGGCCGGCTTTGTCCTGGGCCTCGATATCGGTCACCGCTACGTCCGGGGCGCGCTGGCGGACCTGGCCGGCGGCATCCTGGCGTCGTCCGCGGCCCGGTCGCGCGCGTCCAGCGGGCACGGCCGGGTCGCGGAGCTGGTCCGCCTCGCCGACGAGCTGTGCGCCACCGCCGGGGTGGCCCGGCCGGACCTGACCCAGACGGTCATCGGCAGCCCGGGGGTCTACGACCCGCGGCGCAACTCGATGGCCCTCACCGGCGGCCTGCCCGGCTGGAACCGGCCCGCCGTCCTCGCCGATCTGCGGGCCGCCTTCGGCCCGTCACTGGTGGTGGAGAACGACGTGGACGCGGCCGCGCTGGCAGAGCGCGCGCACGGCCACGGCCGGTCCGCCGACAGCTTCGCCTTCGTCTCGGTGGGGAGCGGGATCGGCATGGGCCTGGTCGTGGGCGGCCGCCTGCACCGCGGCGTGCACGGCGTGGCGGGCGAGATCGCCTACCTGCCGATGTCGGGCGGCCAGGGCTCCGACGACGACGACGCCCGCCGCCGCGGCCGCCTGGAGGCCGCCGCGTCCGCGTCGGCCGTGGTCCGCGCCGCCCGCCGGGCCGGCATGCGCGGCCCGGTCTCCGCGCGCCGCGTGTTCGAGGCCGCGGCCGCCGGCGACGAGCGGGCCGCGGCGGTAGTGGCCGCGGAGGCCGAGCTGGTCGCCCGGGTGCTGTGCGCGGTGGTGACGATCGTCGACCCGGCGCTCATCGTCCTCGGCGGCGGCGTCGGCCAGGCCCCCGGCTTCGCCGCGGCGGTGACCCGCGAGCTCGAGCAGATCGCGCCGGTCATGCCCGACGTGCGGGTCAGCGCCCTCGGCAGCGAGGCCGTCGTGCACGGCTGCCTGGCGGCCGGCACCGAGCTGGCCTGGAAGCAGCTGACCTCGGCCATTCCGGCCACGCCCGGCCCCGACGACGACCCCGGCCCGCCGGTGCCCGCCGCCGCCCCCGCCGGTTAGAGCCGCCGCCCCCGCCGGTTAGGGCTGCCGGCTCCACCGGTTAGGGCTGCCGGCTCCACCGGTTAGGGCTGCCGGCTCCACCGGCTAGGGCTGCCGGCTCCACTGCGGCCCGATGGCCCGCCAGGCCCGGTCCCAGTCCGCCATCCGCCGCCGGTTCAGCACCAGCCGCGTGGCCACCCCGGCCAGGAACATGATGCCCGCCACGACCAGCGCGGCCGAGGCCGCGGCCAGCCCGACCGCCAGGTGAAGATCGGCATAGGCCGACGGCGGTCCGGTGAGCGCGCCGCGGGGGCTCACCCACACCGAGACCGTCTTGGCCTTGCCCGGCGACGACGCGAGCGGGATATAGCCGGTGTGCGTGCGCCCGCCGGCCGTCCAGCTGGCCCGGGCGGACTGCACGACCCAGTTGCTGGCGGAGGCCTGCAGGCGCGGGGTACCGGGATGGGCGAGGGTGGCGGTGACCCGCTGCCAGCTCTGCTCGGCGCGCACCTCGCCCAGCATGGCGTGGTCGACCAGCGACCCGGCGACGATCGCCGCGGCTGGCCCGCCTAGGACAAACAGCGCCAATAGGCCGGCCACTATGGCCGATTCAATCCGGTCGGAGCGCCGACGCAAGGCGTTCCCGGTAGGCCGCACAAACCTGACACGGCGATGCATTCCCTGCGCTCCTTAGGTGGGGCCGGGCCTGGGCGGCACGGCCTTGGCGGGCCGCGCTCCCCCGCTCGCCGGCGGGTTCGCCTTGGCTCGGCACCGGACAGCGACAAGATCACGCCACAATGCACCGCGGTGCCGGGGACATCCCTTTATGCCTCATCATCATGATAAGCGACGTCTTATCGTGCGATGACAAGCGGGCCCATCCGGCACCGACCACTGCGTTCACAATCGGACAATTCGCGGCTTAGGCAGCGGAGTAATCTTTGTCACACAGTTATCTTGGTCACACAGTACGCTGGCCCGGGTCCCTGGCCAGCGCGGGGTCCGGCTCAGGCGCGGAGCACCTGATGTTCACTCCCTCGCCCGCTACCGTACTTGCGCAGCCCGCGCCGCGACCGGGGAGCCACGAAACATTCGCGAAACAAACGGCTGTGATTAGGGATGCAGCAGTAGCGTTACGCACCCGGTAATGGCGGTGCATTAGCTCACGCCCGCCGGGCGCTCGGCCGCACGCCAGGCATCAATGGTATAGACCGTACGGACCCAATTGCCCACGCCTGCTAACAAGCGTCCGCCTTCATCCTACCGCAGGGCATTAACCAGCCTGGGCACACCAGGCCGCCTGGCCGAACGCGATTCCGGACGACCCTCAGGCCACCTGGAAAGATCGCTTGGACAGGCCGAACTGATAGCCCTCGATCGTCGTCCGCACCGGCTGCTCAGCCGATGCCGCCGCGCCCAGGGTGATGAACAGCGGCGTGTAGTGCTCGACGGTCGGGTGCGCATACGGCAGGCCGGGGGCCTTGTCCCGGTAGGCGGCCAGGGTGTCGACGTCGCCGCGGGCCAGCGCGTCAGCGGCCCAGTGGTCGAAGTCCGACGACCAGGCCGGGACGGCGTTCTCGGTGAACATCTCCCGGGTCAGGAACGGCAGCCCGTGGGTCATGAAGCCCGACCCGATGACCAGGGTGCCCTCCTCGCGCAGGGACCGCAGCCGGGAGCCGATGTCGAGCAGCCGGGCCGGGTCGTGCGTCGGCATCGACAGCTGCAGCACGGGGACGTCCGCGTACGGGTACATGACCTTCAGCGGAACCCAGGCGCCGTGATCGAGCCCGCGGCCGGAGTGCTGGTGCACGGGCTCGGTGTCGGGCATGGCGGCCGCCACCCGCGCGGCCAGGTCACTGGCGTCGGGGGTGGCATAGGTCATCTGGTAGTAGCGCGGGTGGAAGCCGCCGAAGTCGTAGACCAGGGGCGTCGCGGCCGGGGCGGCGGACAGGCTGAGCGGCGCGGCCTCCCAGTGGGCGCTCACGATCAGGATGGACGCGGGCTTGGGCAGCGCCTGCGACCAGCTGAACAGCTCGCTGATCCACAGCGGGTCGTCGAACAGCGGCGGCGCGCCGTGGCTGATGTACAGGGCGGGCATGGCACCGTCAGCGGGCGTCCAGGTCCGCTGCCCGTGACTGGACGGCGCGGCGTCGCGCAGGAACGCGTCGAACGCGCCCCCGGCGACGTCCGGCCGAAGCGGCGAGCTCATGGCGGCATCCTTCCCGTCAGCGCGTACTGATTGAGCTTTCAACTAGCTCCACGCTACCACTCCGCCCGGAATCCCCGAGCCTGCCGGCGCCCGGCCGCCGGTCCCGTCAGTCCCATCAGCCCGCCGTGTCCGCTTAGCCGCACCGGCCAGGGGTCATGCCCGACGGGACGGCCGTCCAGGGCTCCGGCAACGACATGAACGTAAGGACGCTGCTGCTAGAGCAACAGCGACTCTCCGCCCATGCTGTTGTCCTTCCTGGACGGGCGGCGATCAGGAGCCATGCGAGTGACTCTCCCGGCGGGCACGTCGTCGTGATCATGAAGACGAGGACCGCCGATCGCCCGCAACGGGCAAGCCGTCCGGGACAGCGGCCGACCCGGCGGTCGCCTCGCCGCCACGGCGGCCGGTTGGCCCGCCATCCGGGCCAGCAGTCTCGCGAGGGTCGGAGCGGGTGAGCTCGACGGCGGCGACGGCGATGAGGGCCAGGCCGAGGAGCTCGCCGGCCAGGTAGGGGGCTCCGCTGCGGAAGTGCTCGTCGAAGACGGCGACGCCGATGATGAGGCTGACGATGGGGTTGACGGTGGTGATGGCCGGGAGGCTGGCCCGCAGCGGGCCCGCCTGGTAGGCCAGCTGGTTGAGGAGCAGCCCGATGCCGCCGACCACGACGAGGGCGTAGCCGGGCCAGGTCGTCAGCAGCGAGCCGGCGTCGCGGCTGACGACATCGACGGTCTCCTTGAGCAGGCCGGCGGTCGCGGCGAAGGCCAGGCCGGCCGCCGTGCCCAGGGCCGCCGCGGCCACGCTGCCGGTCGCGCGGCGCCCGGCGACGCAGCAGCCGGGGATGCACAGGGCCAGCACCGCCACGCAGATGACGGCCGGGCGCAGGTCGGCGGCCCGGCTGCCGCTGGCCGCGGGGGTCGAGACGAGGATGAACACGGCCAGCCCGAGGGCGAGGGCGGCGGCCCAGCCGAGCTCGGCGTACCGGGGACGGCGGTGCTCGAGGATCTGGCGCAGCGGGAGGGCGAAGATCACGCCGGTGACGAGCAGCGGCTGGACCAGCGTGAGCGGGCCGTCGCGCAGGGCCAGGGCGTGCAGGCCGAAGCCGGCCAGGCTGGCCAGCGCGCCGGCGATCCACAGCGGGTGGCGCAGGGTCCGGGGCGCGAGCCCGGCGACCCGCGCCACCTGCCCCGGCCGGCCCGCGCTCACCACGCCGGCGCGCACCAGGCCGGCGCTGCGGTGCTGCAGCGCGGCCGCCACCGCGAAGAGCGCGGCGGCGGACACCGCGGCCAGGATCGTGTCCAGCATCAGCCGGCGCCGTCCGCCCCGCGCCCCGCCCGGCCGAAGTCAGCAGCGCATCCCATGCTCTGACGGTAGGGGGCGCGGGGGACGGGCAACGACCCACTGAAGGATGGTCTTCGCCGTCGCTCCCTGCTACCTGAGTAGCAGGACGACCGACTTTAGTTGCCCGCCGGCTGAGGGAGCGGCGAGGATACGTACCCGGACCGCGCGCCAACCGAATTGAGAGCTGACCCATCGACGCCTATGACGTAGCCACCTGGCACGACTTCTTCGTGGCCGCGGCCGGCGCGGCCGCGGCGCTGAGCGGCCTCATCTTCGTGGCGGTCAGCATCAACCTGCGCACCATCCTCGATCAGGAAAAATCGGCGGGCAGCTCGTACCTGACCGGCCGCGCCCTGGAGTCGCTGGCCGCCCTGCTGGTGGTGCTCGGGATCAGCCTGGTCGGCCTGGACCCGTCGGTCAGCCGGGTGGCCTTCGCCGCCGTTCTGCTGACCTGCGCCGCGGGCAGCGCCATCTCCCCGGTCCGGGCGGCGCTGGCGTACCGCTCGACGGGCGTCAAGCCGGCCGCGTTCAGCCTCCGCATGTTCCTCGCCGTGCTGCTCGTCGCCGGGTACGCCACCGCCGGAGCCACGCTCCTGGCCCGGGCCGGCGGCGGCCTGCACTGGCTGCCGTTCTGCTTCATCCTGGCGGTCAGCGTCGCGGCCTCCAACGCCTGGATCCTCCTCGTCGAGGTCCTCCGCTAGCGACGCCCGGCCGACGCCCGGCCGGCACAGGCCCGACGCCCGACCGATGCATGACGGAAAGTCATCGATTGGCGGCGATTTTTGCATTGGACGCATCGGTGCCGGGCACGCACACTGGACGTGGCCCTGAAACACACACGTCCGGAAGGAATCACGACTGTGCCGTCCACCAGCTACTCACTCAGTCCCCTGTGGCAGGAGTTCCGCGCCGAGCTGAGCGCTCGCCGCGAGAACCGCGCTGCCCGCCGGGCCCTGGCCCGGGAGCTGGCTGACTACACCTCCCCGCGCGACCGGGCTGACCTCGAGGCGATCCTGGAGCGCCACCCCGAGCACGACGCCGACCGCGTCCGCCAGCTCATGGCGTCCGCCCGCGGCTGACCCGGGCCGAGCCCGGCCCGGCATGGCGAGGGCCCGGCCGGCCAGGCCGGCCGGGCCGCCACCCGGCTAGCCCGCTGCTGCTGCGCCCGGGCCATCCGGCGCCGCGCTGCCGACCGCCACCTCGGCGGGCGCCAGCACCTCGACCTGGGGCAGGCTGAACTTGCCCCACGAGCCGCGGCAGATGATCAGGATGGGCGCCGTGACCAGGGCGCCCAGCCCGGCAATGATCCAGACCCACTGCCAGCCGAGGTGGCCCAGCACGACCGGGATCAGGAAGATCCAGGCCTGGTAGATCGGCCGGCTGACGACGCCCTGGCCGCCGAACGCGGTGGTCTGCCGGCTGACGTGAATGTCCTCGGCCGTCTCGGAGAACAGCGCGTTGGTCGGCGACCACATGCAGGCCATCAGCGCCCCGGTGACGACGTACAAGATGATGATCTGCGCCGTGGACAGGCTGGCCCCCGACAGCAGCCCCAGCGTGATGAGCGCCGCGCCGGACAAGATGGTGAAGCCGAACCCGAGCGCCTTGCGCAGCCGCAGCCGGTCCGACATGATCCCGCCGAGCACCAGGAACACGATGATCGACAGGAAGACCCAGCTCGACAGCGAGGAGCCTTCCTGCGGTGACTTGTGGAACGCCTCGATGGTGAACAGCGGCCCGTAGGCGACGAAGGTGATGTAGCCGAGCAGGAACGTGCCCTGGGCGGCGGCCAGCGCCCACAGCCGCCAGTCCTTGAGCATGTAGGCCCAGAAGCCGTCCACCTCGATGCCCTGCCGCTCCAGGACCCGGGCGTTGGCCTCGACCTTGGCCGCGTCCGCCATGGTGGGGAAGATCTGGTTCCGGATGCCGGCCGACGGCTCGCGGCCGAACAGCCAGATCAGCAGCCACAGCGCGACCGCGACCCAGGCGAAGTCCAGGAACATGTGCTGCCAGGTGCCCGCGCCCGCCAGCAGGTGCCCGGCCATGAAGGCGGTGCCCCAGTTGGCGCCCAGGGTGCCGACCGTGACCAGCCCGACGCCGAGGGCCCGGCCGGTGCGCGGCGAGAAGTCCCGCAGCAGCGCGGAGACCGTGACCACGGCGTACGCCTCGGTCCAGGCCATCGCGACGTACAGGCAGATGAAGGCCAGCGGCTGCCCGTTGGGCAGGAACGACAGCCCGAACATGAAGGCGATGGGGATGAGCATGCCCCACAGCAGGACCCGGATCCGGCTGAACTTGTCGGCCAGGTCGGCGGCCAGCAGCGACACGAACGCGGCCAGGACCCCGGCGCCGCCCACGATGTAGCCGTAGTCGCTGACCGAGAAGTGCTCGGAGGGGACCAGCAGCGCGGCCACCGGGCCGAGCGAGATGATCCAGGTGCCGAGGCACGCGGCCAGGGCCTTGACGACCAGCATCACGTAGCGGTCCACCCCGGACGGCACGTGCGTCAGCTCGCGCCCGATAAACAAGTCCCGCCAGCCCGATCGCCTGATTCTCAGGGACGGTAGCATGGTAGCCATAAGACCGGTTCCTTTCGCGGCGCGGCGGGCAGATCCGGCGGAAGAAGGCGCGCGGAATTCACGCCCCGCCCCGGCCCGGCATTCTTCATCGGGAATTAACGGGAAGTCCGGTTTTCGGTGTAGGTCCCACAGAACGCCGGGGCCCGGAACCACGTCAAGACGGCCGGGCGGGCCGGCCTGCGTCAGAAGTCCATTGACACGTCAGAAGTCCGTTGACACGTCAGAAGTTCATTGACACGCCATGACGTCACGGGCGGCAGCTGGTCCACGCCCGCCAGCCGCCCGTCCCGGCGGGCGCGGCCAGCGCGGCGCCGACCTCGTCGGAGATCTGCCGCGCGGTCCGGGTCAGCCGGGCGGGCGGCACGGCGCCGGCGCACATGACGGCCTCCACCACGGCCAGCCAGGACTCGTCCGACGGCGCGAGATGCCAGGCCAGCCCGCTGGTGCCCGCGCCCAGGCGGGCCCAGTCGCCGAGCACGGTCCCGGCCACCACGCCGTGCAGGCCCGCGGCCGACCCGCTCGCCGTCAGCAGCGCGCGGATGGCCGCCACCTCGGACGGCGGGCACCCCGGCGCCTCGCCGGCGCCCGTGCCGGGCCCCGCGCCGCAGGCCCCGCGGACCCGGACGAGCGGCGCCGGCATCCCGGCCGCCGGGCCCGCGGGCACCCGCCGCAGCACCGCGATGGCCGAGGTGCCGTGCACGCACAGCGCGGCCAGCTCGCACGCGGTCACCGGGAGCGGCGGGTCGGCCTCGAACACCACGGCACCGCGGGCGGCGATGTTGACCCGGGCCGCGCGCCACGCCCGGCCCACCGTCACGACCGACACGCCCAGCTCCGCGGCGACCCACCGGGCGCAGGTCGTGGCGCTGCGCGAGCTCGGGGCCAGGCGCAGCGTGCAGGCCACGATGGCGGCGACCCGGGCCTGCGGCGGCCGGCCGGAGCGCGGCCGGTCGGCCAGCGCGCCGAGCCCGCCCTCGGCGTAGCGCGAGCGCCAGGTGATCACCGCCGGGCGGGAGACGCCGAGCCGCCGGGCGATCTCCCGGTTGGCCAGGCCCTGGCCCGCCAGCAGGACGATCGCGGCCCGCTGCGAGCGCCGGCCCGGCGCGGTGGCCCAGCCGCGCAGCACGGCACGGTCGCGGTCGGCGATGGCCAGCGGCCCGCGAGCAGGCATGGGGCGCTCCTCAGGCGGCACGCGCGCCCGCTCGCGGCGGCCCCCGCCGCACCCGTGCACCCAGCTAGTTTCGGCTCTCGACCCCGATACTGCCCAGGCGCCCGGATCACCGTCAACCTCCCGGCCCGGCGCGGCGGCGCCGGAAAGATCATGTCTTGACCGCCGAAGAATAATGATTATCGTTAGGAACGAGCTGCCGTTGACCGGTGACAATACCGCGGCATTCGGGGACGGCGGCCCGGCCGTACTGGCGCGGCTGCCGCATTTCCGGTGCGCCGCGATGGCCGCCGCGAATAACCGAAAGGCATTCGGTCTGGCGCGCCCTTCTCGGCCGGTCAGCCCGAATACGACGCGAGGAGGCAGCCGCGTGACCACAGACCAGGCAGCACCGGGTCTATCCGAGGACACCACCGACATCATCGAGAGCTCCGAGCTGCATCAGCTGGAGAAGGTGCACATCGATGACGTCATCGAGTACGTCAACGACGGCCTGCGGGCCATCCCGACGCCGCTGGCGCTGTACAAGCGCTACCTGCGGCAGCGCTGGGATGTCTACGACCTGGACTTCACCCAGGACGCCATCGACTGGCGGGAGAAGATGACCGACGAGGAGCGGGCGGTCTTCCTGCGGGTGGCCCAGGGCTTCCACCACGGCGAGCGCAACGTCGAGGCCGAGCTGCCCGCGTTCATGATGGGCGCCGATGAGGAAGACAAGATCTTCATCACCAGCCACATGGAGGACGAGGCCCGGCACACGGTCTTCTTCGACCGGTTCTTCCGCGAGGCCATCGGCGTCCAGGGCGACTCGATCATGGACATCCTGGATGCCAGCTACGAGTACCGCACGCTGCCCGGCGCCGGCAGCACCGGCCTGCTGTCCTACATCTCCGACGAGCTGGTCAAGAATCCCTACGACCAGCGGGCCCGGGTCCGCTACGCCACCATCTACCACCTGTTCATCGAGGGCGTCGGCGCGCTGTCCACGATGAAGATCACGCTCGGCTACTGCCGCAGCCGCGGCTTCCTGCCGGCCTACTACTCGGGTTTCACGGCCACCTGCCGCGACGAGGCCCGGCACGTCCAGTACGGGATGGGCTTCCTGCAGGAATCGGTGCGCCGGGACCCGAGCCTGGCCGAGGAGATCTACGACATGCTGCGGATCATCTTCGACATGAACTCCTCCCAGGGCAACGTGCTCAACCTGGACGCGCTGGGGCTGAGCGTGGACGAGCTGCGCCGGTTCAACGTCGTGCAGCTGGTCCGCAAGCTCACCGACGTCGGCATCCCGCTGCCCGACGACCTGAAGGCCACGATCGACAAGATGTACCCCGAAGTGACCGGAGGCTGAGCGATGAGCGCGGAACTCATGACGCCGGAATGGGCGGCGCAGGTGCAGCAGCTCCTCGCCGGGTGGCCCGATGAGCGGGAGAAGGCCGACCCGCGCAAGACCGACACCTACTGGAGGTACTTCGACCGGCACCGCAAGGCGTTCGAGGCCACGTTCGCGCTCGGGATCAGCGGCGTCCCCGGCCAGGACGGGACCCGCTACCTGGCCCTGACGTTCGGGCCCGACGGCGCCGGCCCGGAGGCCGCCATCCTGGCCGAGGCGGACGCCCTGGCCACGGCCAAGGTGGCCATGGAGTGCACGTACCAGATCTGGTCCGACCTGGTCGGCGGATACGAGATCAGCAAGGCGATGACCTATCACCAGCTGCCGCTGACCGCCGGCGGCGCGGCCGACCTGCTGCGCTGCGTGTACTTCGTGCACGAGCTGATCGTGGCCGCCCTCCGGCCGCAGGCCGCCCGCCTGGCGGCGGCCCCGGCGTGAGTCCCGGGCCCGGTGCCGCGCCGCAGCGAAGCGGCGCGGCGCCGGGCCACCCCGTTTCGGATGGAAGGTGCGCTCATGCGCGGAGCAGTCCTGACTGAGGTCGGCAAGCCGCTGGAGATACGCGCGGACCTGGAGCTGCGGGACCCGGGGCCGGGCGAGGTGCTGGTGGCGCTGCGGGCCAGCGGCGTCTGCCACTCGGACCTGTCCCTGCAGAACGGCACGCTGACCGCGGTGCCGCCGGTCGTGCTGGGGCACGAGGGCGCCGGCGAGATCATCGCCACCGGGCCCGGCGTCACCGACGTGGCCGCGGGCGACCACGTCATCCTGGTCTGGATCCCGCCGTGCGGGTCGTGCGCGCTGTGCCTGGGCGGCCAGCCGCAGCTGTGCACGGCGGCGCGCATGGCCCGCGCCGGGCAGGTCTCGCCGCTGCGCGGGGCGGACGGCCCGATCACGCTCGGGCTGGGCATCGGCACGTTCGGCGAGCGGACCGTGGTGCCGCGCAACGCCGTGGTGCGCATCGACCCCGACATCCCGTTCGACGTGGCCGCGCTGGTCGGCTGCGGCGTCATGACCGGCGTCGGCGCGGCCGTCAACACCGCCCGGGTGACGCCCGGCTCGACGGTCGCGGTCATCGGGTGCGGCGGGGTCGGCATCAACGTGATCCAGGGCGCCCGGCTGGCCGGGGCGGCGACCATCGTGGCCGTCGACCGGCTGGACGGCAAGCTGGAGATGGCCGCGCGGTTCGGCGCGACGCACCAGGTCCGCGACGACGCCCTGGGCGACGCGATGGCCCGGCTGACGACCGACGGCGCCGGGTTTGACTACGTGTTCGAGGTCGTCGGGCGGTCGTCCACCATCCGGCTGGCCTGGGACGCGACCCGGCGCGGCGGCACCACCGTGGTCGTCGGGGCGGGCAGCCGGACCGACATGGTGTCGTTCAGCGCCGGCGAGCTGTTCAACTCCGAGAAGCGGCTGCTCGGCTCGCTGTACGGGTCGGCCGACGTGCGCACCGACTTCGGCCGGCTGCTGCGGCTGTGGCAGGCCGGCCGCCTGGACCTGACCGGGCTGGTCTCCCGGCGCATCGCGCTGGACGGGGTCAACGACGCGTTCGCCGCGATGGAGGCCGGCGAGGTCGTCCGCAGCGTGATCGAGTTCTGAGGGGCCGCGGTGACGGACGCGCTGCGCCGGGTGCTGATCGTCGGCGCCTCGATCGCCGGGCTGAGCGCGGCGCGGGCCCTGCGGCGGGCCGGCTACGACGGGGACCTCACCCTGCTCGGCGCCGAGTCCGAGCCGCCGTACAAGCGGCCGCCGCTGTCCAAGGACGTGCTGACCGGGGCGGCCGGCCCCGGCACCGTGCAGCTGCGCCGCGGCGATGACCTGGACCTGGACCTGCGGCTCGGGCAGCGGGCGGCGGGCCTGGATCTCGCCGCCCGCGAGGTCACCCTGGCCGGCGGCGCGCGGGCCGGCTTCGACGGCCTGGTCATCGCCACCGGCGCCGCGCCGGTCCACCCGTGGCGGGAGCGGCGGCTGCCGGGCGTGCACACGCTGCGGACGCTGGCCGACGCGCTGGCGCTGCGGGCCGGCCTGGCCGAGTCGCGGCGCCTGGTCGTGATCGGGGCCGGCTTCGTCGGCGCCGAGGTGGCGTCGGTGGCCCGGCAGCAGGGCCTGGACGTCACCATGATCGAGCTGCTGCGCAGCCCGCACGCCACCACCCTGGGGCACAAGGTCGGCGCGGCCGCGGCCGCGCTGCACCGCGATCACGGCACCCACCTGCGGCTCGGGGCCAGGGTGGCGGGCCTGGCCGGGACCGCGCGGGTGACCGGCGTCGAGCTCGACACCGGCGAGGTGATCCCGGCCGACCTGGTCCTGGTCGGCATCGGCGCCGCCCCGGCCACCGGCTGGCTGGACGACAGCGGCGTCGCGCTGGCGTCCGGGGTGATCTGCGATTCGACCTGCGCGGTGCTGGACACCGACGGCGCGGTCATCGACGGGGTCGTGGCGGCCGGCGACGCGGCGCGCTGGTACCACCCGCTGTTCGGCGCCGACCTGCGGGTGGAGCACTGGGACAACGCGGCCGCCCAGGGCAAGGCGGCGGCGCTGCGGCTGCTGGGCGAGACCCGCCCCTACGCCCCCGTTCCGTATTTCTGGACCGATCAGTACGACAGCAAGCTGCAGTTCGCCGGCCTGGCCCACCCCGGCAACGAGGTCGCGATCACCGAGGGGTCGCTGGCCGCCCGCTCGTTCGTCGCCGCCTACGGCCGCGGCGGCGTCACCGTCGGCGCCGCGGTCATGAACCTGCCGCACCGGATGGCGGCCTACCACCGGCTGATCCAGGCCGGCGCCGCGTTCCCGCCCGAGCCGCCCCCGGCTGCCCGCCCCGCCCCCGCCGGGCCCGCTGCCCCGGCGGCCAGCGTTTCGAGAGGAAGCTCATGAAGGTATGGATCGATCAGGAGCAGTGCACGTCCTCGGGCCTGTGCGAGGTCATCTCGCCCGAGGTCTTCCAGATCGAGGATGACGGCCTGGCCCACCTGCGCGGCGGCGACGCCGCGGCGGCCGGGCGCCGGGTGTACGCGGTCCCGGCCGGGCTGCGCGATGTGGTCCAGGAAGCGGCCGACCAGTGCCCGGGTGAGTGCATCTACATCGAGGAGTCGTGATGACCGGCAAGCTGATCCGCAAGGCCCTGTTCATCGACGGGGCGTGGGCGGCGCCGGCGGGCGCCGGCGTCATCGAGGTGACCGACCCGGCCACCGAGGAGGTCATCGGCGAGGTCCCCGAGGGCACCGACGCGGACATCGACGCGGCCGTGGCCGCCGCCGCGGCCGCGCTGCCGGCCTGGTCGGCCCGGTCGCCGGAGGAGCGCGCCGCGTTCTGCACCGCGATCGCCGCCGAGCTGACCGACCGGGCCGACGAGCTGGCCGAGATCATCACCCGCGAGCTGGGCATGCCGCTGGCCTCCTCGCGCGCCATCCAGGTCGGCGGCCCGATCCGGACCTTCACCTCGATGGCGTCGGTGATCAAGGAGATCGCGTTCGAGGAGGAACTCGGCACCTCGGTCATCATCCAGGAGCCGATCGGCGTCGTCGGGGCCATCACGCCGTGGAACTACCCGCTGCACCAGATCGCGGCCAAGGTCGCGCCCGCCATCACCGCCGGGTGCACGGTCGTGCTCAAGCCCAGCGAGGTCACGCCGCTGAACGCCTTCGTGCTGGCCGACGTCATGGAGGCCGTGGGGCTGCCGCCCGGCGTCGTCAACGTGGTGTCGGGGTACGGGCCGTCGGCCGGGGAGGCGCTGGCCGCCCACCCGCTGGTCGACATGGTGTCGTTCACCGGGTCGACCCGGGCCGGCCGCCGGGTCAGCGAGCTGGCCGCCGCCACGGTCAAGGCCACCGCCCTGGAGCTCGGCGGCAAGTCGCCCAACGTGCTGCTCGACGACCTCGACGAGGACCAGCTGGCCCAGGCCGTGGCCCGCGGCGTGACGTCGTGCTACGCCAACTCGGGCCAGACCTGCTCGGCGCTGACCCGGATGGTCGTGCCCCGGTCGCGGCTGGCCGAGGTGGAGCGGCTGGCCGTGGAGACGGCGCGCTCGTTCCGGACGGGCAGCCCGTTCGACCCGGCGACCCGCCTCGGGCCGCTGGTCTCCGACGTCCAGCGCGAGCGGGTCCGCGGCTTCATCGCGGCCGGCCAGGCCGAGGGGGCCCGGCTGCTCACCGGCGGCGCCGAGGCTCCCGCCGACCGCGGGTACTTCGTGGAGCCGACCGTGTTCTCGGGCGTGGAGCCGTCCATGACGATCGCGCAGGAGGAGATCTTCGGCCCGGTGCTGGCGATCATGCCCTACGACGACGAGGCCGACGCCGTGCGCATCGCCAACGACACCAAGTACGGGCTGGCGGCCGGCGTGTGGTCGGCCGACCCGCAGCGCGCCCGCGGCATCGCCCGGCAGATCCGCAGCGGCCAGATCCGGATCAACAATGGCGCGCCTAACCCGCTGGCGCCATTCGGCGGATTCCGGCAGAGCGGGCACGGGCGCGAATACGGCAAGTTCGGGCTGGAGGAGTTTCTCAGCCCCAAGTCCCTGCAGCTCTGAGCACGTGCTCTGACCAGCAGAATGGCATAAGCGCGGTGATACGCTCGGGGCGGAAATCCGCCCCGAGCTGACCTGCGTC
Organism: Streptosporangiaceae bacterium; assembly: GCA_036501025.1. Classification (GTDB taxonomy): domain Bacteria; phylum Actinomycetota; class Actinomycetes; order Streptosporangiales; family Streptosporangiaceae; genus DASUBV01. The sequence continues at coordinate 25,617 of DASYBB010000102.1, forward strand.
AGGCCCGTGACCGCGAAGGAGGGACTGCCGTGAGCGCCGATTCCGCAGCGCGGGACGCAGCACAGCGGGAAGCAGCACAGCCGGAATCAGCACAGCCGGAATCAGCACAGCGGGAGGCTGACCCGCTGCGCGAGGCTCTCCTGGACGCCGCGGCCCGGGTCATCGCCCGGCAGGGGTACCAGGGCACCAAGATCCAGGACATCGTGCACGAGGCCGGCCTGTCCAGCGGCGCGGTGTACGGCCGGTTCCGGAGCAAGGACGAGCTGGCCCGCGAGGCCATCATCACGCGGTCCGTGCCGCAGGAGCACGTGCCCCACTACGAGGTGACCAAGGTCGCCGACCTGGTCGCGCGCAATTCCACGGTGCTGTCGCCCGGCCTCAACGACGCCGACGCGCTGCTGCTGGAGGCCTACGTCACGGCGGGCCGCGACCCGCAGGTGGCCGAGGCGGTGGCCGAGGCCGACCAGCGGTGGCGGCAGTCCACCGCGCCGTGCGTCACGGCCGCGATCAAGGACGGCACCGTCGCCGGCGATGTCGACCCGCAGGCGGTGCTGTTCCTGACCCGGGTGCTGCGGCTCGGGCTGCTGCTGCACCGGGGCTCAGGGCTGCCCGGGCCGGACCAGGAGGCCTGGGAGAAGCTGGTGGCCCGGGTGGTGGCCAGCTTCGGCGACCGCGGCCGGCCGGCCGGGTGACGGGGCTTTCCCGCAGGCGGCGGGCGGATGATCTATTGCGCGCCCGGCCCGCTGTCGTGTATCCGTAGGGAGTGTCCGGCCCCTCGATTCCGCGCGATGTCGGGCATGCGTCAGTCGCGCCGGGCGGGGCGGCCGGCCTGCGGCTCGGGCTCGTCGCCGACACCCACATCCCGGAGGCCCGGGGTCAGCTGTGGCCCCAGGTCTTCGACGCGTTCGAGGGCTGCGACGCGATCCTGCACGCCGGCGACATCCACGAGCTGTGGCTGCTGGACCAGCTCGCGGAGGTGGCGCCGGTGTTCGCCGCGCGCGGCAACGGCGACGAGGGCTTCGGCGGGCGGGTGCGTGCCCGGCCCGACGCGCGGGTGCACGACACCTGGGTCCTGGAACTTAGCGAAACGGTGGCGTACCCGGCCAGCCCGCGGGTCGGGGTGATCCACGACCTGACCATCCCGGAGGTGCCGCCCTACCTGACCGTCGACAACGTCACCCGGCGCCGCTTCGGCGCGGAGCCGGGGGCGCTAGCCGTGATCGTCTACGGGGACACCCACGTCGAGCGCATGGACCTGATCGGCGCGACGCTGTGCATCAACCCCGGCTCCCCCACGTACCCGCACAACCTCGAGACGCGGCTCGGCACGATCGGCTTCCTGGAGCTGGGCGCCGCCGGCATCCGCGCGTCGATCTGCCAGCTCACCGAGGCCGGGCACGAGACCGTGGCGGTCACCGAGATCCCCGCCGATCCCCCGGCCGAGCGGGACCCGTTAAGGCGGCCCGCAGACTCCTGAGCACGGCCCCCCGAGCACGGCCCCTGAGCGAGAAACGGAGCGCGCCATGGAATTCGAGAACCTCCTGGTCGATCTCGACGGACCCGTCGCCACGATCACCCTGAACCGGCCCGAGAAGCTGAACGCCCTGTCCGGTGCCCTGCGCCAGGACCTGCACGACGCGCTCGTCGCGCTGAATCCCGGCGACCAGGTCCGGGTCATCCGGCTGAAGGGCGCGGGCCGGGCCTTCTGCCCGGGCTACGACCTGAGCCCGGGCCGCCCGGCCCGCGAGTCGTATGCCCCGGCCGGGGCCGAGGGCGGGCCGCCGCACGGGGACGCCCTGGCCGACTTCGGCGAGTCCGGGATCTCGCAGGACCGCGAGCGGCTGCGGGAGATGGTGGACAGCTGGCTGTGGATGTGGAATTACCGCAAGCCGATCATCGCCCAGACGCACAGCTACTGCCTGTCCGGCGGGCTGGACCTCATCGGCACGTGCGACATCGTCTTCGCCGCCGAGGGCACCCGCTTCGGCCACCCGGCCGCCCGCGGGCTCGGCATTCCCCCCATCATGGGCATGCTGCCGATGAAGATCGGGGCCGCGGCGACCAAGGAGCTGCTGTTCACCGGTGACCTGGTCGACGCCGAGACGGCCCGGGAGCTGGGCATCATCCAGCACGTCGTGCCCGCCGCCGAGCTCGATGAGCGGGTCATGGCGCTGTGCCAGCGCATCGCCATGATGCCGCTCGACGTGCTGACGGTGCACAAGCACATGACCAACCGCTGGATGGAGCTCCAGGGCGTGCGGACCGCCGCCTACGAGGGGGCGGACTACGACGCGATCGCCCATCTCAGCCCGGCCGCCCGCGAGTTCTCCAGGCGGTCCCGCGAGGAGGGCCTGCGGTCCGCGCTGGCCTGGCGCGACGGGCCGTACGCGACCGGCCCGGCGGCGGACCACGACGCGGCGAACCGGCCGTCGTGACCGGTGCCCCGCCCGCGGCCGCGGGACCCGCGACGGGCCTGCGCCTGCTGCACGTGTCCGACCTGCACCTGGACGCGCCGAGTGACGCCGAGCAGCTCAGCGCGCTCGCCGCGATGGCCGCCGGGCGGGCCGCCGCCGTGCTGCTCATCGTCGGCGACTTCTTCGACAACGCCCGGGTCAGCGACGAGACCCTGAAGGCCACCGCGGCCGCGCTCGGCCAGGTTCCGGCCCGCGTGGTGATCCTGCCCGGCAACCATGACCCGTACATGGCGGGCTCGCCCTACACGCGGACGGACCTCGGCGCTCACGTCCGCGTGCTCAGCGCGCCGGGCGGCGAGACCGACCGGATCGCCGAACTGGACCTGGACATCTGGGGCCGCCCGCACTGCAGCTACGCCGACTTCCGGCCGCTGGCGGACGTCCCGCCCCGCGGCCGGGCCACGTGGCAGGTCGCGCTGGCGCACGGTCACCTGGTGCGCGGACCCGATGACCTGCACCGCGCGTACCTGATCGACCCGGCGGAGATCGCCGCGAGCGGCCGCGACTACGTGGCGCTCGGCCACTGGGACGTGCCCTTCGATGCCAGCTCCGGCGGGGTCACAGCCGCCTACTCGGGCTCGCCGAGCCGGATGGGGGCCTGCGCGCTCACGACACTGTGGCTCGATGCCGGGGGCGGCCGCCACGTCGACGTGGAGCGCCTCAGGCTCGGGTAAGCCCGGGCGGCTCGCGAGCGGAGGGAAAGCCGATGGGCTCGCCTCAGATCAGCGATGACGAGCACGGGACGCGGTGGATCACCATCGATCGGCCCGAGATCGCGAACGCGCTGCGCCTGGCCGACCTCGACGTCCTGGCTCGCGCCGTGACCAGCGCCGGGCCCGGCGTCCGGGCGATCGTGATGACCGGGGCCGGCCAGCGTTCCTTCTCGGCGGGCATGCACGTGGATACGTTCTCGGCGGCGGGCCCGGACGGGGGCCGGGAGGTGATCAGCCGGGTCCGCGACTGCGTCGGCGCGGTCCGGCTGAGCCCGCTGCCGACCATCGCGATGGTGAACGGCTACTGCCTGGGCGCGGCCTTCGAGCTGGCGCTGGCGTGCGACCTGCGCGTCGCCTGCCCGGACGCGCGCTTCGGGCTGCCGGAGGTCAGGCTCGGGATCCCGTCGGTGGTCGACGCCGCGCTGCTGCATCACTACGTGGGGCTGTCCAAGGCGCGGGAGATCATCCTCACCGGCGCCATGTACTCGGTGGCCGACCTGGCCCCGTTCGGCCTGGCCAACAAGGTCGCCGAGCGCCCGCTGCTGCGGGCGGCCGTCGAGGAGCTGCTGGCCGGCCTGCGGGCGCTCACGCCGCAGGTCATCGCGGCGCAGAAGGCGCTGTTCGAGACGTGGCTGAATACCGGGCTGCAGGCCAGCATCGACGCCAGCGTGCAGGTGTTCGCCGACGTTTTCGCCGACCCGGCGACCGCGGCGGCCATCGCGGCCTACCAGCGCGAGTTCCGGCGCCGCTGAGCGCATCCCCGCGGCCGGGTCCCGGAATGGCGGACGGCGCATTGTTTGCATGTCGGATCTGCGGGGATCTGGTGCCCAGGTCTCCACCCCCTGCGCAAGGAAGTGATCCACATGACCGGGATGATGCGGGTGCCCCGGAGCCGCGGCGCCTTTTGCGGCCTGCTGCTGATCCTGCTCGGTGCCTGGGGCGGGCTGATTCCCTTTATCGGCCCGCATTTCCATTACGCCTACACCCCTGATACGTCCTGGACCTATACGTCGGGCCGGCTCCTGCTCGAGGTCGTGCCCGGCGCCGGCGCGGTGCTCGGCGGCCTGATCGTGCTCGCGAGCCGGAACCGGCCGACGGCGATGTTCGGGGCGTGGCTGGCCGCGCTGAGCGGCGCCTGGTTCGCCGTCGGCGGCGTGCTGAGCACGCTGTGGACCAGCAACGGACTGTCGGCCGCCGGGACGCCGGTCGGCGGGACCGCGGCCCGCGTCGCGGAGCAGGTCGGGTTCTTCACGGGCCTGGGCATCGTCATCGCGTTCCTCGCCGCACTGGCCATGGGCCGGTTCGCGGTGGTCGGCGTCCGGGAAGCCCGGATCATGGACCGCGAGCAGGAGGCCCGCGAGCAGGAGCTGGCGGCGGAGGCGTCCCGCGCCCCGGCTGCGGTCAGCACCCCGGCCACGGTTACCGCTCCGGCCACGGTTACCGCTCCGGCCACGGTTGCCACTCCGGCCACGGTCAGGACGCCGGCCGCGGTCTCGCCGGACGCCGCCGCTGAGGACGAGTCCGTCACGTCCGACGAGGCCGGCGTCCCGGACGATGACGCCAGCCCGGCGGAGTCGGACGCCGAGGCCCCGCGCAAGGTCAATGTCACGTCCTAGCCCGGCCCGCTGAGCCGGGCTCGTGCCCCGGGCGGCATCACCGGCCGCCGGCCCGGCGGCCCGTGGCCGCCTGCTCCCGTCAGTAGCATGACGGGATGCGCACAGTGATCGCAGGCGGCCACGGCAAGATCGCGCTCCTCCTGGCGGGCATCCTGGCCGGCCGCGGTGACCAGGTCCTGGGCCTGGTCCGGAACCCGGCTCACGCGGCCGACGTGCAGAGCGCCGGCGCCGAGGCGATGGTCTGCGACCTGGAGCAGGCGTCGGTGACTGACGTCGCGGCGCTCCTGGCCGGGGCCGGCGGCGTCGTGTTCGCGGCGGGCGCCGGCCCGGGCAGCGGCGTCCCGCGGAAGGACTCGGTCGACCGGGCCGCCGCCGTCCTGATGGCCGCGGCCGCCGAGCAGGCCGGAGCCCGCCGGTTCGTGCAGATCTCGTCGATGGGCGCCGGCCAGCCGCCGCGGCCCGGCGCCGACGAGAGCTGGGCGGCCTACATCACGGCGAAGACCGCCGCCGAGGACGATCTGCAGGCGCGGGACCTGGACTGGGTGATCGTGCGGCCGGGCGGCCTCACCGACGCCCCGGCCGCCGGCCGGGTCCGCCTCGGGGCTCCCCCGGTCCCCCGCGGCACCATCCCCCGCGCTGACGTCGCCGCCGTCATCGCCGCCCTGCTCACCGGGCCGCGCGTCCGGCCGCAGATCCTCGAGCTGACCGGCGGAGACAGCCCCCTCGCGGAAGCCGTGCACCTCCTCGCCTGAGGCCGCGGCCCGCGGCCGTTTCCCGCGGTCGTTTCTCGCGCTAACGAGCCACGCCCAGGACCAGCCATTTCCCTCCGCGGGCTTGCCGCACGCCCGGCGCCGTGTTTTGAATATAGGAGACTATTTTCGAGGAGGCAGTCGCCGTGACCACCCTTGACACCGCCGCCCGGACCGCCAGCATCAGAAGCCAGTTCCGTGACGTGCCGCTCGAGATCAGCAAGCAGCGGTTCGTGCCCGACCCGTCCTTCGACGACTTTGCGTCAGAACGGCTGCACCGCAAGCAGCAGCTCGCCGCGGCGTTCCGCGTGTTCGCCCGGTTCGGCTACAACCTCGGCGTGGCCGGGCACATCACCGCCCGCGACCCCGAGCTCCCCGATCATTTCTGGGTCAACCCGGTCGCGGTGCCGTTCGGCCGGATGCGGGTCTCCGACCTGGAGCTGGTCAACCACCACGGCGAGATCGTGATCGGCGACCGCCCGGTCAACCGGGCCGCGTTCGTCATCCACTCCAGCGTCCACATGGCCCGCCCCGACGTCGTCTCGGCCGCGCACGCCCACGCCGTCCACGGCAAGGCCTGGTCCTCGCTCGGGCGGCTGCTCGACCCCATCACCCAGGACGCGTGCCTGTTCTACGGGACCCATTCCCTGTACGACGACTTCAACGGCATCGTGGTCGACGACGACGAGGGCCAGCGGGTGGCCGGCGCGCTCGGCCCGGAGAACAAGCTCGTGATCTTGCGCAACCACGGCTTCCTCACCGTCGGCCGGTCGGTCGAGGAGGCGGCCTGGCTGTTCATCACGGCCGACGAGACCGCGCGCGCGCAGCTGCTGGCCGAGGCCGCGGGCACGCCCGTGCTGATCCGCGACGAGATCGCCGCGCCGATGGGCAAGAGCCGGGCGCGCGGGGGCTTCAGCTTCCGGCCGTACTTCGAGGAGGTCGTCGCCGAGCAGCCCGACCTGCTCGACTGAGGCCGGCCCGGAAGGGCCACGTTTCGCCAGGAAAGCAGGCGGAGCCGGGGATGCGCGCGGGATGGCGGTCGTGCGCGCCGCCGTCCCGCGCCCCGCGTTCATGCCCCGGACCTGGCGAAACGTGCTCGTCCCCGGAAGTCCGCGTCCCGGAGATAAGGCATCTGCCTGATGCCCTCCGGGCCGGCTTAGGGCGAGCGTAGGCGGTGGGGGCCAAGGGGGCGCCCGCACCGAGGAGGACCCATGAATCTCGCTACCCGGCCGGGCACCGGGCCGCAGGCGAGCAGGCAGCCCCGGGCGCTGCGGTCGGTCCCGGCCCCGGACCTGCCGTGCCGGGCCGAGCCGGACCTGTTCTTCGCCGAGCACCCGGCCGACATCGAGCGCGCCCGGGAGCTGTGCGGCGGCTGCCCGGTGCGGGTCGCCTGCCTGGCCCGGGCGCTGGCCAACCGCGAGCCGTGGGGCGTGTGGGGCGGCGAGATCCTGCACCGCGGCGCGATCATCGCCGACAAGCGGGGCCGGGGCCGGCCGCGCAAGGCCGACATCGCCTGAGCGGGGCGCCCGGGGGCCGGGGGCGCGCCGCTAGATCAGGCCGGGGCCGTCGGGCCAGGTCCGCCGGGCGGCGGCCACCAGGGCCGCGACGTCGGCGTCGGACTCGGCGCGGTCGCGCCGCCAGGCGACGCCGACGGTGAACTCCAGCGCGTCATCGCGCAGCGGGACCAGCGTGAACGCGGGATCGTCGAACACCCGGAACGCGCCGCCGGTGGCGGGGGCCAGGGTCAGGGCCAGGCTGTGGCCGCGGCGCACATAGCTGGCCAGCAGCGCGGTGTCGCTGTCGGCCAGCCGGTGCAGCCGGGTGATGCCGGCGTCGGCCAGGTACTGGTACATGCGGTTCATGGCCGGCGGGTGGACCTTGGGCGAGGTGATCGCGAAGGTCCGGTCGGTGACGTCGGCCAGCCGCAGGCCCGCCGCGGCGGCCAGCGGGTCATCGGCGCGCATCGCGACCAGGAACTGGTACCGGGCCACGGTCAGGCCGTCCAGGCCGGGCCGGTCCAGCGGAAGGTGGACCAGGGCCAGCTCGATCGCCCCGGACTCGACCTCGGGCAGCAGCTCCGCCGACGAGGCCACGTGGATATCGACCGGCCGGGCGCCGGCCAGCTCCTCGGCCAGCTCGACCACCGTGTCGAACAGGGCCGGCGGGGCCAGGTGCGTTCCGCCGATGTGGATGACCCGCGGGGCGCCGTGGCCGGCCGCGCGGGCCACGTTGCGGAGGTCGTCGAAGTCAGCCAGCAGCGCCCGGGCGCGGGCCAGCACCTGCTCGCCGGCGGGCGTGAGCTCGACCTGGTGGTAGCGCCGGATGAACAGCTCGGCGCCCAGTTCCCGCTCCAGGTCCTTCACCGCGCGGCTGACCGGCGACGGCGTCAGGTGCAGGCGCTCGGCGGCGCGCCCGAAGTGGGACTCCTCGGCGACGGCCACGAAGCAGCGCACCTGGTGCACGTCCGTCGCCATCACCTTCCCGTCGTGGCCGGCCCGTTGCGCGCCCCAGCACGTGCCCGTCCGGCGATCAGCGATGGCCAAGCCGGGAGTTATGGGGGAACGTGGCGGTGAAGCTACGTGCATGTTACGAGAGCCCGCCGCGCGCGGCTCTCGCCGGCGCCGGTTGAGGAGGGCCCGTGGCCGCTGAGGTTCCGCCGCCCCCGCTGGCCGGGGTCCGGGTGCTGGACCTGCTGGACGGGCTCGGCGAGCTGGGCACGCGCTACCTGGCCGACCTCGGCGCCGACGTGATCCGGGTCGAGCCGCCCGGCGGCGGCCGGTCGCGCGGGCTGGCCCCGTGCGCGGACGGGGTGAGCCTGCGCTACCTCACCCACAACGCGGGCAAGCGCGCCGTCTCGGCGGACCTCGCCAGCCCGGAGGGCGCGAGCCAGTTCCTGCGGCTGGCCGGCACCGCCGACATCGTCTTCGAGCCCGGCCCGGCGGGATGGCCGGCCGCCGCCGGCATCACGCCGCGGCAGCTGCGGGAGCGGTATCCGGCGCTGGTCGTGGTGTCGGTCAGCGACTTCGGGTGGACGGGGCCGTACCGGGACTGGCAGGCCACCGAGCAGGTGCTGCTGGCCATGTCCGGGGTGCTGTCGCGGTCGGGGCTGCCGGGCCGGCCGCCGCTGCTCCCGCCCGGCCAGCTGGCCTCGGAGTCGGTCGCCCTGCAGGCGGCCTGGGTCGCGCTGGCCGCGTACCTGCAGCGGCTGCGGACCGGGTCGGGCGACCACGCCGACGTGTCGGCGTTCGAGGCGACGGCGCTGACCCTGGACCCCGGCTACGGGATCGGCGGCAGCGCCACCGCCGGGGTGTCCGCGGGCGCCGGGCCGCGCGGCCGGCCGGACGCACGGCACCTGTACCCGATCTTCCGCTGCGCGGACGGCTGGGTCCGGATCTGCGTGCTGTCGGCCCGGCAGTGGGCCGGGATGTTCCGCTGGCTGGGCGAGCCCGCCGAGCTGTCGGACCCGGCGCTGGCCGCGATCGGCGCCCGCTACCAGGCCACGGCGACCCTGATGCCGGCGTACGAGCGGCACTTTGCCGGGCTGAGCCGGGACGAGGCGGTGGCCCAGGGGCAGCGCCACGGCGTGCCGACCGCGGCGCTGCTGACGCTGGCCGAGGTGGCCGGCAGCGAGCACTTCGCGGCGCGGGGGGCGTTCGCCCCGGTGCGGGTGAGCCAGCGGGCGGACGTCACCGTCCGGGTGCCGGACGGGCTGGCCGAGATCGACGGGAAGCGGGCCGGGCTGCGCGGGCCGGCGCCCGCCGCCGGGGAGCACACGGCCGAGGTCATGGGGGCGCTGGCGGCCGCGGAGCTCGCGGCCGGTGCTGCGCCGGACGGCGACCCCGCCGAGCGGCCGCTGGCGGGGATGCGCGTCCTGGACCTGGGCGTCATCGTGGTGGGCGCCGAGCTGGGCCGGCTGCTGGCCGACCTCGGCGCCGAGGTGATCAAGGTGGAGAACCGGGCGTTCCCGGACGGCAGCCGGCAGGCGCTGGCCGGCGAGCTGATCGGGGCCGGG
>DASYBB010000103.1:0-42622 GCA_036501025.1 Streptosporangiaceae bacterium
GAAAGAGAGGCACTCCACGTGGCTGCGACCGATGTCAGGCCCAAGATCACGCTGGCCTGCCAGGAGTGCAAGCACCGCAACTACATCACGCGGAAGAACCGGCGCAACGACCCGGACCGGCTTGACCTGAGCAAGTACTGCCCCAACTGCCGTAAGCACCAGCCGCACCGCGAGACCCGCTAAGCGGTATCGCCGCGCTGCGGGGGCCGCATGGCCGTCAACCGGGACTATGCCGGCCGGGCCTACCCGGCGTCTGACCCGTACGAGGTCAGCCGGGTCAAGATCGCGGAATTCGCCGACGCGATCGGCGATCCCAACCCGGTCTACCGGGACCCCGCCGCCGCCCGGGCGGCGGGCCACCCGGACGTCATCGCGCCGCCGACCTTCGCCATCGTGCTCAGCATGGCCAGCAGCGGCGAGGTGATGGCCGACCCCGGGCTCGGCCTCAACTACGCGATGGTGGTCCACGGGGACCAGGAGTTCTCGTCCACCCGGCCGATCACGGCGGGCGACGTCATCGTCGCCCAGACCACGATCAGCAGCATCCGCGGGACCCAGAGCCTGACCATGCTGAGCACTGAGACCCAGCTCCGCACGGCCGGCGGCGAGCACCTGTGCACGGCGCGGTCGATGCTGGTGGAGCGCGCGTGAGCGCGCCGGTCGACTACGCGGGGCTGGCCGCCGGGGCGGAACTGCCCCCGGTCAGCTATCCCGTCACCCGGCTCAGCCTGGTCAAGTACTGCGGTGCCTCCGGGGACTTCAACCCCATCCACTGGAACGAGCGCATCGCCCGGTCGGTCGGGCTCCCCGACGTCATCGCCCACGGCATGTTCACCATGGCCCAGGCCGGGCGGTTCGTCACCGACTGGGCCGGGCCCGGCGCCACGGTGACCGACTTCGGCGTCCGCTTCTCGGCCCCGGTGGTGGTCCCGGACGACGACACCGGCGCGACCATCGAGGTCAGCGGCACGATTGAGGAGAAGCTCGGCGACGGCCGCGTGGCCCTGGGCCTGACCGTCCGGTCCGCCGGCGCCAAGGTCCTCTCCCGCGTCCGCGCCGTCATCCAGCTCCCCGCCGCGGAGTAACCACCCCGGCAGTGCCGCCTCCCCTCGCGGTCCCGCCCATCCTGGGTGGTCCCGCGCCGGCCTCAGCCGGGGAAGTGAGCGAGCCCGCTCAGCATGATCGCGATCAGCGTGCCCGCGAGCAGGAACGGCCCGAAGGGGAGCAGCGTCTTCCGGGATGCCCGCCGGGCGGCGAGCAGCGCCAGGCCGGCCACGGCCGCGAGCAGGTACCCGGCGAACAGCCCTGCGACCAGGGCGCCGAGCCCCAGCCAGCCGAGGTACAGGCCCAGCAGGCCCGACAGCTTCACGTCGCCCCAGCCGATGCCCGCCGGGTAGATCAGGGCCTGGAGCAGGAAAAGCAGCCCGGCCCCGGCCAGGCCGGCCAGGGCGGTCAGGAAGTGCCGGGCGCCGTCCGGGCCCGCCAGCGCGGCCACGCCGAGCAGGATCAGCGCCACCGGGTACGACGGCAGCGTGAGCGCGTCGGGCAGCCGCTGGACCCGGGCGTCGATCACGGCCAGTGCCACCCCGACGGCGCCCAGGTAGCAGAAGGCGGCCAGGACCGGGTGCGGCCCGAAACGCACGGCCAGGGCGGCGAACACGCCAGCCGTGAGGAGTTCGGCGGCCAGGCACCACGAGCCGAGCGCGGGCGCGCACTCCGCGCAGCGGCCGCGAAGGCGCCGCCAGCCCGTCGCCGGCAGCACGTCGGCCACCCGGAGCCGGGCCGCCCCGTGCGGGCAGCGGACCGAGGGCAGGCGCCGGGCCGGGGTGTAACCGGGGACCCAGGCCGTGGCCGCGACCACGAGGCGGCCGGCCGCCAGCCCGGCCAGCGCCGCACCCGCCGTGGTCGCCCAGGCCGCCGTGTCCATGACTGTCCAGTATCCGCCCAGTGGCCGCTCAGTGGCCGTAATGCCCGCTTGCCGCCGGCCGGGATCAGCGGCTAGCCGACCGGGACGGCCACGGTGATCAGGTTTCCGTCGCCGACGTTGAGCAGGGCCTTCCCCGGCCGGACCGGCTCGCCGATCATGCTGCGGGACAGCCGGGTCCCGATCAGGTCGCCGTCGGTGATCTGCTGCGGCGTCAGCAGGCAGCCGCGCCGCGCCCGCCGGGCCTCGACCTGCCAGCCGGAGAACCCGCCGCAGATGTCCTCGGCGTTGCCGCCGAACACCAGGCCGCGCTGGTCGTTCCCGCCGAAGTTGACGATCTTGCGCAGGTCATCGGCGGCGTCGCAGTCCCGGAGCACCTCGGCGTCGTCGATGATCACCACGCCCGGCCCGGTGAGCTCGGCGAGCGCCTCGCGCAGCGCCTCGCCCGGCAGCTCCGGTCCCTCGAACAGGCGCAGCACGCCCGGCTCGGCGGCCAGCGCCCGCAGCGGCGACGGCCGCGGGGTGACCAGGACGACCTGCGTGCCCGCCGCGAGGAACGACCGCGTCATGGTGGCCAGCACCGTGCTGCGGCCCGACTTGGCCGGACCGCCCACGATGAAGGCCGGCGGGCCGTCGGCCAGGTCCGGGCCGTAGGCCGCCAGCTCATCGCCGCCGATGCCGACCAGCGCCCACAGCGGACGGGGCGGCGCCGTCGCGTCGCGCAGCGGCCAGGCGTCGGCGAAGGACAGCCGGGCCGGCAGCAGGTCCACCCGGAACGGGCGCCGGGTGGGCGATACGTCCTGGTCCCGGCGGCTGGACTGCTCGGCGATCTCGCGCAGCGCGGCGGCCTGGCCCGGCCCGGACGCGTCCGGGGCCAGCAGCGCGACCTGCGTCTCGATCCCGGACCCGGACCGGAACGTCCGGCCCGGCGCGATGGCCTCGGGCATCTGGCGGGGACGCAGCCCGATCAGGTTGAAGTCGTCCCGGTCGGGCAGCCGGAAGGCGACCTTGTCGTCGGTCAGCGAGGAGATCCGGCCGGCGATCAGCGACCGGTCGCCGGTCATGATCAGGTGCATCCCGGCGCTGGCGCCCTCACCGAGGATCCGGGTCAGCACGTCCTGAAGGCGGCCCCCGTCGACGTCGCCCAGGCTGGCGGTGAAGCCCTCCCACCGGTCCAGCAGGATCACGATGTGCGGCAGCGCCCCGGCCGGGCCGGCGCCCCCGTCGCCTTCGGTCCCGTCGCCTTCGGTCCTGGCGGCCGCGGCGCGCTGCTCGCCGATGCCCGCGAACCCGCCGCCGGCCAGCTGCTCCTGGCGGCGGCTCAGTTCCTGCCCCAGCCGGCCGATCAGGCGGGACGCGCGCTCGGCCTGGGTCCGGAGCACGACCGCCCCGCAGTGCGGCAGGTCAGCCAGGGGGAGCAGCGCGCCGTTCCCGCAGTCAATGCCGTACAGGTGCACGTCGGCGGTGCTGTGCGTGACGGCCAGGGACCCCCCGATGGTCCGCAGCAGCTGCGAGCGGCCGCTGCGCGGTGCGCCGGCCGCCATCATGTGGCCGAAGGACTCCAGGTCGATCACCGCGGCCCGCTGGGCCTGCTCGGCGGGCAGGTCGGTGATGCCGTACGGGGCCGGCGGCAGGATCGCCAGTGGGTCGTGGCGCGCCGGGCGGCGGCCGGCGGCGGGCCGGGGGATGTCGCGCAGCAGCAGGTCGGCGGGCAGCGGGGCCAGCCAGGGGCTGTGCTGCCCGGGGATGCCGAGCCGGCCGGACGCCTCCCGGATCGCGGCCACGAGCACCTTCAGGTCCGTCACCTCCTCGATCTCCCCGGCCCGGGCGGCCGGGCGTTCCGGCGCGGCGCGCCCGGCCTGCGCCCAGTCCGTCCGGACCAGCCAGGGTGACTCCGTCACCGCGACGGCGCCGGGCCGCCGGCCGCCGACGCGCCCGGTCTGGAACGGGATCAGCGAGGAATGCCCGAGGCGGACGTAGGCGCGGCCCGGCGTGGACTTGGCGATGTGCGCCGAGTCGGGGGCGTCGATCACGTCCGTGCTCTCGCCGGGGTCGGTCACCCGCAGCGCGATCCGCAGGTTGGTGTTGGCCCGGATCTCCGGCGAGACCACCCCGGACGGGCGCTGGGTGGCCAGGATGAGGTGAATCCCCAGCGACCGGCCGCGCTGGGCGATGTTCACCAGGCCGGTCACGAAGTCGGGCAGCTCGCGGGCCATGGACGCGAACTCGTCGATCACGATGAGCAGCCGGGGCAGCGGGGCCAGCCGGTCATCGCGATCCTGGAGCACCGTGTAGTCCTCGATGTCCTTGGCCCCGGCCGCGGCCAGCATGTGCTCCCGCCGGGTCAGTTCCGCCGACAGCGACTCCAGCGCCCGGCTGACCAGGTGGGTATCGAGGTCGGTGACCATGCCGACCGTGTGCGGCAGGCTGACGCAGTCCTTGAAGGCGCTGCCGCCCTTGTAGTCCACGAGGACGAACGTCATGGCGTCCGGCCGGTTGGCCACCGCCAGGGTCGCCACGATGGTCTGCAGCAGCTCCGACTTTCCGGCGCCCGTGGTCCCCGCGATGAGGCCGTGCGGCCCGTCGCGGCGCAGGTCGATCCCGAACGGGCCGTCGTAGGACTCCCCGACTACCGCCGTCGTGGACCGGCCGCCGGACGCCCACCGGGCCATGACCGCGCCCGCCGCGGGCGGCTCCAGGCCCAGGACGTCCAGCAGCCGGCTGGACTCGGGCAGGCCGAAGCCGTCCTCGTCGTCGCTGATGTCCCGGATCGGCGCGAGGCTCCGGGCCACCCGCAGGCACCAGTCGGGCGCGACCTGGTCGGGCCGGGCCTGGCTGATCATCATCGCTCCGGCCTGCTGTACCCGCAGCGCGCCGTCCGGCTGGGCCGGGCCGGGCAGCACGGTGGCGACGGCCTGGCACTCGGCGGGCAGCAGGCGCTCGTCGGAGTCCAGGCAGATGGAGTACACGCCGACCGGGGGACCCTCGCGCAGCAGCTGGATCACGCCCGGCAGCGAGCGCATCCGCCGCGACCCGTCGAAGACAACGATGACGCTGGCCTGGTGAAACGCGGCCTGCCGATTGTCGGACTCGGCCGCCGCCCGCTGCCGGTCCTTCACCATCGCGAGCAGCTCGGCGATCCGGGCCGTGACGGTCTCCGCGTCGTTGCCGATCAGCGTGGCCCCGGCGCCGCCGGGGTGCTGGCAGTGCGGCAGCCAGCGGGCCCACTCCCAGCTGTCCTGTCCCGAGGAATCGGTCAGCAGGTAGACCTGCACGTCGTTGGGGCTCTGCAGGGCCGCCGTCTGGGCCACCAGCCAGCGGCCGATCGCCCGCGGTGAGCTGCCCGGCCCGGCGACTCCGATGACGCCCCGGTCTCGCAGGCCGACCGTCACCGGGGCGGCGTGGACCTCCCAGAACACGCGCTGCCGGTGCTCGTCCTGAGTCGGATCGCGCAGCTCGACGGCGGACGGCAGGTCGGCGATGCCGAGCCGGAGCACCAGGAAGTCAGGATCGCTGCGCCGCCGTTCCCACAGCCGCCGCCGCGGGCCGGTGGCGATGGTCAGCACGGTCGCCGGGTCCGGGCAGTCGGCGCGCCGGGCCGCCTGCTCGGCGGCCAGCGCGTCGCGGGCATCGGTCTCGATCCGGGCGCGGTGCTCCCGGTACTCGGCCATCCGCGCGGTGTAGGACTTGCGGCCCTGCTTCCGGTCGGAGAAGTAGCTGCCGATCATGGTCACGGGGCTCAGCGCGCACATGGCCAGCATGTAGACCTCGTGGATGGCGTACGCCAGGCCGACGCCCATCACCACCGGGATGATGGCCATCAGGATCGGGAGCGGGCGCCGCTCCCCCCGGGTGGGCGGCACCGGAAGCTGGAACCTGGTCTCCCGGACCGGCGGCAGCAGCCGCGGCGGGCGGTTGAAGTCCAGGCCCGCGCCGTCCTGCGAGAGCCGCAGGGCAGCGTCCGGCGGCTCGTACGGCGCGAGCTCCAGCAGCGACCCGTAAACGGCGAGCTGCTGCCCGGGCCGCCAGTCCACCGGCGCCGTCACCGGCGCGCCATCCAGCATCGCGGGCACGCCCGCGTCCGGGACGAGCTGGCAGGTGCCCCGCGGATCGACGATGAGGCGCAGCGCCGCCGGCCCGGCCGCCGGCGGAGCCGCAGGTGCCGCGGGCCGGGACGGAGCCGCCGCCTGAGGCCGCCCGGCCTGAGGCCGGCCGGGCCGCGCCGGGGCGGCCGTCACGGCTCCCGCCTCGCCCCGGGCGGGAGGGGAGCCGGCCGGCGGGTACTCGGCGGGCGGGTACTGGGCGGGCGGGTACTGGCCGGGCTTGTACTGGCCGGGCGGGTACTGGGCCGCTTGGCGCGCGTCGGGCGGGTACTGGCCGGATTGGTGCTGGCCGGGCAGGTACTGGGCGGGCGGGTATTGGGCGGACCCGGACGGCGCGCGGGTGCCCAGGCGGATCGCGGCGTGCTCGCCGGGACCGATCTCGGCGGTGCCGACGCTGATGCGGCGAACCGTGCCCGCACCCGGCCCGCTGACCACGCGGACCTCGACGACCCCGGTCGGTTCCGGCGGCAGGCAGCCGGACGGATCGCCCAGGCTGATCACGCAGCCCGGCCGCAGCGGCGACTCGGCCACCGGCTGCTCGGGCGGGACGCGCCGGCCGTCGATGTACAGGGCGGGCCCGGCGGCCAGGGGCAGCGCGGCCAGGACGGCCGTGCCGCGATCCGGGGCCGGCGCGGCGCCGGACCGGGCGGCCTGCCGGGCCGACGGGAAGCTGATGACGTTGCCCGGGTCACCGGGCCGCGCGGCCGGGCCGCCCCCGAGCAGGGCCGCGAGATCGGCCGCGAGTTCCCCGGCGCGGGCTTGCGGATCGGCGTCGATCACCACGTCGGTGCGTATCCCCGCCGTCGGCGACACCGCGGTCACGGTCAGCCGCATGGACCCTCCCTGTTACCCGGTCCCGGACATGCCATCAGCGCCGGGGACCGCCCATGGCTGACCCCGGCGCTGACGGCAGGCCGGTTACCTACTTGAGCGCGTTCGCCAGCGAGCCGTCGGTGTCCCCGAAGGCCTGGGCCGCGGAGGTGAGGTACTTGCTCATGCCCTCCAGGCCCTGGATCGTCTGGGTGACGCCCCGGTTGAACTCCTGGTAGGAGGCCTCGAATGCCTTGCTCGAGCGGTCCGTGACGTAGCCGTCCTGGACGAGCGCGTCGACCAGCGTCTTCAGCGACGTCAGCCGGGCCGTAATCTCCTGGTGGCCATTGATCAGCTGCTTAGCAGCCGATTCCATCTGGGCATAACTTACGTTGACGTCCGAGGCCAATGTTCTTCCCTTCGTAGCAGTGCGGTCGGTAATCAGCCGCCGTTGTTAATGCTCTGGATCTCGGCGACCTGCATCTGGGTAACCGGCGAGGAGACGACGATGTCCGGGAGGGCATGGTGCGCGCCGCCTGCCCCGTCCCACCAGGTCACCGTCCAGCGGGCGGTGGCAGAAATGCCGGCGTGGGCATCGGGCCCGGTCCACAGCACGCCGCAGTCGGGCGGCGTGCCGGCCCCGGCACTGGCCGGGGCGTGACCCCGCGGGCTGGCCGAGCCGTTGGGCCCGCACCCGCCGGAAACGGCGGTGCCGGGGCCGGATGCGGTGACGCTCAGGTCACTGGCCCTGGCCTGGACGGTCACGACCTCATCGCCGGCCCGGGCGATGATCTCGTAGGTGTCCTCCTGCCCGGTCACCCGGCTGACGGGCCAGTTCGCCCACACATAACTGGCCAGGTTCACGTATCCCTTGCCGGCCGGGCTGATAGTCAGCCGGGGCAGCGGAATGGTCATGTGGTTATAGGCGAAGGCGGCGATCGTCGCCGGCGGGACGGGCGGGGCCGGCGGGGCTTCGCCCGGCGGGACGAATACAAAGGCCGGCAGCTTCAGGCATTCTTGCGCGCCCGCCTCGCCGGCGGCCGGGTTGATCGGCAGGTTGTACCACTCGCCCGGCTTGGGCGCCTTCAGCAGGGCCTTGGCCTCGGCCACGGACGCCGGGATGTTAAACGCATCCGGGGGATTATCGCCGAACGTGTCGACGATCTTCTGGCTGCCGGTGGTGGCGTCCCCGTACTGGATCCACAGGCACGGCGGGGGCGGAACGTCGACGGGCGCGAAATGGCCGCCGCCCGAGCCGACGTCCCCGCTGAGCTTGATGACGAAGCTCAGGTTCTCGGAGCAGGTGTTGCCCGAGCACGAGACGGGGTTAGGCGGCGGACCTGGGGCGACGGGCCCGCGGCCGCCGGCGCTGGCCGGGCCGGCCGTCAGCAGCGGCATGGCCAGCCCGGCCAGGATCAGGCCGGCGAGGCCGGCCCGCCGGAGGCCAGTGCGCCGGAGGCCGGTGCGCCGGAGGGCGCCGGGCCTGATCATGCGCTGCATCCCTGGGCCGCGGGAACTGTCACCTGGTTCGTGAAGTAAGTCATGTACCACAGCCCGGTAGATCCCTGAGCCACGTAGACCGTTTCCTTATAGTCGGACTGGCTGCGGGGCACCTGCGTGGGAAAAGCCTTCCCGGTGCCGAGATAGGTATCCGTCAGCCGGGAGCCGTCAATGCACATGGTCACGTCAATGTCTCCGCTTATCTTCGGGTCCGGAGCCGCGCTCATGCCCCCGAATGACATCGATCCGATCATTGACTGGCCCGCCACATCCGGCGCCCGGAGCGTTTTCTGCACCAGTGACTGCATGGCACCGGAGGTATAGGTGCGCCACCGGTCATCCTTGCCGCCGGTGTACTCGGAATAGTAAAAGGCCAGCCAGAAATTCTTGGCGGCCACGACGGCCGGGACGAGCGGCGACCCGGCCGGCGGCAGCCAGTCCGTCATCGTGACGCTGAAGTTGGAGCCGAACGGCGGCATCACGAAGTCGTCGGCGCCCGCGCCGCCCGACGACGACGCCGCCGGGACGGCGGTGCCCGTCCCGGCGCCCGCGCCCGGCGTGAAGGTGGCCGCGGGCGGGTCCGCGGCCGGGGCGGAGCAGGCCGTCGCGAGCGCCGCCGTGGCCAGGGCGGCGGCGACGAGCGTGACCGGACCCGGCGGCCGGCGCCGCCCAATGCGCGAGTATCCCCGGTATCCCCGCATGAGAGCCTTCCGGTCACCGGTTGCCATATCGGCCCGAACCATACCAATGGCGGCCCGGCCAGTCTGGCAGTTAGGCAAAGCTGCTAGTGGGGGCCATGGAGCTGCCGGTGGTGTGCCTTTTTCGCCCCCATCTGGGGTGGTCGGTGCCCTAGGGTGGAAAGGCTACCGAATCGCCGCAGACCGCAAGATCGCGGTCGTGCGCCCGCGGCAGGGGAGAGCCCAGCAGATGTCCAGTGACCGGAGCACGCTCCAGCGTGGCCAGCCAGGCGGACCCGAGCAGCAGCCGTTCTGGCCGGAGCCGACCTCTCCCGCCGGGCGGCGGCTGCCCAGCGCGCCGCGGGAGCGCAAGCCGGCCCTGGCTGCGCTGGCGGTGCTGCTGATCGTGGGCTGCGCGCTCGGCACCGGGCTGCTCGTCGTCCAGAGCGGGAAGCGGGTCGCCGCGATCGAGGTCTCCACCGAGATCGGCTCGGGACAGCGGATCCCGCTCAGCGCGCTGACGGAGGTCCAGGTCGCCTCCAACAGCGGGGTGTCGTACGTCCCGTGGAGCGAGGCGGCGCAGGTCTCGCGCTACTTCGCGGCGGACACGATCCCGCCGGGAACGCTGCTGACCAACGCGATGGTGGCCCGGGCGAGCACGTCGACCGCGGGCCGGGCCCTGGTCGGCCTGATCCTCAAGGACGGCCAGGTCCCCAAGGAACTACTGGTGGGCGATCACGTGGACGTGTTCAAGGTCAGCGACGCGGAAGACGCCTGCCCCGGCACCCCGGGCAACGTGCTGGCCGCGAACGCGATCGTGACCGGGATCAGCCAGCCCTCGGCCACGAGCGGAAACTCGGGCGGCGTGGACGTGGACCTCGCCGTGAACCCGCGGGCCGCGGGCGCGGTCGCCTGCAACGCGTCCAACGACGTGGCCGGCCTCACCGTGCTCCCGGCGAACGGCCAGGGCGCCGCGGCCGTCCCGTCCATCCCGCCGGCCGCGCCGCCGTCCACCGGGCCGGCCAGCACCCCGGCGCTCGGCACGCCCCCGCCCAGCAGCCCGCCCGTGACCACCCACCACAGCGCGCCGCCGCAGCCGGGCGGCGGGGGCTCCGTGTCGCCGAGCAAGCCGGCCCACTGATCGATGGCCCTGATCGCTATCGCCGCCGACAAGGGCGCACCCGGCGTTACGACTGCCGCGGTCGCGCTGGCGGCGGTATGGCCGCGGCCGGTCCTGCTCGCTGAGTGCGATCCCGCCGGCGGGGACCTCATCTACCGGCTGCCGGCGGCCAGCGGCAGCCGCCTCGACCCGCGCCGCGGGCTGCTGAGCCTGGCCATCTCAGCCCGCCGCGGGGGCCACCCGGGACAGGTGTGGGAGCATGCGCAGAAACTGCGCGGCGGCCTGGATGTCCTGGTCGGGGTGGCCAATGCCGAGCAGGGCGCGGGCCTGGACCTGATGTGGGACCAGGTGGGCGCGGCCCTCGCGGCACTGCCCGAGGCGGACGTGATCGCCGACTGCGGCCGCCTGGGCGCCGACGGCCGCGCCTATGACCTGCTGGCCCGCGCCGACGGCGTGATCCTGGTGACGCGGGCGAACCTGGGCGACCTGGTGCGGCTGCGGGACCGGGCGGGCGCCATCGACGCCGCCATCCGCGGCCACGGCGGCCTGACGGGGCGGATCGGCGCGCTCGTCATCGCCGACCACAAGCACTTCGGCCCGGCGCTCGCCGAGGTCACGCAGGTCCTGTCCGGGGCCGGCTCCCCGGTCAGCGTCCTCGGCGGGCTGGCCCACGAGCCCAGGAGCGCCGAGATGCTCAGCGGCGAGTGGGGCGGGAAGCTCGACCGGTCCCTGCTGATCCGGACCGCCCGCGAGGTCGCGGCCCAGCTGGTCGGCCGCCTCGCCGCCAACCCGGAGCCGGCCGCCGTGGCGTACCCTCCCGCCAGCCTGCCTCCCGCCAGCCTGCCTCCCGCCAGCCTGCCGCGCGGTGGCCCGGCAGCCGTCAGCCCGCTGCCGGCTCCCGCGCCCGCCGCCCCCGGCTTCGCGCCCGTCACCCCCGCCCCACCGCGCGCGGTCCCGGTCCCTGCGCCCGCGACCTACGTCGGGCCAGTGCCCCCCATGCCGATGCCTGCGCCCGCCGCGCCATCGGCCCCGCCCCGGATGCAGTCCCCGGCGCCGGCTCCGCCCCCGCCAGCCCCGCCCCGGATGCAGTCCCCGGCGCCGGCTCCGCCCCCGCCGGCCCCGCCCCGGACTGCGGCCCCGCCCCCGTCGGCCGAATGGGAGCGAGGGACCGTGAAGCACGGTGGCCGGGACCAAGGATCCTGGCCGCAGCCCCGCCAGGACCACTTCACCGGCGGCCAGGTGACCCGCGACAGGTTCACCGGCGAGCCGCTGACGGGCGGCGACCAGCGGGCGCCCGAGCCGCGGGCTGGCGACGGGTTCGCGAGCGAGCCGCTGACCCGCGATGAGCTCGCGCCCGAGCAGCTGACCCGCGACCCGCTGACCCGCGAGCCGTCCGCGCCCGAGCCGTTCTCCCGCGAGCCGTTCTCCCGCGAGCCGCTCACCCGCGAGCCGCTCACCCGCGAGCCGTTCTCCCGCGGACCGGGCCCGCGCGAGCCGGACCCGCGCGGACCGAGCCCCCGCGAGTCGGGTCGCGGCCGGCACCACGCCGGCCCCGGCGTGCCGGCCGCCGAGCCCCGAGGGTCGTGACGGCGTGGATCACGGCCTGGTGAAGCGCCTGCGGGGCGAGGTCGGGGACCGGCTGGCCGAGCAGCGCCGGCTCGACGCGTCGGTCGGCATGCCGCCCATGTCGGGCGAGGACGAGCGCCAGTTCGCGCGTGCCCTGGTCGCGCAGGTCCTGGAGGATCATGCCCGGGCCGAGGTGACCGCGGGACGGTCGCCGCTCAACGCCCAGGACGAAGAGGACCTCGCGGCCGCCATCCACGCGGCCCTGTTCGGGGTCGGGCGGCTGCAGCCGCTGCTGGAGGATCAGCAGGTCGAGAACATCGACATCAACGGCTGCGACCGGGTGTTCATCGGCTACGCCGACGGCCGGGAGGTCATGGGCGAGCCGGTCGCCGAGAGCGACGAGGAGCTGGTCGAGCTCGTCCAGGTGCTGGCCGCCTACTCGGGGCTGTCCAGCCGGCCGTTCGACACCGCCAACCCGCAGCTTGACCTCCGGCTGCCGGACGGCTCCCGGCTGTCCGCGGTCATGGACGTGACCCGGCGCCCGGCGATCTCCATCCGGCGCGCCCGGATGGGCAAGGTGTTCCTGGCCGACCTGGTCGGCAACGGGACGCTGTCCCCGGAGCTGGCCACCTTCCTGGCCGCGGCGACGTCCGCCCGCAAGAACATCATGATCGCGGGGGCCACCAACGCCGGCAAGACCACGCTGCTGCGCGCGATCGCCAACCAGATCCCGCCCGGCGAGCGGCTCATCACGGTCGAGCGCTCCCTCGAGCTGGGCATCGATCACTTCCCCGAGCTGCACCCGAACGTGATCGCGTTCGAGGAGCGGCTGCCGAACATGGAGGGCCAGGGCGCCATCACGATGGCCGAGCTGGTCCGGCGGTCGCTGCGGATGAACCCGAGCCGGGTCATCGTCGGCGAGGTCCTCGGCGACGAGATCGTCACGATGCTGAATGCCATGTCCCAGGGCAACGACGGCTCGCTGTCCACCATCCACGCCAACTCGTCGCTGGAGGTGTTCAACCGGATCTCGACCTACGCCATCCAGTCCGCTGAGCGACTCCCCGTGGAGGCGACCCACATGCTGATCGCCGGTGCCATTGACTTCGTCGTGTTCATCGAGAAGCGCAACGAGTACGCCCGCGGCGGGCGCCTGCTCCGGTTCGTGAGCAGCGTCCGCGAGGTCACCGGGATCGACGGGCGGGTGCAGTCCAGCGAGGTGTTCACGACCGGCCCGGACCGCCGGGCCGTGCCGCACGCCCCGGTCTCGTGCATGTCGGAACTCGCCGAGCACGGCTACGCGCCCGTCGGGAGTGCCTGGTGAGCGGCGTCGCCGGGGCGGGGCCGCTGCTGGGCGTGCTGCTCGGGGTCATCGGCGGCGGGGCCCTGGTGCTGTTCCTGGTCGCGCTGCGCGGGCTGCCCGCCCGCCCGGCCGACCGCCCGCCGAGCTGGATCGAGCGGCAGGCCCGGGGCATCGTCGGCGTGCGCGGCGTGGCCGCCATCGTGGCCGGCGTGGTGGTCCTGCTGGCTACCCGGTGGGTGGTGGGCGGCATCGGGATCTTCCTGCTGGTGTTCAGCTGGCGCAGCCTGGGCGGGGCCGTGGGGGAGCGCAAGGCCATGGCCCGGCTGGAGGCACTGGCCACCTGGACCGAGTCGCTGCGGGACACGATCGCGGGCGCGGTCGGGCTGGAGCAGGCCATCCCGGCGTCGAGCCGGGTGGCCGCCCCGCTCTTGCAGGAGCCGCTGGCCCAGCTGGTCAACCGCCTGCACACCCGGGTCCCGATGCCGGAGGCGCTGCACCGCTTCGCCGATGACCTGGACGATCCCGGCGCCGACCTGATCGTCGCCGCCCTGATCATCAATGCCCGGCTGCGCGGGCCGGGCCTGCGTGACCTGCTGGGCGCGCTGGCCGGCTCCGCCCGCGAGGAGCTCGACCTGCGGCGGAAGGTCAACGCGGAGCGGCGCTCGACCCGGCGCAGCGCGCAGATCGTGACCGGGATCTCGGTCGGGCTGGCCCTGCTGCTGGCCCTGTTCAACCCCGGCTACGTCCAGGGCTACAAGACCGTCGTCGGTCAGCTCGTGCTGATCATCGTGGTCGGCCTGTACGCGGCCGGGTTCGTGTGGATGCGCCGGCTGGCGACGTTCAAGCAGGCCGACCGCCTGCTGCGCGGCGCGGGCAGCCCGGCCGCCCCGCCGGGCCATGCCGTCCCCGGGCCGCCGGCCGACCTGACCGCCAGCCCGGCGGGCGCGGCGGGAGCCCGGCCGTGACCGCGGCGCTGATCCTGGGGGCCGTGGGCGGCGGCGCCCTGTGGCTGATGGCCTTCGCCCTCCTGCCGCGCCGGGCCGGACTGGCGCGGCAGATCGCCGCGTTCGACTCCGCCCGGCCGGGCCGGGGACCGGGCTACCGGGCCGGCGACGCGTCCGGCCCGGGCACGGGGAGCCAGACCGGCGACCGGGTCGGCGCGGCCCTGGCCGCCTTCTGCGCCGAGCAGGGCTGGGAGTTTCCCTCACTCCGCGCCAACCTGTCCCTGGTCGGCAAGTCGTTCGAGAACTACCTGGCCACGAAGGTCATGCTCGGGCTGTTCGGGTTCCTCATCGGGCCGATCGTGCTGCTCGGGCTGAGCGTGGCCGGCATCCACCTGTCGTTCGTCATCCCGCTGTGGGTCGGCCTGATCCTGGGCGGCGCGTTCTTCTTCCTGCCCGACCTGGAGCTGCGGCAGAGCGTGACCGAGCGGCGGCGCGACTTCCGGCATGCGATCGGCGTGTTCCTCGACCTGGTCTCGATGAACCTGGCTGGCGGGCGCGGCGTCCCGGAGGCGCTGATGGCGGCCAGCGAGATCGGCTCCAGCTGGGCGCTGGGCCGGATCCGGGAGGCCCTGGCCAACGCCCGGATCACCGGCCAGACGCCGTGGCAGGCGCTGGGCGCGCTCGGCGACGAGGTCCGCGTCGACGAACTGCGCGACCTGTCCGCGGCGCTCAGCCTGGTCGCCGACGACGGGGCCAAGGTACGCGAGTCACTCACCGCGCGGGCGGTCAGCCTGCGCCGTCGCGAGCTGGCCGACCTGGAGGGCCAGGCCGGCGAGCGATCGCAGTCCATGCTGGTCGCGCAGATGCTGCTGTGCGCCGGCTTCCTGGTCTTCCTCACCTTCCCGGTCATCGGGATCCTCCTGGGGGCGTCATGACGCCCTGGCCAGAAGCGCTCCATGAGCCGTGCGAGCAGAAATGGAACCCAACGTGAACCCACTCACCTGTGCCGGCCGCTACCTGCGGTCCGCCCTCGGAATCCACCTTGTCGCGTTCCGGCAGGCGCGCGCCGACGGCGACCGGGGCGCGTCCGCGGTCGAGCTGGCCGTCATCACTGCCATCATCCTCGGCGTGGCCCTGGCGCTCCTGCTGGTCATCAAGACCTTCGTCACCAGCGAGTCGAACAAGATCCAGGATCCCGGCACGGGGTGAGGACCTGGCTGCGCGGCCGCGGTGATCGCGGCTCGAACGTCGTCGAGCTGGCCGTTCTCGCGCCCGCTCTGATGATGCTGTGCATGCTCATCCTCCAGTTCGGCCTGTGGTTCAACGCCCGCCAGGCGGCGCTGGGAGCGGCCCAGGCGGGCGCCACCGTGGCCCGCGAGGAGGCCGCGACCAACGGCGCGTGGGCGGCGAACGCGCAGGCGGCCGCGACGCAGTATTTCGACGGGCTGCAGACCCACCTGCTCGGCAAGCTGACCGCGCGCGCGTCCGGCAACCCCGGCACGAACGTGTCGGTTACCGTCTCGGGTCCCCTGGGGTTCTCGGTGTTCTCGTTCTTCCACATCCAGCTGACCGTCTCGGCCACGGCCGGCGGCCCGGTCGAGTGCTTCCGCCCGGCCGGCCAGAACGGGTGCTGACCATGGCCTGGCGGCGCCACGGGCGCAACCGGCACGGCCGCGACCGGCAGCGGGGGTCGATGTCGGTCGAGCTGGCCGTCATCACGCCGGCGCTGGTCCTGCTTCTGCTGCTGGTCGGGGCAGCCGGCCGGGTGGTGGAGGCGCAGGGGCACCTCGACGGCGCCGCGCGCGACGCCGCCCGGGCCGCGTCCCTGGCCGGGTCGCCCGGCCAGGCCGCTGAGCTGGCCCAGCAGGCGGCCGAGGGCGACCTGGGCGCCTCCAGCTGGTGCGCGGGCGGCAGCGTGCGCGCGCCGGTGATCGGCTTCCCCTCGGCCGGCCAGGTCGTCGGCCCCGGCTCCGACGTCCGGGTCACGGTGACCTGCCAGGTGAACATGAGTCCGTTCCGGCTGCTCGGATTCGGCGCCACCATGCATTTTTCCGGAACGGGGATCGCCCCGCTGGACCCCTTCACCTGCCGGGGACCCCAATGCTAGGAACTCGAGAACGGCCCGCCCGCGGCCGCGGTGAGGCCGAGCGGGGCTCGGTCGCCGTGTTCAGCGTCGTCTTCGCCGTCGCCGTGGTGTTCCTCACCGCGCTGATCGTGGACGGCGGCATCGCGCTGAACGCGCGGGGACGGGCCGCCGACATCGCCGGGCAGGCGGCCCGGGCGGCGGCCGACGACATCGACATCGCCGCCCTGCGCGACCACGGCCAGGTGCTGATCGCCGCCGGGGCGTGCGGGACCGCGGGCACGCTGGTCAGCCAGTACGCCCACCAGGACAGCGGCGGGCTGGACCACGTGACCAGCGCGGTCATGCAGGTCTGCGGCACCGGCGCGGACACCGCGACGGTGCGGGTGACCATTACGACCAAGCCGCTGATCGCCGGGGTCTTCGGCGGCTTTACCGAGTCCGCGACCCAGACCGCGACCGCCGAGTGCGGCATTACCGCAGGAGTGGAGTGCTGATGGCGCCACCGATCACGAGGCCCCGGCCGGCGCCGACCCGGCGCCGCCGGTCGGCCGGCGACGTGCTCATCGGGCTGATCGCCGTCATAGCGCTGGTCGCGCTGACCGCGGGCGTGCCCGTGGCCCTGGTCACGATCGTCGGGCTGCCGGTGCCGCACACCGTGCCGTCGCTGTCGGTGCTCACCCAGCGGCTCGACATCTTCGCGATCCTCAAGGTGCTGTCGGTGCTGGTCTGGCTGGCCTGGCTGCAGCTGGTGTGGTGCGTGGTAGCCGAGGTCCGGGCCGCCGTGCGCAACGCGGGGATGCCGTCCCGGGTGCCGCTGGCGGGCGGCACCCAGCTGCTCGTGCACCGGCTCGTCACCGCCGCGCTGCTGCTGGTGACGGCGACGTCCGTGCTGGCCCCGGCCCTGGCCCACCACGCCCCGGCGGCGCCGCCGCGCCCGGCCGGCGTGGCCGCCGCGGCCACGGCCGGGACCCAGCAGGCGGCGGCCCGCGGCCCGGATGCGGCCGGGCGGGCCGTCCGGCCCGTCGAGAAGATCTACGTCGTCAAGCCCCCGGTCGGGCGCTACCACGAGAGCCTGTGGGAGATCGCGGAGAACCACCTCGGCGACGGCCGCCGCTACGGCGAGATCTTCGAGCTCAACAAGGACCGGATCCAGCCGGACGGCACCCGGCTCACGATCTCCAGCCTGATCCGGCCCGGCTGGGTCCTGCACCTGCCCCGGGACGCCTACGGCCCCGGGGTCGAGACGGTGGCCCCGCCCGCCGCGCCGGGCACGGCGCCGGACCAGGACGCCCACGGCAGCGGGCTCACCGCGGCCGCGCCGGGACCGGCCCTGCACGCCGCCGGGCCGGCCGCGCTGGGCGGCGCGCTCAGCCAGCCGGGATCGGGCGGGCAGGACGGCCCGGCCGCGGCGCCGGCCGGGCTCGGCGCGGGCGGGGCCACGGAACCGGCCAGTACTACCGCGCAGGCCGGCCCGGCGCAGCCGTCGGGCCTGACCGGCGCCATCCACGGGCTGAGCTTCGCCGACGACCTGGCCGCGGCGTCGCTGCTGGCCGCCGGGGTGCTGGCCGCCCTCGGCCGGCGCCGCCGGATCCAGCTGTGGCAGCGCGCCTTCGGGTCCCGGATCGCCGGGCCGGAGGCCGACGCGGCCGCGGCCGAGGAGGCGCTGCGGCTCGGCGCGCACGAGCCGTCGGTGCGGCTGCTGGACCTGGGCCTGCGGCACCTGGCCCGCGAGCTCGGGCTGGCCGGCCGGGTCCTGCCGACCGTGCTCGCGGCCTGCATCGGCGCCGAGAGCCTCGAGCTGTGGGTCGCGCCGGTGGACCGGAACGCGCCCCCGCCGTGGACGACGGCCGACGACGGGGCCGTGTGGCAGCTGCCGTGGGCGGCGCTGGAGCACCTGGACCGCGAACCGGTCGCGGCCACGCTCGCGCCCTTCCCCGGGCTGGTCTCGATCGGCACCGACAGCGGCGGCCGGGTGCTGGTCGACCTGGAGGCCGCGCACGGGCTGATCAGCGTGGCGGGCCCGCCCGACACGGTGACGGCCGCCCTGTCGGCCATGGCCGTGGAGCTCGCGACCAACCGGTGGTCGGACCAGATGCGGATCACCCTGGTCGGCTTCGGCGCCGATCTCACCCAGCTCGCGCCCGACCGGGTCACCGCGGTCGCGACGCTCGCCGAGGCGCTGCCCGAGCTGGAGGCGCGGGCGGCCGCGGTGGCCGAGGCGATGGCCGCCTCGGGCCTGGGCTCGGTGCTCACCGGGCGGTCCCTGGGCATCAACCCGGAGGCGTGGACGCCGCACTACCTGCTCATGGCCACCCCGCCGACCCCCGCCGAGCAGCAGCAGCTGCTCGGCCTGGCCGCGGTCCGGCACGCGGCGGCGGCGGGCTACGTGGTGGCCGGCGAGGTGCTGGGGGCGGCGTGGACCTGGCAGGTCACCGGCGAGGGCCAGCTCGTGGCCAGCCCGCTCGGGCTGGACGTCGCGGCCCAGCTCCTGCCGCCGCGCCAGCACGCGGCGATGGTCGAGCTGTTCGCCACGGCGGAGCGGGCGGCCGGCCCCGAGCTGGACCCGCTGCCGCCGACCAGCGTCCCGCCCGCCCAGCTGGTGCCCGGCTCGGTCATGCCGGTGGAGGTCACCCTGCTGGGCCAGGTGTCCGTGCGGGCGCCGGGCGTGGCCGACCCCGACCGGCTGCCGCTGCTCACCGAGCTGATCGCGTACCTGGCCGCCCACCCCGGCGGCGTGCACCCGACGGTGCTGGCCGGCGCGGTCTGGCCGCGGGGCGCCCCGGCCGAGGTGCGCGAGGCCGCGCTGGGCCGCGCGGGAGAGTGGCTCGGCCGCGATGACCTCGGCCAGCCGAACCTGATCACCGATGCCGCCGGGCGGATCCGGCTCGGCGACGGGGTCCGGGTCGACTGGCAGGTCTTCCAGGCCCTGGCCGGGCTCGCCGCCCGGTCCGGCGACCCGGGCCGCGAGGACGCCTACCTGGCCCGGGCGCTCGGCCTGGTCAGCGGCGAGCTGCTGGCCGGGCGGGCGGCCGGGCGCTACGCGTGGCTGGCCACCGACGGCCTGGAGTACGAGGTGCCGGCCCGGGTCGCGGACGCCGCGCACCGGCTGGCCCGGCTGCGGCTGGAGGCCGGCGATGCCCGCGGGGCCATGGACGCGGCCCGGGCCGGCCTGCGGCTGGCCTATGCCGACGAGCTGCTGTGGCGGGACCTGCTGCGCGGCGCCGACGCCACCGGCGACGAGCGCCTGGTCCGCGCGGTGGTGGACGGCGCCTACGCCCGGATCGCCTCGGACGAGGTGCTGCCCCGGCTGGCTCCCGAGACCGAGGCCCTGATCGACGACATCTGCCCCTCCTGGCGGTCCTCGGTGGCGTAGCGGGCCGGCTCGGCTATCGTGACCTGCGGACCGGAGAGGGGTTGCCGTGACCGTCGCCGCGCACGTCGCGCTCAGCGCGCATACCACCCTGGGCCTGGGCGGCCCGGCCGGGCGGCTCGTCGACGCCGCGGACGAGGCCAGCCTGGTCAGCGCCGTCGTGGCCGCCGACCGGGCCGACGAGCCGGTGCTCGTCCTCGGCGGCGGCAGCAACCTGGTGGTGGCCGACGCGGGCTTCGCCGGCACGGTCGTCCGGGTGGCCAGCCGCGGCGTGACGGTCACCGACGGGCCGGGCGACACCGGGCCGGGCGACACCGGGCCGGGCGACACCGTGACGGTGACGGTGGCGGCGGGCGAGCCCTGGGACGAGCTGGTGGCCTGGAGCGTCGGCGCCGGGCTGTCCGGGCTGGAGTGCCTGGCCGGGATCCCCGGCCTGGCCGGCGCCACGCCGATCCAGAACGTCGGCGCCTACGGCCAGGAGGTCGCGCAGACGATCACTGAGGTCACGGTCCTGGACCGGCAGCGCGCCGCCACCGTGACGCTGACCGCCGGCCAGTGCGAGTTCGGCTACCGCACCAGCGCGTTCAAGCGGGCGGCGGCCGGGCTGGCCACGGGCCGGTTCGTGGTCCTGTCGGTCAGCTTCGCGCTGCGCCGCCAGCCGCTGTCGGCCCCGGTCCGCTACGGCGAGCTCGCCGCCCGGCTGGGCGTCGGCCCCGGCGGCCGCGTCCCGCTGGCGGAGGCCCGGGCGGCCGTGCTCGAGCTGCGCCGCGGCAAGGGCATGGTCCTGGACCCGGCCGACCCCGACACCCGCAGCGCCGGCTCCTTCTTCACCAACCCGCTGCTGACGGCCGCGCAGTTCGCGGGCCTGCAGGAGCGGGCCGCCGCGGCGTGCGGCCCGGACACGGCCGTCCCGCACTACGCCGCGGACGACCCGGCCGCCGGGCCGGGCGCGGTCAAGGTGCCGGCCGCCTGGCTGATCGAGCGGGCCGGCTTTCACAAGGGCTACCCCGGCGACGGCCCGGGTCCCCGGATCTCGACCAAGCACACCCTGGCGCTGACCAACCCCGGCGACGCCGGGACGACCGCCGGGCTGCTGGCCCTGGCCGCGGAAATCACCGCCGGGGTGAGGGCCACGTTCGGAATAGAACTAGCGAATGAGCCCGTGCTCGTCGGCGTCACGCTGCCGTAGCGGCCGCTAGCCGCCGGCCCGGGCGCGCTGCGCCGGGGCCAGGCCGGGGTCGCCGGCGGCCAGCCACGCGTCGATGCCGGCCAGCAGCCCGGCGCGCACGGCCGGGGGCGCGGCCGAGCCGGCCACCGACATCCGGGCCAGCCCGGCAAGCTGCTCGTCGGCCAGCTCGTGGACCTGCCGCGCGATCTCGTACTGGGCGGTCAGCCGCGGGCCGAACAGCAGCGGGTCGTCCGCGCCCAGGGCGACCGCGACCCCGGCGGACAGCAGGGCGCGCAGCGGTACGTCGGACGGCTCGGGGGCGACGCCGAGGGCCACGTTCGACGCCGGGCAGACCTCCAGGGTGGTGCCCGCGGCGGCCAGCCGGGCCAGCAGGGCGGGATGCCCGGCCGCGGCGATGCCGTGCCCGATCCGGTCGGCATGCAGCTCGTCCAGGCAGGCCGCGACGCTGTCCGGGCCGCACAGCTCGCCGCCGTGCGGGACCGCGGCCAGGCCGGCCCGCCGGGCGATCCGGAAGGCGGGCGCGAAGTCGGGCACGGCGCCGCGCCGCTCGTCGTTGCTGAGCCCGAACCCGGTCACTCCGCGCCCGGCGTACCCGGCCGCGAGCCGGGCCAGCGTCCGCGCCTCGAGCGGGTGCTTGGTCCGGTTGGCCGCCACGATGACGCCGATCCCGACGCCGGTCGCCGCCCCGGCCTGCGCCGCGGCGTCCAGCACCAGCTCCAGCGTCGGGGTCAGGCCGCCGAGCCGGGCCGCGTAGCCGGACGGGTCGACCTGGATCTCCAGCCAGCCCGAGCCGTCGGCCCGCTCGTCGGCCGCCGCCTCGGCCAGCAGCCGCCGGACGTCCGCCTCGGTGCGCACGACCGAGCGCGCGATGTCATACAGCCGCTGGAAGCGGAACCAGCCGCGCTCGTCGGCCGCGCTCAGGCGGGGCGGCCACTGCGAGACCAGCGCCTCGGGCAGGTGCACGCCGTGCTCCCCGGCCAGGTCGACCAGGGTGGCGTGACGCATCGAGCCGGTGAAGTGCAGGTGCAGGTGCGCCTTGGGCAGGAGGGCGAGCGGCCGGGCCATCGTTTCATTCTGGCACCGGCGCGCCCGGCCGCGGTCTAGCGCGCCTCGCTGAGCAGCTTGGCCATCCGGCTGACGCCCTCCTCCAGGTCGGCATCCCCGAGGGCGCACGACATCCGGAAGTACCCGTCCGTCCCGAATGCCTCGCCGGGCACCACGGCCACGTCGGCCTCGTCCAGGACCAGTTCGGCCAGCTCGGCGCTGGTCCCCGGCCGCCGCCCGGCGATCTGCCGGCCGAGCAGGCCCTTGACTGACGGGTAGCAGTAGAACGCGCCCTCGGGCAGCGGGCAGACCACCCCGGGGATCTCGTTCAGCATGGCCGTCATCAGCTGCCGGCGCCGGTCGAAGGCGGCCCGCATGACGTCCACCGCGGCCAGGTCACCGCTGACCGCGGCCAGCGCCGCGGCCTGGGCGACATTGCAGACGTTGGAGGTCGCGTGCGACTGGAAGCTGGTCGCCGCCCCGATCACGTCGGCCGGCCCGATCATCCAGCCCACCCGCCAGCCGGTCATGGCGTAGGTCTTGGCCACCCCGTTCAGCACGACGCACCGGTCCGCGATCTCCGGCACGACCGCCGGCATCGACACGAAACGGGCGTCGCCATAGACGAGGTGCTCATAGATCTCGTCGGTGATGACCCAGATGCCGCTCTCCGCGGCCCAGCGCCCGATCTCCGCCACCAGCTCGGGCGGGTAGACCGCCCCGGTCGGGTTGGACGGCGAGACGAACAGCAGGGCCTTCGTCCGCTCGGTGCGGCTGGCCTCCAGCTGGTCCACCGACACCAGGTAGCCGCTGTGCTCGTCGGTCAGCACGGGCACGCCGACCCCGCCCGCCAGCGCGATGGCCTCCGGGTAGGTCGTCCAGTAGGGCGTCGGCATCAGGACCTCGTCGCCCGGGTCCAGGAGGGTCGCGAAGGTCTGGAACACGGCCTGCTTGCCGCCGTTGGTGATCAGCACCTGGCCCGGCGCGACGTTCAGGCCGCTGTCGCGGGCCGTCTTGGCCGCCACGGCATCGCGCAGCTCGGGCAGCCCGGCGGGCGGGGTGTACTTGTGGAAGCGCGGGACGGCGCACGCACGGGCGGCCGCCTCGACGATGTAGTCCGGGGTCGGGAAGTCCGGCTCGCCGGCGCCGAAGCCGATGACGGGCCGGCCGGCGGCCTTGAGCGCCTTCGCCTTCGCGTCCACGGCCAGCGTGGCCGACTCGGTGATCGCCGCGACCCGGGCCGAGATCCTGCTCTGTGTGACAGCCATGTCTCTATGGTGGCATCACCGGGGAGTGCGGCGCTGCGAGACCACGCCGGCGGCGGGCCGCCGCCGCGGCCGGTTCGACGGGGGAGGCCCGGCCACGTAGACTCCTGGATCTGGCGCTAACCCGCCGGGTGGACCGTGCGCGCCATTAAACTGGCCAGCACGGAACGAAGTCTCAGTGCGGAACGCTATACAAGTGAACACAGCAGTTAGCACAGCAGGAACCACAGGGCAGTAGCTCAATTGGCTAGAGTCCCGGTCTCCAAAACCGGCGGTTGGGGGTTCGAGTCCCTCCTGCCCTGCGAGTGCGGCCCGTGAACCTCGCGGGATGATGGCGGCGCCAGCCGACAAGTGATCGTTGCTCAGGTGAGGACATGGCGACTCAGACGCGTGGCTCGGCCCCCGAGAAGGCGGCTAAGTCCGGCCGTCCGGCGAAGCAGGAGGGCCGGGTCACGCCGGCCCGGTTCGTCCGGGAGGTTGTCCAGGAACTGCGGAAGGTCGTCTGGCCGACCCGCCGGGAACTGGTCACCTATACGACCGTTTCGCTGGTCTTCATCCTCATCATGGTGGCGATCGTGACCAGCCTGGACTACGGGTTCACGAAGCTGGTGCTCGTCGTATTCGGCTGAGTGCCCCGGCCATCACGGGGGTTCGTCACCGGGCGCGTCCTCATGCGGCCGCTGGCGCATGCCCGGTTTAAGAAGAGCTGGAGAGAGAGTAACCGTGTCCGAGTCCGAACTGCCGGTCGGTGATCCGTCGGCGCAGAGCGCCACTGACGGCTTCGGCCCGCCCGACACCGCGGGACCCGACAGCGAGGCGCCGGCCAGCGCGGAGTCCAACCACGCCGCGCCTGACCTCGAGGGGCCGGACGAGTCCGCGGCGGACGACCTCGGGGTCCCGGAGGCGATGTCGGCGCTGGCCGACGGCGCCGCGGACGCTGCCGATGCCCCGGAGGGAGCCGCAGACGCTTCAGACGCCGCGGACGCCTCGGACGAGGAGGCCGACCCGGTCGCCGAGTTCAAGACCGAGCTGCGCATGCTGCCGGGCGACTGGTACGTCGTGCACTCCTACGCCGGCTACGAGAACCGGGTCCGGACCAACCTGGAGAGCCGTACGCAGTCCCTCAACATGGAGGATTACATCTTCCAGATCGAGGTCCCGACCCACGAGGTCATCGAGATCAAGGGCGGCAAGCGGCAGCAGGTCCAGGAGAAGGTGCTGCCCGGCTACATCCTGGTCCGGATGGACCTCACCGACGAGTCGTGGGCGGCCGTGCGCAACACGCCCGGCGTGACCGGGTTCGTCGGCCTGTCCAGCAAGCCGTCGCCGCTCAGCCTGCAGGAGGTGGCCAACCTCCTCGCGCCGGTGCCCGAGGAGAAGGCGGCCAAGAAGGCCGAGACCCTGCGGGCCGCGGCCGTGGACTTCGAGGTCGGCCAGTCGGTTACCGTCATGGACGGGCCGTTCGCGACCCTGCCGGCCACGGTGAGCGAGATCAACCCCGACACCCAGAAGCTCAAGGTGCTCGTCTCGATCTTCGGCCGGGAGACCCCGGTGGAGCTCTCGTTCGATCAGGTCAGCAAGATTTAACCCCAGCAAGTGAGGACTCAGGTTCGATGGCTCCGAGGAAGAAGAAGGTCGCCGCGCTCGTCAAGGTCCAGCTGAACGCGGGCCAGGCCACGCCGGCCCCGCCGGTCGGCACGGCGCTCGGCCCGCACGGCGTCAACATCATGGACTTCGTCAAGCAGTACAACGCCGCCACGGACACCCAGCGCGGCAACGTCATCCCGGTCGAGATCACGATCTACGAGGACCGGTCGTTCACGTTCATCACCAAGACCCCGCCCGCGCCCGAGCTGATCAAGAAGGCGGCCGGCGTGCAGAAGGGCAGCGGCGAGCCGAACCGGTCCAAGGTCGGTTCCATCACCCCGGCCCAGGTCCGCGAGATCGCCCAGGTCAAGATGCCCGACCTGAACGCGACCAGCATGGAGGCGGCCGAGAAGATCATCGCCGGGACGGCCCGCTCGATGGGCATCAACGTCGCCCGCTAGCGGTCCCGTATTCAGTGGCAGGGCCAGGCGCTGGCCCGCTGACCACGACTCTGCCTTTCTCACAAGGAGAACGTTTATGAAGCGCAGTAAGGCCTACCGCAAGGCCGACGAGCTGATCGAGGCCGAGCACCTGTACACCCCGGCCCAGGCCGTCGAGCTGGCCCGCAAGACCTCCACCACCAAGTTCGACCCCACCGTTGAGGTCGCCCTGCGCCTCGGCGTCGACCCGCGCAAGGCCGACCAGATGGTCCGCGGCACCGTCAACCTGCCCAACGGCACGGGCAAGACGGCCCGCGTGCTGGTCTTCGCCACCGGCGACCGGGCCGCCGCGGCCGAGGCCGCCGGCGCCGACATCGTCGGCTCGGACGAGCTGATCGAGCGCGTCCAGGGCGGGTTCCTCGACTTCGACGCCGTGGTCGCGACGCCGGACATGATGGGCAAGGTCGGGCGCCTCGGCCGGGTGCTCGGCCCGCGCGGCCTGATGCCGAACCCCAAGACCGGCACCGTCACCCCGGACGTGGCCCGCGCCGTGTCCGAGATCAAGGGCGGGAAGATCGAGTTCCGCGTCGACCGGCACGGGAACCTGCACTTCATCATCGGCAAGGCGTCGTTCCCCGACCGCGCGCTGCTCGAGAACTACGCGGCCGCGCTGGACGAGGTGATCCGGCTCAAGCCGGCCGCCGCCAAGGGCAAGTACCTGAAGAAGATCGTGCTGACCACCACGATGGGCCCGGGCGTGTGGGTCGACCCGAGCATCACCCGCGGCGTGGTCGACGAACTCGAGGAGGCGGCGGCCGGCTGACGCTGGCCCGCCCCAAGCAGCTGAGCTGCGGGGCCGGCGGCCGGGCGGGCGAACTCGATTCGCTAACCCGGCCGCCGGCCCTTATTGTTGACAGCGCCAGAGACCGTCGGCTGTCGCCGCGCACCGAGCGCGGCGGCCGAAGGCCCGCCATGCGGGCGGCCCGCGCAGGTGACCGAGACTGAAGACCAGCCCGCGGGAGATCTTCCCGCCGCGGCGGTCCCACGCCCCGTGCGCCCGCGCCCGGGGCGTTCGCATGCGGCCTGCCTTCGCCGGCGTCTCGTAACGAAGGGAGGCCCATGGCGAGGGCGGACAAGGCCACCGCGGTCGCCGAGCTGACGGAGCGGTTCCAGACGTCGACGGGAGCGGTGCTGACCGAGTACCGCGGGCTCACGGTGACGCAACTCGGAGAGCTCCGGCAGTCACTCGGCGAGAACGCCACCTTCTCGGTGGTCAAGAACACGCTCACCAAGATCGCCGCCGACCAGGCGGGCGTCACGGCCGAGCTGACGAGCCTGCTGAGCGGGCCGTCGGCGATCGCGTTCGTCTCGGGCGACGTAGTCGAGGCGGCCAAGGGGCTGCGCGACTTCGCCCAGGCCAACCCGCTGCTGGTGATCAAGGGCGGCGTGCTCGACGGCAAGCCGCTCACCCCGGCGGAGATCGCCAAGCTGGCCGACCTGGAGTCCCGCGAGGTCCTGCTGGCCAAGCTGGCCGGCGCCATGAAGGCGTCGATGGCCGGCGCGGCGGCGACGTTCGCGGCGCTGCCCCAGCAGATGGCCCGGCTGGCCGCCGCGCTGGAGGCCAAGCGCGCCGCCGAGGCGCCCGCGGCTCCGGACGTGAGCGACGAGCAGCCGGACCCCGAGCCGGAACCAGCCGCTCCGGCGGCCGAGTAACCACTGACTGAGAATCACGGAGGAAGTACCACCATGGCGAAGCTGAGCACTGACGACCTGCTGGACGCGTTCAAGGAGATGACGCTGATCGAGCTCTCCGAGTTCGTGAAGCAGTTCGAGACGACCTTCGACGTCAAGGCCGCGGCCCCGGTCGCGGTCGCGGCGGCGGGCCCGGCGGGCGGCGGCGCGGCCGCCGAGGAGGCCGAGGAGCAGGACGAGTTCGACGTTATCCTCGAGGCCGCGGGCGACAAGAAGATCCAGGTCATCAAGGAGGTCCGGACCCTCACGAGCCTGGGCCTCAAGGAGGCCAAGGACCTCGTGGACGGTGCCCCCAAGCCCGTCCTCGAGCGGGCCAACAAGGAGACCGCGGAGAAGGCCAAGGCGGCCCTCGAGGGCGCCGGCGCCACGGTCACCGTCAAGTAGCACCCGC
Organism: Streptosporangiaceae bacterium; assembly: GCA_036501025.1. Taxonomy (GTDB): domain Bacteria; phylum Actinomycetota; class Actinomycetes; order Streptosporangiales; family Streptosporangiaceae; genus DASUBV01. The sequence continues at coordinate 27,072 of DASYBB010000103.1, forward strand.
CGCGCGGTCCGCCGCGCCGCAGGCCCTCTGCCCGCCCCGGCCCGGCCGGGGCGGGCAGAGGCGTCCCTGCGCTGGTGTGCCTGGTGCGCTGGTGTGCCTGGTGCGCTGGTGCGCCTGGTGTGCCTGGCCGGTTTGCCTGCCCGGTTTGCCTGCCCTGGTCACCGGGCTGGGAGCGAGGCGGAATTATTTAGCATGCCCGCCGCGTTGGGTGTATTAAACCCTAGTGTGGATGTGATCCTCGTCACGTATGGTCAGCTTGCGACACCGGGCCTCCCGGGCTTGACGTTTCGCTGTGCAGGAGCGATGCTGCCTTGCAACCGTGAACATCAAGGTGGCGTATAGTTGACCAGTGGTGTGTCCTAGGGCTACACTACTAATTTGCGCTGCACTCTCGTCCTCGGTGATCTTCGGACCCCGCATATATCGGCGGCATCTTGCCCCGGGGCGTCTCCACGTGCGCGCGTGACAGTCGGCTTCAAGCTCGGAAGGACCCCTGTTGGCAGCCTCGCGCAGCGCCTCAGCAATAGTTCCCGGTCCACCTCGTGTGTCGTTCGCCCGAATCAAGGAGCCCCTCGCGGTTCCTGGGCTCCTCGCTCTCCAGACAGACTCGTTCGACTGGCTGCTGGGCAACGAGCGCTGGCGCTCGCGGATCGAGTCAGAGAAGGCGCACGGTCACAAAGATCTCCCTGAGCAGTCCGGCCTCGAAGAGATCTTCGAGGAGATCAGCCCGATCGAGGACTTCACGGGGACGATGTCGCTTTCGTTCCGGGATCACAGGTTTGAGCCTCCCAAGTACTCCGCTGAGGAGTGCAAGGAGAAGGACATGACCTTCTCGGCCCCGATGTTCGTCACGGCCGAGTTCATCAACAACAGCACGGGCGAGATCAAGAGCCAGACCGTGTTCATGGGCGACTTCCCGCTGATGTCGCCGAAGGGCACGTTCATCATCAACGGCACCGAGCGGGTCGTGGTGTCGCAGCTGGTCCGGTCGCCCGGGGTGTACTTCGACCGCCAGGTCGACAAGACCTCGGACAAGGACATCTACAGCTGCAAGGTCATCCCGTCCCGCGGCGCGTGGCTCGAGTTCGAGATCGACAAGCGCGACGCCGTCGGCGTCCGCATCGACCGCAAGCGCAAGCAGAGCGTGACCGTGCTGCTGAAGGCCCTGGGCTGGGACGAGGCGAAGATCCTCGAGCGGTTCGGCGGCTTCGAGTCCATGCGCGCCACCCTGGAGAAGGACCACACCACCGGCCAGGACGACGCGCTGCTCGACATCTACCGCAAGCTGCGGCCGGGCGAGCCGCCGACGCGCGAGTCCGCGCAGGCCCTCCTGGAGAACCTGTACTTCAACCCGAAGCGCTACGACCTGGCCAAGGTCGGCCGGTACAAGATCAACAAGAAGCTGGGCCTGGCCCAGCCGATCGTGCAGGGGACGCTGACCGAAGAGGACATCGTCGCGACCATCGAGTACCTCGTCCGGCTGCACACCGGCGAGGACGAGATGAAGTCCGCCAGCGAGGCGGTCATCCCGGTCGAGACCGACGACATCGACCACTTCGGCAACCGGCGCCTGCGTACCGTCGGCGAGCTCATCCAGAACCAGGTCCGCCTCGGGCTGGCCCGGATGGAGCGCGTGGTCCGCGAGCGGATGACGACCCAGGACGTCGAGGCGATCACGCCGCAGACCCTGATCAACATCCGGCCCGTGGTCGCGTCGATCAAGGAGTTCTTCGGCACCAGCCAGCTCTCCCAGTTCATGGACCAGACCAACCCGCTGGCCGGGCTGACCCACAAGCGCCGCCTGTCGGCGCTGGGCCCGGGCGGCCTGTCCCGCGAGCGGGCGGGCATGGAGGTCCGGGACGTCCACCCGTCGCACTACGGCCGGATGTGCCCGATCGAGACGCCGGAGGGCCCGAACATCGGCCTGATCGGCTCGCTGTCCTCCTACGGCCGGGTCAACGCGTTCGGCTTCGTCGAGACCCCGTACCGGAAGGTCGTGGCGGGCCAGGTCACCGACCAGGTCGACTACCTGACCGCGGACGAGGAGGACCGGCACGTGGTGGCGCAGGCCAACGCCCCGCTGCTCGATGACGGTCACTTCGCCGATCCCCGCGTGCTGGTCCGGCGGAAGGGCGGCGAGATCGACAACATCCGCCCCGACGAGGTCGACTACATGGACGTGTCACCGCGGCAGATGGTCTCCGTGGCCACCGCGATGATCCCGTTCCTGGAGCACGACGACGCCAACCGCGCGCTGATGGGCTCGAACATGCAGCGCCAGTCCGTCCCGCTGCTGCGCAGCGAGGCGCCGCTGGTCGGCACCGGCATGGAGTACCGCGCCGCCGTGGACGCCGGCGACGTCATCGTGGCCGAGAAGGCCGGCCTGGTGGAGCAGGTCAGCGCGGACTACATCACCGTCGCCAACGACGACGGCACCCGCACCGACTACCTCGTGGCCAAGTTCCGCCGGTCCAACCAGGGCACCTGCTTCAACCAGAAGCCGGTCGCCGTCGAGGGCCAGCGGGTCGAGGTCGGCCAGGTCATCGCCGACGGCCCGTGCACCGACAACGGCGAGATGGCGCTCGGCCGCAACCTGCTGGTCGCGTTCATGCCGTGGGAGGGCCACAACTACGAGGACGCGATCATCCTGTCCCAGCGGATCGTGCAGGACGACGTGCTCTCCTCGATCCACATCGAGGAGCACGAGGTCGACGCGCGCGACACCAAGCTGGGCCCGGAGGAGATCACCCGGGACATCCCGAACGTCTCCGATGAGGTCCTGGCCGACCTCGACGACCGCGGCATCATCCGCATCGGCGCCGAGGTCGTGACCGGCGACATCCTGGTCGGCAAGGTCACCCCCAAGGGCGAGACCGAGCTGACCCCGGAGGAGCGCCTGCTGCGCGCGATCTTCGGCGAGAAGGCGCGGGAGGTCCGCGACACCTCGCTGAAGGTGCCGCACGGCGAGTCGGGCAAGGTCATCGGCGTCCGGGTGTTCACCCGCGAGGACGGCGACGAGCTGCCGCCGGGCGTGAACGAGCTGGTCCGGGTCTACGTGGCGGCCAAGCGGAAGATCACCGACGGCGACAAGCTGGCCGGCCGGCACGGGAACAAGGGCGTCATCGCGAAGATCAACCCGGTCGAGGACATGCCGTTCCTCGCCGACGGGACCCCGGTCGACATCGTGCTCAACCCGCTCGGCGTGCCGGGCCGGATGAACGTCGGGCAGGTCCTGGAGACGCACCTGGGCTGGGTCGCGGCCACCGGCTGGCAGGTCGATGGCGAGGACCAGGACTGGAAGAAGCGGCTGAAGAAGATCGGCGCCGACGCGTCGCCGAAGGGCACCCCGGTGGCGACGCCGGTGTTCGACGGCGCCCGCGAGGAGGAGATCACCGGCCTGCTCGGCAGCACCCTGCCGAACCGGGACGGGGTCCAGCTGGTCGGCTCGACCGGCAAGACCCGGCTGTTCGACGGCCGGACCGGTGAGCCGTTCAAGGACCCGATCTCCGTCGGCTACATCTACATCCTCAAGCTGCTCCACCTGGTGGACGACAAGATCCACGCCCGGTCGACCGGCCCGTACTCCATGATCACGCAGCAGCCGCTCGGCGGTAAGGCGCAGTTCGGCGGCCAGCGCTTCGGGGAGATGGAGGTCTGGGCGCTGGAGGCCTACGGCGCCGCCTACGCCCTGCAGGAACTGCTCACCATCAAGTCGGACGACATCCTCGGCCGAGTCAAGGTCTACGAGGCCATCGTCAAGGGCGAGAACATCCCCGAGCCCGGCATCCCGGAGTCATTCAAGGTGCTGATCAAGGAGATGCAGTCGCTCTGCCTGAACGTGGAGGTGCTCTCCAGCGACGGCGCGGCCATCGAGATGCGGGACACCGACGAGGATGTCTTCCGTGCTGCGGAAGAGCTCGGTATCGACCTGTCCCGGCGTGAGCCGAGCAGCGTCGAAGAGGTCTAATCCGACTACCGTAGGGGACAAAAAACGTGCTAGACGTCAACTTCTTTGACGACCTGCGGATTGGCCTGGCCACGGCAGATGACATCAGGCTGTGGTCCCATGGCGAGGTCAAGAAGCCGGAGACCATCAACTACCGCACTCTGAAGCCGGAGAAGGACGGGCTCTTCTGCGAGAAGATCTTCGGTCCGACCCGGGACTGGGAGTGCTACTGCGGCAAGTACAAGCGGGTCCGCTTCAAGGGCATCATCTGCGAGCGCTGCGGCGTCGAGGTCACTCGGGCCAAGGTGCGGCGCGAGCGGATGGGCCACATCGAGCTGGCCGCGCCGGTCACGCACATCTGGTACTTCAAGGGCGTGCCGAGCCGGCTGGGCTACCTGCTGGACCTGGCGCCGAAGGACCTGGAGAAGGTCATCTACTTCGCCGCGTACATGATCACGTACGTGGACGATGACTCCCGCGCCCGTGACCTGCCCTCGCTCGAGGCGAAGATCACGGTCGAGAAGGGCCAGCTCGAGCAGCGCCGCGATGCCGACATCGAGGCCCGGCAGGGCAAGCTGGAGAAGGACCTGGCCGAGCTGGAGGCAGCCGGCGCGAAGGGCGACGCCCGCCGCAAGGTCCGGGAGAGCTCCGACCGCGAGTGCAAGCAGATCCGCGACCGCGCGCAGCGGGAGATCGACCGGATCGAGGAGGTCTGGAGCCGCTTCCGCGGCCTCAAGGTCCAGGACCTGGAGGGCGACGAGCTGCTCTACCGCGAGATGCGGGACCGCTTCGGCCGGTACTTCCGCGGCGGCATGGGCGCGCAGGCCATCCAGGAGCGGGTCGGCAGCTTCGACCTCGACGCCGAGGCCATCAACCTGCGGGAGATCATCAGGACCGGCAAGGGCCAGCGCAAGGCCCGTGCCCTGAAGCGGCTCAAGGTCGTCTCGGCGTTCCTGAACACCAGCAACAGCCCGCTCGGCATGGTGCTGGACTGCATCCCGGTGATCCCGCCGGACCTGCGGCCCATGGTCCAGCTCGACGGCGGCCGGTTCGCCACCTCCGACCTGAACGACCTGTACCGCCGGGTCATCAACCGGAACAACCGCCTCAAGCGGCTCCTCGACCTCGGCGCGCCCGAGATCATCGTCAACAACGAGAAGCGGATGCTCCAGGAGGCCGTGGACTCGCTGTTCGACAACGGCCGCCGGGGCCGCCCGGTCACCGGGCCGGGCAACCGGCCGCTGAAGTCGCTGTCGGACATGCTCAAGGGCAAGCAGGGCCGGTTCCGGCAGAACCTGCTGGGCAAGCGCGTCGACTACTCGGGCCGCTCGGTCATCGTGGTCGGCCCGCAGCTCAAGCTGCACCAGTGCGGGCTGCCCAAGGAGATGGCGGTCGAGCTGTTCAAGCCGTTCGTGATGAAGCGCCTGGTCGACCTGAACCACGCGCAGAACATCAAGTCGGCCAAGCGGATGGTCGAGCGGGCCAAGCCGGTGGTCTGGGATGTCCTCGAAGAGGTCATCACCGAGCACCCGGTGCTGCTCAACCGCGCGCCGACGCTGCACCGGCTGGGCATCCAGGCGTTCGAGCCGCAGCTGGTCGAGGGCAAGGCCATCCAGATTCACCCGCTCGTCTGCACCGCGTTCAACGCGGACTTCGACGGTGACCAGATGGCCGTGCACGTCCCGCTGTCGGCCGAGGCGCAGGCCGAGGCCCGCATCCTGATGCTGTCGACCAACAACATCCTCAAGCCGGCCGACGGCAAGCCCGTGACCATGCCCACCCAGGACATGATCATCGGGATCTACAGCCTGACCCGGCTGACCCCGGACACCCCGGGCACGGGCCGGTCGTTCTCCGGCCTGTCCGAGGCGCAGATGGCCTACGACCGCGGGGAGCTCGACCTCCAGGCCGAGATGCAGATCCGGCTGCGCGACGTCACGCCCCCGGTCGGGTTCACCCCGCCGGAGAACTGGGCGCCCGGCCAGCCGCTGCGGCTGACCACGACGCTCGGGCGGACCCTGTTCAACGAGGCGCTGCCGAGCGACTACCCGTTCGTCAACTACGAGGTGAGCAAGAAGCAGCTGTCGGTCATCGTCAACGAGCTGGCCGAGACCTACCCCAAGGTCGAGGTGGCCGCGGCGCTGGACGCGCTCAAGGACGTCGGCTTCCACTGGGCGACCAGGTCGGGGGTGACGATCGCGATCGAGGACGTGGTCGCGCCGCCGAACAAGCCGGCCATCCTGGAGAACTACGAGCGTCGCGCGGAGAAGGTCCAGCTCGACTACGAGCGCGGCCTGATCACCGACGACGAGCGCCGCCAGGACCTGATCGAGATCTGGACCCACGCCACGACCGACGTGGCGCAGGACATGGAAGCGGCCTTCCCCGAGACCAACCCGGTCTGGATGATGGTCAACTCCGGCGCCCGCGGCAACAACGCGCAGGTCCGGCAGATCGCCGGCATGCGCGGCCTGGTGTCGAACCCGAAGGGCGAGACGATCCCGCGGCCGATCACCTCCAGCTTCCGCGAGGGGCTGACCGTGGTCGAGTACTTCATCTCGACGCACGGCGCCCGCAAGGGACTGGCGGACACGGCGCTGCGGACGGCGGACTCCGGGTACCTCACCCGGCGCCTGGTGGACGTGGCGCAGGATGTCATCGTCCGCGAGGAGGACTGCGGTACCGACCGGTCGCTGCCGATGAAGATCGGCGACAAGCTCCCCGATGGCACGGTGCGCAAGCTGCCGAACATCGAGAGCACCGGCACCGGCCGCACGCTGTCGGAAGACATCGTGGGCGAGGACGGGACGGTGCTGGCGCAGGCCGGCGATGACATGACCGAGGCCCTGATCGACGCCGCGGTCGCGGCGGGCGTGGCGTCCGTGCGCACCTACAGCGTGCTGGTCTGCCAGGCCAAGGTCGGTGTCTGCGGGAAGTGCTACGGCCGGTCGCTGGCCACGGGCAAGCGGGTGGACGCGGGCGAGGCGGTGGGCATCATCGCGGCCCAGTCCATCGGCGAGCCCGGCACCCAGCTGACGATGCGGACCTTCCACACCGGCGGTGTGGCGGGCCTGGACATCACCCACGGCCTGCCCCGGATCCAGGAGCTGTTCGAGGCCCGGATCCCCAAGGGCCTGGCGCCGATCAGCGAGGCCGAGGGCCGGGTCAAGCTCGAGGAGCCGGACAAGTCGCGCAAGATCGTGATCGTGCCCGACGACGGCTCGGAGGAGATCGCCTACCAGGTCTCGATGCGGGCCCGGCTGCTCGTCGCGGACGGGGACCACGTCAAGGTCGGCCAGCAGCTGATCGCCGGCGCGGTCAACCCGCACGAGGTGCTCCGGATCCTCGGCTCCCGCGAGGTGCAGCTGCACCTCGTCGCCGAGGTGCAGGAGGTCTACCGGTCCCAGGGCGTGTCGATCCACGACAAGCACATCGAGATCATCATCCGCCAGATGCTCAAGCGGGTGAACGTGCTGGAGTCGGGTGACACCGACCTGCTGCCCGGCGAGCTGGTCGAGCGGCCGAAGTTCGAGGAGGTCAACCGCTCGGTCGTCGAGGCCGGCGGGACGTCCGCCTCGGGCCGCCCGGTGCTGATGGGGATCACGAAGGCCTCGCTGGCCACCGACTCGTGGCTGTCGGCGGCCTCCTTCCAGGAGACCACCCGGGTGCTCACCGACGCGGCGATCCACGCCCGCTCGGACTCGCTGGTCGGCCTGAAGGAGAACGTCATCATCGGCAAGCTCATCCCGGCCGGTACCGGCATGCAGCGGTACCGGAGCCTGCGGGTCGAGCCGACCGAGGACGCGCGGTCGAACGTGTACCCGCCGGCCTCGTACGACACCCCGGTGGACTACTCGTTCGGGCAGACGCCCGGTGAGGCCATCCCGCTGGAGGAGTACGACTTCGGCGCGTACCACCGGTAGAAAAAAGGCGCAAATCTGGCCGGTCCCCGGAATACTCGGGGGCCGGCTAGACTTGTGTATACGGCTGGAGCGCGGGAAAGTGCTGGACCCGGGGAAACATGTGTTCGCTTTGCGAGTGCATCGCGGGTTCGGTAGTATCTTTCTCTGTGCTCGTTCGGTACGGGCACGTGCACGCCTGTGTACCCGCTGACCGGTGGCAGTACTAGCCGGAGGGCGAGTGGACCGGGCGAGTGGTGAATCCCCTTTCCGTTGTCCGGACTCGGTTACGGGTCCGGACGGTTTCCGGTGCGACGGCGACACGCCCGAGCACGGGGGCCGGTCGCGACGGGAAACCAGCAGGTCAGACGAGTAGCAAGCGAGGGCTGCGCCCCGATCCGGGGTTCGGCCTAGGACGAACTTCGCGCCGGGAGGCGCGGCTGAAGGAAGACGGAGACGCGGTGCCCACGATCCAGCAGCTGGTCCGCAAAGGCCGGCAGGACAAGGTAGCCAAGAACAAGACCCCGGCGCTCAAGGGCAGTCCCCAGCGCCGCGGGGTCTGCACGCGCGTCTACACGACCACCCCTAAGAAGCCGAACTCGGCGCTCCGCAAGGTCGCCCGCGTGCGGCTGACGAGTCAGATCGAGGTCACGGCGTACATCCCGGGGGTTGGCCACAACCTCCAGGAGCACTCCATCGTGCTGGTGCGCGGTGGACGGGTGCGAGACCTCCCCGGCGTGCGCTACAAGGTCATCCGCGGCTCCCTGGACACCCAGGGCGTCCGGAACCGCAAGCAGGCGCGCAGCCGGTACGGCGCGAAGAAGGAGAAGAGCTGACATGCCGCGCAAGGGCCCCGCGACCAAGCGGCAGCTGGTCACCGATCCGGTGTACGGCTCCCCGCTGGTGACCGCGCTGGTGAACAAGGTGCTGGTGAGCGGCAAGCGCTCGCTTGCCGAGCGCATCGTGTACGGCGCGCTCGAGGGATGCAAGGACAAGACCGGCAACGACCCGGTGGTGACGCTCAAGCGCGCCCTCGACAACGTGAAGCCCACCCTGGAGGTCCGCAGCCGCCGCGTCGGCGGCGCCACCTACCAGGTGCCGGTCGAGGTCCGGGCCTCTCGCAGCACCCAGCTGGCGCTGCGCTGGCTGACCGCCTACTCCCGGCAGCGCCGCGAGAAGACCATGACCGAGCGGCTGATGAACGAGCTCCTCGACGCCAGCAACGGCCTCGGGGCGAGCGTCAAGCGCCGTGAGGACACCCACAAGATGGCCGAGTCCAACAAGGCCTTCGCGCACTACCGCTGGTAGCAGCGCGGCATAGCAGTAACACGAGCACTCAACCAGGATCGAGGATCAAGCCAGTGGCCGCCACACAGACCGCCACCGAACTCGCCACCGTCAGGAACATCGGCGTGATGGCGCACATCGACGCGGGCAAGACCACGACCACCGAGCGGATCCTGTTCTACACCGGCATCAATTACAAGATCGGTGAAGTCCACGAAGGCGCCGCCACGATGGACTGGATGGAGCAGGAGCAGGAGCGCGGCATTACCATCACGTCGGCTGCGACCACCTGCATCTGGCGTGACCACACGATCAACCTGATCGACACCCCCGGCCACGTCGACTTCACGGTCGAGGTGGAGCGCTCGCTGCGGGTGCTCGACGGCGCGGTCGCCGTCTTCGACGGCGTCGCGGGCGTCGAGCCGCAGTCCGAGACCGTGTGGCGCCAGGCCGACCGGTACGGCGTCCCCCGCATCTGCTTCGTGAACAAGATGGACCGGGTCGGTGCCGAGTTCCACCGCTGCGTCGAGATGATCACCGACCGGCTGGGCGCGACGCCGCTGGTCGTGCAGCTGCCGTGGGGCGTCGAGTCCGACTTCCGCGGTGTCATCGATCTTGTCCGCATGCAGGGCCTGCTCTGGCAGACCGACGGCAAGGGCGACAAGTACGACGTCATCGCCATCCCGGCAGACCACCTCGAGGCGGCCCAGGAATGGCGGGACAAGCTGGTCGAGACCATCTCCGAGAACGACGAGGAGATGATGGAGCTCTATCTCGAGGGCACTGACCCGGACGAGAAGCAGCTGGTCGCGGCCATCCGGCGGGCCACCATCGCCAGCGCGATCACCCCGGTCCTGTGCGGCAGCGCGTTCAAGAACAAGGGCGTGCAGCCGATGCTGGACGCGGTGGTCGACTACCTGCCGAGCCCGCTCGACATCCCGGCCATCAAGGGTCACTCGGTCAAGGACGAGGAGGTCCTGGTCGAGCGGCACGCCGACCCGGCCGAGCCGTTCGCCGCGCTGGCGTTCAAGATCATGTCTGACCCGCACCTGGGCAAGCTGACCTACATCCGGATCTACTCGGGCACCCTGGAGACCGGCACGCAGGTGCTGAACTCGACCAAGGGCCGCCGGGAGCGGATCGGCAAGATCTACCAGATGCACGCCAACAAGCGCGAGGAGCGCCCGTCGGCCATCGCCGGGCAGATCGTCGCGGTGATGGGGCTGAAGGACACCTCGACCGGCGACACGCTGTCGGACCCGGCGAAGCAGGTCATCCTGGAGTCGATGACCTTCCCGGCGCCCGTCATCAACGTGGCCATCGAGCCCAGGACCAAGGGCGACCAGGACAAGCTGGGCATCGCCATCCAGCGCCTGGCCGAGGAGGATCCGACCTTCCAGGTCCGGACCGACGAGGAGACCGGGCAGACGATCATCTCGGGCATGGGCGAGCTGCACCTGGAGGTGCTGGTCGAGCGCATGCGGCGGGAGTTCAAGGTCGAGGCCAACATCGGCCGGCCCCAGGTCGCCTACCGCGAGACCGTCCGGAAGCTGGCCGAGAAGGTCGACTACACCCACAAGAAGCAGACCGGCGGCGCCGGCCAGTTCGCGCGGGTGGTCATCAACCTCGGCCCGACCGGCGGCGACGGCGGCGGGTACGAGTTCGAGAACAAGATCCACGGTGGCCGGGTCCCGCGGGAGTACATCCCGTCGGTGGACGCGGGCTGCCAGGAAGCCGCTGAGTTCGGCGTGCTGGCCGGCTACCCGATCGTCGACGTGAAGGTCACGCTGACGGACGGCGCCTACCACGAGGTGGACTCCTCCGAGCTCGCGTTCAAGATCGCTGGGTCGATGGCCTTCAAGAAGGCTGCCGCGCTGGCTCACCCAGTCCTGCTGGAGCCGGTGATGTCGGTGGAGGTCCGGACCCCCGATGACTACATGGGCGAGGTCATCGGCGACCTGAACAGTCGCCGCGGCCAGATCCAGGCCATGGAGGAGCGGTCCGGGGTGCGCGTGGTCCGGGCTCTCGTCCCGTTGTCAGAGATGTTCGGCTACGTGGGCGACCTGCGCAGCCGGACCCAGGGCCGGGCGGACTACACCATGCAGTTCGACTCATATGCCGAGGTGCCGCCAAGCATCGCCAAGGAGATCATCGCCAAGGCGCGCGGCGAATAGCCACCATCCAGAAACCAGTAGGACGGAACCAAGCAGAGCGCGCGAGCGCCTGGCCCCACCGCGGTGGGGAAAACGATCGCAACGAGGAGACCCCAAGTGGCGAAGGCCAAGTTCCAGCGGACCAAGCCGCACGTCAACATCGGCACCATCGGTCACATCGACCATGGCAAGACGACCCTGACCGCGGCCATCACCAAGGTTCTGCACAACAAGTTCCCGGACGTGAACCCGGAGTACGCGTTCGACCAGATTGACAACGCGAAGGAAGAGAAGGAGCGCGGGATTACGATCTCGATCTCCCACGTCGAGTACCAGACCGACAAGCGGCACTACGCGCACGTCGACTGCCCGGGTCACGCGGACTACATCAAGAACATGATCACCGGTGCCGCCCAGATGGACGGCGCGATCCTGGTCGTGGCCGCGACCGACGGCCCGATGCCGCAGACCCGCGAGCACGTGCTGCTGGCCCGCCAGGTCGGCGTGCCCTACATCGTGGTGGCGCTCAACAAGGCCGACATGGTGGACGACGAGGAGATCCTCGAGCTGGTCGAGCTCGAGGTCCGCGAGCTGCTCAGCACCTATGAGTTCCCCGGCGACGACGTACCGGTCATCCGGGTGTCGGCGCTGAAGGCGCTCGAGGGCGACGCCGAGTGGGGCGAGAAGGTCGTCGAGCTGATGACCGCCTGCGACGACAGCATCCCGGAGCCGGTTCGCGACGTCGAGCGGCCGTTCCTGATGCCGGTCGAGGACGTCTTCTCGATCACCGGCCGCGGCACCGTGGTGACGGGCCGGATCGAGCGCGGCGTGATCCACACCGGTGAGGAAATCGAGATCATCGGGATCAAGGAGAAGTCGACCAAGACCACGGTCACCGGCGTCGAGATGTTCCACAAGATCCTCGACGAGGGCCAGGCCGGCGACAACGCGGGCCTGCTGCTGCGCGGCACCAAGCGCGAGGACGTGGAGCGCGGCCAGGTCATCATCAAGCCGGGCACCAACACCCCGCACACCGAGTTCGACGCGCAGGTCTACATCCTGTCCAAGGACGAGGGCGGCCGGCACACGCCGTTCTTCAACAACTACCGGCCGCAGTTCTACTTCCGCACCACGGACGTCACGGGCGTGGTCACCCTGCCCGAGGGCACCGAGATGGTGCTCCCCGGTGACAACACCGAGATGGTGGTCAGCCTCATCCAGCCGATCGCCATGGAAGAGGGCCTCCGGTTCGCGATCCGGGAAGGCGGCCGCACGGTCGGCGCCGGCCGGGTCACCAACATCAAGAAGTAACAGCGCGCTGCGCGGCGGCCCCCGGGCCGCCGCGCAGCACACTGAGCAGGCAGTTGCAGAAGGCAGCGGCGGGGCTCGGGGGATCCCCTCCGACTAACACGAAGGAAGCCACATGGCGGGACAGAAGATCCGCATCCGGCTCAAGGCCTATGACCACGAGGTCATTGACAACTCGGCCCGGAAGATCGTCGACACGGTGGCGCGGACGGGCGCGAAGGTCGCTGGCCCGGTGCCGCTGCCGACCGAGAAGAACGTGTACTGCGTCATCCGCTCACCGCACAAGTACAAGGACTCGCGGGAGCACTTCGAGATGCGCACGCACAAGCGACTGATCGACATCATCGATCCGACGCCGAAGACGGTCGACTCGCTGATGCGGCTGGACCTGCCTGCGGGCGTCGACATCGAGATCAAGCTGTAGAGGGACGCACCGAGATGACCAAGCAGATCAAGGGGGTCCTGGGCACCAAGCTCGGTATGACCCAGGTCTTCGACGATGGCGGGAGGATGGTGCCCGTTACCGTGGTCGCGGCAGGTCCCTGCGTCGTCACCGCGGTGCGGACGCCGGACGCGGACGGCTACGCCGCCGTCCAGCTCGGCTTTGGCGAGATCGACCCGCGCAAGGTGAACCGGCCCGAGGCCGGCCACTTCGCGAAGGCCGGCGTGACCCCCCGCCGGTACCTGGTGGAGCTGCGCACCGACGACGCCACGGACTACACGCTGGGCCAGGAAGTCATGGCCACCGTGTTCGAGCCGGGCGAGCTCGTCGACGTCACGGCCACGAGCAAGGGCAAGGGCTTCTCCGGCGTCATGAAGCGCCACGGGTTCAAGGGCCTCAGCTCCTCGCACGGCACCAAGCGCAAGCACCGCTCGCCCGGCGCCATCGGCGGCTGTGCCTACCCGGGCCGCGTGTTCAAGGGCGTCCGGATGGCCGGCCGGATGGGTGGCGAGCGGACGACCGCCCCCAAGCTGACCCTGCACCGCGTGGATGCCGACCGCGGGCTGCTGCTCATCAAGGGCGCCGTCCCCGGCCCGCGCGGCGGGCTGGTCCTGGTCCGCAGTGCCGTGAAGACCCCGCTCGCCGCCGGCGGGCGGCCGATGGAGGCGAAGAAATGAGCCCGGCGAAGACGAGCGCCGCCACTGATCCGGCGCTGCCCGCTGAGATCTTCGACGTGAAGGTCAACGTGCCGCTGATCCACCAGGTGGTCGTGGCCCAGGAGGCGGCGGCCCGGCAGGGCACGGCCTCGACCAAGCGGCGCGGCGAGGTCCGCGGCGGCGGCCGCAAGCCGTACCGCCAGAAGGGCACCGGCCGGGCGCGCCAGGGCTCGACCCGCGCCCCGCAGTTTGCCGGCGGCGGTGTCGTGTTCGGCCCGCACCCGCGGTCCTACGACCAGCGGACGCCCAAGAAGATGAAGGTCGCCGCGCTCCGCGGCGCGCTGTCCGACCGGGCCCGGCACGGCCGCGTGCACGTGGTCGAGAGCCTGGTCAGCGGCGACGCGCCGCGAACCAAGGACGCCGTGGCCGCGCTGGCCGCCCTCACCGGGGCGGCCCGGCACGTGCTGGTCGTGACCCAGGTCACCGACACGGTCACCTGGCGCAGCCTGCGCAACGTCGACAACGTGCACCTGCTCGACGCGGGCCAGCTGAACACCTACGACGTGCTGGTCAGCGATCACGTGGTCTTCACTCAGGCCGCGCTGGACAGCTTCGTCGCGCGGAGCCTGAAGACGGAGACTGCGCAGTCTGAGAAGGATGGCCAGCCGTGAACAAGACCACCAACCCCCGGGACATCCTGATCCGGCCGGTGATCTCCGAGAAGAGCTACCGGCTGGCCGATGACGGCAAGTACACGTTCATCGTCGCGCCGGGCACGAACAAGACCCAGATCCGGCAGGCCGTCGAGGCGGTGTTCAACGTCAAGGTCACCGGCGTGAATACCCTCAACCGGCCGGGCAAGCGCCGCCGGACCAGGTTCGGCTGGGGCAAGCGGCCGGACACCAAGCGGGCCATCGTCAGCCTCGCCGAGGGCGAGCGGATCGACATCTTCGGCGGTCCGGCCTAGCCCGGCGATCCATAGGAGCTTGAGCACATGGGTATCCGCAAGTACAAGCCGACGACCCCCGGCAGGCGAGGGGCGAGCGGCGCCGACTTCTCCGAGGTCACGCGCAGTGAGCCGGAGAAGTCACTGGTGCGCCCGCTGCACGGCCACGGCGGCCGGAACGTGCACGGCCGGATCACGACCCGGCACCAGGGCGGCGGCCACAAGCGCGCCTACCGGCTGATCGACTTCCGGCGGGCGGACAAGGACGGCGTGCCGGCCAAGGTCGCGCACATCGAGTACGACCCGAACCGCACCTCCCGGATCGCGCTGCTGCACTACGCCGACGGGGAGAAGCGCTACATCCTCGCCCCGCAGGGCATGAAGCAGGGCGACCGGGTGGAGAACGGGCCGGGCGCCGACATCAAGTCCGGCAACTGCCTTCCGCTGCGGAACATCCCGACCGGCACCGTGGTGCACGCGATCGAGCTGCGTCCCGGCGGCGGGGCCAAGATCGCCCGGTCGGCCGGGTCGGGCGTCCAGCTCCTGGCCAAGGAGGGCAAGTACGCGCAGCTGCGCATGCCCTCGGGCGAGATCCGGCGGGTCGACGTGAGCTGCCGGGCCACGGTGGGCGAGGTCGGCAACGCCGAGCAGGGCAACATCAAGCTCGGCAAGGCCGGCCGCAGCCGCTGGAAGGGCCGCCGGCCCACCGTCCGCGGCGTGGCGATGAACCCGATCGACCACCCACTCGGCGGCGGCGAGGGCAAGACCTCCGGCGGCCGGCACCCGGTCAGCCCGTGGGGCCAGCCCGAGGGCCGGACCCGCCAGGCGCACAAGCCCAGCGACCAGCTGATCTCCCGTCGGCGCGGCAAGAAGAAGCGGTAGGAGCACCTGACGATGCCTCGTAGCCTGAAGAA
>DASYBB010000104.1:0-3485 GCA_036501025.1 Streptosporangiaceae bacterium
GGTGACGGAGCGCTTCTGGGTGTTGAGGGTGTTGTGGAAGGCGCCCGTGCTGGGGTCGTCGGTCCCGGGCGGGAAGACGTCCGGGTAGGCGCGCGGCCCGGCCTCGACCCGGATGACCTCGGCGCCGAAATCGGACAGCAGCCGCGTCCCCAGCGGCCCGGCGAGCATCCAGCAGAAGTCGACGACGCGGATGCCGGCCAGCGCGGTGGACAGGTCCAGCCGGGTCCCTGCCGGCTGGCGGGCCGGCGGGCGCCGCGCCGCCGCCAGGACCTCCGTGGTGTGCTCGCCGAGCCCGGGTGCCCGCCTGGTGGGCGCTGCCGCGAGCTGGCCGGCCGGGGAGCGGGGGAAGCGCAGTGTCAGCCCCAGGGTCTCGTGGGGGACGTCGGCGAACTCGGCGATGGAGTCGAGGTGATCCCAGTGCCGCAGGTCGGCCAGCGTGCTGACGGGCAGGCCCATGAGGTCGAGCTCCCGGATGGCGGTCATGACCTCGGCGCGCGGCACCGCGGTCACGACCCGCCTGATGACCGGCTCGGCTGATGCCGGCTCCAGGTCGGGCTCCAGGAGCGGTCGCAGGTCTGCCGCGGAGAGCGCGCCGATCCGCTCGGCCCACCGGGCGAACCGCTCGCGGCGGCCGGGCCGCACGGTGATGGTCACCCAGCCGCCGTCCGCGCACTGATAGACCTGGCCCAGGCCCGGCCGCCGGGGCACCTGGCCCTGCCAGGCCCACCGTGACGGGTTGGCCGTCTGCACCACGGTGGTCGCGACGACTTCCTGGGCCGACAGGTCAATGTGGACGCCCGGGCGGCCCGGTGTCCGGTCGCGGCCGTGCAGGGCGATCGCGGCTGCGGCCGCGGCGGCCAGGCCGGCCAGCTTGTGGGCCTGGTCGGCGCCCGGCTGGACCGGCGGGCCGGCCGGGTCGCCGCTCACGAACGCGAGCCCGGCCGCCGCGACCGAGATCAGGTCGGTCGCGCGCCACTGCGCGCGAGGGCCGTCCAGGCCGAACGGGCTGACGGTGACGTGGACCGCCGACGGGTTCCGTGCCGTGACCTTTGCGGGGTCGAGCCGCTCGGTCTCGATGATCACGTCGGCGCCGGCCACCAGGTCCCAGAAGTCGGTGCGGCCCTCCGGCGTGGCCCGGTCTGCCGTTACTGACCGCTTGCCGGCGTTGTGATAGAGGTGCCACAGCGACCGCTCGGTGCCGGGCGAGCGGCCCAGGAACGGCGCCATGGCGCGCACGCCGTCCCCGCCCGGCGGTTCCACGCGGACGACGTCCGCGCCGAGGTCGGCCAGCAGCCGGGTGCCGAACACCGCGGACTGGTCGGTCAGGTCGAGTACCCGGATTCCCGCGAGCGGGCCAGCCCCTGACCCGGGGGGCCGCCCGGTCACGCCCCGCTCTCCCTGCTCGCGGCTTCGCGGGCCTCGGCCGGCCGTGCGGGCGCGGTGACCCACCCCGGCCGGCTGCGGACCCGGAAGACCGGCCCGAGCGCGACGCCGGGCCCGGTGCCGCCCTTACCCGCTTCCCGCCAGAACTGCCGCTGGGCCAGATGCTCGGACCGCCGCAGGTCGGCGAGCGTGTTGATGTGCTCGACCGTCGCGTGCTCGCCCTGCGCCGCGGTGACGATCTCGTCGCGGGTCAGGCCCCGGGCCGCGTCGGCGAGCATCGCCAGCGCCTCCTGCCAGTGCGCGATCCGGTCCGGGACCAGCGCGAACCGCTCGTCGGAGGCGAGCTCCGGGCACCGGAACGCCCGGCAGATGACGTCCCAGCGGCCCAGGCCGAAGACCACGACCCAGCCGTCCGCGCACGGGACCTTGCCGACCAGGCCGGGGTAGCGGCCGCGGCGCGGCCACGTGCCCGAGTACCAGTAGGTCGTCACCTCGTTCTGCCCCATCGAGGCCGCCGTCTCGGTGACCGTCACCTCCAGCGGCGGCTCACCCGCAGGCCCGCCGGCCGGCCCGCGCCGGTGCCGCTCGCGGGCGACCAGCCGCGCCACGACGCTCCCGAACAGGGCCACGCCGGCCGCGGAGTACGCCCGCGATGCCAGGCCGAACAGCGGCTCGCGGCCCGCCTCCCCGGTCTGCCCCATCACGCCGCTGAGCGCCTGGTGGATCATCTCGCTGCCGCGCCAGTCCCGCCGCGGCCCCGATTCGCCGAAGTCGCTGACCGCGGCCGCGATCGTGCCGCCCGGCCGGTTCGCCACCCGGCCCGCCTCGCCCAGCGTGTCGCAGATCCACACGTCCGGGCCGCTGTCGAGCAGGTCCGCCAGCAGCGCCTGGCCCGCCGGGGTCGGCTCGTCCGCCTCGGCCAGCTGCTTCCCGGCGCTGAGGTGCCAGGAGACGGCATCGTCGGCGGCGCCCGGCCCGACGCTGATCACCTCGGCGCCCAGGGCCGCGAACATCCGCCCGGCCACGGCGCCCGCCAGGTGCCGGCTGTGCTCGACCACCCGCAGCCCCGCGAACGGCCCGCCCGCGCTCACCGGCCCGCTGACGCTCACCGGCCCGCCGGCCGGGTCGCGGTCACGCCCTGCCGCTCAAGCTCGGCCGCCTCGGCCGCCGACAGCCCGAACAGCGCCAGGGCCGCCGCGTTGTCCGCGCCCAGCCGCGGCGCCGCCCGGCCCAGCGGCCGCGGCGTCACCCCGGCCCGGACCGCCACGCCCGGGTAGAAATGCCGCCCGGCATCGGGGTGGTCAAGCGCGGTGAAGAACCCTCTCGCCCACAAATGCGGATCCTGGGCGACGTCGGCCCCGGTCGCCACGGGAGCGGCGATGACCCCGCCCCGCTGCAGCTGCCGGGCCGCGCCCTCCTTGGTGAACTGCGCGCTCCAGGCCTCGATCGCCGCCCGGATGACCCCCGGCCGCTCGCGGCGGCCGGCCGGGCTGGCCAGCGCCGGGTCGTGCCCGAGATCCGGCCGGCCGATCACCGCGCACAGCAGTGACCAGTCGCGGCGGTCCCGCACCTCGATGGCGACCCACTCGTCGTCCCCGGCGCAGCGGTAGGCATCGTGCGGGGCCGCGGACGGAACCTCGTTCCCGGCGGCCGGCGCCGGCGCCGCCCCGGCCTCGGCGGCCAGGATCTGCGGCCCGATCCAGTGCAGCGCCGCCTCCACCTGGGGCACCTCGACGTACTGCGCCTCACCGGTCACCTCGCGCAGGTACAGGGCGGTCAGCGCCGCCGCGGCGCCGTGCAGGCCGCCGGCCGGGTCGAGGAACGCCGTGCCGGTCAGCGACGGGTGATCCCCGTCGTAGCCCATCAGGCTGGCCATGCCCGAGGCCGCCTCCATGGTCTGGCCCATGCCCACGTGATGGCTCAGCGGGCCCTCGTTCCCGAAGGCCGGCATCTCCACCACCACGATGTCCGGGTTCACCGCGACCGCCGCGTCGAAGCCCAGGCCGAGCCGGTCCAGCGCGCCCGGCGCGAAGTTCGCGATCACCACGTCGGCCCAGGCCAGCGCCCGCTGCCTGACCGGCTGCGCGGCCGGGGCCTTGAGG
>DASYBB010000105.1:0-58500 GCA_036501025.1 Streptosporangiaceae bacterium
GTGGGAGACGCTGGATCTCGACGTCGAGACCGGCTGCATCCGGGACGCGCCGCACGCCCACACCAAGGACGGCGGGCTCGCCGTGCTGTACGGCAACCTCGCGACGGACGGCGCGATCGTCAAGACCGCCGGCGTGCCCGAGGAGCTGTTCACCTTCAACGGCCCGGCCAAGGTGTTCGAGTCGCAGGAAGACGCGGTCGACGGGATCCTTTCGGGCGCGGTGGGCGCCGGGGATGTCGTCGTGATCCGGTACGAGGGGCCCAGGGGCGGGCCGGGCATGCAGGAGATGCTCTACCCGACCAGCTTCCTGAAGGGCCGCGGGCTCGGCCAGTCCTGCGCGCTCATCACCGACGGCCGGTTCTCCGGCGGCACCAGCGGCCTGTCCGTCGGGCACATGTCGCCTGAGGCGGCCGCGGGCGGGCTCATCGGCCTGGTCGAGGACGGCGACATCATCGAGATCGACATCCCGGCCCGGTCGCTCACCCTGGTCGTGGACGACGCGGTCCTCGCCCAGCGGCGCGCGGCCCGCGACGAGGCCGGCTGGCAGCCGGCGGAGCGCGACCGCCCGGTCAGCGCGGCCCTGCGCGCCTACGCGGCCATGGCCCTGTCCGCCGACCAGGGCGCCGCCCGCCACGTCGACTAGCCGCCGCAGCGTCGCGCTCCCCGGCGCTGACGGGGGCATCGGCCGGCTCGGGTAGTTGTGTTCTGGCGCCAATGGCGCCAGAATGGCGCCATGCCTAGCGTCCAGATCAAGGACGTCCCCGAGCGGACGCACGCCGTGCTGCGCCAGCGCGCGGCCGCTGCCCACCAGTCCCTGCAGGAGTATCTGCGCGCCCGGCTCATCGAGGAGGCCGACCAGCCGACGCTGGAGGAGGTCCTGGACCGGGCGGGCGGACGATCCGGCGGGTCCGTCCCGCTGGCCGACGCCGTGGCGGCCGTCCGGGACGACCGTGCTGATCGCTGACGCCAGCATCCTGGTCGTCGCGCTGGCCGATGACGGGCCGGACGGGGACCAGGCCCGAGCCCGCCTTCGCGGCGAGCGCCTGGCACTGCCCGAACTAGCCGACCTTGAGGTTGCCTCTGTGCTCCGGCGGCAAATCCGGCTCGGCGCCCTGGATGCCCGGCGCGCCGGGCTCGCGCTAGGCGATCTCGCGGCCCTCCCCGCTCGCAGAGTCTCGCATCGCCCGCTGCTGGCCCGGTGCTGGGAGCTACGCGAGAACCTGACCGTGTGCGACGCGGCCTACGTGGCCCTGGCCGAGGTGCTGGACGCCACCCTGCTCACCGGCGATGCGCGGCTGGGCCGGGCACCCGGGTCACGGTGCGTCATCGAGATCTTCCCGCAGGCACCCTGACCGCCGTCCTGGCCGGCCGGTAAGAACGTCATCCTGGAATAGGCCAGCTGGCCGGCCGGACATCAGCGGCCGAGGCCGGCCCGCAGGCCGGTCAGCCGTGGTGGCCGCCGCCGCCGCTGTCGCCGCCTCCGCCGCCGCCGCCGTGATGGCCACCGCCACCACCGCCGTGGTGGTGCCCGCCACCGCCGCCCCAGTGGCCGCTGCGCCCGGGAAGGTCTCAGCCATGGTGACCACCCGCGCTGCCGCCGCCGTCGCCACCGCCGCTCCAGCCGCCGTGGTGCCCGCCCCCGTGGTGCCCGCCGCCGTGGCGCCCGTCGCGGGGGCCATCTGGCCCGCTGGGCGACCACCAGCCGACCGGATCAGCCCCGCGGGGGCGGCGCCGACCGCGGTTGCGCCGGATCGTCGACACGGTGGCGGTCGTGAAGCAGACGATGATGAACACGACCAGAATGGCGATCGACCAGAATTCGTTGGCGCTCTTCAAGGGCGGTCCCCGTCCCCGTGGCGCGGCCACCCGGGCCGCAGTGGCCTAAGCGTAAAGGGCCGGCCCCCCCGAGGCCAGGGCGGGAAT
Source organism: Streptosporangiaceae bacterium (assembly GCA_036501025.1). GTDB lineage: Bacteria > Actinomycetota > Actinomycetes > Streptosporangiales > Streptosporangiaceae > DASUBV01. The sequence goes on from DASYBB010000105.1 coordinate 1,924, forward strand.
CACCGGCCGCGGGTGGCCGGCCGCCGCCGCGGCGCGCGCGCCGAGCGAGAGGCGGCCGGGGGCTTGTGTGGGCCGGGGGCAAGGGGGCAGGGTCCAGATCAGGCCGCCGCGCGACGCTGTCGTGGCGAAAGGGAGGAATCATGGCGATCTCGACCGTCAACCCCGCGACCGGGGAGACCGTGAAGACCTTTGACGAGATGAGCGCGGAGGACGTCGAGCGGTGCCTGGCGGCCGCCGCCGCCACGGCGGCCAGCTACCGCCGCACCGCCTTCGACCTGCGGGCCCGGTGGCTGCGCCGGGCGGCCGAGATCCTGGACGAGGAGCAGGACCAGGTCGCGGCGATGATGACGACCGAGATGGGCAAGACGCTGGCCGCCGCCAAGCAGGAGGTGGCCAAGTGCGCCACCGCCTGCCGGTTCTACGCCGACCACGGCGCCGGGTTCCTGGCCGACGAGCCCGCCGACGCCGGCGCGGTCGGGGCGGCCCAGGCCTTCGTCCGGTACGAGCCGCTCGGCCCGGTGCTGGCCGTCATGCCGTGGAACTTCCCGCTGTGGCAGGTCATGCGCTTCGCCGCGCCCGCGCTGATGGCCGGCAACGTCGGGCTGCTCAAGCACGCGTCGAACGTGCCGCAGACGGCCCTGTTCCTCCAGGACCTGTTCGACCGGGCCGGCTTCCCGCCCGGCGCGTTCCAGACCCTGCTGGTCGGGTCCGCGCGGGTCGAGGGCATCCTGCGCGACGAGCGGGTCGTGGCCGCCACCCTCACCGGGTCGGGGCCGGCCGGGCAGTCGGTCGCGGCCATTGCCGGCAGCGAGATCAAGAAGGTCGTGCTCGAGCTGGGCGGGAGCGATCCGTTCGTCGTGATGCCGTCGGCCGACCTGGGCCGGGCGGCCCGGGTGGCCGCGTTCGCGCGCACCCTCAACAATGGCCAGTCGTGCATCGCGGCCAAGCGCTTCATCGTGCACGAGGACGTGTACGAGGAATTCGAGCGGCGGTTCACCGACGAGATGGCGGGCCTGGCCGTCGGGGACCCGATGGCGGCCGGCACCGACGTGGGCCCGCTCGCCTCCGAGCAGCAGCGCGACGACGTCGAGAAGCTGGTGGCCGACGCGGTGGCCAGGGGCGCGAAGGTGCTGTGCGGGGGCGCCGCGCCCGACCGGGCCGGCTTCTACTACCCGCCGACGATACTGGCCGGCATCACGCCGGACATGCGCGTGCACACCGAGGAGGTGTTCGGCCCGGTGGCCACGCTGTACCGGGTGGCGGACCTCGACGCGGCCGTGGAGCTGGCCAACGCCACCGAGTTCGGGCTCGGCGCGAACGCGTGGACGACCGACGATACGGAACGAGACCGGCTCGTCGCGGAACTCGCCGCCGGGATGGTGTTCATCAACGGCAACGTGACCTCGTACCCGCAGCTGCCGTTCGGCGGGATCAAGAGCTCCGGGCACGGGCGCGAGCTGGCCGCGCAGGGCATCCGCGAGTTCTGCAACATCAAGTCGGTCTGGATCGGCGGCTGATCCTCGCCCGGGGCCGGGTTGACTTTGTGTCGCAAAGTACGTTAACTTTGCGGCACAAAGTCTTGCGGGCCACCCCGGCCCCGGCCTTGGCGAGGAGAGGACATGAGCGACACCCGCGCCATTCCCGGCAGCACCACCGGCGCGCGGCCCGCGGACCGCGCGACGGCCATTCCGGCCCGGCCGTCCGGTCCGGCCGCCTCGTCCGGCCGCGACCTGGCGATAACGGCGCTGATCCTCGGCGTGGCCGGGCTGGCCTGGTTCAGCTGGGGCCAGTCCGGGCTGGCCGAGGGCTCGGCCGCGTTCCTGCAGGCCGGCTCGGTGGCCGCACTGGCGGTCGTCGTGGCGGCCGGCGTCCTGCTCCGGCGGCTGCCCGCCGGGCCCTCGGCGATGGATGACGCGCGGCTCCGCCGCGGCTACTGGACGGTGGTCGCCGCGGAGGTCATCGCGATCGTGGCCGGCAACGCGGCCCTGGGCGCGGGCGGCCGCCCGGCCTACGCCCCGGCGTGGACCCTGCTGGTGGTCGGCGTCCACTTCCTGCCGCTGGACCGGATGTTCCGCATCCCCGGCCTGACCGCCGCCGGGCTCGTGCTGGCCGCGGCGGCGGCCGGCGCCGCGGCGGCCGGCGCGGCCGCGGGGATGCGGCCCAGCCTGGTCGCCGGGGTGGCGGGCGGCGTGGTCTGCGTCGCCTGCGCCGCCGGGTGCCTGCGGAGCGCCGCCCCGCGCGGCGGCGCGCTGAAGCCGGGCGGCGCGCTTGAGCGCGACGGCACGCCCGGGTCCCCCGGCGCGCCAGCCGGACCGCGATGAGCCGCGACGAGACGACCATGGACCCGCGGGAAGCGGCCGCGCTCATGGCGGCCACGCACGACCAGGCGCGCAGCGCGCTGGCCATCCGGCTGCCGCTCGTCTACCTCCCGTGGGGCGCGGCGTGGCTGATCGGCCTCGGGGCCATGTGGCTCTCGGTCCGCGGCCAGCGCCCCTACCACGGCCCGTCCGGGGCGGCGGTGGCCGTCCTGGCCGTCCTCATCCTGGCCGCGGTGGGGGTCACGATGATCGTGGTGACCCGGGCGACCCGGGGCGTGCGCGGCCCGTCGGCGGTGGCGGGCCGGATCTACGGCCTGTCCTGGCCTATCGGCTTCGCCGCGCTGTTTGTCATCGAGGGCGCCCTCGGCCACGACGGCGCCTCGGCCCGGGTCCTCGGCATTGTCGGCGGGGCCGGGCCGATCCTGGTCACCGGCCTGATCTACGTGCTGGCCGCCGGCATCTGGCTGGACTGGTCCATGTTCGGCCTGGGCGTGTGGCTGGCCGCGGTCGCGGCGGCCGGGGCCTGGGCCGGCCCGGTCAGCGTGCTGCTGATCGGGGCGCTGGCCGGGGGCGGCGGCTTCCTGGCCATGGCGGGCTTCCTGGCCCTGCGGCACCGCCCGTGACCGAGCCGCCGCCGGAGCCGCCGCCCGACCTGGACCCGGTCATCCACGTGCCCGCGCGGCTGCGCATCGCCGTGATCCTGGCCGCGCTGCCCGCGGACGACAGCATCTCGTTCTCCCGGCTGCAGGACCTCCTCGGCCTGACGGCCGGGAACCTCATCACCCACCTGCGCAAGCTGCAGGAGGCCGGCTACGTCACGAGCGTCAAGTCGCGGCAGGGCAGCGCGGCCCGCACCGCGGTGAGCCTCACCCACGCCGGCCGGGCGGCGCTGCAGCAGTACTCGGCGACCCTCCGCCAGCTCCTCGACCAGGCCGGGTAGCGGCCGGCCGGCATCAGGACACGGGCGGCGGGACCGAGTCGGCGCTGGCGGCCAGGGCCGGGTCCCACTCGCAGACGGTGCACGCGTGCCGGAACGCCGACCGGGCGAACTCCAGCGCGTCCGCGCCGGACCGGACATCGTCCCAGTCCAGGATGTACTCCCCCAGGCTGCCGTCCCACCGCGCGGCGGCCGGGGTGAGGGCACGGTCGCCGAACCCGTCGCGCGCCGGGTGCGCGTAGGCGTAGAACGCTGCCCGGCCGTAGCGGGCGTCGCCGGGCCACCAGCCGACCGCGACTTCCTGGCTGTCCATGGCGTTGCGCATGATGAAGTCCGTCGAGGGCGGGTCGGCGCGCTGCCCCGAGAACAGGCTGACGGCCAGGTCGAACGAGCCCCACCAGGCGTTGACCGGCGTCGACCGGCCGCGGTAGGGCGCCCGGAAGGCGGCCAGCACCAGTGCCGCCTGGGTGGCCGCCGCGAAGTAGTCAGCGACCTGCGCCGGGTCGTAGCGCGTGTGCTCGTCATCCTCGTCGAGCGGCACCGTCCACGACACCTCCTGGGGCGTCGGGTCGATCTGCACCGGCCCGCCCAGCTCGCCGACGGCGGCCAGCACGGCCTGGGTCACCTCGCCGACCGGCCGGTCCGGGCCGAGCGGGACCGCCACCGACGGGCCGGCGCTGTGCTCGATGACCGCCTGGTGGGTCCGCAGGTCCAGCAGCGCTACGAGCGCGCCGGAGCCGTCCGGCGCGGCCAGCGGCGCGGTCTCCCAGCCCCGCGCCGTCAGCCGCAGCGCGGCGTGCTGGAGCTGCGGCTCGGGCGGGGCGAGCCGGACCGCCAGCTTGCCGAGGACCTGCGCGTGGGCGTGCAGGGTGTCGCACGTCTCGCGCCACTGCTCGTAGTTCGCGGCGGGCCAGGGCATGCGCCGCAGGCTACTTGGCCCCGGCGGGCTGCTCAAGCTCCCCGGCGGCGCGCCGGCCGCCCGGGCGGGCTGCCCGCGCCGCCGTCATGCCCCGGCCGCCGGCCCGGCGGCGCGTTCGGCGAAGACGGCGAGCGCGACCTGATAGCTGTCGAACGCCCGCGCCGCCCCCGCGTAGGCCTCCAGGTGAATGAACAGCTCCACGATCTCCGCCGTGGTCACGCCGGCGTGCAGCGCGATCCGCAGCTGGCCGCGGAGCGGCTCGCCGGTCCCGAGCGCGGCCGCTATGGCGACCGAGATCAGCGCGCGGGTGCGCGGGTCCAGGCCCGCGCGGGGCCACGCGTCGCCGAAGGTGTGCACGGTGGCCAGCCGCCGGAAATCGGCCCCGACAGCCGGCTCGCCGGGGTGAAGTGGCAGCTCAAGCGGCTGTCCGAGGAGGTCCTGCGCGCAGTCCAGAGCCCGGCGGTAATCGTCGTCATCGGTCATGCCAGCAGCTTGCCGTAGCCGGCCGTGCCGGAACCGTGAAAGTTCGCGGCGCGGCGGGTCGTGCGCGGACGTGACCGCCGGGCGGCCGGTACTCTGCTCTCCATGCAGAACGGGGATGCTCGGCGGACTCTGCAGGAACGCGCCGGCCGGCTTTCCGTCCCGAAGCCCGGCCACCCCCGGCGGGCGGCCGCGTGACCGGCCGGGCCGCCGCGTGACCGGCCAGTCGTCGACCGCCCGGTCGGCCGCCGAGCCGCCCGCCGGCTCCGGCGCGCATGACGTGATCCACCTGGGCGGCGAGGCCGCGGTGGTCGTGCCGCTGGCCGAGTACCGGCGGCTGCGCGCGCTGGCCCGGCTGGCCTCGCCCGACGACCTGGACGGCGCCGAGGCGGCCGCCGCCATCGAGGAGTACCGCGAGTGGCTGGCCGCCGGGCGTCCCGGCGCCGTCTCGCACGAGCAGGCCCGCGGGCTGCTGCTCGGCCCCGATCACGGCTGACCGCGCGGCGGCGCGCCCTCAGTCACCGAAGGTGACGCCGACCGACCGGGCCGTGGTGACGAACTGCTCGGTGTCGAACGGGCTGCGCTCGGCCAGGCCGGGCACCGAGCGGAAGTACACGTCGACAGCGCCGTCCTCGCACCGGTACTCCACGACCCCGGCCTGCTGGAGCCCGTGGCCCGTCAGGCGCTCGGCCGACCGGCCGGCGAAGCCGGTCGACGGCGCGGTGACGGTGAGCGCGTCGCCGTAGCGCCCGAGGGAGAACTGGTGCAGGTGGCCGTTCCCGAAGACCCGGACGTCCAGGCCGGCCAGGGCGCGCAGCAGCCGGTACCGCTCGAGGCCGGGGATGCACACCGCGTTCTCGGCCGGGCCGGGCGCCGGCGGCCAGAACGGCTTGTGCGAGAACACCAGCACCGGCCGCCCGCCGACCCGCGCGGGCACGGTCTCCAGCCAGTCCCACTGGGCCTGCTCCTCGGGCAGGCCGGTGGACAGGACCTCGCTGTTGAGCCCGATGACCGCGTACTCGCCGAGCTCGAGCCAGTGGTCGGGCCCGAAGGCGCCGGCGAACGCCGCGACCCGGGCGCTGGTCGTCCCGAGCCCGGCCCAGGGCTCGTCCCCCGGCTCCCCGACGTCGTGGTTGCCCGGCACCACTCGCAAGGGCGCGGTGATCCCGCTCAGCAGCTCGCGGGCGGTGACCCGGTCGGCGGCCGAGTCGGGATCGGCGATCAGCACATCACCGCTGTGCACGACGAGGTCGGGCCGCAGCTGGTCGTTCACGAACGGGATGAGCCGCTCGAGGTTGTCGTTGGTCGGGCCGCCCAGGTGGCTGAGGTGAGTGTCAGAGATCTGCACGATGCGCATGGCTCCAGCTTGCGGGGCGGCGGCCGGGATGAGAAGGCCGGCCCCGGGCCGGCGGCATCACGGGGGGTCGATCTCGCGCAGGCCGCCGTCGTGGCGCAGCCACCGGGTCAGGCCGAGGCCGCGCAGGAACGCCAGGTCGTGGCGCCGCCGCCACGCCGGCCACGCCGAGCACGTCGGCGACGCTCCGGCCCGCCTGCAGGGTGACGTCCTGGCGGAGGTAGCCCAGCGAGCCGGTCACCGCGGCGGATCCCCGCGCGGGCGCCAGCTCGCCGGCGATCAGCCGCAGCAGGGTGGACCTGCCGGCCCCGCTGGCGCCGACCAGGCCGGTGCGGCCGGCCCCGATGACCAGGTCGAGGCCGTCGAACACGGCGCGGCCGTCGGGCCAGGCGAAACTGAGATCAGACAGGACAATGGGGGCAGGCATGACGAAGCTCCGGCAGAGGTAGCGGGATCGCGCGGCCAGCGCGCGGGACTCGGCGACCTCAGCTGAGCAACGGCCTCCCCGATCTGCAGACGGCAGGAACGTCTGACACGATAGGCCATAGGCTGAGGCGGGCACGACCACGTTTCGGCTGGAAGGTCCGGGGTACGCGCAGCGGGCCGACGGGCCGGTCGGCCCGGCCGGGCCGCCGCAGAGCACGATTCAGTCAAATCTGGCGTGGGTCCCGGCACTGCCGCCCTAGGCTTAACGTGGACGTCGGGGCCGGATGACCGGAGAGGCGACAGGGCTCTCCGGGTACCCGCGCGGGTGGCACGGCGGCACGTCGCCGGCCGCGGCCGCGCAGTCCGTCATTGGAGGTAATACCGAGGTGGCGCAGGCGTCCATCCACGCGGCTGACCCGCCCGGAGGAATCCGGCCGGACGGCACCGCTGAGGCGCCTGAATCCGCCGCGGCAGCGGACCCCGACGGCCAGGACACCCTGGTGACCGGCCCGCCCGCCCCGGTCACCGACCGGGCCGACCCGCTCGCGCCGCGCGCGGGCCCGGTCGAGCGGGTCATGAGCACGGTGATCCGCAAGCTGGCCTGGAGCCGGCTGTCCAACCCGCGGGTCGCGCTGACCGTGTCGGGCGTCGGGCTGCTGCTGGGCCTGCTGGTCGGGGCGACCGCGCCGAACGACGAGACGCTGCCGCTGCGGCTGCCGCTGTCGCGGCTGCTGCCGTCCCTGGCCCGCGAGCCCGTCATCGCCAGCGCCGCCCTGTACACCGGCGACATCCTGGCCTGCCTGGGGCTGGCCGGGATGCTGTGGGCGCACAGCCAGGGCTGGCGGCCCAACCCCCGGCACCTGCTGCTGGCCAGCATCGGGATCGTCGCGATCATGGTCTGCCTGACGCCGGTGGGCTCGTCGGACACGGCCAGCTACGCGGTCTACGGCCGGATCGCGTCGCTCGGCCACAACCCGTACGTGATGACGCCGGCCGCCCTGCACGAGCCGAACTACCTCGCCGCGGTGGGGTCGATCTGGCGGACCCAGGTCAGTGTCTACGGCCCGGTGGCGACCGGGATCCAGGCCTTCGCGGCGTGGATCGGCGGCGCCCACGTGGTCACGACCATCTGGGTCCTGATGATCCTCAACGGGACCGCCTTCGTCGGCATCGGCGTGCTGCTGTACAAGACCTCGGACGACCCGGTCCGGGCGACGCTGTTCTGGACGGCCAACCCGGTCATCATCCAGCAGATGGTCGGCGGCGGCCATCTCGACACGTTCGTCGCGGCGGTGGCCATCGCCGCGATCCTGGTCGCCCGCCGGTTCTGCGGCCTGTGGGGCGACGTCGCGGTCGGCCTGCTGCTGGGCCTGGGCGGCGGGGTGAAGGCCACCGCGGCGCTGATCGCGGTCGGGCTGGCCTGGCCCCTGCTGCGACGCCACGAATGGCTGCGCACGACCCGGATCGCGGCCATCGCCCTGGCCGTGGTCGGCCTGGAATACAGCTTCTACGGGCTCAACGCGCTGAAAGCGCTGGTGGGCGGCCTGAAGTTCGTGACCCTGCCCTCGCCGTGGTGGCTGTTCCAGCAGGCCGGCGTGGGCCTCGGCGTCGGCAAGGGCACCATGGACACGCTCATCAGCGTCCTGTGGCCGATCGCCCTGCTCGGGGTCGCGTGGCTGATCTACCAGCGGATCTCCTCCGACCAGCCGCGCGAGGTGGTGGCGCCCTTCGCGCTGACCTTCGCCTGGGTCCTGGTCGCCCCCTGGGTCTTCGCCTGGTACACGGCCATCGCGTGGGTGGCGCTGGCGGTGGTCCCGCGCAACCGGATGACGCGGTGGCTGGCCATCGTCACCGTCGTGCTGGCCCTGTGGCACTCCAGCGGCGGGCAGGCCGGGGGCGATCACCCCGTCGCCCTGCACCTGCTGCACCTGTCGGGCGGGGGCTAGCGGCCCTGCCCGGACACAGCAACGGGAAGCCCGCGGTCGCGGTGCTGCGGCGGCACTGGCTGGCCGGGGTGCTGCTGGCGGCCGGCCTGGTGCTCCGGGTGCTCGCGGAGCTCGCCTACCGGCCGGCCCTGTTCTATATCGACACCAACCGCTACCTGTACAACGCCGAGGGCAACGACCCGGTCGGCTACAAGGGGCTGCTCAAGGCTGTCCTGCTGGTGGGCAACTTCGACGCCGTGGCCGCGGTCCAGCACGTGCTGGGGCTGGCCATGGCGGCGGTCATCTACGTGCTGCTGCGGCGCCGCGGCGTGGCCCGCTGGCTGGCCGCGCTGGCCATGGCGCCGGTCCTGCTGGACGGCTACCAGCTGCAGAGCGAGCAGGCGGTCATGCCGGGCACGCTGTTCCAGGCCCTGCTGGTGGCCGGCGTGGCCATCTTGCTGTGGTCGCCGCGGCTGACCTGGCGGCGGGCCGTCGCGGCCGGCCTGGTGCTCGGCGCCTCGGCCACGGTGGCCCAGGTCGGCGAGGCGGTGATCCTCCCCGCGGCGCTGTTCGTGCTGGTCGCCGGGGCGGGCGGCGGCTGGCGGCGCGCCGCCGGGCGGGCCGCCGCGCTGGTCGGCGCGTGCGCCGTGCCGATCCTGGCTTACTGCACCGTGTCCCTGGTCGCCACCGGGGCCTTCGCGCTGTCGCACACCGGCGTCACGTCGTTCTACGGCCGCACGGCGGCCGCCGCGGACTGCGCCACGCTCAGGCTGCCGGCCGCCGAGCGGGGCCTGTGCCCGACTCCGGCCCAGCAGGCGCAGGGACCCGACTGGCTCGAGTACAACGCCGCCTCCCCGGTCCGGCCGTACTACTCCGACGTGCCGCGCCCGCTGGCCGACAGCGAGCTGTCTGACTTCAACCACCAGGTGCTGACCCAGCAGCCGCAGCGGCTGGTGCGGGCCTACGGGCGGGACGTGCTGAAGCTGTTCGCGATGACCCGCACGACCAGCCCCGGGGATACGCCGATCTCCCGGTGGCAGTTCCAGAAGACGTACCCGTACTTCACCTCGCATGCCACGCGGAAGTTCGCCCGGATCGCGACCGCGCGCTTCGGCGGCGGCGCGCCCGCGGTCTGGCGGCCGGTGGCCGCGTTCCTGCGGTCCTACCAGCTCGGCGGGGGGTACACGCCGGGGCCGCTGCTGGCCCTGCTGACCGTGGCCGGGCTGGCCGGGTCGGTGGCGGCGTTCCGGCGGCGGGCGGGCCCGGCGGGCCGTCAGCAGGCCCTGGCCTGCCTGCTGTTCTTCGGGGTCGGGGCGTTCGTGACGCTGGTGTCGGACCTGTTCGAGTTCTCCTGGCGGTACCAGCTGCCCGTGCTGGTCACGCTGGTGCCGGCCGGGGCGCTCGGGCTCAGCGTCATCATGGGCGCCGTCCGGGGACGGCGGGAGGCCAGGCCGGGGGCGGGCGCGGCGGCGGCCCCGGGGGCGGGGGCGGCCGGCGTCGAGCCGGGGTCAGCTGGCCGTGAGGGCGACCGCGGCGTTGAGCACGTCGACCGCTGAGCTCTGCCGGGCCGCGTCGGCCCGGTCGAACGGGCCGGCCCAGCGCAGCCCGAACTGACCTGCGGCATTCCGGTTGCTCGCGCAGATCGACCGGGCGTTGCCGAGGATGAACGCGCCGTACTCCGGCCGGCCGCTGACCCGGCCGAAGTCGTGCAGGTGGCGGACGAAGATCCCCTTGAACTGCGGCCGGTCCCGGTCCCGGCGCCCGGTCGCGGCCTCGTGCGGCTCGGTGAGGATGCCCGGCGGCCCGGCCAGCGCGCCCAGGGCGGCATCGGCGATGGACTGGCCGCGGTCCAGGTAGGCACGGTCGCCGGTGATCTCGTGCAGGGCGGCCAGCCCGCCGAGGATCACGCCCTGGTTGTAGGTCCAGGTGGTGTCGCCGTTGTTGCGGCCGTCGGCGGTGAGCCCGTCGTTGACCAGGCCGCTCTCGCCGATCATGCCGCTGGCGCTGAACCACCTCCAGGTGCGCTCGGCCCACGACCGGTAGTAGCCGGCCTTCGGCTCGCGCTGGTGCAGCCGGGCGGCCAGGGTCAGGAACAGCTCGTTGGGGATCGCGTTCTTGTACTTCCGGGCCTGGCTCCACCACACGCCGCCGCCGAAGGTGTCGTCCCAGCCGCGGGTGGTGCGGTCGAAGATGACCTTGGCCGCGTCGAGGTAGCGGGCGTCGCCGGTCAGGTCGTAGGCCGCCACCCAGGCCAGCCCCCACCAGCCGTTGTCGTCGTAGTAGGTGTTGACGAACTCCGGGTACGTGCGGGGCGCGCGGCTGAAGGTCGTCTCGATGACCCCGGCGTAGGAGCGGTCGCCGGTGGCCCGGGTGTAGCCGATCACGGCGGTCAGCGCGTTGGCCGCGTTCCACCAGCCGGCCGTGCGCCACAGGCCGGTCCGCGGGCTGTACCAGCGCTGCAGCGCGGCCACCCCGGCCGCCGCGGCCGCGCGCCAGTCGGGCTCGGGCTCCGCCATGCCTCCAGGCTAGCGGCGGGTCCTACATGCGGGTGGTCTTGGTGATGGTCATGACGAGGATGACGCGGTCGGCCCGGTCGGGCGGGGGCTGCTGGTCGGGGGTGCCGTAGCGCTGGCCGAGGCGGACGAAGAAGGCGCCGTCCGGGTCCGGGATGACCCGGGCCAGCGCGCCGCGGACCTCCAGGTAGCGCTGCGGGATGTCCGGGTCGGTGACCAGCAGGCTCATCGACGGGTTGCGCTGCAGGTTGCGGTACTTCGCGCGGAACGTGGTGTGGGTGAAGCGGACGGCATCCCCGTCGAACTCGAACCACATCGGGTTGACCTGCACGGTGCCATCGGGCCGGACCGTGCCGAGGCTGCCGTACAGCGGCCGCTCCAGCAGGTCGGCCAGGTCATCGGGGATCGTCGCCGTCATGGGCCCTCAGCTCGGCTCGTCGTTGGTGCGGTCGTGGTACATCATGACGCCCACGCCGCCGGCGCTCCCCCACCGCCCGTCGCGGTAGGTCGACACCGAGAGCGAGTGCGTCTCGGAGGTGAGCCGGTGGTCGGCGGTGTAGCGCAGGTAGCCCAGGAACGCGTGCGTCTTGTCCACGCTGGAGTGCAGCACCCGGCCCTGGGGCCAGCTGACCGTGTAGGCCCACTGGCCCACGCCCCCGCCCGCCCACTCGGCGAACCGGTCGAAGTTGGCGTCGAGCCCGCCGAGGGTCTCCGGGGTCAGGGTCGAGACCCGGAGCCGGCTGGTCACGCCGTCCACCCCGTACCCCGCCAGCGGGTTCCCCTCGCGGGCGTTGCGGGCGTTGTCGCGCGGGTTGGACAAGGTGAGGTGGGCGCGGGTGCCGAACTGCTGGGTCGAGTTGAGGATGTCCTGGTCGCGCCGGGTGTAGCCGAGCATCCAGTCCCGGTTCCGGCGCAGCGCGGCCTCCTCGGCGTCCGGGTACGGGACGCCGATGCCGCGGGCGGGCGTGAAGATGGTCGACATCCACTGGATGCCCCACCGGCCGTTGTTGTTGGCGATGCCGTAGATGCCGTCGCTGGTGCCGATGCGCTGGCCCCGGGCGTCGTACCGCGAGTACGACAGCGAGCAGCCGATGCCGGTCGGCGCGTACACGTGCGCGGCGACCTCGTCCAGGAGGTCGTAGCAGCCCGGCTGGAGGAAGGCCGAGCCGGCCCGGACGTCCAGGGACGGCGGCGGGTCATCGAGCAGCCGGGCCTCCTCGGCGACGATCACCGGCTCGATGCCCTCGAAGGTGGCGAACGGGAAGTGCACCTGCGCGGCCAGCGCCCGCGGGTCCCGCGCGGCCAGGGCCGCGAAGAAGTCGACCAGCACCCGCAGCCCGGCGGGCACCGGCTCGGCGTAGCTGGCGGGCATCCGGGCGTCGAGCTGGCCCAGCGGCCGCGGCTCGCCCGGCCCGGCGGTCACGCCCGCCGCCCGAGCTGCTCGAGCACGGACGCCCGGTCGGCGCCGGGCTGCGGCGCGGGGCGGCCGACCCGGACCGGGGTCACCGACATCCGCACCGCCGGGCCCGGATGCTGGACCTGGCCCACGCCCTCATGGAACCGCTCGGTGATCAGCCCGTGCGCCCGCACCCACGGGTCGTCCATCAGCTCCTCGAGCGGCACCACCCGGTGCGCGCCCGCGCCCGCCGCCGTCAGCCGCGCGATCCAGGCGTCGGCCGGCGCGCGGGCGAAGCGGCCGGCCAGGTCGGCGCTGGACGGCTCGGCCGGCAGGTCGCCGAGTCCCTCGACCCCCGAGAGCCCGGCGGCGCCCGCCCCCAGGAAGAACCAGGTCCCGTCGGACCCGGCATAGAGCTGCTGCCGCGCCTGATACCCGCGCGCATCCTGGCCGCGCGGGACGTCCCCGTTCTGGCCGGTAAATTCGTAGAAGAACGGGCTCTGCAGCGTCCCGGCCGTTCTCGTGAGCGCGGTCGTCACGTGCTGGCCGTCACCGGTCCGGTCCCGGTGCAGCAGGGCGGCGATCACGGCGAAGGCGCCCATCACGCCGGTGCCGTAGTCGTCGAGGGCGCCGACGTTCTGCAGCAGCGGCGGGCCGTCCCCGCCGTAGCGCTCGGCCATGCCGCTGACCGTCTGGGCGAGCTGCTCGTGGCCGGGCCGGTTGCGCCAGGGGCCGGCGTAGCCGTAGGTGTTGAGCGAGGCGTAGACGATGCCGGGGCGCCGGGCGCGGACCGCGTCGTACCCGAACCCGAGCGCGTCGATGACGCCGCCGCGGAAGTTCTCGACCAGCACGTCGGCCTGGTCGATGAGCTCCCACAGCAGCTCCTGCCCGGCGTCGGCCTTCAGGTCCAGGACGATGCTGCGCTTGCCGCGGTTGACGTCGACGTTGAACGCCCGGAGCACGGGGGACGCGCCGGGGGTCATGCCCAGGCCGCGGCGGGCGCGCTCGGCGGGCATCTCCACCTTGACCACGTCGGCGCCGAACTCGGCCAGGGTCCGCCCGCAGGTCGGCCCGGCCAGGACGATGGCCAGGTCGACGACCGTGACGCCGGCCAGCGCCCCGGCCGCCCCGGCCGCCTCGGGCGCCGGCCCGGGGGCCGGCGCGGCCGTCGGGGCGCGGCGCTCGACGGCCTCGAGGTCGGCCAGGATGGCGGCGCGGTCGGCGCCGGCGGGGCGGGCCGGGAAGCGCACCCCGCCCGGCGTCGCGGACATGGTGGCGGCCAGGCCGGGCTGCCGCATCCGGCCGTAGCGCGGGTCGTCCACCTCGGTGACCAGGCCGCCCTCGAGGGCGTGCGGCTCCCGGATCCACTCGGCGGTGGTCCGGGCCATGGCCACCTCGGCGCCGGTCTCCGCGCCGAGGTCCTCCCAGTCGCGGGCCGGGCGGGTGGCGAACAGCGCCGCGACCCGGTCGCGGGCGTCGGGGGCGTCGAGCCCGCCGTCGGCGCCGGCCGCGGCCAGGAACTGCTGCGCCCGCTTGCTGCCCGTGTGGAAGTAGATCCACCGGCCGTCCGCGCACGGGTACAGGCCGAGCAGGCGCAGGCCTGCGCCGCCGAAGGCGACGCCTTCCTGGGATGGCAGCTTCGAGGCCCGGTAGCCGAGCGCCACGAACATGGCGTCGAACAGCGGCACCTCCAGGCGCTGGCCCCGGTGCAGGTGGCGGCGCGCGCGCAGCGCGGCGGCGACGCCGGCCGCGGCCAGGAACGCGGCGAAGCCCGAGGCGATGGGCACCGCGCTGAACACCGGCGCGGCCGGGGCGGCGCCGGTCACCGGCTCGCCGGGCCGGGCCAGCGGGCTGTAGGCGGCGGCCGCCGCGCTGACCACGCCCTCCCAGCCGGGGCGCCCGGCCCGCGGGTCGTCGGCGGCGAAGCCGGGCATGGAGCAGTAGACGACGCCGGGGCTGGCGGCCAGGACCGCGTCCGGGCCGAGGCCGAGGCGGTCCATCACGCCCGGCCGGAAGTTCTCCAGGACGACGTCGGCGGCGCCGGCCAGCCGCCGGGCCAGGGCCAGGCCGCCCGCGTCCTTGAGGTCGATGACGATGGACCGCTTGCCGCGGTTCCAGGTGGCGTTGGCCGGGGTGTCCCACCGCGGGCCGCCGGGCGGGTCGACGCGGATGACGTCCGCGCCCTGGTCGGCCAGCAGCATCCCGGCCAGCGGGCCGGCGATGTACTGGCCGAAGTCGACCACGCGGATGCCGGCCAGGGCGCCAGCCTGCTCGTTTCCCAAGGACGCTAGCCCCTTTGCTGTCGCTCGTTATCCTCGCTAAGGATCTTACGGCCGGTATGCGGCCTTCCTCCAGGGTCGACGGCCGGGGCTCGGGTCCCGGCCCAGGTCAAGGCAGTAGCCTGCGGGCATGGCGAGTTTCGACGACGTGGCCGCGGTGGCGCTCGGGCTGCCGGAGGTGACCGAGGGCGAGCGGCACGGCCAGCGGACCTGGTTCGTCGGGGGCAAGGGCTTTGCCTGGGAACGGCCGTTCAGCAAGGCCGACGTGCGGCGGTTCGGGGACGAGACCCCGCCGGGCGGGCCCATCCTGGCCGTCCGGGTCGAGGACCTGGGCGAGAAGGAAGCCGTGCTGGCCGCGCAGCCGGGCGCGTTCTTCACGATCCCGCACTTCGACGGGTACGCGGCCGTGCTCATCCAGCTGGACCGGGTCGCCGGGCCGGCGCTGCGCGAGGCGATCACCGACGCCTGGCTGGCCTGCGCCCCGAGGAAGCTCGCGGACCAGTACCTCACGCGCTAGCGGGCGCTAGAGGCGCAGGCGGCGGGAGAGGTCGGAGGCGAGGATCGACTTGGGGTCCAGCTCGGCCCGCAGCTGCCGGAACTCGGCCAGCCGCGGGTACATCTGCTCCAGGACGTCGGCGGGCACCCGCGAGTCCTTGGCCAGGTAGACGCGGCCGCCCGCCGCGACGACCAGCCGGTCCAGCAGGTCCAGCAGGTGCGCCAGCTGCGGCGTGCGGGCGGGGAAGTCCAGGGCCAGCGTCCAGCCCGGCACGGGGAACGAGAGCGGGCCGGGGTCGCCCGCGCCGAACCGCTTGAGCACGGTCACGAACGACGGCGCGTGCGCCTGGCTGATCAGCTCGAACGACCGCCGCACGGCCGCCTCGGCGCCGAACGGCACGACGTACTGGTACTGCCGGAACCCGGCCGGGCCGTAGACGCGGTTCCAGTTCCGGATGCCGTCCAGCGGGTGGAAGAACTTCCCGATGGTCTGCAGCTCGCCCTCGCGGCGCCGCGGCGCCTTGCGGTACCACACCTCGTTGGCCGGGCCGACGGTGTAGCGGCTGATCAGGCCGGGCGGGAACAGGTCGGGCACGCCGATCCGGGCGCCGGGCGCGAACGCGAACGGGTCGGCCCGGTCCCGGGCGGGCAGGTCGGCCACCTCGGCGAAGTCGCCGCTGGTGACCACCGACCGGCCCAGGCTGGCCCCGCGGGCCAGGCTGTCGGACCAGGCCACGGTGTAGCCGAAGGCGCGGTCGTGCTCGGCCAGCACGGCCATCGTCTCGTCGATGTCGCGCGTGCGCACGGTGTCCACCCGGAGCCGCGCCGTGGCGACCCGCTTGAGCTGGACGGTGGCCGACACGATGAGCCCGGTCAGGCCCATGCCGCCGGCCGTGGCCCAGAACAGGGCCGGGTCGCCCTGCGGGGTGACCGTCCGCAGCTCGCCGCTCGGCAGCAGCAGGTCGAACGACGGCACGTGGGTGGCGAAGCTGCCCGCCACGTGGTGGTTCTTGCCGTGCACGTCGGCCGCGATGGCGCCGCCGACCGTGACCTGGCGGGTACCGGGTGTCACCGGCACGAACCACCCGGCGGGCAGCCCGGCCACCATGAGCTGCTCCAGGCTGACGCCCGGCTCGCAGGTGGCCAGGCCGGTGGCGGGGTCCAGGTCGAGGATGCGGTTCAGCCGGGCCGTCGAGATGACCAGGCCGTCCGCGCACTGCGCCGCGTTGTTGTAGCTGCGGCCGAGGCCCCGGGCGATCACCCCGCCGGCCGCGGGGGCGGCGCCCAGCAGCCCGGCCGCGCTGTCGGCGCTGGCCGGCTCGGCCAGTTCCGCCGTGCTGGGCGCGACCCGGCCCCAGCCGGTCAGCGTGACGGTCCGGCTCGGCACGGTCGCGGCGCCCCTTCCGGTCGTCGGCGCGGTCAGCCTGCCATCTTAGTGGCGCGATCAGGTGCGGTTGCCCCGCACGAGGTTACCGAGGCCGGCGTCGCGGACCGCGCCGCCGGAGTTCGGCAGCGGCCGGCCGAGCCGGCTGAGGCCGATGAAGTTGCGCAGCACGGCGTTGCCGCGGGTGCCGCGGGCCAGGGTCACGCCGATGCCGTGGTTGCCGCTGATCAGGTTGGCCGGGAGGGGCGAGCGGGCCAGGCCGATGAAGTTCCCGGCGGCCGAGCCGGCGATCAGGACGCCGCCCCGCTGGTTGCCGACGGCGTTGACGCCCAGGAGCGCCGTCCCGACGAAGGCGGTGGTGACGCGGTTGCCGTGCGCGCGGCCGGTGATCTCGATGCCGTAGCCCGCGTTCCCCGAGAACGTGTCCTGCGGGATGACCGAGCGCAGCGAGCCGCCGATGACGTTGCCGTGCGCGTTCCCGTCGATGCGCAGCCCGTCACCGCCGTTCGGCAGCGCGGCGTTCCCGTCGGTGTTCAGTCCGGCGATGTCGGGATCGACGGTGACGCCCGTCGCGCTGCCGCCCAGCTCGATGCCGTTGCCCCGGTTCCCGGACATCACGTTGGTCCGGATCAGGTTGCCGCGGCCCGAGGAGGTGATGAGCACCCCGTCGCGGCCGTTGGGGGCCGCGCCCCCGAACGCGTGCAGCCCGCCGAAGGTGTTGAACGTGGTGAAGCTCCGCGCCCGGCCCGCGACCTCGATGCCGTTGCGGCCGTTGCCCGCCGACACGTTCCCGAGCGGGATGACCCCGCCGACCTGGGTGCTGGCCGAGCTGCCGTCGACCAGGATGCCGTCCAGCCGGTTGGCCACCACCGCGGCGTTGCTGGCGGCGCTGCCGAAGAAGTTGCCCTGGACGACGGTCTTGTCGGAGTTGGTGATGCGCACGCCGCTGGCGCCGTTGCCGGACACGACGTTGTAGTAGACGAACGGGTTATTGACGAACTTGCAGCCGGTCAGCGAGTTGCTATTCGACCCGGTGATCCACACGCCGTTGCGGCGGTTGCCCAGCCGGCCGTTGCCGCTCGCCGTGGTGCCGACGAAATTCCCGTTCAGGTCATTGCGGGCGGACCCGGACTCGATCAGCACCCCGTTGCCGCCATTGCCCGAGACCTGGTTGCCCAGCGGCGGCACGACGAAGACCGGCGGCACCGTGCCCTTAGACCCGGTCGGGTTGTTGGCCTGGCCGGTGGCCGGGTTGGTGAAGGCCGTGCCGCCGATCTCGTTGCCGTGCGCCCCGCGGGCCAGGACCAGGCCGCTGCCGCCGTTGCCGATGCCGGCGGTGCCCGCCGCGTTGGTGCCGATCCGGTTGGCGACCAGGGTGTTGCCCGACGAGCCGGACAGCACGACGCCGTTGCGCCCGTTGGCGGAGATCACGTTCGCGACCACGCCGGGGGCCTTGGCCGGATTGAGGCCGATGCGGTTGCCGGACGAGCTCGCGGCCACGTACACGCCGGCGCCGCGGTTGCCGGCCGCCCGGCCGGCCAGGTTCAGGCCGATGTAGTCGCCGTTGAGCGTGATCGAGCGCGCGGCCAGCGTGACGCCGTCGCCGCCCGCCCGGTCCACGGCCAGGCCGAGCAGCTGAGAGCGCGCGGACCCGGCCGCGAACCGCAGCCCGGCGTGCCCGCGGGCGTCGACCGCCACCCGCGGGGCGCCCCCGCTGCGGTAGCCCGGCGCCGAGGTGCCGTCCACGGTCACCGGGCGGATGACCGCCGGCAGGGCGGTGGCCAGGGAGATTGTCCCGGTGACGGCGAACCGGATGACGGTGGCGGTGCCCGGCGGCGCCGCGTCGGCCCCGCGGATCGCGGCGCGCAGCGAGCCAGGCCCGGAGTCGCTCAGCGTCCGCACGGTGGCCGACAGCGCCGCCGGGCCGGCCGCCGCGGCCGCCGGGCTGCCGGTCACGGTCGCCCACGGGAGCGCGGCGCAGGCCCCGCTGCCGAGCAGGACGGCCAGTCCCCGCGCGATCGGGCGGCCGGTGAGCGGGCCGCCGGGGGCCGGTCGTGGGTGCCTGCGCAGCGCGAGCATGACGGAACCTGCTTTCCTTAGCCTGGCCGGGCAGAAGATTCTCGCCGGGTAATCCGCGAATAGCCGGCGGCACTCAGGCGGCATTAAGCCGGACCGGATATCCGCTCCGCGACTCCCCCATTATTGGCGCCCTCCGCGCGTCTCACCAGCACCATTGCAGAATGGCCGCAAATGTCCCGGCGATTATCTCGGGCCGGTCCGGCTTGCCGGATTAGTCGCGCGCAATAGCTATTGCAGCTATCCTGGCGCCAACATGCACCCGGCTCATCCCGACCCCGCCCGGACGCTGCTGCGCGGCGGCCTGGTCGCCGACGGCGTCGCGGAGGTCACCCGGCGCGCTGACGTCCTGGTCGACGGGCCGGTCATCGCCGGCCTGATCGCCGGCGGCGATCCCCCGGCCGAGTGCGCGGTGATCGACCTCGCCCCGGGCAGCGTGATCTGCCCGGGCTTCATCGACGCCCACGTGCACGCCGAGGGACCCGTGCTGGCCGCGGGGCGGGTCGACGGGGCGCTGGCGCAGGGCGTCACCACCCTGGTCATCGGCCAGGACGGCCAGTCGTGGGTCGGTGCCACGGCCGCCACCGCGCAGTACCTGAACGAGTACTTCGCGCCGGTCAACGGGGCGCTGGAGCCGGCCCGCGACCTCAGCGTCGCGGACTTCCGGGCCGCGGTGTCGGGGCGGCTGGCGCAGAACGTGGCCGTCCTGGCCTCGCAGGGCACGATCCGCCACAACGTGGCCGGCCTGACCCGCGGCCCCCTGACCCCGCCCCAGCGGGCCGCCGCGCGCCGCGCGGTGGAGCAGGCCCTCGCCGACGGGGCGGTCGGCCTGTCCAGCGGGCTGGACTACCTGCCGAGCCGGTTCGGTGACGTGGCCGAGATGACCGCCATCGCCGCGCCGCTGGCCGCGGCCGGGCGGCCCTACGTTTCTCATCTGCGGGCGTATGGCCCTCAGGCGGGCAGTGGCCTGGCGGAACTGGCGGCCGTCGGGGCCGGGACCGGGACCCGCGTGCACGCCAGCCACCTGTGGGGGGCGCCGACCGACCTCCAGGCCGCGTTCGCGTCGGCCGCGGCCGCGGGCGTGGCCCTCAGCTGCGACATGTACCCGTACCGGCGGTCCAGCACGGTCCTGGCCATGCTGCTGCTGCCCCCGGACCTGCAGGCCGGCGGGCCGGCCGCGACGCTGGCGGCGCTGGCCGACCGGGGCCAGCGGGCCGGGCTCCTGGCCGGGCCGAAGTTCACCGACGACTTCCTGCGCGACGTGTACCTGGGCGACGTGCCGCCGCGGTACGCGCAGTTCGCCGGGCAGGCGGTGACGCGGGCCGCCGCGGGCCGGGCGCCGTCGGCCGGGGAGTGGGTCCTGGACCTGCTGGCCGCGGCGCGGCTGCGGGTCGGCGCCCACCTCGACCGGCGGCTGCTGGCCGACGACCACCTGGCCTGGCTGGCCGCGGCGGACCGGATGTGCGCCGGGTCGGACGGCATCTACCAGGGCCAGCACCCGCACCCGCGCGGGTACGGCGCGTTCGCGCGGCTGGCGGGGCACTACCTCGCCGCTGACCCCGTCCGGGGCCACCAGCGGGCCGCCCGCCACCTGGCCGCGAACGCGGCGGCCGTCTACGGCCTGCGCGATCGCGGGCGCATCGCGCCGGGCCTGGCCGCCGACCTGTGCGTCATCGGGCCCGGCGGGCTGACCGAGCGCGCCACTTACGCCGCGCCGCAGGTCACCGCGACGGGGATCAGCCTGGTCATGGTCAACGGCGTCGTCGCGTGGCAGGACGGGCAGCCGCGGGCCGGCCGCTGGCCCGGCGCCGTCGTCAGCTAGCCCCGCCGCGGATCACGCGGAAGGGACGAAAACATGACAGCCCGGCCGGGGCGTCGCGCGACATTGCCGCGCGCCGCCGGTAACGTCCTGAGCATGCAGAACGGGGATGCTTCCGCCACTCTGCACGACCGGGGCCATGACCTTCTCGCCGTCCGGTTCGGCGCGGCGCGGCCGGCCGACGGGCCGCCCGACGCCGATGCCGATCCGCGCGCGGCCCTGGAGGCGTACCGGGCCTGGTCCGCGGCGGGACGCCCCGGGGCGGTCCCGCATGCCGAGGCACGCAGGCTGCTGCTCGGCGACGCTGGGTGATGATCGAGTGGTCGCCGCGGGCGATCACGACGGCATCCCGGTTCCTGTCGGACCGGCCCGGCTTAACGGCCGTGGTCGAGGCGGTCGACGCGCTGGCGGCGGACCCGTGCCCGCCGCAGTCGTTCCGCTGGGGCGACAGCCGGCGCCTGCGCGCCGGCCCCTACCGGATCATGTACGTGATCGAGGACGGCCGCATCACGATCGACCGCGTCGACCGTGTCCCCGCCTAGGACCCGGCGGATGGGGCCCCCTACGGGGTCTCCGTCCCCGGAGGGGATATTCGTCACTGGCCCCGGGGCCGCTGCGGGGCCTAGTCTGCCGCCGGGACGGGGAACTCGCTTCGGTCCTCTTCCCGCGAGGCCGGGTTCTGCGCTCGGCGCACTGCCTGTCGCGGCGGAGGCCGGCCCGCTGGGTCCCTCGCGCATCCTTCAGCACCGGCGGTCCGCCGGTCAGACTGCTCGGCCGCGTCAGGCGGCCGGAAGAGGACGGAGCCGATGACCCTCAGCCGGGGCTGGCACCAAGCGACCGGGGGCCTGCTGCGGGCGGCCGCGGCCGGGTGCGCCGCCGCGACGATCGTCGCCGGGATCTGGGCCGGGCCGGCCGCGCTGGCGAGCAGCTCGGCCCGGGGGGGCTCGAACTCGGCATCGTCAGCGCCGGTGAAGTACTACGTCGTCCCGGTGCCGGGAAAGGGCGGCACGGAGAGCCTGTACGACATCGCGCTCCGGACGCTCGGCGACGGCAGCCGGTATCCGGAGATCTTCAGCCTGAACAAGGGCCGGCTCGAGCCCAACGGCGCGCGGATGGAGAATCCCCGGAGCATCGACGCCGGCTGGGTCCTCCAGCTGCCCGCTGACGCGCGCGGTCCCGGGGTCCGGTTCGGCCCGCTGCCCGTCGTGGCGACGGCGCCGGCCACGGCCGCCCCGACCACGGCCCCGGCGTCGCGGCAGGCGTCCGCGCCGGCTGCGGCCGCCGCTCACAGCGGCTCCCTCAGCGTCGCGGAGGCGCTCGGCGGCATGCTGGTGCTCCTGCTGCTCGCCGGGCTGGCCGTCGCGGCTGTCCGGCGGCCCCGGTGGCTCCGGCTCCGGCTCCGGCGGCGAGCCGGACGGGCTGGCCAGCACGGCCGGGCGGCCCCGGCCACGGCCGGGCGGCGGGCGGGCTCGCGGCCGGCCGGCCACTCGGCGACGCCCCGAGCGGGCCGCCAGGGCAAGCCCGCAGCAGGCCGCCGCCAGGCGGTGCCGGCTGACCAGCCGGGTTCCGCGGGCGCCAGCCGCCTCGGCCCGGTCGGGCCCGAGCACCCGAGCTTCCCGGGCGCCGGCCGCCTCGGCGCCGTGGGGCCTGATCAGCGGCCGGCCCGCCGCGCGGACCGCACTGGCCGCCCGGGACCCGGCTCCCCGAGTCCGGCCGGCCGGGGCTACGGAACGCTGGGGCCGGACCACCCGAGCTACCCCGGCGCCGGCCGCCTCGGCCCCATCGGGCCCGAGCACCTGAGCCAGTTCGACTCCGACCCCTACGGCACCCTGGGACCGGGCCACCCGAGCTACCCCGGCGCGGGACGCCTCGGCGCCATCGGGCCCGAGCACCTCAGCCAGTTCGACTCCGACCCCTACGGCACCCTGGGACCGGACCACCCGAGCTACCCCGGCGCGGGACGCCTCGGCCCGGTCGGGCCCGAGCAGCCGCACTGGCGCGGCGGCGGCCCGTCGCACGGGTCGCGGCCCATCAGCCAGCTGGCGGGGTCGCCGGGGGACTGGCCGCCGGCGCGGTATGCGGGCGGCCAGTCCCCCGGCGTCCAGCCGGAGGCCGCCCTCGCCCCGCTGCCCTACGCCGGCCCGGCGCAGGTGGCCCCGCCGAGCGGCCGGCACGCGGCCCGGCGGGAGGCTGAGCGGCCGCAGCCCGGCCCGTCGCAGGAGCTGGTGCCGTGGAACTCGGACTCCATCCGGCTGGCCGAGCGGATGCTGGCCGAGGCCGACGAGCAGGCCACCATGATCGTCACGACGGCGGAACGCAGTGCGGCCGAGATCAGCCAGGCCGCCGCGGAGCAGGCCGCCGCGGCCCTCACGACCGCGGAGCAGGAGGCCGCGAAGGTCCGGGAGTCCCTGGCCGAGATGACGGCCCAGCTGGGCCGCGTCGCCGCCTCGGTCATGGAGAACCTCGCCTCCCCGGCCACGCCGTCGGCGAAGCCGGCCACCAGGCCGTCAGCCGCGCTGGCCCCGGCGAACGCGACCGCGGCGCTGCCCGCTGCCGCCCCGTCCGCCGCGACGGCCGTCAGGCCGGCGGGCCGCAGCCAGCGGGAGATCGCGGCCCGTCCCGCGATCAGGCCCGGCGTCAGCCCCCGGCGCAGCCCGAAGCGGAAGCCGGCCGACACGACCAAGAGCCGGCAGGTCAGCGCCTGGCGCAAGGCGGTGGCCGCCCTGGTGATCCTGGCGAGCATCGGCGTCACTATCTCGGCGGCGGAGATCGGCCGGCACGGGTACGCCTTCTTCGTGTTCCGCAACACCGGCGCGGGCGCGGGAAACCCGGGCGACCTCACCGAGAACCAGGGACCGGGCCAGCCCGATGCGCCGGGAGCGGTGCGCCCATCCCGCTGAAGGAGCAAGCAACGATGGCCCAACCCGATACGGCGGCCACCGCCGCGACCCGCCCGAGTGCGCCGGCCCGCCGCCGCACCATCGATACGTGGATGGGCGAGGATCTCATATTCTCGGCCGTCGTCATCAAGAAGCAGTCCCTGATCCTGTTCCTGTGCCGGCTCCCCGCCCTCGTCCCGCTCATCTTCATCATGCGCGGCTGGCTCTCGCTGAACGAGAAGGAAGTCCTCACCAACACCGAGGCTGACGTCCTGGGCACGGGGGGCGAGATCTGCTTCTTCATCGCCGTGTCCATCACCCCGATCATCACCCTGACCGGGGCGCGGTGGATCGCGCCGCTGCGGCGGTGGTACGGCATCATGTTCGCCGTCATCGGCATCGCGGACGCGACGACGGCCGCGCTCACGACCGACTTCGCCGGGGGCATTCTCGGCCGCCTGGCCGGCCACACATTCCTGCTGAGCGGATTCCTGATCATCTTGCTGGCCCTGCCGCTGCTGGCCACGGCCAACACCCCGGCCCAGCGCAAGCTCGGGAGGTACTGGAAGCGGCTGCAGAAGATGACGTACGTCATCTGGGGCTTCGTCGTCTTGCACCTGCTGCTGCTGGACGGGTTCCGGCCCTTCGGCGCGAACCAGGGCGACGGCGACCCCGTGTTCCATCAGCGCTTCTACCAGGCGGTGGCCATCAGCATCCCGCTGGTCCTGCTGCGGCTGCCGCCGGTCCGGCGCTGGGTGACCCAGCAGCGGGCCGATGGCCGGATGTGGAAGGTGTGGCTGGCCCTGGCGCCGTTCGCCGTGCTGTACCTGATCGGATTCGTGTTCATCATCAATGAGGAGATCTTCACCGGCACCAAGGTCATCACGATGCACCCCCTGGCCAACTGACATTCCAGGCGATGAAACGCCGACACCTGGGCAGATATACCCATAAATCGCCGTCAGGCGGCGGGTAAAGGCCTGGCCCGCGTACCATTTCAGCCGGGGAGCGGACCGACCAGACCGATCAGGGTGTCGAAAACACCGGAATGCTGGGCTGAAGATGGCCGCTCAATCTGCCTGTGTCACGGTCAAGGTTGCAGTGCAGTCGTCCCGTCGGCTGCTCCGCGACGCGCTGTCCGCGTGCCTGTCCATCCGGCCGGACGTCACCGTGGTGGGCAAGGTCGCCGAGCCCGGCGACGTCCTGGAGCTCTGCGAGCTGGCCCGGCCGGACGTCATGATCCTGGACGCCGGGTCCCGGCTGGGCCAGTTCGCAGCGCTGGCCGCCGAGGTGACCCGGCGGCTCCCCGAGCTGAACCTGATCGTCACCTACCGGGACGCGCACGAGCAGGACCTGGCCGCCGCCTGCCGGGCCGGCATCACCTCGCTGGTCCCCGAGTCGCACGGCCTGGCCGCCGTGCTGGCGCTGCTGCGGCGCAGCCCGGGGCGGCATGCCCGGCACAGCGCGGGCGGCCTGACCGACCGCGAGCTGGAGCTGGTCGTGCTGACCGGCTCCGGGCACAGCGTGTCCGAGATCGCGGGCCTGCTCCGGATCAGCCCGCTCACCGTCGAGAACCTCAAGCGCCGCGTCTACGCCAAGATGGGCGTCAACTCAAGCGCGCACGCCGCGTCCCGGGCCGCGTCGCTGGGCCTGCTCGACCAGGCCGCCGCGCCCGCCGGGCGGCGGACGACGCCCAGCGGGGACTTTCCGATGCTGGCCGTCGTCGCCGGCCAGGCGTCGTGGGCGCTCGACGAGGTCGCGCACGTCCTGGTGGCCAGCCGGCTGCCGGTCGCCTGGATCGGGGCGCCCGGCCCGGTGGCCGACGCGCACTGGGTGCGCTGGCATCGCGGCCCGATCGTGGCCGCGCTCGTCGATCCCGTCCCGGCTGACTGGGACCTGGTCGAGGAACTCGGCGTCCCGGCCATCCTGGTTCACAGCAAGCCGCTCGAGCCCTCGGAACTCGCCGAGGCCCTGGCCCGCGGGGCGAGCGCGCTGGTGTCGGCCGACAAGATCGCCGACCACTTCCGCTCGGTGCTGTCCATGGTGGGCCAGGGCTACCTCGTGGTCGACTCGATGCCGATGCGGCTGCTGATCGGGGCCGCGCACGCCCGCTGGGACCAGCGGGTGCCCGGCTCGGGGAACCTGCCCGAGCTGACCGCCCGGGAGACCGACATCCTGCGGTCCGCCGCCCAGGGGCACTCGATCCGGCGGACGGCCCAGGTCCTGGGGATCGCGCCGAAGACCGTCGAGAACATCCAGACCCGGCTGTTCCGCAAGCTCGGGGTGCGCAACCGGTCCGGGGCGCTGGCCGTCGCCGACGCGTTCGGCCTGCTGCCCGCCGCCGTCCCGGCCGGCCCGCGCCCGGAATGACACTATGCGCGCCGCCCGGGACGTGGTAGCCAGGGAGCATTCGCCCGGCGCACTGGCGCGCCCGGCGGCGTGGCGAGGAGGGACCGGCCGTGGGCGCTGTCATCGACGGAGCGGCGATCGACCAGGTACTGCGGGACGCGGTGGACTCCGGCGCGGTGCCGCACGTGACGGCGATCGCGGCCGACCGCGGCGGCGTCATCTACCAGGGCTCGGCGGGCCCGCGGGCGGCGGGCGAGAGCGACCCGGTCACCGTGGACACGATGTTCCGGATCATGTCGATGACCAAGATGCCGGTCACCGTGGCGGCGCTCCAGCAGGTCGAGCAGGGGCGGCTGGACCTGGACGCGCCGGTGGCCGACTACTGCCCGGAGTTCGCCGGCGTCCAGGTGCTGACCGGCTTCGACGGCGATGTCCCGCAGCTGCGGCCGCCGGCCCGGGCCGCGACCGTGCGGAACCTGCTCACGCACACGGCCGGCCTGGGCTACTGGTTCTGGAGTGACCTGCTGGCCCGCTGGGAGCAGGTCACCGGCGTCCCGAACGTGGTCGCCGGGTCAAGCGCGTCGTTCACCGCCCCGATGCTGGCCGACCCGGGCGAGGCGTTCATCTACGGCATCAACCTCGACTGGCTCGGCCGGGTCATCGAGGCGGTCACCGGCACCGGCCTGGACGTGGCCGTCAAGGAGGGCATCACCGGCCCGCTCGGGATGGATCAGACCACGTTCCTGATGACCGATGAGCAGCGGCCGAACTGCGCCCCGGTCCACGTCAAGGGCGAGGACGGCAGCTGGGTGTCGATCGGCGAGGTCCTCAACCAGGCGCCGGACTACTGGGCGGGCGGGCACGGGCTGTACGGGCCGCCGAGCGACTACATCAGGTTCGAGCGGGCGCTGCTGCGCGGCGGCGAGCTGGACGGCACGCGGATCCTGCAGCCCTCCACGGTGGACGCGGCCTTCGCCAACCAGATCGGCGCCCTGGACATCCCGGCCGAGTTCCCGACCGCCGACCCGGCCTCCAGCTGCACCTTCCGGGCCGGGCCCGGCTACAAGTGGGGCTACGGGCTGATGCTCAACACCGCCGACCTCCCGGGCATGCGCCGGGCGTGGTCGGGGGCCTGGGCCGGGCTGTGCAATACCCACTTCTGGGTGGATCGCACCGCCGGGGTCTGCGCGTCCATCTACAGCAACTTCCTCCCCTTCGCGACGCCCGAGGGCCTCCGGCTGTACGGCGACTTCGAGGCGGCGCTGTACGCGGCCCGGTGAGGCGGGCGCCGCGCGGGCGGCGGGCCTGCGCGGCATAGGCTCGTCCTCGTGACCGAGCCCGCGAGCATGGCCGAACTGATCGTGCGCTGCCTGGAGAACGAGGGCGTTACGCACGTGTTCGGGATTCCCGGCGAGGAGAACATCCGGCTGGTCGAGGCCCTGTCACGGTCGTCGATCCGGTATGTGCTGACCCGGCACGAGCAGGGCGCGTCGTTCATGGCCGAGACCTACGGCCGGCTCACCGGCCGGGCCGGGGTGTGCTCGGCGACGCTGGGCCCGGGGGCGATCAACCTGCTGCTCGGCACGGCCGACGCGACCACCAACTCCACGCCGCTGATCGCGCTGTCGGCGCAGGTGGGGATGGACCGCAGCTTCAAGGAGTCGCACCAGGGCGTGGACCTGGTGCCGATGTTCGCCGCGGTGAGCAAGTGGGCGGCGCTGGTGGCCACGCCGGGCGCGGCCCCGGAGATGATCCGCAAGGCGTTCAAGCTGGCCCAGAGCGAGCGGCCGGGGTCGGTGTACCTGGCCGTCCCCGAGGACGTCGAGGAGGCCCCCGCCCCGGACGGGCTGGGGCCGCTGCCGGTGAACGTGCCGCGGCCGGACGAGCCGTCGCCGGGCCAGATCGAGCGGGCCGCGGCCCTGCTCCGGGCGGCCCGCGCGCCCGTCGTGCTGGCCGGCCACGGCGCGACCCGGGCGGGCGCGGGCGCGGCGCTGCGCCGGTTCGCCGAGGGGCTGCAGATCCCGGTCGCGACCACGTTCCATGGCAAGGGCGTGTTTCCCGATGATCACCCGCTGGCGCTGGGCGCGGTCGGGTTCATGCGCCGGGACTACGTCAACTTCGGCTTCGACCGCGCCGACCTGATCATCGCCGTCGGCTACGAGCTGCAGGAATTCGACCCGGTCAAGATCAACCCGGGCGGCGACACCCCCATCATCCACATCCACCGCTTCCCGGCCGAGGTGGACGCGCACTACGACGTCGCCGTCGGGCTGCACTCAGACGTCAGCCGGACCCTGGACGCACTGGCCGCCGCCGCCGGGCGCCGCTTCGACGGGCCGCCGGCCGGCGACCGCATCCGCGCGCTGCTCGCCGCGGAGCTCTCCCGCGGCCGCGCCGACGACCGGTTCCCCCTGGCCCCGGCCCGGATCGTCGCCGACACGCGCGCCGCGCTGGGCCGGGAGGACATCGTGCTGGTGGATACCGGCGCGCTCAAGATGTGGATGGCCCGGCTGTACCCGACGTACGAGCCGAACACCTGCCTGATCTCCAACGGGCTGTCGACGATGGCCTGGACCGTGCCCGGCGCGATCGGCGCGAAGATCGCCCGGCCGGACGCGCGGGTCCTGGTCGCCACCGGCGACGGCGCGTTCCTGATGAACTCCCAGGAGATCGAGACCGCGCTGCGGCTGCACATCCCGTTCGTCATCCTGATCTGGGTCGACGACGCGTACGGCCTGATCAGCTGGAAGATGGACCTGGAGATCGGCCGCAACGTGGACACCACCTTCAGCAACCCGGACTTCGTCGCCTACGCCGAGAGCTTCGGCGCGACCGGCTACCGGATCCGCTCGGCCGGCGAGCTGCTCCCGGCGCTGCGCGCCGCGCTGGCCGCCGACACGGTCACGGTCATCGCCTGCCCGGTCGACTACTCGGCCAACCTGGAGCTCATCGAGTCCCTCGGCGAGCTGGACGGGCCGATCAGCTAGCCGGCTACCAGGTGCCCCACGGGAGGCTGGGCGCCGGGAGGTCGGGCGGGTCGAGGAAGGCCGGGGCGGCGGCCAGGTCGAGCGCGTCCAGCGGCGTCGCCGCGGCCGCGTCGCGGGCGGTCAGCGGGGGGAGGTTCCACTTCTCCTCGACCAGCCGGAGCACGGAGGTGTGGTCGAGGACCCGCGAGCAGACGTAGCCCGGGCGGGCGTAGGGAGACACGATGACGGCCGGCACCCGGAAGCCGTACCGGTCATAGCAGTCCGGCCCGGTCGTCATGGCCTCCTTGCCCGCCACCTGCCGGCTCAGCACCGGCCGCAGCAGCCTGTCGATGCCCGACGGGCTCCCGACCAGGCTGGCCCCGGCGACGTCATCGGGCGGGACGGCGGGCGGCGGCGGCACGTGGTCGTAGTAGCCGCCGTGCTCGTCGTAGACCCAGATGAGCAGGGTCCGCGGCCAGCCCTTCCCGGTCATGACCTGGCGGATCACCTCGGCCGCGAAGCTCTCGCCGCGCCGGATGTCCTGGGGGTTCTCCTCGGAGTACGCGCAGAAGTCCGGGTCGACGATGCTGAAGGCGGGCAGCGTGCCGGCCTGCGCGTCGGCGAAGAACTGGTCGAGGCCCCGGATGTGCTGCATGTAGCGGCCGATCCCGAGCGGGAAGACGTCGGCGGTGAACTGGATGTCCTTCTGCATGTCGCGGGCCAGCCCGGGGACCGACCGGGTCGCGGCGCGCAGGCGCCGGCGGGCCATCTTCGCGCCGTGCCGGCCATAGTGCTGCCACCGGCTCTGGTCGGCGGCACCGGGGTGATAGTTGGCCCAGCTGATCTCGTGCCGGGCCAGCATGTCGAAGATGGTCCCGGCGGGCGGGTAGTCGAGCAGGTCGTACGGCGAGTCGTCGATGAGCCCGTGGGCCGTCCCGGCGATGAGGAACCGCCGGTTGGGGAACGTCGGCCCCAGGCACGAGCTGAACCAGCGGTCGGCGACGGGGAAGGTGCGGGCCAGCCCGTAATAGAACGGCAGGTCGGCCCCGGACCAGTAGCCCATGGCCACGGCAGGCGCGTCCGCGGCGCGGCCGGCATCGGGATCCCCGGCGGCGGCGGCTTCGTCCAGCGCGGTCTGCGCGGCCGCCGCGAACCCGTCGCACCGGCCGTCGGCCCACTGCTGGTGGGCGGCGTGCCAGCTCTGCGACGGGACCCCGGGCCGCTGGCCGGTCGAGGGCTGGTGCCGGGCGCGGACCGGCGCGCCGTCCGGTCCCTTGTTGGTCACGGTGGGCTCGCCGTCGGGCCCGATCGGGAACCCCTCGCCGCGGCCCGCCAGCATGCCGAGGTAATTGTCGTAGGAGTGGTTCTCCATCATCAGGACCACGATGTGCGCGATCTCCGGCAGCAGGTCCGTGCCCGGCGGGCGGGCCGGCTGCGGGCGCGGGCCGGGCTCGGCGTCCCGCCGCCGGGACAGGCGCTTGAGTTCATGACGCTCGACGTGCTGCCACATGCCTGCTGCCTTCGGGTCGGGGGCGGGAGTGACTCCCCCGGCGTGTACCCCGAGATCGCGGCCCGTACCGGCCGGCCATGGTTCGCCGGGTTCTCACCGCGATGACACGGTTCGTGGACCCGCGCCCCGGCGGGCCGTAGGGTAACGGGAATCACGGTGAGGCGGTGTGGATGTCGGTGCCGGCGCTGATCTCCGATCCCGGTCAGGTCACGGCGGACTGGCTGACTGCGGTCCTCGTGCACGCGGGGGCCCTCGCGCACGGCGCCGTCACCGGGTTCGAGAGCGCGGCCATCGGCACCGGCAGCGTGGGCTGCACGCTGCGGTTCCGGCTGCGGTACGAGCCGGGTTCGGCGCCGGGCCCGGCGGCGGTGGTGGTGAAGTTCGCCGCGGCCGAAGCGGCCAGCCGCGCGGCCGGGGTCGCGACCCGGTCGTATGAGAACGAGGTCGGCTTCTACCGGGACCTGGCCGCGACGGTGGGCATCCGCCGGCCGCGGTGCTACCACGCGGCGGTCACCGCGGGCACCGCGGATGTCGTCGTGGTCCTGGAGGACCTCGCCCCCGCCGAGCAGGGTGACCAGCTCACCGGGTGCGATGAGATCGACGCCGCGCTGGCCATGACCGAGGCGGCCCGGCTGCACGGCCCGCGGTGGGGCGACCCGGCCCTGGCCGCGGTGGCCTGGCTGGCCGGCTCGGAATCGTCCATCTCGGTGGCCGATTTCTACCGCGCGGTGTGGGGCGGCTTCGTCGACCGGTACCGGGCGGCGCTGGCGCCGGAGGCGGTCACGGCGGGCGAGGCGCTCGGCGCGGGACTGGACCGGTGGACGGCCCACCGCCCGGCCGCGCTGACGATCACCCACGGCGATTTCCGGGTCGACAACATGATGTTCGGCGGCAGCGGCCCGGGGCGGCAGCTGACGGTGGTCGACTGGCAGACCGTCGGGCTCGGCGCCGGGACCGCCGACGTCGCTTACTTCCTGGGCGGGAGCCTGCCGCCGGAACTCCGGCGCGCGACGGAGGCGCAGCTGCTGGGCCGCTACCGCGGCGCGCTCGCCGAGTACGGGATCAGCTACTCCCCCGATGCCTGCTGGGCGGACTACCGGCGGCACAGCTGGGGCGGGCTGGTCATGGCCGTCATCGCCGGGATGCTGGTGAGCCGGACCGAGCGCAGCGACGCCATGTTCGTCACCATGGCGAACCGGCACGCGACCCAGGCCCGGGACCTGGGGGCCGAGGAGTTCCTCAGCTGAGCCGCCTTGTCCCCGGGCACGACCCTGTCCCCCGACGCTGACTAGGAGACCGATGACACCGATCGTCAACGAGGGGTCATACCCCCTGGGCGCCGCCGACGAAGCGCCGCACCCGGCCGCGGCTGAGCTGCTCTGGAACGAGTCCTACTACCTGGACTTCGTCACGGCCGACGGGACGGCCGGCGGCTACGTGCGGCTGGGCCTGTACCCGAACTGGGATCGCGCCTGGTACTGGGCCTGCCTGGTCCGGGACGGCCAGCCCGCGGTCACGATCGTCGACCACGACGTGCCGCTGCCCGGCGACTCCCTGGCCGTGGCCGGCGCTGATTTCCAGGCCGGCTACGCGGTGGCACGGCCGCTCGAGGCCGCCCGGGCCACGCTGGAATCCCCCCGCCTCGGGCTGGACCTGCAGTGGCGGACGGCCGGCGGCGTGTACGGGTACAGCCTCGTCCCGCGCTACGAGATCCCGTGCACCGTGACCGGGACCGTCCGCGTGGACGGCGAGGAGCTCGCGGTGTCCGGCTTCGGCGAGCGCGACCACAGCTGGGGCGTCCGCGACTGGTGGTCGGTGTCGTGGCTGTGGAGCTCGGGACATCTGGAGGACGGCAGCTACCTGCACGCGATGCGGCCCAACCTCGGCCTCGAGCTGCCCTGGCCGTCGTTCATCGTGCCGCCGGGCGGTGCGCTCGCGGCCGCCGGCGGGCTGACCGTGGGCACCGATTTCACCGCCGCCGGCCAGCCGGAGCGCAGCCGCCTGCGGCTGCGCTCCGGCGCCGACCTGACCGTGACGCCCCGCGACCTGGTCAGCATCACGATGACCTCGCCGGGAGGGGTCGACGCGCACGTCGCCCGGGCCCTGTGCACGTTCCGCGCGGCGGACGGGCGGAACGGGTACGGCTGGACGGAGTGGCACCAGCCGGCGGGCTGGCGCGACCATGCCTGGAAGGCCGCGGAGGGGTAGGGCAGGGCGCGGGTCGGGCAGGGCGCGGACCGGGCAGGGCGCGGGTCGGCGTTACTTGAGGATGACGACGTTGCGGTCGCCGAAGGCGGCGGCCAGGTCCTCGTCGAGGCTCCCGGCCAGGTAGCTGGTCACCAGCTGGGTGTCGGGGTCCGCGGCGAGCGGCTCGCGCCGGGCGTCGAGGAACACGATGCGGATCACGGTGCCCTCGCCGCAGTCCTCGCGGATCAGGGCCGCGGCGGCGGCCAGCGGGAGGCGGGGGCGGCAGTCGAGGATGACCATGAGCAGGTCGGCCAGCTTCAGCAGGGGGACGGGCTGAGGGCGCGGCCAGGCCGGCCGGTCACCCGCAGCCCCCGTGGGCGGGTGCGCGGCCTGCCCGAACGGGCGGCTCGCACAATGCTCGCGGAGCGAGTCCGGCCGCGCACCGCCCTGCCCCCCCGGGGTCATGGGAGCAGTCTGCCCGGCGGCGCCCCGCCCGGCATCGGGGAAATTACCGGAGCTCGTGCGGGTTTCCCCTCTTGCGCCCGACAGGTCCGCCCCGAACAGGTCGGGGCACGACCAATCCGGCCGCGGCCAGCCCGGCCGCGATCACGTCACCCCGGCGGGCCGCCCGAGCGGAGGAACGCGAGCACGGCGCGGACCCGGTTGTTGTCGCTGTCGGTCGAGTCGAGTTCCAGCTTGGCGAAGATGCTGGTCACGTGGGCCTCGACGGTGCGCGGGCTGAGGTAGAGCTGCCGGGCGATGCCGAGGTTGGACCGGCCCGCTGCCATCTCCTGCAGCACGGCGCGCTCGCGCTCGTTGAGCGCGGCGGTGAGGCCGGGCTTGCGGCTGGGCTGGAGCAGGCGGCGGACGATGCTCTGGTCGATGACGATCTCGCCCGCCGCGACCCGGCCCAGCCCGTCCATCAGCGCGCCCGCGTCGGTGACGTTGTCCTTCAGCAGGTAGCCGACCCCGTCGTGAACCGTCTCCAGGAGCAGGCTGGCGTAGCGGGTCTCGGCGTAGGTGGACAGGACGAGAATGCCCACGGCCGGATGCGCGCGGCGCAGCTCGACGGCCGCCCGGATGCCCTCGTCGGTGAACGACGGCGGCATCCGGATGTCGAGGATGGCCGCGTCCGGCGGGTCGGCGCGGATAGCGGCGAGGAGCTCCGGGCCCGCCGGGGCGGCGGCGGTGACCCGCGCGCCCGCCGCCTCCAGGAGCATGACCAGGCTGCTGCGGAAGATGCCGGAGTCCTCGGCGATGGCTACCCGCACGGCAGCCGGACCAGTACCCGGGTGCCCGCGCCGGGCGGGCTGACGATGGTGACCTGGCCGTCCACCGCCCCGACGCGATCCCGCATGTTGGCCAGGCCGGCCCCGGTGCCGCCGGCCCCGGCCCCGCCGACCCCGTCGTCGGAGATCTCCAGGCTGAGCCAGGCGCCGTCCGCGCGCACCGACACCTCCGCGCTGCTGGCCCCGGCGTGCTTGACCACGTTGGCCAGGGCCTCGCACGCGACGAAGTAGGCGGCCGCCTCCACGGCCGGGGTGGCCCGCACGGCCGCGGCGGTGACGCGGACCGGGAGCGGCAGCCGCTCGGCGACGTCCTCCAGCGCGGCGGCCAGGCCGCCCTGGGTCAGCACCGCCGGGTGGATGCCGTGGGCCAGGTTGCGCAGCTCGGCCAGCACCGCGGCGAGCTGGAGCCGGGCCTGCCCGAACGCCGCCGTCGCGACCGGGTCGCTGGTCCGCGTCATGGCCGCGGTCAGCTGGGCGGCGAGGGCCAGCAGGTGCTGCTGGACCCCGTCGTGCAGGTCCCGCTCGAGCCGCCGGCGCTCGGCCAGCCCGGCGGCCAGCAGCCGGGCGCGCGACGCGCGGACCTGGCTCAGCTCGGCGCGGGCCGCGCGGGCCTGCAGCTGGGCGTTCTGCAGCGCCAGCGCGCTGGTCTGCACGGCCGCGTTGAACAGCCCCCGGTACCGGGCCAGGCCGGGGTCGGCGATGATGACGGCGATCGGCGCGCCGCCCTCCGCCTTGATCAGCTCCACCAGCCGGTCGGGGGGCGGCGCCCCGGCCACTCCGCCGTCCCCCGGCAGGTCCCCCGGAAAGTCCCCTGGCCGGCTCCCCGGCATCTCCGCCGCGGCCCCGGCGGCGGACAGCTCCACCACCTCCAGGGTCGGGTCGCGCAGGGCGGCGCGCAGCGCGTACCGCACCCCGTCGACGTCCGCGCCGGCCGAGACCTGCGCGGCCAGCCCGGCGATGTTGCGCAGCAGCAGGCCGCTCTGGATGGCCGCGACCAGGAAGGCCAGCGGCACGGCCAGGTCCACCAGGCCCTCGGCGGTGTAGGCGGTGTTCGGGCCGACGGAATCGAGGTTGGCCATCAGCTGGGCGACCGCGGTCACGCTGGCCGCGACGACGGCGGCCAGGCCCGACACGATGACCGGCGTGATGACGATCCGGTCCAGGCCCGTGGTCCGCACGAGCCGCAGGATCAGCAGCACGACCAGGGCGATGCCGAGGACGCCCTCCCCCGCGTTCACGACGTCACTGATCGCCGTCATCAGCCCCAGGCGCGGCAGCAGCGCGGGCCACCAGGATGCGGCCGGGTTGCCGTTCCACTGCGGGATCGAGGTGACCGCGACCAGCGAGCGCCCGATCAGCATCCAGCCGGCCAGGATGACGAGGTACCAGCGCTGGTAGCGCAGCAGCGCGGGGCGGGGGTAGCGCAGGATGGCGTACGCGCCGGCCAGCCGGTCCAGCCCGCCGCAGACCAGCGCGTACAGGGGCCACGGCCCGCCGTTGATGAACGCGTTGGCGAAGTCGAGGGACCGGAACGCGCCGGCCAGCATGAGCGCCCAGGCCACCCGCTGCTGCCCCGGCTGGCGCCGCAGCAGCAGCCCGGTGCAGACGAAGGCCAGCGACACCGTCACGTTGACGACGGACAGCACCGTGGCCGTGTGCCACATGCTCCCCTGCAGCATCGCCGACAGCGCGCCGGCCACGAGCAGGACGCCGGCCACGAGCAGGTCACCGCGCCGGCGCCGCAGCCAGGCCAGCCAGCCCGCCCGCCCGGCGCGCGTCAGTCCGGCTGACGGGGTCGCCGGACTGGCCAGCGGGACCGGGGTGCCGCCCATCCCATCCGTTTCGGTTGGCGGACACGGACACGAGCAGCGACCTCAGTGGTGCGGGCCGCTGCCACCTCAATAACCAGCAAATGCCTGGCCCGTCAAGCCTAGGGCTTGCGGGCCAGGCATTTCGCGGCGTCCGGTCAGCGCGGCGCCGGGGTGTAGATGAGCTTCTTGTTCACGAACTCGTCAATGCCGTAGGAGCCGAGCTCGCGGCCGACGCCGGAGCGCTTGGTCCCGCCGAAGGGCAGGTCGGCCATCGAGCCCTGCGGGCTGTTGATCCACACCATGCCGGTGTCGAGGAGGTCGGCGACCTCCTGGGCGCGGGCCGGGTCGGAGCTGAAGACCACGCCGCCGAGCCCGAACGCGGAGTTGTTGGCCAGCTCCACGGCCGCCGAGGCGTCGGCCACCTGGTAGATGACCGCCGCCGGCCCGAACAGCTCCTCGGTGTAGGCCCGCATCTCCGGCGTGACGTCGGTGAGGACGGTGGCCTCGACGAACGCGCCGGGCCGGTCGACCCGCTTGCCGCCGGTGCGCAGCGTGGCGCCCTTCTCGACCGCGTCGTCGATCTGGCCCATCAGCCGCTGCGCCGCGCCCTCCGAGGACAGCGGGCCGAAGTCCGAGGCCGAGTCGGTCGGGTCACCCGGGTGCAGGCCCGACATCACGGCGGTGAACTGGTCGACGAACTCGGAGTACAGGTCGCCGACCACGATGATCCGCTTGGCCGCGTTGCAGGCCTGGCCGGCGTTGCCCATCCGCCCGGCGACCGCGGCGCGGACCGTCTTGCCGATGTCGGCGCTGTCCAGCACGATGAACGGGTCCGATCCCCCGAGCTCGAGGACGACCTTCTTGAGGTTGCGGCCCGCGACCTCGGCCACGGCCGCGCCCGCCCGCTCGCTGCCGGTGACCGACACGCCGACCAGGCGCGGGTCGGCGATCATGTCGGCGACCTGCTCGTTGGTCGCGAACACGTTGATGTAGGCGTCCGCGGGGAGCCCGGCGTCGCGGAAGATCTGCTCCATGGCCAGGGCCGACTCCGGGCACTGCGGCGCATGCTTGAGGATGATCGTGTTGCCGATCATCAGGTTCGGGGCGGCAAACCGGGCGACCTGGTAGTAGGGGAAGTTCCACGGCATGATGCCGAGCAGCGGGCCGACCGGCTCCTTGCGGATCACCGCGGTGCCGCCGGCCCGCGGGCTGAGCGGCGCGTCCTCGAGCAGCGCCGGGCCCTGGTCGGCGTAGTACCGGTAGATGCTGATGACCAGCATGATCTCGCCCTTGGCCTCCCGGATGGGCTTGCCCATCTCCCGGGAGATCAGCCCGGCCAGGTCATCCATCCGCTCCTTGTACAGGTCGGCCACCGCGAGCAGGACCTTGGTCCGCTCGGTCTTGGCCGTGCCCCGCCACGCCCGGTAGGCCCGGTCGGAGCGCTCGAGTACCTGCTGGATGTCGGCGTCGGTGGCGGCCTCGAACTCCCGCTCCGTCTCGTTCGTGGCCGGGTTGACGACCTTGTACTCGCTCACTGGTGACGTCCCTTCGGGCTTCGCGGCCGCGGCTGATGTCCGCCTGGGCGCACTCTACATCCGAGTGCGTTTGGCCCGTTTCCCACGATAGTCCTCCCGAATCCGGTTCACCATCGTGCGCGGCGGGCGACGGAAATGCCCCGGTCAAACGCCCACCTCCCAGAACGCCGCCCGGCCCCGCAGCGCCCTTCTCAGCGGCTTGCCTCCGGCCCGGCTGGGTAGCCTGCGGGCATGACCGACCATCTCGCCGACCCCGAGCTCGCCGCCTTCCTGACGGACTTCTACGCCCGCCCGGTGCCGCCCGCGGCGCAGGCCGGCGCCGCGGCGATGCGCGCGGGGGCGGCGCAGCGGGCCGCGGCCCGGCCGCCGGGACCGCGGCTGAGCGTCGCCGACCTGGCGGTGCCCGGCGGCTGCCCGGCGCGGCTGTACCGGCCGGACGGGGCCGGGCCGGCGCTGGCGCTGTTCCTGCACGGCGGCGGCTTCGTCATCGGCGACCTCGACACCCACGACCGGGCCTGCCGCCGGCTGGCCGACCGGTCGCGCGTGTCGGTGCTGGCCCTCGACTACCGGCTGGCGCCCGAGCATCCCTGGCCCGCGGCGGTCGACGACGCCGTGGCGGCGCTGCGGTGGATCGCGTCCGGGCCCGCGGTGCTCGGCCGGCCCTCGGCCGCGCCCGTCGCCGTGGCCGGCGACAGCGCGGGCGGCATGCTGGCCGCGCTGGCCTGCCTGCGGCTGCGCGGGGAGGACGCCGCCCCGGCCGTGCAGGTGCTGGCCTACGCCAACACCGACCTGACCAACCCCGGCGCCTCCGTGCAGGAGGAGGGTCACGGCTTCGGGCTGGAGGCGGCCGACGTCGCGTGGTACGGCGAGCAGTGGGTGCCCGACCCGGCGCTGCGCGCCGACCCGGGGGTCAGCCCGCTGCGGGAGCCCGACCTGGCCGGGCTGCCCGCGGCCGTCGTCATCACCTGCGAGCATGACCCGCTCCGGGATCAGGGCGAGGCCTACGCCGACCGGCTCCGCGCGGCGGGCGTGCCGGTGCGGGCGCGCCGGGAGCCGGGCCTGGTGCACAACTTCCTGCTCTGGGACACCATCTCGCCGGCCTGCGCGGCGGCCGGCGACCGGGTCGCCGACGACCTGGCCGCCGCGCTCGGCCGGGCCTGACCGCTCAGGGCGCGGGGTACCGGGCCTGCAGCTGCTGCAGCGTCGCCTCGATGCCCGCGGCGTTCTTCTTCGGGGTGCCCGACAGCTCCAGGCCCCTGGCCTTGAGCGTGCCCACGTGGCTGTAGTCGAAGGTCTCCGTCACCGCGGTGACGTCCGCGGACACCGGCGCGAACTCCCACCGCCAGCGATGGCCCAGCGGGTGCTGCCATTCCACGACCCGCCCGTCGGCGAAGTCGGTGACCCGGCTGGTGATCTTGTAGGGGGCGCCGTACTGCCGCATCCGCACCGAGAACCGCGCGTCGGCCGAGAGCCGCCGCGGGCCGCTGACGGCGCCGACGACCGTGCCCGAGCCGTCCAGCTCGGCGTGCCGGTAGGGGTCGGCCACGATCTCGAACAGGTCGGCCGCGGGCGCCCGGACCTCGGCGGCCCGGCTGACTCTGCGCGGGCCGGCCTCCACAACTGTCACCGTCATGGCCAGCAGCGTATACGGGACGGGCGTCCTGGTTACATATCGGACGGATCGGATCCGGCCAGCCGGGCGGCCAGCTCGCGCAGCGGCACCTCGTAGCCCTGGCCGATGGTGGGGAACGGGTGCACGACGTCGGCCAGCACGGCGAGCGGCACCTCGCCGCGGATGGCCACGGCGGCCTCCATGATCCAGCCGTCGGCGCCCGGGCCCAGGGCCGACGCCCCGACCAGGACGCCCCGCGCCCGGTCGGCCACCAGCACCAGCGGCCCGGCGGCGGCCGCGTCGGTCGCCGCCCGGGCCATCGTGGCCAGCTCGGCTGTCGCGGTCATGGTGTCCAGCCCGGCCGCGCGGGCCTGCGCCCGGGTCAGGCCGACGGCGGCCAGCGGCGGCTCGGTGTAGATGGCGCGCGGGATCGCGCGGTAGTCGGCGCTGGCGCGGCCGCCGAGCAGGTTGTCCGTGACCACCCGCGCCTGGTAGTTGGCGCCGTGCGTGTAGGGCGCGAGCGCCGTCACGTCGCCGGCCGCCCACACGTGCGCCTGGCCGGCCACGCGGCAGTGGTCGTCCACGCTCAGCGCGCCCGACTCCTGCGGCGTGATGCCGATCGCCTCCAGGCCGAGCCCGGCGGTGGCCGGGGTGCGGCCGGCGGCCAGGATGACCCGGTCCGCCACCACGGCGCTCCCGTCGTCGAGCACGACCCGCGCGCCGCCGGCCGGCCCCGGCGCGGCCTTGACCGCCCGGGCCCCCGTCCGGATGTCGATGCCGTCGGCGCGCAGCACGGCGGCCAGGGCGGCCGCCACGGCCGCCTCCTCCTCCGCGGCGATCTGGGGGCCGGGCTCGATCAGCGTCACCGCCACGCCGAACGCGGCGTAGGCCTGGGCCAGCTCGCAGCTCACCGGCCCGCCGCCGAGGATGATCACCGACGCCGGGTACTCGGTCGCGGTGAGGGCCTGGTCGCTGGTCCACGTC
The DNA here is from genome assembly GCA_036501025.1 of Streptosporangiaceae bacterium. Classification (GTDB taxonomy): domain Bacteria; phylum Actinomycetota; class Actinomycetes; order Streptosporangiales; family Streptosporangiaceae; genus DASUBV01. Next base: position 41,367 of record DASYBB010000105.1, read on the forward strand.
GGCACGCCGGCCAGGCCGTCCACGGCCGGGATGACCGGGTCCGACCCGGTGGCCACGACCAGGTCGCGGTAGCTGAGCTCGCGCTCGCCCACCACCAGGCGGCCGGGGCCGGTGACGCGGCCAGTCCCGCGGATCAGCGTGACCCCGCGGCGGGTGATGCTGGCGGCGGCGCGGCGGTCGTCGCCGTGCCGGGCCAGGCCGTCGCGCCGCGCGACCGCCACCGCGTACGCCGCCCGGGCGTCACCCAGCGGCACCGGGGCGGCCGCACCGCCCAGATCGGGGAGCCGCCGGGCCTGGTTCCGGGCGTGCGCGCTGGCCAGGATCGCCTTGCTCGGGATGCACGCCACGTACGGGCACTCGCCGCCCACCCGCAGCCGCTCCACCAGCGCCGCCGACCCGCCGGCGTCGGCGACCCCGCCCGCGATCCACTCCCCGGCCGAGCCGGCCCCGACCACCACCACATCGAACGTCATCCGCCGAAAATAGCCGATGCGCCGGCCCGGCCCGATGACTAGCGGGCCCGGCCGGGGAACGATGACCCTATGCCCGTGCTGATCGGCACCTCCGGATGGCAGTACCGCGACTGGCGCGGCGGCCTGTACCCGGCCGACGTGGCGCAGCGGCGCTGGCTGGAGTACTACGCGACGCAGTACCTGACCGTGGAGAACAACAGCAGCTTCTACCGGCTGCCCGCGCCCGAGACCTTCGCCGGATGGCGGGACCGCACGCCGGACGACTTCGTGATGGCGGTGAAGGCGAGCCGCTACCTAACTCATGTCCGGAAGCTGCGCGACCCGGCCGAGCCCGTGGCCCGGCTGCTGGCCGCCGCGGCGGGCCTCGGTCCCAAGCTGGGCCCGATCTTGCTGCAGCTGCCGCCGACCCTCACCGCGGAGCCCGCGCTGCTGGACGCCTGCCTGGGGGAGTTCGCGGCGGCACCGCATCCCGGCGGCGGCCCGCTCCGCGTCGCGGTCGAGCCACGGCACCCGTCCTGGTGGACCGATGAGGTCCAGCAGATCCTGGTTGCCCACGACGCCGCGCTGAGCTGGGCCGACCGGCTCGGCCGTCCGATCGCGCCGCTGTGGCGGACCGCGAGCTGGGGGTACCTGCGGTTTCATGAGGGGACCGCCGACCCGTGGCCCAGCTACGGCGAGCAGGCCCTGCGGTCCTGGGCGGGCCGGGTGGCTCAGGCCTGGCCCGGCGACGCGGACGCGTACGTCTACTTCAACAACGACCCCGGCGGGGCCGCCGTGGTCAACTCGGTGGCCTTCGCCGGCCTGGCCCGCGACGCGGGCCTGGCCGTGACGCGCACGCCGCCGGCCGGCGCGGTGCCGCTGACCACGGCGATCCCGACCTGGTGAGGCGGCCCGCGGCGCGCGGCTAGAGCTGCTCGAGGAAGGCGCGGACGGCCTGGTCGAAGGCCGCGGGCTGGTCGATGTTGCTGGCGTGCCCGGCGTCGGGGATGACGGCCTGGGCCGCGCCGGGGATCTTCGCCGCCATGTAGTCGGCGGCGCCGAGGAACGGCTCGTCCCGGTCGCCGACCACGACCAGGACCGGGACGTCGATGCCGGGCAGGGCGGTGATGACGCGGGCGTCGCGCTGGGCCAGCATGCCGCGCGCGGCCCGGGCCAGGCCCAGGGCCGAGCCGTGCCCGGCCGCCTGCGTCTCGGGGCTGCCGCTCAGCGCTGCGAGCCCGTCGCGCTCGAACCGGCCCGCCGTGGCCGCGGCCCGGTCGTTCCACTGGTCGCGGGCGGTGTCGCTGCGGTAGCCGGGCCCGGTGTCGCACAGCACCAGCGCGGCCACCCGCTCGGGATGCTCCAGCCAGAACGCCAGCGACATGTAGCCGCCGAGCGACAGGCCGCCGATCACGGCCCGGTCGATGCCCTGGCTGTCCAGCAGGGCGGCCATGTCCGCCACCGTGGCGGCCTCGGAGTACTCCGCCTGGTCGGCCGGGCTGCCGCTCGCGCCGTGGCCGCGCATGTCCCAGGTCAGCACGACGCGGTCGGCGGCCAGGGCGGGCAGGTTGGCCTCCCACATGGCCGCGGACGCGCCGTAGCCGTGGCTGAGCAGCAGCGGCAGCGCGCCGGCCGCCGACCCGGCCGCGTGGAAGTGGATCCGGTGCCCGTCGCGCTCCAGGTAAGTCATCGCGCTCCTTAGCGGTGGGTCAGCGTGGCTGTGGGTCAGCGGCCGCCGGTCAGCCGTTGCGCACGTCGCGGAACGGGACGTTGCGGCTGATGTCGGGTTCCTTCGGGAGGCCCATGATCCGCTCGCCGATGATGGTGTGCTGGATCTCGTCGGTGCCGCCGGCGATCGAGATGGCCGGGACGGAGATCAGGATCTCCGCGATCGTCCCGCCCCGCTCGGACTCCGGCCCGGCCAGCAGCCCCGAGGCGCCGGAGATCAGCGAGTGCACCGTGGCGCACTGCCGGGCGATCGCGCTGGAGGCGAGCTTGCCGAGCGAGCCCTCCGGCCCCGGCGGCCGGCCGGCGGCGCGGGCCGCGGCGGCCCGCGCGGCGGTCCACTTGGCGGTCCACACCAGCGTCATGAGCCGGGCAATCTCCTGGCGGACCACCGGGTCGGTGTCCTTCCCCGCGGCCCGGGCCCGCTCGATGACCAGGTCGGGCCGCCCGGCCCGCTGCGGGTACCACTTGTGCGGCTCGGCGGCGACGGCCTTCTCGGCGCGCGCCTCGTCCCAGGCCCGCCCGGCCGCGCCGGCCGGGGCCGGGTTCCGGTCGTTGAGGCGCCGCTCGTGCGCCAGCACGGCGATCGCGATCCGCCAGCCGTTGCCCGGCTCGCCGATCAGGTTGCCGGCCGGCACGCGCGCCCGGTCCATGAAAACCTCGTTGAACGACTGATGCCCGTTCATCTGGCGCAGCGGCCGGACGGTCACGCCGGGCTGGTGCATGGGCAGCACGAAGGCGGTAATGCCGCGGTGCTTGGGGACGTCCCGGTCGGTGCGGGCCATCAGGATGCCGAAGCCGGCCTGGAACGCGCCGGTGTTCCAGACTTTCTGGCCGCTGACAACCCACTCGTCGCCGTCCCGCTCGGCCCAGGTGGACAGGCCGGCCAGGTCCGACCCGGCCCCCGGCTCACTGAACAGCTGGCACCACGTGGCCTCGCCGGTGGCGATCGGGCGCAGCAGCCGGCGCTTCTGCTCGTCGTTGCCGTGCTCGATGAGGACCGGCGCGACCAGCCCGGAGCCGATGCCCTCCGGCGGGCCGGGGACCATGGCGGCGGCCAGCTCTCCGGGCACCAGGCGGGCCAGCGCCACGGGCAGGTCGCGGCCGCCCCACGCGCGCGGCCAGCCGGGGAAGGCCCACCCCGCGTCGGCCAGCCGGACCCGCCAGTCCGCCAGGCTGAGGTCCGGGTCCCAGTTCTGCGCCAGCCACTCCTTCAGCTCGGCGCGCAGCTCATCTTCGCTGACCGGGCCCGCGCTGGCCTGGCCGGCCGGGGCGCTCACCGGCCCTCAAACCGCGGCGGGCGGCGCTCGGAGCTGGCGCGAACCCCCTCGGCGAAGTCCGCGGTCTTGCGCAGCCGGTCCTGCTCGGCGCCCTCGTGGTCGGTGGCCGCCCGGACTCTCCCGGCCAGGTCACCGCGCATGGTCTGGCGGATGGAGCGGATGGCCAGCGGCGCCGACCCGGCGATCTCGGCGGCCAGCGCGTGGGCCGCGTCCCGCAATTGCTCCGGCTCGGCCAGGCGGTCGGCCAGCCCGATCGCGGCCGCCTCCTCGCCGCCGATCCGGCGCCCGGTGTACAGCAGCTCCAGGGCCCGCTGCTGGCCGATGATGTCGGGCAGCGTCACGCTCAGCCCGAAGCCCTGGTGGAACCCGAGCCGGGCGAAGTTAGCCGCGAACCGGGCCAGCGGGCTGGCCACCCGGAAGTCGGCCGAGCAGGCCAGGCCCAGGCCGCCGCCGATGGCCGCGCCCTGGACGGCGGCGACCACCGGGGTCTTCGCGTCGAAGAGCCGGGTGGCCTGCTGGTAGAGGGAGTTCACGCCGCCCTCGACCGGATTCGGCTGCCGGGACCGGCCGGCCAGGTCGGCGCCCGCGCAGAAGTGCTTGCCTTCCGAGCACAGCACGATGGCCCGCGCGTCGTCGTGGTCGTCCAGCCAGAAGTAGGCATCGGCCAGGCTGGTGATCAGGTCGGCGTCGAAGAAGTTGTCCGGCGGCCGGCGGATCTCGACCGTAGCCACCAGGTCATCGCCCACGCTGACCTCGGCGTCACCGAACGTCTTGGTTGCCGTCACGTCGCCTCCGCGATCGGGTTTCCGGACAGTTCCGTCCAAAGGCCAGCGTAATCGAGCGCCATCCCGGCACCTAGGGCGCGTGGACCCGAAGATCGCCGCGATCTGGTCCCGAGGCAGCGCCACGCTGACCCGGCCGTGCTGGCCGGTCATGTCGGCGCTGGCGACCAGGGCGTTGGCCACGGCCTCCTCGGTGGCCAGGACCACGGCCGCGTAGAACGGGTCGATCAGGCCCCACGGGATGAACCGCAGGCGGCGTCTTGCGCTCGGCGTCATCAACGCCAGGTACGGGACTCCGGTGCGAGTGAACGCCTTCAGCGGGATCGTGGCCAGCGTCGTCGTGGTGCTGGCCTACCAGATCACCAGCGCTGTCCGGCGCCACAACGGCCCGGCACTGGCCCCATTGGTCGGTCGCGGGCCTGGCAGGCTGGTGGCGGCCTCATGATCGTGACCGATATCCCGCAGAACTCCGCGGGATATCGGTCGTGATCAGGGAACTGTCTGGGGCGGGCGGGGGCCGCAGCCGCCCGCGGGGCCGGCCGGCGGGCCGGCGCAGCCGCTTGCGGGCCGGCCAGCGTGCGGCATACTGATGAGGTCCGTCATCAAGCCGCCCATACCCCTGCGGCCCGCCTGACGTCGACGCTGTTCCCGCGCTCCACCGGGTAGACCCCGCGGGCGCCCCCTGACAGCAGCCGGCTGACGATCACGTCGCTACTGCTGAACGGGACTTCCCATGATCATTTTCGGTGCTATCGGCCGTGGGGCGGGCGGCCGCCGCCATTACTGGTGACCGGGCCCGGCCGGGGACCGGGCGCAGGCCGGCGGAAGCGTCGCCCGGGAGCGGGCTCGTGGCGGCTGAGGCGTCCGGGGCGCCGGGAGTGCCGGAGGCGCCGGGAGCGTCGGCGGGGACTGGGCTCGTGACGGTGCGGGCCGCGATCGCCCCGGCGGTGGTCACGCTCACGGTCAGCGGGGACCTGGACGCGGCCACGATGTCGGTCCTGTCGCAACGCCTGGCCCAGGTCGCCGCCCGCCGCCCGGGCCGGCTGGTCTTCGACCTGGCCCAGGTCACCTTCATCGACTGCGCCGCCACCCGGCTGATCGCCAGCGCGGCCAGCATCCTTCCGGCGGGCGCCCGCCCGGTCATCCGGCACCCCAGCCCCGCCGTCCGCCGCATCCTCGACCTCACCGACATAGCCGCCGCCTGCGACCTCGACCCCTAACCCGCCCCCCCGCCGCCCACCCCCACTCAGCTCCATGATCACGACCGTTTTTCCGCGGATTTCTGCGGGATATCGGTCGCGATCATGAGGCCGCCCCCAGCCCACCAGCCCCGCGACCTATCCGTGGGGCCGGTGTTGCTGGCCGGACGGTTGTGGCGCCGTCCAGCACCGCCCGCCCAGCGCGGCCCGCCAGCCCACGCGGCCCGCCGGCCCTCGGAACAGCATGACCGTACGGTCGCTGTCGCTGGAACAGCAGCAAGCGCACGGCGATGCGGTAGTTCGCCGGGCAGGACCCCGGCGGCGGGCCAGGCATGACGCCGGCGGCCGGCCCCCGGCGGCCGGGCCCCGGCAGGACCCTGACCGCTAGGGCCGGGCCGGAGGCGGCCGTTAGGGCCGGGCCGGAGGCGGCCGTTAGGCCGGGCCGGAGGCGCTGGCCACTACTTCCGCGCAGACGATGGCGAGCTTGCGGCGCTCTGTTCTGGCCTGGGCTCGCAGTCGGTCGTAGGCAGTGCGGGCGGCCAGGTTGTGCCGCTCCATCAGGACACCCTTGGCCTGCTCGATCACCTGGCGGGAGTCCAGCGCGCCCTGGAGCTGGAGCGCGAGGCCGGTCTGCTCCTCGCTCTGCATCATGCTGGCGATGAGCAGCGCGGCCAGGTCGGTGAAGGCCAGCAGGGCGAGCTCGCCCTCGGGCGACCAGGGCCGCCGCGCCTCGGACAGTACCGCGACCACCCCGACGGCGTCCTGGTTGTAGGGCAGCGGGCTGGCCAGCACGGCGCGCACCCTCCGCTGAAGCGCGGCGGCGCCGAACAGCGGCCAGCGGGGGTCGCCGCTGAGGTCCTCGGCGCCGACCAGCTCCTGGGTCTCGAACGCGTCGATGCACGGGCCCTGGTCGTGCTGGATCTGCAGGTCCTCCAGGTGCGCGAACCGATCGTCGGAGGCGGCGACGCTGCGCAGATGCCGGTCGGCATCGGCCAGCATCAGGCCGGCGCCGTCGACGTCGAACATCGCGTGCGTGGTGTGCACGATCTCCCGGATGCCGTCCTCGACGCCCATGTGGGCGAAGCGCAGCTTGCCGAGCTCGAGCAGGGCCTGGTGCACATCGTGCAGGGAAACGTCCACCGGCCGATACTAGCCAGCGGCGCGGCGCGCGCCGCCGGCTGAAATGGCCGGCTCCGGCCGGACATGTGGAAGGTGTCGAAGGGAGCAACCCTGTGCCCAGTCCACCAGCCGCCGCTCAGGCCGAGCGCCGGCGCCGCTTCGAGGCAGCCTACGCCGCGCACCACGGCCAGGTCCTCGGGTACGTGCTGCGCCGGACGGCCAGCCCCGATGACGCGGCTGACGTCCTGGCCGAGACCTTCCTGACCGCGTGGCGGCGGCTGGATGACATGCCCCGCGAGCCGCAGGCGCGGCTGTGGCTGTACGGGGTGGCCCGGCGGGTGCTGGCCAACCACTACCGCGGCGAGCGCCGGCGCTCGGCGCTGGCCGACCGGCTGCGCGCCGATCTCGTCGCCGCCTACCAGCCGCCGGAGTACACCGGGGAGCTGGCCGGCATCGCGGCGGCGTTCCGCGCGCTGCCCGGCCCGGAGCGGGAGCTGCTCGCGCTGAGCTCGTGGGAAGGGCTCGACGCGGGCCAGATCGCCATCGTCCTGGGCTGCTCGCGGAACGCCGCCCGGATCCGGCTGCACCGGGCGCGCAAGCGCCTTGCGGCCGGGCTGGCCGGCGGCCCGGGCACGGCCACGGCTCCGGCCACGGCCCCGCGGTCAAGCGTCACGGTCACGGCCCCGCAGTCAAGCGTCCCGGCCCCGGCCCCCCGGGAAAGCGTCCCGGCCGCGGCCGCGACCCCCCAGCCCAGTGTCCCGGTCCCGGACGGAGATCTCGCATGAACGACATCCAGGAGCAGCTCGGCCGGATCGTCCCGGTCACCGACGACCAGGCCGCCCGGCTGGCCCGGCCCGGCACGCTCGCCGACCTGGCGGCCGGCATAATCGCCACTTCGGCCGGCACGGCGGCGCGGGCCAGCCAGGGACGCCGGGGCGCCGCCCGCCGTCGCTCCCCCGGCCGGCGTGGCCGGATCAGGCGGCGCTGGATCATCGGGGCGCCGCTGGCGGCCGGGCTGGCCGCGGCGGTCCTGATCATCACCTCGCTCGGCCACCCGGGCCAGCACGTCGGCCCGGTTAGCGTCGGGCCCGCGCCGGCGCAGGCCCAGGCCCTGTCCTTCACCCGGCACGGCGGCTTCGTTGACGTCATCGTGCGGGACCCGCTGGCCGACCCGGCCCGGTACCGGGCCGAGTTCGCCCGCTACCACCTGGACATCACGCTCAAGCTGCTCCCGGTGTCGCCCTCGATCGTCGGGACCGTCGTCTACTTCGGGCAGTCGGCGAACAGCGGCACGCTGACGCCGATCACCGCCCAGGGGAAGTGCCTGGAGGCCAGCGGCACCAGCGCGTGTCCCGTCGGCATCCGGATCCCGGTCGGCTTCCGCGGCAACGCGCAGCTCGTGTTCGGCCGGGCCGCGCGACCGGGCGAGCAGTACGAGTCCACGGCCTCGGCGTTCGCGCCGGGCGAGGCCCTGCACGGGCTGAGCGTCCGCGGGCTGCGGGTCACCCAGGTGCTGGCCCTGCTGCGCCACCGGCACGTCACGGTGGCGTGGTTCGACGTCCTGACCTACGGCGAGGCGACCAACGAGCGCCACGTCCCCGGCAGCTACTTCGTCTCCGACGCGAACCCCTGGTCGCTGGGCAAGGTCCAGCTCTTCGTGAGCAAGGCCTGGCCGCCGCCCGGTGCGCCGTCGGGAACGCCGTCAGGCCAGCCGGCGGCCACGCCCAGCCCGACGGGCCAGCCGGCGGCCACGCCCAGCCCGACGCCCAGCGGCTGAGGACGGGCGCCCGGCCGGCGGTCAGTCGCGGCGCTGCCGCCGGATCCCGGCGGCAGCGCCCAGGGCGATCTCGGCGGGCAGCCCGAGGAACTCCGCGTAGCGCTCCGCGGCCCGGTCCAGGCGGTCGCGGTCCCGGCCGGAGAGCCGCTCGAACGGGGCGAGGACGATCTGCACCCGGCCGCCGGCGATCGTCCGCTTCCACACGCCGGCGGCCTGCCCGTCGAGCACCAGGACCGGGTTGAGCAGATCGCCGGCGGGCAGCGGGCGGCCGCCGAGCAGGGCCGAACGGTCGCGATAGGCGACGGTGTACTCGTCGAAGGCGGGGAGCAGCCACGCGCCGTCCGGCGGCGCCTCGGCGACCGGGCCGGCCCCCGCCCAGTACCGCTGCCCATCCCCGTCCTCGGCGGCGAGCGCGGGCCCGGCCCGCTCGATCGCGGCGCGGATCTCGGTCAGGGTCAGGCCCGACCACCAGCCGAAGTCCCGCTCGGTCGCCGGGCCGTGGCTGGTGAAGTAGCGGATGGCCAGCTCGGCCGGCGGGTCGGCCGGCTGGCGGGGGCTCGGCGCCCACTCGTCGAGCAGGGCGAACGTCGGCTGCGCGCCCGCCCGCGGGCCGAAGCAGATCAGGCCGGTCATCGACAGGCAGCCGAGGATGTGGCCGCCGCGGGAGCCGTGCGGCGAGCCCGAGCAGTCCAGGCCGGCGTCGGTCAGCAGCTCGTACAGGTCGCGGCGGCGGAGGTAACGCCCGCCGCGCAGGGCGGCGGTGACGGCCGCGGCGGCCCGGCGCAGCACCTCGGGGGTCAGGCCGATCTTCGCGTAGACGCCGGCCATGGTCTTGATGCGCCGCCCGGCCAGCAGCTCCAGCATCCAGCGGGCGTCCGGCGCCGGGACCAGGTGAATGGTGCCGCGCATCGGCCAGGTGCGCAGGATGTCGCCGTGATCGATGGCGGCCTCGATCCCGGCGGCGGTGGCGCCGGCGCAGCGCAGGCCGACCGCCCACAGCGCCTGGCCGTACTCCTGGGCCTGGACGGCGCCGAAGTGGGTCACGACCGCGGCCGGGTCGCCGGCCGCCCCGCCGCCGGAGCCGGCCGGAGCCAGCAGCTGCCGGGCCAGGCGCCGGGCCAGCAGGCGTTCGGGAGTCACCGCGTCATGGTAGGCCGGCCGCGGGCGGGCGGCGCGGGCCGCTAGCCGGCCAGCGGCGAGCTGAGCTCGTCGGGGGTGAAGCCGCGGACGCAGCGGTCGCGCGCGCACGCCGGGCAGCCGGGACCCAGGCACTGGCCCGCGCCGTCGCAGCCGCACGTCGCGCCGCGCGCCGCGCAGTCCTCGAACGTGCCGTGGCCGTGCCGGTCCACCGGGGGGTGGCGGCTCCACCCCGCCAGCCACAGGAACGTCTCCATGACCGCCTCGACGCGGCGCGCGCGGGCCCGGTCGCGGTCCTCGCGGGCCAGCCGGATGCCGATCATGCCCTGGGCGACCTCCAGCGCGACCTGGTGCAGGGTCGGCGTGCCCGCGGCCGGGCTGTCCTCCCCCGCCGAGCCGGCCGCCCAGCCCAGCAGTTCCAGGGTGCCCAGGGTCCAGGCGAACGCCTGCCGCCCGCCGCCGGTGACCGGCCCGTCGCCGCGCGAGTACCGGTGCCGGCCGGCCAGCGCCCAGGAATGGGCGGCCGCGATCTCGGCCGGATCGCGGGCGAACGGGGCGCCCTCGAAGGCGGCGCCGGCGGCCAGGCCGAGCCCGCTGGGAGCCGGGTTGAGCAGCGGCGCGGAGTCGAGCGCGCCGGCCAGCCATTCCAGGACGAGCCGGGCCTGCATGACCTGGCCGCCCGGGTCGGAGTCCGTGCGGGCCAGCTCGGCGGCGGCCCGGGCCTCGGCGAGCAGCCCGGCGCGGTCGGGCGGGCGGCCGGCGGCCAGCGCCAGGGTCACCGGGGACGGGCAGGCGCCGGTCAGGGCCCACCGCCAGGCCAGCGCGGTGCGGCCCGCGCCGCCCTGCTCCCCGAGGCTGCGGGCCAGGACCGACCACAACGGGGACGGCGGCCGGGTGATGGCCTCGGGCAGCTCGTCAAGGAGCTGGAGAACGCCCATGCGCCCACGGTACGCGCGTTGCCGCCCTGCGCCCGGGCACGGCCGGGTTACCGTGGGGAAGCACGCTACGGCCGGGCCGCCGGGGGCGATCCGGGGAAGGAGGGGCCGCGGTGACAGGCGCCGTCTCACCCGCCCTGGCGCCGGCCCCGCGGGTCTTCTCCACCGCCGGCCTCCCCGACCGCCGCCGGATCGAGCTGTGGGAGGGCCACAACGCGGCCGCGCTGATCGGCCTGCGCTGTCGCACGCCCGGCCCGGAGGCGCTGACGGCGACCGAGGTCAACGCCTCGGCGGGCCAGGTCCAGCTGGCCCGGGTGACCGGCTCGCCGCACGTCGTCGAGCGGACTGCGGCGGACATCCGGCGCGCCCCGGCCGACGCGATCGCGGTCTACGTGACGCTGCGCGGCGAGGCCTGGTTCGAGCACGCCGGCGGGCGGCTGGCCCTGCGGCCGGGGCACGTGCTGCTGTGCGAGGCGGACCGGCCGTTCGCCCGCGGGTTCGCCCGCGGGCTCGAGGAACTGGCCATCAAGGTGCCCCGCCCGGCCTTCACCGCGGGCACGGGCCTGGCCTCGGTGGCGTCCCCGCTGGTCGCCGACGCCGGGGAGTTTCCCTACGCCCGGGCGCTGGCCCGGCTGGCGGGCCGCGCGGCCCGCCGCGAGCGGGCCGTGGCCGCCGACGAGCGCGCCGTCCTGGAGCTGGTCGCGGTGCTCGTGGCCGGCCCGGGCGCGGGCCGGCCGGCCGCCTACCGGGCGGCGGCGCGCTCCTTCATCGAGGCCTGCCTGGCCGACCCGGGGCTGACCGCGGCCCGGGTGGCGGCGGCCACCGGGATCAGCGAGCGGCACCTGTCGCGGATCTTCGCCGCCGACGGCACCAGCGTCCCGCGGTACGTGCTGGAGCGCCGGCTCCAGCTCGCCTGCGCGATGCTGGCCGACCCGGCCCGTGCCGGCCCGCCGGACGCCCGCCCGGCCGGGACCGGCCCGGTCGTCGCCGATGTCGCCGAGCGCTGCGGCTTCACCTCGGCCGCGCATTTCTCGCATGCGTTCCGGCAGCGCTTCGGCCAGCGGGCCGGCGACGTCCGGCGCCAGGCCCGGGCCGCCGCCGGCCCGGCCGCCTGACCGGCGCCGGGCACCCGCAGCGCCGGACAGGCCTTTGGGCCCGGCCCGCGACGGCCGAAGTCACCGGGACGCGCCGTGCCCGGGCGCGGCCTCGTTCTGGATGGAACTTTGCTTTTCCGCCATCTGCGGCGCAGACGCTAGGGGCCGCCCGCAGTGACCCGGGACAGTGGCGCCAGGCGCCCGGGCCCGCGGAGGGCCGGGCCGGACGAGAGGTGCCCGCGATGCCGGCCTTCGATGACGGACAAGCCGAGACCGAGCTCCCGCGGGGAACGATCGAGACCGACGTGCTGATCGTCGGCTCCGGGCCCGCCGGGGGCGCGGCCGCCCTGTGCCTGTCCACCCTCGGCATCGCCAACATCATGATCACCAAGTACCGGTGGACGGCCAACACGCCGCGGGCGCACATCACCAACCAGCGGACGATGGAGATCTTCCGCGATCTGGGCATCGAGGACCAGGTACTGGCGGACGCCTCGCCGCACGACATCATCGGCGACACCGTGTTCTGCACCTCGATCGCGGGCGAGGAGATCGGCCGCATCCGCACCTGGGGCACCTCGCCCGACCGGGAGGCCGACTACCAGCTGGCCTCGCCGTCGCTGACGTGCGACATCCCGCAGACCTACCTGGAGCCGATCCTGGTCCGCAACGCGGCCGCCCGCGGCACCCAGGCCCGGTTCTCGACGGAGTACCTGTCGCACGCGCAGGACGCCGACGGGGTCAGCGTGCAGGCCCGCGACCGGCTGACCGGCTCGGTCCTGACCGTCCGGGCCAAGTACCTGATCGGCGCGGACGGCGCCCGCTCGATGGTGGCGGCCGACCTGGGCCTGCCGATGGAAGGGCGGATGGACATCGCCGGCTCGATGAACATCACCTTCACGGCCGACATCTCGCGCTACGTCAGCCACCGGCCGTCGGTGCTGTACTGGGTCATCCAGCCGGGCTCGAACGTGGGCGGGATCGGCGCGGGCCTGGTCCGCATGGTCCGGCCGTGGCACGAGTGGCTCATCGTCTGGGGCTACGACATCAGCCAGCCCGCCCCGGTGGTGGACGAGGCGGCGGCGACGCAGATCGTGCGCAGCCTGCTCGGCCTGCCCGGCCTCGACGTGCAGATCACCGGGACGTCGCTGTGGGGCAACAACGAGCTGTACGCGACCCGCCTGCAGTCCGGGCGGGTGTTCTGCGCGGGCGATGCCGTGCACCGGCACCCGCCGAGCAACGGGCTCGGCTCCAACACCTCGGTCCAGGACTCCTACAACCTGGCCTGGAAGCTGGCCGCCGTGCTGCGGGGCCAGGCCGGCCCGGCGCTGCTGGACACCTACTCGGCCGAGCGCGTCCCGGTGGCCCGGCAGATCGTGCTGCGGGCCAACCAGTCCAGCCGCGAGTTCGTGCAGCTGTTCGACGCGCTCGGCGTGACCGGGGCCAGGGACGAGGCCGAGATGATCGCCGGCGTCGAGGAGCGGAAGGCCAACACGCCGCAGGGCGCGGCCAAGCGGGCCGCCATCGCCCGGGCCATGGAGCTCAAGCACTACGAGTTCAACGCGCACGGCGTCGAGTTCGGGCAGTTCTACCAGTCCGCGGCGGTCGTCTCCGACGGGTCGGCCCGGCCCGCGCCGGCCCGCGATCCCGAGCTGTATTACCAGCCCTCGACGGTTCCGGGGTCGCGCCTGCCGCACGCCTGGGTGGGCAGCAGCACGGCCAAGGTGTCGACCCTCGACCTCGCGCCGGCAGACCGATTTACGCTGATCACTGGCATCGCGGGCGAGGCCTGGGCGGCCGCGGCGGAGAAGGTCGCGCACGACCTCGGCGTGCCGCTGCAGGCCGTGGTCATCGGGCCCGGCCGCGAGGTCACCGACCTGTACTTCGACTGGGGCCGGCTGCGCGAGGTGGGCGAGGACGGCGCGCTGCTGGTCCGCCCGGACAAGCACATCGGCTGGCGGTCGATGAGCCTGCCGGCCGACCCGCAGCGCGCGCTGCACGCCGCCCTGTCGGCGCTGCTGGACCGGGCGGACGGCGGGTGAGGTCGCTGCGCGGCGGGCGCTGCGGGAGGATGGGCGACGAGGAGGGCGGCTGATGAGCGCGAGCGAGCAGGACCCGGAGCAGGGCGGGGTCGCGGCCGGGCAGCGGGCCCGCGAGGAGGAACTGGTCGAGCTGGTCACGGCCTCGTTCCGGCATGCGGAGGACCCGCGGCTGCGGCAGCTGATGCAGGCCCTGACCCGGCACCTGCACGCGTTCCTGCGGGAGGTCCGGCTGACCGAGGCGGAGTGGGAGCGGGCCATCGCGTTCCTGACCGAGACCGGGCACCGGACCGACGACCGGCGGCAGGAGTTCGTCTTGCTGTCGGACGTGCTGGGGGCGTCGATGCAGACGATCGCGATCAACAACGAGGCCTACCGGAATGCGACCGAGGCCACGGTGTTCGGGCCGTTCTTCGTGGCGGGTTCGCCGGAGATCGAGGCCGGCGGGGACATCGCGGGCGGCGCGGCGGGCGAGCCGTGCTGGGTCGAGGGCACGGTGACCGACACCGACGGGCGGCCGGTGCCGGGCGCGCTCATCGAGGTGTGGGAGGCCGACGCGGACGGGTTCTACGACGTGCAGTACCCCGACGGCCGGACCTCCGCGCGGGGCCACCTGCTCAGCGACCCGGCCGGCCGGTACCGGTTCTGGGCGCTGACGCCGACGCCGTACCCGATCCCGTACGACGGGCCGGTCGGGCAGCTGCTGGCGGCGGCCGGGCGGTCGCCGATGCGCGCGTCGCACCTGCACTTCATGGTCAGCGCGGCCGGGCAGCGGACGCTGGTGACGCACATCTTCGTCCGGGGCGACGAGCTGCTGGACCGCGACGCGGTGTTCGGGGTGAAGGAGTCGCTGGTCATGGACTTCGAGCGGGTGGCGGCGGGGACGGCGCCGCCTGACGGCCGGGACCTGGGCGGGCGCAGCTGGTCGCGGGTCCGCTTCGACATCGTGCTGGCCCCGGCCGGGGCGCAGGCCGGTCCTCAGCGGTAGGCGAGGAAGGACCGGTAGACGATGGGCTGGCCCTGGCGGACGGCGCCGCTGTCGATCAGCGCCGCGATCTCGTCGCCGGTCAGGCCGGCCTCGGACAGGATCTCGGTGCTGTGCTCGCCCACTCCGGGCGCGATCAGCAGCTTGTCCTGGCGGGTCCGGGAGAAGACGGCGTAGCGGGCCGGGGCCAGGGTCGGGCCGAGGTCACCGCGGTCCAGGGTGGTGAGGATCCCGAACGCGGTGAAGTCGGCGTCCTGCGGCAGCTCGAGCAGGCGGCGGGCCGGGACGGCCGGGATGCCGGCCTCGGTCAGGCGGCGGACCGCCTCGTCGCGCGGCAGCGCGGCGATGGCGGCGGCCAGCCGGGTGGTCCATTCGTCGTCTGTGGCCGGCCCGGCTCCGTCGACGAGCCCGGCGGCCCGCAGCTGGGCCGGGCCGCTGGCCGGGTCGGCCTGCAGGCGCACCCAGCCGTCGGCAGCCTGGTAGGAGCGGTCCAGCGGGCCGGGGCCGGGGAAGTCGCGGCCGCCGCGGTGGGCCGGCGGCCGTCCCTTGACCTGGACCAGTTCCTCGGACTGGGCGTAGGCCGAGGTGGCGGCCAGGGCCACCGCCGCCTGCTGGCCCCGGCCGGTGCGGAGCCGGCTGAAGACGCCCAGCAGCGAGGCCAGGACGGACGTGGCCGCGGTGACGACGTCGTTGATCGCGACCGTGTTCAGGACCGGCTCGCTGTCGCCGCCCTGGGCGGTCATCATGCCGCTGCGCGCCTGCAGGATCGGGTCGAAGGCCGGCTCGGCGGAGAACGGCGTGTCCTCGCCGAACCCGGTGATCGACACCGACACGACCTTCGGATTCACCGGCTGCAGGCGCGGGTAGTCGATCCGCAGTCGCTTGAGCACGCCAGCCCGGTAGTTGTCCAGGACGACGTCGGCGGTCTCGACGAGCCGGTAGAAGGTGGCCCGGCCGGCCTCGGCGCGCAGGTCGATGGCGAGGCCGCGCTGGCCGCGGATGTAGAGCATGCCGCGGTCCCGCCAGCTGTCGCCGGCCGGGATCTCCACCTTGATCACGTCCGCGCCGAGCTCGGCCAGCAGGGTGCCGGCGTACGGGCCGGCCAGCACGGCGCCCAGGTCCAGGACCCGGAGCCCGGCCAGGGCCGGGCCGCGGGCCGGGGCGGGCCCGGCCGGCGCCGGGCGGGCCTCCCACGGGCCGTCGCCGTCGTGCTCGCCGAGCCGGGGGGCGGGCGAGCGGACGGTCGCGGGGGTGCCGCTCATCTTGATCGGGTTGGCCGGCATGACGACGTGGCCGCGCTCGGGGTCGTCGACCTCGGCCCGCATCCCAATCGAGGCGATGACCTCGGAGTCCAGCCAGTCGGCCTGCTCGTAGAGGGGGCCGACGGGCACGTCGGCCTCGTGCAGGATGCGGATCCACTCGTCGCTGGTCTTGGTGGCGAACACCGCCTTGAACCGGTCCCGCACCCAGTCGCGGTTGGCGGGCAGCAGCATGTTCTCCAGCTCGCCGCCGACGCGCCCGTCCTCGAGCACGTCGGTCAGGCCCAGGGTGATGATGGACTGGCGCTGGAACTTGGGCAGCAGGGTGGCCAGGAACAGCCACTTCCCGTCGGCACACTGGTACCGGGTGTACAGGGGGCTCGGGCCGCCGGGCCCGTTGGACGCCCGCCGCTCCGGCGCGGACGTGTCGATCATGAGCGCGCTGGTGGAGGTGATCATCATGCCGTGCGCGCCGCCGACGGTGACGACCTGGCCGTGACCGGAGCGCTCGCGCTCGATCAGGGCGGCCATGACGGCCGACCCGGCCCACACGGCCTGGGCGTAGAGCACGTAGGCGAAGGCCGGGTCGATGGGGCTGCCGGAATAGGAGTTCTGGCGCAGGGCGAGCCCGGCATAGGCGTGCAGCAGGGCGGCGGACTCCCGGCCGCCGGCCCACGGCACGGTGTCGAGGTAGGGGGGCACCCGCAGGTAGACCAGCGCGGGGTTGGCCGCGCACGCCGCCTCGGCGGTGGCGACCTCGGGCAGGCCGCTGTCGTCGTCGCCGCCGGTGATGACGACATCGGCGCCGGCCAGCAGGGCCGCCAGCCGGGCCCGGCCCGCGGGCGCGCTGACGTCGATGACCATCCCGCGCTTGTTGCGGTTCCACATGGGGAAGCCCGGACCGCCGCGGCCCGGATCGCCGCCGGGCGGCTCGACCTTGACGACATCAGCCCCGAAGTCGGCCAGGAACATGGCGGCGGCGGGACCGGCGATCCCCGTGCTCAGGTCCACGACCCGGAGGCCGTGCAGCGCGCCGGGAACCTCTTCGGTCGGGTCGGATGAGTTCAGGCCGTCCTGGGGAGCCACCATGATGACGCTCTTTCTCCTCTCCTCCGGCGCCGCGGGCCGGAGCCCCGGGCATGCCGGACGCCGGGCGGGTGGTATCGCGGAGGGCGCCCCGCGACCGGGAAGCTCACTTCCCGGCGGCTCATCCCGAGCCCAGGTGCCAGCCTCATCGCGCGACTCCACTAGTTCCGCCTAAGCACGAAAATCGTGCCCTAAATGGGGGCGATGATCTTCACGTTAGGCGCGCGGGTAGCGAGAGGCAATAGTCGGCACGAAGCGGACACCG
>DASYBB010000106.1:0-79563 GCA_036501025.1 Streptosporangiaceae bacterium
CATCCGACTGGATGGCTGAGAAGTGGACGAATACGTCCCTACCACCGTCTACCGCGATGAACCCGTAGCCCTTGTCCGCGTTAAACCATTTGACGGTGCCCTGAGCCATTACCCAACAACTCCCTAACTCTGCGCTACGGGTCCCGCCCTTGCTATGCGGAACCCGGTCGATCGCGGCACAGGCCAGGCATCGCGAAAGCTGAGCTTGCCGCTCACGCCGTACCAACAGCGACCGGTCACGACTTTACATCGTGCCGTGCGTCACTGCGCCCACTTGCGCCCCTAAATAAGCCGGCCTGTACCGGTGATCAACCAGGACCAACCCGCCGATACCCGCGCGCGGGCCGCTAGCCGCCCGCGACGGCCGGGATGACCGAGACCTGGCCCCCCGACGGCACCGGCGTGTCCAGGCCCTGGGCGAGCCGGACGTCCTCCTCGCCGACGTAGACGTTCACGAACCGGCGCAGCGCGCCCGTGTCGTCCAGGATCCGGCCGGCCAGGCCCGGATAGGCGGCGTCCAGCCGGGCCAGGACCTCGCGCAGGGTGCCCGGCTCGGTGGCGACCTGCGCCGCGCCCCCGGTGTAGGCGCGCAGGATGGTGGGGACCCGGACTGAGACGCTCATGCCCGGCCCGACTCACTGGTCGTCGTGGCCTCGAGCGCCGCGAACTCGGCCAGCGTGGGCCGGATCGGGGTCAGCGCCGGCAGGGTGGGTGACACCGCGTCCAGGGTCTTCAGCCCGTCGCCGGAGTTGATGATGACGGTCTCGGCGTCCGGATCGAGCTGCCCGGAGTCGACCAGCTTGCGCAGCGAGGCCAGGGTGACCCCGCCCGCGGTCTCGGCGAAGATGCCCTCGGTCGCGGCCAGCAGGCGGATCGCGTCCACCATCTCGTCGTCGGTCACCGCGGCCAGCGCCCCGCCGGTCCGCCGCACGACGTCCAGCACGTACGGGCCGTCGGCCGGGTTGCCGATGGCCAGCGACTTGGCCAGCGTCGCGGGCCGGACCGGCTGGACCACGTCGTGCCCGGCGTCGAACGCGGCCGCCACCGGGGAGCAGCCCGCCGCCTGCGCGCCGAACACCTTCCAGCCGGTATCCGGGACCAGGCCGAGCGCGGCCAGCTCGCGGAACGCCTTGTCGATCTTCACCAGCTGGGCGCCGGACGCCACCGGGACCACGATCTGCTCGGGGAGCCGCCAGCCGAGCTGCTCGGCGATCTCGAAGCCGATCGTCTTGGAGCCCTCGGCGTAGTACGGCCGGACGTTCACGTTGACGAAGGCCCAGTCCTCGCGGTCGTCGGCCAGCTCAGACGCGAGCTTGTTCACGTCGTCGTAGCTGCCCTGGACCGCGACCACGGTACCGCCGTAGATCGTCGTGGCCAGGATCTTCTGCGGCTCCAGGTCGGCCGGGATGAGCACGACCGAGCGGATCCCGGCCCGGGCCGCCGCCGCGGCCACGGCGTTGGCCAGGTTGCCGGTCGACGGGCAGGCCAGGACCTTGAAGCCGAGCTCGATGGCGGCGGCCAGGGCCACGGCCACGACCCGGTCCTTGAACGAGTGCGTGGGGTTGGACCGCTCGTCCTTGACCCACAGGGACCGCAGGCCGGTCGCGCGGGCCAGCTGATCGGCGCGCACCAGCCGGGTCCAGCCGGGCTCGGTGTTCGGCCCGGAGGCGACATCGGCGGGGACCGGCAGCAGGCTGGCGTACCGCCAGATGTTGCCGGGGCCGGCCTCGATCGAGGCCCGGGTGATGGCGGGGAGGTCGTAGCTGACCTCAAGGGGGCCGAAACACTCGGCGCAGACGTGCGTGGCCCCGAGCTCGTAGGTCGCGCCGCACTCGCGGCAGGACAGGTGGCTGGCGTAGCCCAGGCGGGTACGGGGGGAGCCGGAAGTCAGGGGGGTGGTCGTGCTGGTGGTTACGGGCGCAGTCATGAGAGGCCTCTCTCCTCATCTGCCCCAGCGGCCTGCTAGCCGTGGGCCGGAGTTGGCACCTGTCCCGAGACGACCTCCCCGCCGCTGTGCTGCAAATCAGCTGAAACAGCTAGCGGGACGCGCGATCTCGTGATGGTTGCCGGGGCTTCAACGGGCCGTTCCCTCCACCCCTCTGGATGAGCGATATTCAGTTGTCACCTCTACTGTAACCGCAGATGGCCTGCTGGTTCCAATCCGGCCGGGCCGGAACGCTAGCCTGGCCCCGTATGGACGAACCAGCTGGCGGCGGGCGCGTCCTCGTCGCATCGAACCGCGGTCCGATCTCCTTTCACCTCGGCGAAGACGGCCAGCTCAGCGCCCGGCGCGGGGGCGGCGGGATGGTCTCAGGGCTGCTCACCGTGGCCAGCCAGGCCGAGCTGCTGTGGGTCTGCGCCGCGCTCAGCGACGCTGACCGGAAAGCGGCCCGCGCGGCCCCCGACGGCCTCATCGAGCTGGACGGGAACTCGGCCACGCGGATGCTGGACATCCCGCCGGACACGTTCAGCCGGGCCTACAACGGGGTCGCCAACTCCACCCTCTGGTTCATCCACCACATGCTCTACAACCTGCCGGGCCAGCCCCGGTTCGGGCCGGAGTTCAGCGCGGACTGGGAGGCGTTCCGGGCCTATAACCGCGCCTTCGCCACGGCCCTGGCCGGGGCATGCGCCGGCCAGGACGACCTGCCCCGGGCGGTGGTGCAGGACTACCACCTGACGCTGGTCCCCAAGATGCTGGCCGAGCTGCAGCCGGGCATCAGGATCGCGCATTTCTCGCACACGCCGTGGGCGCCCCCCGACTACTACCGCGTGCTTCCGGACGGGGTCGCCCGCGAGGTGCTGGAGGGCATCCTCGGCGCCGACCACGCCGGGTTCCTGTGCCAGCGCTGGGCGGACGCGTTCGCGGACTGCTGTGCGGCCGTCCTCGGCGCCGAGGTGGACCGCGGGCGCGGCGAAATCCGCTACCGCGGCCACGTGACCGGGATCGGTGTCCACGCGCTCGGCGTCGACGCCGCCGAGCTGCGGGACCGGGCCGCCCAGCCGGACGT
This sequence comes from Streptosporangiaceae bacterium, assembly GCA_036501025.1. GTDB lineage: Bacteria > Actinomycetota > Actinomycetes > Streptosporangiales > Streptosporangiaceae > DASUBV01. Next base: position 3,012 of record DASYBB010000106.1, read on the forward strand.
GGCGGCCCGGGTCGCGGAGCTGACCCGGCTGGCCGGGGACCGGAAGCTGATCGTCCGCATCGATCGCACCGAGCTGTCCAAGAACATCCTGCGCGGCCTGGCCGCCTACCGGGAGCTGCTGGTCTCGTACCCGCAGTGGCGGGGCCGGGTCATGCACCTGGCGTTCGCCTACCCCTCGCGCACTGACCTGGCCGAGTACCGCGAGTACGCGGCGGCGGTCCAGGAGCTGGCGGCGCAGATCAAGGCCGAGTTCGCGACCGCCGACTGGACGCCGCTGGTCGTGCAGGCCGACGACGACTACGCCCGGTCCCTGGCCGGCTACCGGGTCGCCGACGTCCTGCTGGTCAACCCGGTCCGGGACGGGATGAACCTGGTGGCCAAGGAAGGCCCGATCGTCGCCGACCGCGGCTGCGCGCTGGTCCTGTCCCGCGAGGCGGGGGCGGCCGCCGAACTGGGCGAGGCCGCCCTGCTGGTCAACCCGTTCGATATCAGCGCGACCGCCGAGGCGCTGCACCAGGCGCTGTCGATGAGCGACGCCGAGCGGGCCCGCCGGTCAGCCCGGCTGGCCGCCGCGGGCGCGGCCGTCCCGCCCGCCCGCTGGTTCGCCGACCAGCTGGCGGCCCTGGGCCAGAAATGAGCTGGCAGCGGCCTAGAAAGCAGCGGCCAGCCCGTCCAGCAGCGCCGCCACCGCGGGCGGCCCGTCCACCACCAGGTCGGCCTCGGCCGCCAGCTCAGTCACCTCGGCCGACCCGCTGCAGACCGCGAGGCCGGGAATGCCCTCCGCCCGGAGCTCTGCCACCGCGGCGAACGCCGGCCGGTCGCCCAGGTCGTCCCCGCAGAACAGCACCGCCGACGGAGGCCGCTCCGCGGCCAGCTCCCGCAGCGCCCGGCCCTTGTCGGCACCGGTCGGGCGGAGCTCGATGACCAGCCGCCCCGGCTCCGTGACCAGGCCGGTCTGGGCGGCCAGCTCGGCCAGCGGCCCGCGCAGCAGCGCCAGCGCGGCGGGCGGATCGGCGGCCTGCCGGGTGTGGACGGCCAGGGCGTCGCCCTTGTCCTCCACGCGCGTGCCGTCCGGGGCGCCCGCGGCAGCCAGCAGCCCGGGCAGCCGCGCCCGGGCATCGGCGAGCCCGGCGGGCGGCGGCGGGGCGGTGAGCCGGCCGTCCGCCCAGCGCTGCCGGCCGTAGTGGCCGAGCACGATGATGCCCGGCACGTCGGCCAGCCCGGCGTACTCAACGGCCTCGGCGGCCGGCCGCCCGGTGATCACGGCCAGGGTGCCGACGCGGCCGCCCAGGCGGCGCAGCGCCGCGCGGGCGGCGGGCAGTGCGCGGGCGGCGGCCGGGTCGGGCACGATCGGCGCCAGCGTGCCGTCGAAGTCCAGCCCGATCAGGGACCGGCCCGGGTCCGCCCGCAGCGCGGCCAGCCCGGCCCGCCCGGCTTCGGTGCGCGGCACCGGCAGCGGGGCAGGGGACTGCCGGGCAGGGTCACGTTCTGGCTGGTTCCGGGGTTCGGGCACGGGCCTAGTCTGGCCGCGAATCCGGCCGGGCGGAGCGCATCCGGCGACGGCGGGTCCGCTGCCGCCGCAGCCGGGCGACCAGCGCCGGGTCGAACTCGGCCGCCTCGGGCCGGTCGATGAGCTCGTTCAGGAGCTGGTAGTAGCGCGTGGCGGGCATGCCGAGGCTCTCGAGGATCTCGCGCTCCTTGGAGCCGGGGAACCGCCACCAGCCGCGCTCGAAGACGAGGATGCGCTTGTCCGCCTCAGTGAGCGGCGCCGCCTCGCCCCCTGTACCGTCCGGAGTCCGGCCCATCGTAAGAAAGTACCCGGCCGCGAGCCAGTTCGGGGCCATGCGCGGGTCGCGCGGGGCGTACGCTCACCAATCGTGACTGGCTTTGGCTACCTGACTTTCCTGACCGACTACGGGCTTGACGACGGTTTCGTCGCCGCGTGCAAGGGCGTCGCCGTCCGCATCGCCCCGGCCGTTCAGCTCATCGACATCACCCACCTGGTGCAGCCCGGCGACGTCCGGCGCGGGGCGGCGGTGCTGGCCCAGACGGTCGGCTACCTGCCGCCGGCGGTGCACGTGGGCGTGGTCGACCCCGGCGTCGGCACGACGCGCCGGGCGATTGCCGTGCAGGCCGGGCACTCCATCCTGGTCGGGCCGGACAACGGGCTGCTGTCGTGGGCCGTCTCGGCGCTGGGCGGCGCCAGCCGGGCCGTCCAGCTCACCAACGGCGACCTGTGGCTGCACCCGGTCTCGGCCACCTTCCACGGCCGGGACATCTTCGTGCCGGTGGGCGCGCACCTGGCGGCCGGCGCCGACCTGGCCCAGGCGGGCGACGAGATCGACGTGGCCGACCTGGTCGCCCTGCCCGCCCCCACCAGCCGGGTGCACGACGGCGAGGCCGAGGGCGAGGTCATGTCCGTGGACCGGTTCGGCAACGTGCAGCTGTCCATCCCGGCGGCCGACGTCGGGATGCTGGGCATCGGGGTCGGCACGCCGCTGATCGTGCGGGCCGGGCGGCGGCAGCTCACCATCCCGTTCACCGACACGTTCGCCGCGGTGGCGCCCGGCGAGATCGTCGCGTTCACCGACAGCGCCGGGCTCATCTCGCTGGCCGTCAACGCAGGCGACGCGGCCCAGGAACTCGGCCTGCCGCCGGGAGCGCATGTGCGCCTGTCGCTGGCCCGCCAGCCGTAAACCCCCGGGGGGGTGGGCAACGGTAAAGAATGTGCTCACGGGGCGCCTAACCATCCCGAACATGGCACAATGCGGTGGGAATCCCCCACGGAAGGCAGATCCGGCGTGCCGCTGAGGTTCCCCCGCCCGGTCATTCCCGTGATCGCCATTGGCATGGCGGCGGTATGGGTCGCAGCCGGAAGCGCTCCCGCATTCGCTGACCAGATCCGCGCGCAGGAATTCTGGCTCGGCCAGCTCAACGTCAGCCAGGCCTGGACGGCCACCCAGGGCACCGGCATCACCGTGGCCGTGCTCAGCGACGGCATCGACGCCCAGCATGCCGACCTGGGCGGCATCGTGACCGTCGGCCCGGACTTCACCGGCACCGGGTCGCTGCCCGGCCCGGTGGGGACCGAGGAGGCCAGCCTCATCGCCGGGCGCGGCACCGGGCCCGGCGCCGCGGCGGGCATCGTCGGCATCGCGCCGAAGGCCCACATCCTGTCCGTCCGGGTCACGCTCGATCCCGCCGACACCGCCCTGGACTCCGCCGCGACCGGGGCGGCCCTGCCGGGCGCCATCGCGCAGGGCATCCGGTACGCCGTCGCCCACGGCGCGAAGGTCATCGACCTGCCGGCCGACCCCGGCCGGCCGAACCCGACCGCCATCGCGGCCCTGCCCGTCCCGCGCTTCGCCAACGAGGCACCGCAGCTCAACGGGATCCTCGCGGCGGAGGGCGGCAGCACCGCCGAGCAGCAGGCCGTCTCCTTCGCGCTGAGCAAGGGCGTTGTCCTCGTTGCCCCGGCCGGCGACAACGCGCTGGGCACGGACGCCCCGAACTTCCCCGCGGCGTACCCGCACGTGATCTCGGTCGGCGCCATCGACAACAGCTCCACCCGGGGCGTGTTCTCCAGCAATCAGCCGTACGTGTCGGTGCTGGCCTCGGGGGTCGGCGTCACGGCCGCCGACTCACTGGGCGGCTACACCACGGTCAACAGCACCACCGCGGCCAGCGCGCTGGTCACCGGTGTCGCGGCGCTGATCAGGGCGCAATACCCGGGGCTCACCCCGCAGCAGGTGGAGCAGGCGATCACCACCAGCACCCCGGTCAAGCCGGCCGGCGGCCATGCCCCCGGGTCGGGCACCGGCAGCGTCGACGCGGGCCGGGCCATGCTGGCCGCCGCGGCGCTGGCCGCCCCGGCCAGCGCCCAGGCCGGGGCCAAGGCGCAGCCGCTGGCCAGCCCGCCGGCCCCGGCCGCGGTGCCGGTGGCCAACGGCCTGACCCCGCGGCTGGTCCGGGCCGCGCTCATCTCCCTCGCCGTGCTGGCCGCGGCGATCGGCGCGATCCTGTGGTACCGGCGCCAGGGGCGGCGCCGGGAGCACGACAGCGCCCAGGCCACCGCGGACTGGGCCCGCTCCACGCAGAACGCGTTCTCGGCCTACGGGCCGGGTGACAGCCGGACCGAGGCCGACAAGATGCTGGAGTACTTCGCCGCGCCGTCCAGCAACCCGACCACCGCGAGCAGCCCGTTCGCCGCGGCGGGCACCCTGACCACCAACCGCGGCGGCCACGGCAGCGCCGAGGCGGCCGACGCCGCGGCCAGCGGGATGGGCGCCTGGGCATCGGTCGCGCCGGCGCCGAAGACCCAGCAGCGCCAGAGCCGGGTGTCCGGGGCGCCGCCCTGGGAGCCGGCCTCCCAGCCGGCCAGCGAGCTGCCCTGGGCCGCGGTGCCCGGCACCGTCGCCGGCGGGCGGACCGCGACGCCCGGCGCCACCGGAACGGGCTCGGACTCGATCTGGCCGGTGACCCCGGCCGCCGCCGCGTCTGCCCCCAACCAGTCCTGGGATGAGCTGGCCGCCCGGACGTCGCCCGCGCCGGCGCAGCCCGGCCGCGAGCCGGCCGCGCCGCCCACGCCCGACTGGGACCGGCCGGCGGCGGACGGCCCGCAGGCCGCCGACCTCGCGTTCGGCGGGGCGGGCTTCCCGGCGGCCAGCCAGGCCAGCCAGGCCAGCCGGGCCGCCCAGTCTGACCGGGCTGACCCGGCGGGCAACGGGCACGCGGCGCACGCCGCCCCCGAGGGCGGCGACGCGGCGCTGTGGAGTTCGGTGAGCCTGCCCCGGTCCCCGTCGGGCTCGAACTGGGAGGCGCTGGACTCGAGCCCGGAGGACGGGTCCGCCGCGGACGAGGCCGCGTGGCCCAAGGCGCAGGACGACGACGCCTACCGGCCGGCGCCGGCGAGCGAGGATGCCTGGCAGCCCGCCGCCCACTGGCAGCCCGCCGACACGGCCGCCCAGTGGCAGGCGCACCCCCCGGAGGCGGCGCCGGAGCAGCCCGCCGACAGCGGCCCGCAGTGGCAGCCGGCCGACAGCGGCCCGCAGTGGCAGCCGGCCGAGAGCACCCCGCATTGGCTGGCCGCGGAGAGCGCGGCGTGGCCGACGGCGGGCGATGACTCGTGGCCGGCCTCCGGCTCGGGCAGCCAGTGGCAGGGACCGCAGGCCGCGCCCTGGGAGCCTGCCCCGGCCGCCACCGGCTGGACGCCGGGCGCGGGATCGAACTGGGAGCCGGGCGGCTCCGGGTACGGGCCGGGCGAGGACACTCCCGAGGCCGCCGAGCCCTTTGACTGGCGGCCGGCCAGGCGGGCCGAGGGGTACCCGCCCGCGGGCGACGAGGACTGACCGGCCCGGCGGCGGTCAGCCCTTGCGGGCGGCGCGCTCGGCGGCCAGCTCGTCCTTGCGCACGGACGCGTACATGGGCACGTACTCCTGCCCGGACAGCTTCTGGATGGCCTGGATCACCTCGTCGGTGACCACGCGCCGCTGCTGCGCTCGGGCGCCCCGCAGGCCGCTGAAGGTCAGGGGCTCCCCCACCCGGATGGAGATCCGGCCCGGCCGCGGAATCCGGTGCCCCGGCGGCAGGATCCGCTCGGTGCCCACCATCGCCACCGGGATGACCGGCGCGCCCGAGTTCAGGGCCAGCCAGCCGACGCCCGGCCGCCCCCGGTACAGGCGCCCATCGGGCGACCGGGTGCCCTCCGGGTAGATGCCGAACAGCTCGCCCGAGCGCAGCAGGGCGAGGGCGGACTCCAGCATGTCCTGCGCGGCCCGCGCCTCGGTACGGTCCACGGACAGCTGGTTGGTGGCCCGCATGTACGTGGCGATCACCCGGTCCTGCAGGCGCGTCCCGGTGAAGTACTCGGACTTGGCCGCGAACACTAGCGTCCGCTCCAGCATGAACGGCAGGAAGATCGAGTCCACCACCGACAGGTGGTTGGAGGCGACGATGGCCGGGCCCGTCGCCGGGATGTTCTCGGCGCCGGTTATCCGGGGATGAGCCAGCGTCCGCAGGAGCGGTCCGGCGACCAGCCTCGACGTCCGATACTGCACGCGTTCCTCCAGCCTGCGCCGCCCAGCCCGCCTCGCCCGTGCACGGTCACAGACTAGCCCGCCCGGTCGGTTGCGGGCGCAGTCCGGGCGCCTGGGCTGAGGTCCGAAATATCGGCTGCCGCCGGTCGGGACCCGATTCCGGTCACCAGCGCGATGACCACGGGCACCGCCAGCGGCAGCGCGGCCGACGTCACGGTCACCCCGGAGTCATCGGCCAGCCAGCCCAGCACCCCGACGAGCCAGATCGCCGTCAGCAGCGGCCGCAGCAGGGGCTGCGCGGCCATGGCCGCCGCTGCCGTCCGCAGCCGCAGCCGGGCCGGCCAGGCCAGCATCAGGCCGGTGACCACGACCACCAGCGGGATCACCGGGGTGGCCCAGTTCTCGGTCAGCGAGCTCACGTTGGTGGCGACCTTGCGGTGCAAGATGGCCGTGGCCCCGCCGTGCAGCACGTGCCCCACGAACGCGCCCATGTCGGACGCGCCCGTCGCCGGGACCAGGTAGTTGAGCACGGCGACCAGCGCGATGAGGACGACGCCGCTGACCACGATGACGGCGCCGCGGCGCGGCGTGATCCGGACGCCCGCCAGGCCGGCCAGCAGCACCAGGAAGCCCGGCACCATCGCGATGGTGCCGCCGACCTTCGCCCCGAAGCCCGGCCACGCCGCGACGACCACGGTGACAGCAGCGACCGCGCTGCCCGCCGCCACGGCGCGCCCGCGCCGCCCGGTCCGGCGCGCCGCCGCGGCGCCCGCCCAGGCCGCGGCGAGCAGCCCGCCGATGGCGTAGGTCCCGATGGCGTCATTGCCGATGCCGTAGTACCGCCCGGCCGTCAGCGCGGACAGCCCGAACGGCGTGGCCAGCTGCAGGTGCGACCCGGTGATCACGTCCGCCCCGATGACGGCGACGGTGACCGCCCCGATGAAGCCCGGGCCGCCGAGCGGATCCCGCCGCCACGGCCCGGCCAGCGCCGCGGCGGCGATGACCACCGCCGCGGCCAGGCCGGTCCCGTACAGCACCAGGGCGGGATGCGCCGCCGTCGGCCACGGCGCCAGGCCGCCCAGGAAGCTCCCGGCCGGGATCGCGCCGGCGAGCATCGCGGCCACCCGCCAGGCGGCGCGGCGGCGCTGCGGCCGGGCCCGGCGGCCGCCGCGCCACACCAGCGCGATCAGGCCGAGCACGAGGCCCAGGCCGACGCCGTAGCCGAGGAAGTACGGGGCCAGCGTGCTCCGGTTCACCTGCACCGCCGCGTCCTGCCCGGCCAGCATCGTGACCGCCGCCGTAAGCGGCCCGCGCCCGGCGGACCGCAGCGGCGACCCGATGACCCCCGGGCCCTGGGTGCGGGCCTGGCCCCGCCACTGCAGCACGCTCGGCGTCAGGTCGGTGCTCAGCACCAGGCCCGGCTGGCGGGTGGAGGCGGCCCGGAGCAGTCCCGGCCCGAAGCCCGGCCCGCGCACGATGACCGCCCGCAGGTGCGGGGCGCTGCCGTCGCCGAGCCCGGCGGCCAGCACGATGGCGCCCGCCGGGGCGGCCGCGATGATCCGGCCCGCCGCCCGGTCCGCCGCCCGCACCGCGGCCTGCCGCGCGCTTCCGGCGGCGGGCAGCGCCCCCAGGTCCGCGACCAGCAGCCCGCACTTTTTCTCGACGGAACGGATCGCTCCGCCCGCCGGCCCGGCATAGTCCGCGATGTTGCCCGGGCGACGCGCCACGGCCAGCGCGGCGCCGGGTCCGGCGGCGGCCGCGCAGCCGCCCGGCCCGGCCGCGGTGGCCAGCACCCCCCAGTCCGGGCCGTAGCTGAACTGGCGGTTGTAGGCCTCGATGCCCCCGCGCCGGGCGAGCGCGGGCACGGTCGCGGCGGCGCCGCCGCGCACCCGCACGACGTCGGGCAGGGGCGCGCAGGTGCCGGGCTCGGGGCGCGGGGCCATGGCCCGGGCGCCGGCGTTGAGCGTCAGCCACGCGTCGGCCGGGCAGGTGTAGGTCCGCACGGCCGAGACCACCAGCGAGCCGACCGAGCCATGTTCCGCGAGCCGCCACAGTGCCGGGGTCGCCCGGCGCGAGATGTCAGTCCACCGCAGTCCCGGAATGCCGATGATGACCACCGGCCGGCCCGGCCGCGCCGGGCCGGACCCGGGCCGTGCCGCGCTCGCTGCGGCCGGCGCCACGGACGCACCCAGGCTGGCCTGCGCCGTCAGCACCGCGGCGGCCCCGAGCGCGGCCAGCAGCGCCCGCGCCGCACGGCCGGCCGGGAACGGTTGCACGCCGCTTACCGTATCCGCCGCGATCGCGGACCGAAGCTGCCATCGCCACACACGGCGACCGTGTGCACCCGATGGGCACCTAAAGCGTCTCTTATGCGACCCAGAAATGAAAGGCCGGGTTAGACGTGAGATGGCGTTTGGGTGGGGGGTTCCACTGCATGAGTTCGCGGAGATCTACGCACGACGCGCCGGAGGTACTCGGTGACGAGCAACACTGAGGACGTTCGCGTCCACGGGACTGCATCCAGCTACAACAACCTCGGATGCCGGTGCGATGAGTGCCGGGCCGCCGCGTCGACGGCCCGGGCGACCTGGGTGCGCTCGCTGCAGAACCGGCAGTTCGCCGACGTTCCGCACGGGACGCCCTCGGGCTACCGGAACTGGGGCTGCCGGTGCGAGCAGTGCACCCTGGTCCGCGCGGCCGAGGCGCGCGCGCGGCAGCGCAAGAAGCGCGGCCAGGGCAGCTGACGCGGGTTACCCCGGGAAGTTAACGGGCCGTCGCGCCGCCGACGGCCGCGGCCTCGAGCAGGACGGCGGCGGCCGCGCGAGCAGCGGCGGCCGCCGTCAGGTCGCGGTCCATGCGGGCGGACAGCGCGGCGCCGTGATAGAGCAGGGCCAGCTGCCGGGCGAGCGGCCCCGGCTCGGCCACGCCGGCCTGCCGGGCCAGGTCGGCGAACAGGTCAACGACCCACGCCCGGGCCACGTCGGAGGTGTGCTCGATGAGGCTGCCGGGCCGCGTTTCCGCGCTGGCGTTCACGAAGGCGCACCCGCGGTAGTCAGGATCGGTGAACCGCTCGCCGAGCACGTCGAACACCCCCAGCAGCCGCTCCCGCGGCTCGGCGTAGCGCTCGGTGATCCGGCTGTTCAGGCGCGCCCGCCAGGCCGCGTTGTGCTGCTCTAGGTAGGCCCGGACGAGCTCGTCTTTGCTGCCGAAGACGCTGTAGAGGGTGGCCTTGGCCACCCCGGCGCGCTCAATCACCCGGTCGATGCCGACGGTGTGCACGCCCTCCTCGTAGAAGAGCTCCTCAGCGGCGGCGAGCAGCCGCTCGCGGGCGGACAGCCGGCCAGTAGCCATCGTGGACATGAGTTGACATTATCAGACCGGTCTGTCTAGTGTCGAGACCAGACAGACAGACCTGTCTACTGACTGGGCGGCCAGCCCGGACCCAGGACCCGGACCAGTACCCGGAGGACGCACATGTCCAGTCCGCGCCTGACCTACGAGCCGGCCAGGGAGGCCAGCCCGGCCCGGCCCGCCGGGCGCCTTCCCCGGCACGCCGCGGCCCGCCCGCGCGGCCGGCGTTTCCAGCTCCCGGCCCGGGGCGCCTTCCTCCTCCAGGCGTCCATCACGGTGTTCTTCCTGGCCGGATCGGCGGCGCCCACTCCGCTCTACGCCCTCTACCAGCGGGAGTGGGGCTTCTCGCCGATCACGACGACCGTCGTCTTCGGCGTCTACGCGGTGGCCGTGCTGGTCGCGCTGCTGGTCGTCGGATCGCTGTCCGACCACATCGGCCGCCGCCCCGTGCTGCTCGCCGCCATCGCCGTCCAGGCCGCGACGATGGTGCTGTACGCGACCGCCAGCAGCGTGCCGGCCCTGCTGGCCGCCCGCGTCATCCAGGGCCTCGCCACCGGGGCGGCGGTGGGCGCCGTCGGTGCGGGCCTGGTTGACCTGCACCGCAGCCGGGGCACCGTGGCCAACGCCGTCGCCCCCGTCACCGGCACCGCAACCGGCGCCATCGGCGCGGGCCTGCTGGTCCAGTACCTGCCCGATCCGGCGCACCTGGTGTACCTGGTCCTGCTCGGCATCTTCGTGGTGCAGTGGATCGGTGTCGCGCTGATGGCCGAGTCGGCCACGCCCAAGCCCGGCGCGCTATCCGCCCTGCGGCCGCGGATCAGCGTGCCCGCCGCGCTGCGCGGTCCGGTGCTGGCCGCGATCCCCGCCCTGATCGCGGTGTGGTCGCTGGCTAGCTTCTACGGCTCGCTCGGGCCGGCCCTGATCGGGCGCCTGGCCGGGTCCCAGTCCGCGGTCCTCGGCGGCCTGGCCCTGGCCGTCCTGGCCGGGGCCGGGGCGGTGTCGATACTGGCGGTCCGGGCCGCTCCCGCCCGCCTGATGCTGCTGCTCGGGATGACGGCGCTGCTGGCCGGCGTGGGCGTGACCCTGCTCGCCGTCGCCATCAGCTCAGTCGGCGTGCTCCTGGCCGGGACGACCGTCGCGGGCATGGGCTTCGGCGCCGGCTTCCAGGGCGCGATCCGGACCGTTCTCCCGCTGGCCGCGGCCCACGAGCGCGCCGGGGTGCTGTCCACCCTGTTCGTCGTGTCCTACCTGGGCCTGGGCCTGCCCGGCGTGATCGCCGGCTATCTCGTGGTGCACGGGGGCGGCCTCCTGGCCAGCACCCGTCAGTACGCCGTCGCCGTGATGATCCTGGCCGCCCTGGCCATCCTCGGCCTGGCCCGCCGCCCCCGCGGGCAGGCCGCCGGCCGGCCCGCCGGGACCATGGCCGCCCAGCCAGTGCCGGCACCCGAGCCGGGCCGGGCGCTGGCGGCCTGCGGCACGGCCGCCACGGAGGACTAGCGCTGGCGGCCGGCCCGGTGCGCCGGGCCGGCCGCCAGCTGCGGTATCACGCACACCGAGTCCGGTGATCAGCCGGATCAGTTACCTGTCTGCGGTGGACTCTGGTCGCCCGCGCGCACGGCCGGTGCTTTCCCCATGGCCAGCTCCTTCACGTTGCCCAGCATCCGTGGGCCGGGGCGGGCGCGTGATCGCCCTGGATCCGGGGACCATCGGGGACTCGAACCCCGTGCCTCCCGTCCGCAGACGGGCGCTCTTCCGGCTGAGCCAACGGTCCCGGTGCGCGGCCCTGGCCGGCCGCGCTGACACTTCACCGCTATGGAGTTAACAATAGGCAGCCCGCGATAACCGGAACTGCGCAGGGATCTTTAATCCCGGGCAAGAAAAAACCGCCTCCGAGAATCGGGGGCGGCACCTGTCGCTTAGGCGTATTGCCTCTACGTGGGCACCGTCATCCCGGTCACGATCACACGATAGACGCAGCTCAGCGCCGCGTCATCGTCGCTGCGGGCGATCCAGGCGGTCACGGCGGTCTCCTCATTCACGCGGCCCAAGTTGGCCGACGCTTCTCATTATGAGAGCCGGAACAGGCGGGCGCAAGCCTAATTTCTGGCACGGCAAAAAGGGCCGTAGTCCGCCCGCGCCTTGCCCGCCTTCCCGGCGGCGTTCCGCGCCATTCTCAGCTAGCGGCCGAGGTTCTTCCCGCGTTCCTCGGCCACGGCCGCGGGCGCCCGCTCGCCCCAGACCTGCCGCCCCCCGTGGAACACCCGGACGCCCAGTCGCGCCCGTCGCCCGTTCCCGCCGCACGAGGTGCAGGCCCTCGTCGCGTACTTGAACACCGCCCCGGCGTGATGTCCCCTCCCCCGGCACCGGCGACACGCGTGCCACGGGTGCAGGCGTAAGGACACCAGGTAACCGATCACCACAATGATCGCCAGCACTATCAGAGTCCCCATGAGCGCAAATAGTGGCAGACGCGTGACCCGGTGTCAGTCCCTCAATCGGGGGTCACCGTCCGGGCGGGTGCGCAGCGGTCCTCCAGGGACAGTCGCACGTATCGTGGCCAAACGGCGAGCGCGGCCGGTCGGTTCGGGCCGCGGACAGGAGGAGAGCAATGTCCGGTCCGGGGTCGGGCGGCCTGGTGTCGGCGATTCGCGGCCACGCGATCAGCTTCCGTGCCGATCCGTTCCGGGAGGACGACGCGCTGATCGACATTGCCGATGCGCTGATCATCACGCGCGACGGCCTGCTTACCCATTTCGGCCCCTATGGCCGGCTGCGGGACCTGCTGCCGGACGAGGTGAAGGTCGTGAGCTATCCCGGCGCGCTGATCTGCCCGGGATTCATCGATGGCCACGTCCATTACGCGCAGACTCGAATCATCGGCGCCTACGGCGAGCAGCTCACTGACTGGCTCACTACCTACGCCTTCGCCGAGGAGCAGCGTCTTGCTGACCCGCACTACGCGGCACTGGCGGCAAGAGTCTTCTTTGATCAGCTCCTGGCCAACGGCACCACGACCGCGGTGACGTTCTGCGCCACGTACCCGGTGTCTGTCGATGCGTTCTTCGCTGAGTCCGAGCGGCGCGGCACTCGCATGATCGGCGGGAAAGTGCTGATGGACCGCAATGCCCCGGGCGGACTGCTGGACACGCCCCAGTCAGGATATGAAGACTCGCGGGTCCTGATCGACCGGTGGCACGGCCGCGGCCGCGGCCTGTACGCGATCACGCCCCGCTTCGCGCCGACCTCCTCCCCGGAGCAACTGGAACTGGCCGGTACCCTGCTGGCCGAGTCCCCCGGCACGTTCATGCACACCCACGTGTCCGAGAGCCTGAGCGAGGTCGCCTGGGTGCGCTCGCTGTTCCCGGAGCGGTCCGGATATCTGGATGTCTACGACCACTACGGCCTGCTGCGGCCCCGCTCCGTCCTCGCCCACGGCGTGCACCTGACTGCGCGAGAGCGCCGCCGCGTCCATGAGTCCGGTGCCGCGATCACTCACTGCCCTACTTCCAACCTGTTCTTGGGCAGCGGCCTTTTCCGCATGGATGAGGCCAGAGATTGCCGGCGGCCCGTCCACGTCGCACTAGGCACCGACATCGGCGCCGGGACGAGCTTCTCGCTGCTGGCCACCATGAATGAGGCCTACAAGGTCGGCAAGCTGGTCGGCTACCCGATGAGCGCGGTCAAGTCCTTCTACCTGGCGACGCGGGGCGGTGCCGAGGCCCTCGGCCTGGACGGGAATATCGGGTCTCTCGAACCGGGCCACGAGGCTGATTTTGTCGTGCTCGATCCGGCAGCCACACCGCTCCTGGAGTACCGCAGCTCGCGCGCCGAGTCCACGCAGGAACTGATGTTCGTCCTGTCCGTCCTGGGCGACGACCGGGCCGTGGCGGCCACCTACGTCGCCGGCCGGCCCGCTTACGTGCGCACGTAGCGCCTGCGCAGTTCGGCGGGTCAGGCGGCGTGGCCGGGGTGGAAGATGACCTTGGTCCAGCCGTCGGCGCGCTTATCGAACTGGTCGTAGGCGCGGAGCTCGCGGGGCAAACCGGCCGCCCTGCGAGCGCCCGGCCACGCCGGCGCGGGGGTCAGCCACGGCGTTTGCACCCCGGGCTCCTGGGTAACGCACGGGCCATGACCTGGGGAACTGCACGCGGTGCCCTCGCGGGCGCGGCCGGAACCACCGCACTGAACGCTGCCACTTACCTGGACATGGCCCTGCGGGGACGGCCTGCCAGCGACAGCACCGAGCAGCTGGTCCAGGAAGCCGCTGATCGGGCCGGCCTCCCGGTACCCGGTGATGAGGACGAGCGAGGCAACCGGGTGCAGGGACTGGGGCCGCTGTCCGGCATTGCCGTCGGCGTCACGGTCGGCGCCGCAGCGGGCCTGGTCCACCGCGTCCTGGCCCGGCGCGGGCGCTCGCTCCCGGCGGCCGCCGAGGTGACGCTCATCGGCGCGGTGGCCATGGCACTGTCCGACGTGCCGCTGAAACTGCTGGGCATCAGCGACCCCCCTTCCTGGGCGGCCGCAGACTGGGCCAGCGACGCCATCCCGCATCTGCTGTACGGTGCCGTCACCTACGCGGTACTGCGATCGGGCGAGGCATGACGGGCCAGTCGAGGCCTTAACCAGCGCCGCGCTGACCGTGGCCGCTGGATAATCAGCCGTCCGGCCCGCTGTCGTCGTCACGATCCCGCGCCGCCTGGCGGACCTGGCGGTGGCTGTCGGCGGCCGCTCGCAGCTCCTCGTCTGACCCGTGCTCCAGCCGGACCAGCGCATCATCAGCCCCCGGCAGCGCATGAAGGATCTCATCGAGCTTGCGCTGCGTGGCGGCCTGCTGGCGGGCCTGCGTATGCTGGATCACGAACACCATGCCCAGCGTCAGCGCAGCAACCAGTACCTCGAAGATGCGCTCCAGCCCGTCCGGAAACCCCTCGGCCGCGCTGAACGCAATCCACGCCACTACCACGGTAAGCACCACTAGCCCGGTCAGCGGGCGCGACGCCCACCGGTCGACCGCAGCCAGCACCCGGCTGCCCCGTCCCCGCGAGTCGTCGGGTGCCTCGTATACGGACATGCCCTCTCCCGTTAAAGAGGCCAGCAGCTGGCAATCCGCTGGCGGGTCAGCCACCCTACAGGGGCCGGCGGCTGGGACCCGCCGCTGCTGCACCCGGCATGTCCGTGGCCGGGATGCCCCGTGGCCACGATGCGCCTGCCGCTGGAGGCCCGCGAATCGCCGGAACCATATTTGCCCGGCTTCCGGCGGGTAAGGGTCATAGCCAGATATATCGCAGGACGATATACCTGGGCGTCAATGCCGCGCCGAAGCAGCAGGAGGGCTTATGGCCTCGCCATCAGGCCACCGACGTGATGGGCGGCCACCAGTCCGGCGGCGACATCATGGGCGTGCGGAGGCCCGAGCAGCGCACCGATCTGCTCAGCGCCCCCGAGCCCGGCGACCAGATCGCAGAACGGCCCGGGCCGCCGCAGGGGAATTACCCGCGGCATCTCGGGCAGAGGGGGGGCTATGAATCAGATTCCGCCCATGAACCGTGTCGATGCCGCCGACGGGACTGGCGGCCAGGTCCAGCCCGACGATCCCGAGCTCGGGTCGGATGCGGCGCAGCCCGGCGCCGCGGGCGGCGGCCTCGGTCCGCCCGTCACGGCACAGGACGCGGCCCGGCACATGATCGCCGCCATGCGCCGCGGCGACCAGCCCGGCGCCGAGCAGGCCCTCAGCGGCTATCTGGCCCGCGTCCCGCCTGCGCCGGCGGCCAGCGACCCGGCGGCCGCGGGAGCGGCGCTGCGCGACCTGGCCATGAAGCTCGCCGAGGAAGCCGCCGACGCCGGATGAGACGAAGGGAGCGCAGCTCGCCTGGGTGACGGTCAGTTTTCCAGGACCGCGCGCACCTCCCGGGCGATCTGGCGCTGCTCGTCGGGGCGGACGAGGAGCACCGGCACCCCGCCGCGGCTGATGGTGTGGTCGCGGTCCTGGGCCGGGTCGAGGCCCGGCGCCACGCCCAGCACGGCCAGGCCCGCCGAGATGGACTCGCGGACCTCGGGCTGGTCGGCGCCGATCTCCCCGCTGAATACGATCGCGTCGAGCTGGCTGAGGCTGGCGGCCGCGGCGGCGATCTCCTGGCGGGCGCGCAGGCAGAACACCTCCAGCGCCAGGATGGCGGCGTGCTCTCCGCCCGCGGCGGCGGTGACCAGGTCGCGGGTGTCGCCCGAGAGGCCGTCGGACAGGCCGAGCAGCCCGGAGCGGTGCTCCAGGACATCGGAGATGTCCGCCGCGCTCAGGCCGTGCTCGGTCTGCAGCCAGAGCAGCAGCCCCGGGTCGATGCTGCCGCTGCGCCGTGACATGACCAGGCCCTCCAGCGGGGTGAAGCCCATCGAGGTCCATACGCTGCGCCCGTCGCGGACGGCGCAGACAGAGGCGCCGCCGCCGAGATGGGTCAGCACGACCTGCAGGCCGGCCGGGTCGCGGCCCAGCAGCCGGGCCGTCCGGTGCAGGATCCAGGCGTAGGACAGCCCGTGGAAGCCGTAGCGGCGGATCCCGTACCGCTCCCGCCACTCCCGGGGCAGCGGGTAGGTACGGGCGGCCTCGGGCATGTCCGCGTGGAAGACAGTGTCCAGGCAGGCGACGTGCGGTATGCCCGGCAGGTGCTGCCGGCAGGTGTCCAGCGCGGCCAGGGCAGGCGGCACGTGCTGCGGGGCCAGCGGGCCTGCCGCGCGGAGGGCGCCGAGCACGGTGTCGTCGATGACGCGGTGGCTGTCGAGGTCGGGGCCGCCGTGGACGAACCGGTGCCCGGCGGCCGCGACGGCCGGGGCGCGGCCGATGAACGCGGCCAGCCCGTCCGACGCCTCGCGGCTGTCCGGCATGGCATCGATGTCGGCCTCCTCGAGCACGTCCAGGCCGCCGGGGCCGCCGCCGGCGGCGAGGATGGCCAGCTTGAGGCTGTGCGAGCCCGCGTTGACCGTCAGCACTGCCCCGCGGCCCGGCGCGGGCACCGACGGGGCGGTCATGTCCAGCTCCAGTGCGTGATCCAGCCGGGATCCTGGCCGGTGCGGCGCAGCTCGGCGCGGATGGCGTCGCGCTCGCGCGCGTAGCGGCCGGCGAGCTCGCCGCCGCTGGAGGACCAGCCGGGAGCGCGGCGCAGCGCCTCGATGGCCAGGTCGTGGCGGGAGACGCCGTTGCTGGCCAGCAGGTCGTAGGGAGTGGTGGTGGTGCCCTCCTCGACGTACCCCTTGACGTGGAACCGGCTCGCGGCGGGACGGCCGTGCAGGCACTCGTGGACGGCAGAGGGATAGCCGTGGAAGTCGAAGACGACCGGGACATCGTCCGCGGCGAAGCAGGCCGCGAACTCGTCCTCGGACAGGCCGTGCGGATGCTGCCCGGGCGGGGGCAGGGCGAGCAGGTCGACGACATTGGTGACCCGGACCCGCAGGCCGGGGGCGTCGCGGCGGAGCATCCAGGCCGCGGCCAGCGTCTCGACGGTGGGGACGTTGCCGGCGCAGGCCAGCACCACGTCCGGTGTCGCGCCGCTGTCGGTCCCGGCCCAGTCCCAGGCGCCGGCGCCGGCCCGGCAGTGCGCGCGGGCCTGGTCGAGGCTCAGCCACTGGGGGCCGGGGTTCTTCCCGGCGACAATCACGTTGATCCGGTCAGTCGAGGCCAGGCAGTGCGCCATCGTGACCAGGAGGCTGTTGGCGTCGGGCGGCAGGTACACGCGGGCCGCGTCGGCCTTCTTGGTCAGGATGTTGTTGATGAAGCCGGGACCCTGGTGGCTGTAGCCGTTGTGCTCCTGCCGCCATCCCTCGCTGGTGAGCAGGTAATTGAGCGAGGCGACCGGTTCCCGCCACGGTACCTCGCGGGCCATCTTCAGGAACTTGGCGTACTGGTTGACCATGCTGTCGACGATCGAGACGAACGCCTCGTAGCAGGGGAACAGCCCGTGCCGGCCGGTGAGCAGGTAGCCCTGCAGCCAGCCCTGGCAGTTGTGCTCCGACAGCACCTCCATCACCCGGCCCGCCGGGTCGAGATGCTCGGCGTAGCCGGGCACGGGCCACTGCCAGGACCGCCCGGTGGCCTCGAGCACGGCCTCAAGCCGGTTGGACTCGAGCTCGTCCGGGCAGACGATCCGGAAATCGCGCTCCGCCTCGGTCATGCGCATCAGCTCGGCCAGCCACGGCCCGAGGACGGGCGTCGCCCCGGCGGTGACCTGGCCCGGATCGGGCACGTCCACGGCGAACGGCGCCAGGTCGGGCTGCGGCAGCGGGCGCCGCAGCTGCCCGCCGTTGGCCTCGGCCACCGCTCCCAGCCGACGGTCCCCGGCCGGGCAGCAGCCCGTTATATCCTCGGCGGGCCGTCCGTCCTCGCCGAACAGTTCCCGGGGCCGGTAGGACCGCAGCCAGGCCTCGAGGGCCGCGAGCTGTTCCGGGTCATCGTGGACGGCCGGCATCGGCACCTGGTGGGCGTGGAACGTGTCCTCCAGCGGCTCGCCGGCCAGGCGCGCGGGCAGCCCCCAGCCCTTGCGGCTGCGCAGGATCAGCATCGGCCACGCCGGCCGCTGCGGGCGGCGCCCGGCCCGGGCCTGGTCCTGGATCGCCCGGATCTCCCGCCAGGCCTCCGCGAGCGCCGCGGCGACAACGGCGTCGGGGTCGGCGTCGGGGTCGGCGTAGTCGCCGCGCACGTCCACGATCTGGGGCGCCCACCCGTACCCGCGGTACAGGTCACGCAGCTCAGCGTCGCTCATCGCGCCCGTCTGGGTCGGGGAGGCGATCTTGTAGCCGTTGTCATGCAGGATCGGCAGTACCGCTCCGCCGGTAACCGGGTCGAGATATTTCGTCCCGGACCAGGCCGCGGCGGTCGGGCCGGTCTCTGCCTCACCGTCGCCCACTAGGCAGGCGACCAGCAGGTCGGGCTTGTCGAGCGCGGCCCCGAAGGCGGTGGACAGGGCGTAACCGAGTTCCCCGCCCTCATGGATGACGCCCGGCACCGCCGGGGACAGGTGGCTGGGGAAGCCGCCCGGCCAGGAGAACCGGCGGACCAGTTCCGCCAGCCCGGCCTCGTCCCGCGACAGCGCCGGATCGAGGTCGCCGTGGGTGCCCTCCAGCCACAGGTTGGCATGGTTGGCCGGCGCTCCGTGGCCCGGACCGGTGACCAGCAGGACGCGCTGGCCGGTGGCCCGCACCAGCCCGTTCAGCCCGGCGTAGGCCAGGGTGATGCCCGGGCAGGTTCCCCAGTGCCCCAGCAGCCGGGGCTTGAGGTGCTCGGCCCGGAGCGGCTCGCGCAGCAGCACGTTGTCCTGCAGGAAGATCATCGCTGCGGCCAGGTAGTCGGCGGCCCGCCGGTACCGGCGGGCCGCCGCGCTGTCCGGCGGCATCCCGGCGTCCCGTCCGGCCGGGCCCGTCCGGGACGCGGCGGCCGTCACAGTCCCCACGCCGAGGTGATCTCGCGGATGAAGATGTCAGCCGCGGCCGGGCCGATCCCGGTGAACTCCTGGACCCGGCCGGCGACGGCCGCCTTGGTGTCCGCCCCGTCCCGGATGCGGGCCGCGTGACCGCCGTACTCATCGAGCACGCGCTGGCCGAGGCTGATCAGCTCACGGGCGGTGGACTCGTCGTACCGGCGGTAGCCGCCGCGGCCGAGGGCGTCGACCAGCTCCTGCCAGTCGGCCTCGGCCAGCCGGCGCGGCGTGAGCACGCCCAGCTTGTCGAGCTCGGCGTAGGCGCGGGCGGCGATGTCCTGGCTGATCCGCGCCCCGAACAGCAGGCAGGCGACCAGCCAGCGGAATACCTGGGCATCGGTTCCCTTGGCCAGGTCGATATGAAGGTCGGTCGCCGTGATCCGGTGCTTCGTCGCGGTCATCGCTGTGATCCCCCTCCGTGTCAGCCTCGGGCGTGCGCTTGGCTCGCCTGGTCAGGCGGCCGCACGTGGCACCACCTAACCGGAACGCCGGGGCCGAAACCTGCCGCTGCGTCGTCGCCCGCATAACTGGGCCATAGCGGGTAACGGGCGGGTCAGGAGGTGCAACCTTGCTATTCCGGCGCTCGCTGACCTCATCCGAGTCCGGCCAGGAACCCGGCTCCGGCCGCGCCGACGGTCCGGGCCAGCCGGGCGCGCCCGCCCGGCGGGACGGGCAGATCCTGATCGTGGTGCTGGCCGGGGCGTTCATGGCCGTCCTGGACACCACGATCGTGAACGTCGCGCTGCCCAGCATCGCCGAGGGGATCAAGGCCACGCCGGCGGACCTGGAGTGGGTGGTCTCGGGCTACGCGCTGACGTTCGGCCTGGCCCTCGTGGCCGCCGGGCGGCTGGGGGACCGGTTCGGGTACAAGCCCATGTTCCTGGTCGGCCTGACAGTGTTCACGCTGGCCAGCCTGGCCTGCGGGCTCTCCCGGAGCCCGGCCGAGCTCACGGCCGCGCGGCTCGTGCAGGGCCTGGGCGCGGGCATCTACTACCCGGCCATCAGCGCGACCATCCAGCGCCTGTTCACCGGGCGTGCCCGCAGCCGGGCGTTCGGGCTCCTGGGGACCGCGGTGGGCATCTCGACGGCGGTCGGTCCGCTGGCCGGCGGGCTGCTCATCCAGGCGGCCGGGATGCAGGACGGCTGGCGCTGGGTCTTCCTCATCAACCTGGCGGTCGGCGCGGCGGCGATCCCGGCCGCCGCCCGCCTGCTGCCCCGCCGGGCCCGCGGCGAGCAGCACGGCCTCGACCCCCTCGGGAACCTGCTGCTGGCCCTGACCCTGCTGCTCTTGCTGTTCCCGCTCGTCCAGGGCCGGGCCGCGGGCTGGCCGGCGTGGAGCTGGGCGTGCCTGGCCGGCTGCGCCGTCGCCGCAGCCGGGCTGACCGCCTGGGATGTCCGCCTGGAGCGCCGGGGCGGCGAGCCCGTCCTGCAGATCGGCCTGCTGCACCACCGCTCGTTCGCGGGCGGCCAGCTCCTGGCGCTGCTGTACTTCGCGGGCTTCACCAGCCTGTTCTTCACCCTGTCGATCTTGTGGCAGGACGGGCTGGGCCGCAGCGCGCTGGCCACCGGGCTGCTCATCGTCCCGTTCGCCCTGGGCAGCCTGATCAGCGCGGCCAGCAGCGACCGGTTCTCAACGCGCTTCGGCCGCCGGGCGGTCCTGGCCGGGATCATCGCCATGCTCGCGGGCCAGGGCGCCGTGCTGCTGGTCCTGTACCTGAGCGGCGTCAGCATCAGCGCCTGGGCGCTGACCGGGCCGCTGGCCCTGGCCGGGCTGGGCAACGGCCTGGTGATCGCGCCGAACCAGGACTTCGTGCTCAGCTCCGTGCCCCGGCGCGAGGCCGGCACGGCCGGCGGCGCCCTGATCACCGCGCAGCGGATGGGCGCCGCGATCGGCATCGCCGTGATCGGGACGGCCCTGTTCGGCAGCCAGGACAGCCCCGCGGGCGGCGGGCGCCCGGGCGCGGTCATGCCGGTCATCGTCCACGGCGCCCAGCGGGCCACGCTGGCCAACCTGGCCTTCACCGCGGCGGCGCTGGCCTGCGCGCTCGCCCTGCCGCGGCGCCTTGACGCCGAGCGGGCGGCGGAGAACTCCTGACACCGCGCCGGGTAGCCGGCACCGGGCGCAGTCAGGAGGCTATCCGGCTGCCTTGTCCAGCAGGGCGTGGGCGTAGTGCAGCAGGTCCGACCCAGTCAGGGCGGTGAGCGTCCCGGTCACCAGCCGGGTCGTCCGGGGCAGGCAGATCAGCCCAGCGGTCAGCGCCGTGGCGATCCACACGCCGGTGCAGAACGGGCAGGTGATCAGCTCGCCGACGGCCTTGCGGCCGCCCTCTCCGCGAACCTCCTCGCTGAGCTCCGCCGGGCCGGCCGAGCCCCGGTAGCTGGTGAACGGCGCGCGCAGGGGGCTCGTCACCGAGTCGCGGCTCAGCAGCCGGCTCAGCTTATGGGTGGCCACTGCGCTGAGTGCGATGTCCACGGGGTCCAGGCGGTCAGGCGGCTGCCGCCCGGACACTCGGATGCCGCCGGCGATCAGCCCGACCAGGCCGGCGTAGACGGTCATGGTGGCGAGGTAGCCGCGAAGCGGGCGGTCGGCGTCCCCGGCGTACCTGTCTTGCTGCCGCCTGGCGGCGCCAGCCACCTGGTCACGAATCTGCGCAACTCCGGTCATGGGGTTGCCCTGTCCGGAGCCTGGCCCGGCAAACCTCCGGCCCAACTCCGGCTGACGTTGCGGATCCCTGACCGCGCACGCGCCTGCCCTTGTTTGCCAGCCTGGCCATGGGGTACTGCGGCAGTCTTGCCAGCCCGGGAGGGAGAAGCCATGCCGAGGTCATCGATCAAGGACGAGAAGAAGTACCAGGCGCTGCGCGATGAGGGCGCGAGCGAGGAGAAGGCGGCGCGGATCGCGAATGCCGGGGCCGCCAGCTCACCGCGGAAGGTGGCCGCCAAGGGCGGCCGGAGCGGCTCGTATGACGACTGGAGCAAGGCGGACCTGCTGCGCCGGGCGCGCGAGATCGGCGTCCGCGGCCGGTCATCGATGTCCAAGAAGCAGCTCATCGACGCGCTGCGCAATCACTGAGAGCCGGCTCGGCGACAGAAGCGCCGCTGAGGTCATCCGGCTGAGTCCTGCCTGAGCTAAGATCAGTAGCAGGAAGTCTCCGGCGGTTGGACCTGCAGCTGGCCGGAATGGCCGGCACCGCGCTGCGGAAGTTGGCATGGATGACGCACGTTTCGGGGAAGCCGCTGGTCCCCTGTTCCTGATCTTCACCTCCCGCGAGCACCCGCCCGCGTCGGTACAACTGGTGGGTGACCTTGACCTGACGGTGGTTGCCTGCCTGCTGAACTGGGCGCGCGCCTTCGCGGCCAGGCCGGTGCCCGCGGTCCGGGTGGACCTGTCTGGCCTGAAGTTCGCTGATGTGGCCGGATTGCGCGCTCTGGCCGAGGTGTGCTCCCTGCTGCGGCGGAGCGGCTGCCTGATTGACATCACCGCGCAATCCGAGTCAGTGCGCCGGCTCACCGCCCTGACCGGTATTGCCATCCCGGCCGACGGCGGCCTGATCGGCGGCGGAGTCGCCGCCCGGATTACCCACTGACCGGCCCGGTCACGCCGGTGACCTTCTCGCGGAGGTAGGCCAGGGCCGGCCGAGCAGGCGGGAAACACGGAAATGCCGCTTGGTCTCGCCGCTGACGCACGGCTGGGCATAAGTGGTCCTCCCCGCAGAAATTGACATCTCCGGCGCCAGCGCGGTCGCTGACCGGCTGGCAGCTGCCTGCCGTCCAGGCATGCTCGTTGTCGTGGATATGTCCGGCACCGTGTTCTGCGATTCTTCCGGCGCCCGCGCTCGGCTGACCGCCCACGAGCACCCGATCGCGAGGGGCGGCGGACTCCCCCTGGCCATGCCGGCGGGCGCGGTCCGCCGATGCTGGCGCTGCTGGCCTTCGACCGGGTCCTGAATATCTATCTAGGCGCGGCTGAGGCGCTAGTCGCAGACCGGACACGGCTGGCCGGGGATGAGCCGGAAGCGAGTTGGTGTTCGCGCGGGCGGGCAAGGCTAGGGCCAGGGGCGCCTCAGCCGGCGGCACGGCAAGTTTGCGGTGCCGCGGTCGCGGTAGGGGCGCATTTTCCAGGGAGGAGACGCTTTCATGGCACTGGTCGCTGACCATGCCCGGCGGATCGCCGCGGGGCTGCCGCGCGGGCTGGACGACGCCCGCCGCGCCGCCGGGACTGAGCGGTCCGTCCGGCGGCTGCTGCTGGGTGCGGTCATACCGCTGTGGCTGGGCGCCGGCACGGCCGACTGGTTCCTGCACCGGCGGACGCACATCGAGGACACGGCCGGGCCGCGAGAGTCAGCCCTGCACGCGCTAATGTTCGCGCAGACCGGGATCCCGGTACGTACTGCTCGGGTTGTTCTGCGAGGTGAATGCGGCCGTCCTGGCCAGTGCCTACGGAGCGGCCGCGGCGCACAGCGCCACTGCCTACTGGGACCAGTCCTATGCTGAGGACCGGCGCCCGGTTTCTACGATCGAGCAGCACATGCACAGCCTGCTGGAGGTCTCGCCGCTGACCGCGGCGCTGCTGCTGACGGCCCTGCACTGGGATCAGGCCGCCGCGCTCGCCGGCCGCGGGAGGCCGGACTTCGCGCTGCGGCGCAAGCGCCGCGACCCTCTGTCGGCCCGCACGCGGGCTGGGCTGCTGGCCGCGGTCACCGTGTTCGGCCTCGTGCCCTACGCCGAGGAGTTCTGGCGCTGCTGGCGCGCCCACCCGACCACCGGCCCGCTGCCCCGCCCTGAGGTCCCGCCCACGACGACCCTGCGCATCGGACCCGGCTAGAACAGGCGGGATTACGGATTGCCGAGGAGGCGCGCGAACGGCCCCTTGTCCTCCTGCTCGGAAGCCTCGGCTCCAGAGCGCAGCGTCCAGGCGTCCACCGCGTCCAGGCTGATCCGCCACAGGCCCACGAGCCCCTCGCGGTCGCCGTCCACGCGCGTGCCCCGCAGGTGCAGGAAGCGCTCGGAGTGCGCGCCCACGTCCTTGGCGTAGCCCTCTCCCAGGAGCCCGGTACCGGGGCTCAGCGCTGCCATTAGCGGGGCGCCCTCAACGAGTTCCGCGAAGAACCGGTCCTGGGCGATGAGGGCGCCGCGCAGCACCGTTCCCCGGGCCGCGATCATGATGGGAACGGCCGTCTGGCCGGACTCGTTAACGGAGTGATTGAGCTCGAGAAGAACGGTGTCGCGGTCGCGCTTGGCCATGATTCTTCCTCTGGCTTTCAATACGGGACGAAATCTGCGACCAGAGCTACCCGCGGCATGGCCGCTGACACCATTTCGCATCAGCCGGCCCAGCGAGCCCGCCGGTGGTTTGGTCCGCACTATGAGGGGCAGCCGGGGCCGCAGCGGGCGGTGCCGCCTGCGGGAGGAGGACCAGCGAGATGTCGAACGAGCTGACCGGTCGCCGGGTGGCATTCATGGTGGCCAACGAGGGCATGGAGCAGGCTGAGTTCACCGGCCCCTGGCAGGCGGTCCGGGATGCCGGGGGGAGCCCGGAACTCCTCGCGCCGGAGCCGGGCCAGGCGCAGGCCTTCAACCACCTGGACAAGGGCGATGCCTTCCCGGTGGACCGGACGGTCGGCGAGGCAGACGCGGCCGATTACGACGCTCTGGTGCTGCCCGGCGGCGTCGCGAATCCCGACCGGCTGCGGATGGTGCCGGCGGCAGTGGAGTTCGCCCGTTGCATGTTCGCGGCCGGCAAGCCGGCCGCCGTCATCTGCCACGGGCCGTGGACGCTGGTCGAGGCGGATCTCGTGCGCGGGCGGACCCTGACGTCGTGGCCGAGTCTGCAGACCGACATCCGGAACGCGGGAGGGACCTGGGTGGACACCGAGGTCCAGGTCTGCACCGAGGGGCCGAACACGCTGGTGACGAGCCGCAAGCCCGATGACCTGCCAGCGTTCTGCCGGCAGGTCGTCGCCGAGTTCCAGCGCCAGCCGCAGTCAGCCGGGCGCGAAGCTGGCTAGGCGGCCCGAGCCCGCGCCGCCCGCCCCGGCCATGACGGTCGTGATCGCTACCCGGGACCGGGCCGGCGAGCTGGGCCGGACCTTGAGCCGGCTCGCTGGGCTGCCCGAGCAGCCGGCCGTCATCGTGGTGGACAATGCTTCCCGGGACGGAACGGCTGACCTGGTGCGGCGTGGCCACCCTGGCGTCCGCCTCATCCAGCTGCCGCGCAACCGGGGCGCGGTCGCGCGCAACATCGGTGCCGCCGCGGCGGTGACCCGGTTCGTGGCCTTCTGCGATGATGACTCGTGGTGGGAGCCCGGCGCGCTGGACTGCGCGGCCCGCGCCCTGGAAAGCTGCCCGGCCCTGGCTGTCGTCGCCGGGCAGATCCTCGTCGGGCCGGGCGGGGAGCCGGACCCCGTCAACTCGGCCATGGCCCGCAGCCCCCTGGAGCAAGACGGGCTGCCCGGCCCGCGAGTGCTCGGCTTCCTGGCCTGCGCGGCCGTGGTCCGGCGGGCCGCGTTCCTTGAGGTCGGCGGGTTCAGCGACGTGCTGGTGTTCGGCGGCGAGGAGAAGCTGCTGGCCATGGACCTCGCGGCGGCGGGGTGGACCGCCGCCTACATCTCGGGCGCCTGCGCCCGGCACTGGCCGTCCGCCCGCCGCGACGAGGCCGCCCGCCGGCGCCTGGACGCCCGCAATGAGGTGCTGACCGCCTGGCTGCGGCGCCCCGCCGGGCACGCTCTCGCCGCCACGGCCGGACTGGCCAGGCGGCTGGGGCGCGACCCGGCCGCCGCGGGTGCGCTGGCCAGCCTGCTGCGCGTGCTGCCCCGCGCCCTCCGGCAGCGGCGGGTCCTGCCCGCCGCCACCGAGGCGGACGTCCGAGCGCTGGCCCGGTGGGACCGGGAGCGCCGGCCATGACCGGGGAGCAGCCCCGCTACACCGTGGTCATCATCACCCGGGATCGCCGCCGCGAGCTGGAGCGCACCCTGGACCGGATGACCGCGCTGCCGGGCGCGCCGCCGGTGATCGTGGTCGACAACGCCTCGGCCGACGGATCCGCAGCCGCCGCGGAGCGCTACACCGGGGTGCAGGTTATCCGCGCGCCGGGCAATCTGGGCGCGGTCGGGCGTAACCTCGCCGTCGGCCGGGTGGGTACCCCGTACGTGGCGTTCTGCGATGACGACACCTGGTGGGAGCCGGAGGCGCCCGGCCGGGCGGCGGCCCTGCTGGACGCCCATCCCGGGCTGGCGTCGGTGACCGGCCGCATCCTGGTCGAGCCGGGCGGCCAGGAAGATCCGATCACGCCGGAGCTCCGCCATTCCCCGGTGCCCGCACCGGCCTGGCTGCCCGGGCCCGCACTGCTCAGCATCCTGGCCGGCGCGTCGATGCTGCGGGTGTCCGCGTTCGGTGCGGCGGGCGGGTTCTCGCCCCGGCTGTGGCTGGGCGGCGAGGAGGAACTGCTGGCGCTGGACCTCGCCGCGGCCGGATGGTGGATGTGCTGGCACCCGGACGTCGTGGTCCATCATGCGGCGTCAGCGGCCCGCGACTCGCGGGAGCGGCGGATGCTGGGCATCCGCAACACGCTGTGGACGGCATGGCTGCGCCGCCCGGTGCCGGGCGCGGCCCGGCACACCATGGCCGTGCTCCGCTCGGTTCCGCGGGACCGGGCCAGCGGCCTGGCCGTGGCCCGCGCCGTTCGCGGGCTGCCCTGGGTGATCCGCGAGCGGCGGGTCATCCCGCCCGCGGTGGAGGCGGGGCTGCGGCTGCTGGAGGCACCCCGCCGCGCGTCGCCGGCCCGCCGCTACATCGGCTGACGCGAAGGCCCCGCCCGGGCTGCGGACGGAGCCGCCGCCGCCGGGACGGCCAGCAGGGCGCCTGCCGCGGACAGGACGTCGGCCGCCCGGATCCGGAGCAGCCGCGGGTCCGGTTCAGCCCCGTGCGCGTCGCCCGGCCGGCTGCCCGTCCCTTTCCAGAGGGCCACGTGGCGGCCGCAGCCGGGCGGCGGCCCCCACAGCCGGGGAGAGACGGGACCGAACAGCGTCACTGACGGCGTGCCGAACGCCACGGCGAGATGGGCCGCCCCGGTGTCGTTGCTGATCACCAGCGCGGCCCCGGCCACCAGCGCCGCCAGCCCGGCCAGGCCGGTGCGGCCCGCCAGCACGCTCCGGGACGGCAGCCCGGCCAGCCGGGCAACCTCCTGCGCGAGCGACCGCTCGCCGCCCGTGCCGGTGATGACGACCGGGTGCCCGGCGGCGCTCAGCACCTGCGCGACAGCGGCGAACCGGCGGGCGGGCCAGCGCCGGCTGCCGCTCGCCGCGCCCGGGTGGATCACCACCGCGCCCGGCGCCACCGGGCGCTGGGGCGGCCGGGCCAGCGCCAGCGCCGCCGGGTCAGCCGCCAGCCCCCACCACTCCGCCAGCCGACACCAGCGCGTCACTTCATGCTCGCTGTCGTCCCAGTGCGGGCCGGCCACGTCCGGGGCGGCCGGCGAGCGGAACATCATGGTCGTCTCCGCGCCCAGCGCGGTGACGATCCGGTGGCTGGCCGGGCCATTGCCGTGCAGGTCCGCGGCCACGACCGGGGCGGTCCCCGACCACGAAACGGGCTCCAGCTCGCCGGACGGCAGCACCCGGTCGATCGCGCCCGTGAGCGTGGCCAGCGGGGCCAGGGCGGCCGGCGCCGCGAGCACGATCTCGCAGCCGGGAAAGCCCGCCGCGAGGGCCCGGTACGCCGGCACGCCGGTGAGGAAGTCCCCGAGCCCGAGCGCGCGCAGCATGAGCACAGCCGGACGCGCGCCTGATCGGGACGGCCGGCCTCCCGGGTCATCCGGCCGGCCGGTCATCGGGTCACCTCGGCGAGCAGCCGGTCCCAGTCGGCCAGGAACCGGCCCAGGCCGTAGCGGCCCAGCGCTGCCTCCCGCGCGCGGGCGCCCAGCTCAGCGCCCTCCGCGGGGTCGGCGATGAGCCGCCGGACGGCGTCCCGCAGGCCGCCGCGCCGCGTCGAGACGATCCCGGCCCCCGGCGGCACGGCCTCGGTCACCTCCGTGGCGGCCACGGCCACCACCGGCATGCCCAGGTGCATCGCCTCGATCAGGGACAGTCCGAGCGAGGTCCAGCGGAAGGGATGCAGGTACACCCGCCGCCGGGCCAGCTCTGCGTGCATCGCGGCCTGCGGGAGGTCCTCGACGCCGCGGACCGCGCCCGGCGGCGTGCGCAGCCGCCCCGGCAGGTCCGCGACGCCCATCCCGAACACGTCCAGCCCGGCGTGCTCGGCGAAGAACGGCAGGAGGTCCGTGCCGGTGTACCGGCCACGCCGGCCCGGCTCGTTGATCACGACCCCGGCCCGGGCAATCTCGCCGGTCCACATCGGCCCCGGGTCGGCCACGCCGTGCTCGATGACGGAGACCGGCGTCGCTCCTGAGTCCCAGAACAGCTCGTTGAAGTGGGTGACGTGCACCAGGTGCAGGTCCCGCCGGCCCGCTACCGGGTGCCGGGTCTGCGGCACGTCACCCCACGGGGCGTCGTGCTCTAGGTAGACCGCGGGCAGGTCAGCGCCGGGCCGCCGGCCTGTGAGCTGCCAGGTCAGCTCCTCCTCGTGCGGCCGCTGCAGGATCACGACGTCGATGTCCTCATCCCGCAGCCGCCCGGACGGGACCTCGCGCGCTGCGGCGGGCCAGTCCCAGGTCCGGGCCCGGCCGCGGCCATCCGGCCCGCGATCCGGCAGCACGGGCAGCAGGTAGGCGTGCCGTCCCTGGACGAACGACGTGGTCCAGGAGCCGTGCACGTGCCACAGGAGCACTCTCATGCCGGAATCCCGGAGACCGGGGCCGGGCGGCCGGCCTCGGCCGTCAGCTGATCGAGCGCATCGCACGCCTGCTGCGCCGTGACGCCGGCCAGGCAGGGATGACCGGGCACTGGGCAAGTCACGGCGCGACTGCCGCGGCAGGGCGCCGACTGGTCGCCCAGGAGCACGTGCGGGACGCGGTACGGCGCCCAGCGCGCCGCCGGCACGACGGGCGCGAACAGCGAGACGACCGGCGTCCCGACGGCGGCGGCCAGGTGAGCAACGCCCGTGTTGGCCACGATGACCGCGTCCGCGCCGGCCAGGACGGCCGCGAGCTGGGCCAGGCCGGTGGCGCCGGCCAGGTCCGCGACGGGCGCGGCATGTGCCGGGCCGCGGCCGGCCGGGAGGCCGGCGGCAGCGGCCGCGGTCAGGCCCCGCTCGTCCCGGCCGCCGGTCAGCACCGCCCTGCGGCCGCGGCGGCCCAGCTCGGCGACCGTCTCGGCCCAGCGCCGGGCCGGCCACCGCCGGGCCGGCGCAGTAGCGCCCGGATGCAGCACGACATAGGGCGCCCGGCCGGTAAGCCGGCCCACGGGGGGCAGCGGCCCGCGGACCGCGAGCCGGCCGTCGTCGCCGGCCGGCAGGCGGAAGCCGGCCGCGGCCGCCAGCGCCAGCCCGCGCTCGGCCTCGGGGACGTCGGCGTCCAGACGGTGCCGGACGTCCAGCAGCGAGCCGGGGTAGTCGGCGCTGATGGCGGCGATCCTGGGTATCCCGGCCAGCCGGAGCAGCAGCGCCGTCGGCAGCGGCGACTGGTGGAATGACGTCAGGATGATCGCGTCGGTGAAGCGGCCGCCGGCCAGCCGGCCGGTGAGCCGGGCCACGTCGTCCCCGTCCACGGGGGGCGGCTCAAGGTCGATCCACGGCGCCCGCCAGGTCAGCACGTCGCCGACGGCGGGCAGCAGCCGGGCCGCCGCCGCGCCGCGGGGCCCGGCCAGCACAGTCACGTGATCGCAGGCCGCGGCGACCGCTCGGATGGCCGGCCCGGCCAGCAGCATGTCGCCGGCATTGTCGAGCCGGACGACCAGGCCCCGGCGGCTCACTCCGGCCCGCCCGCCGGCCACACGGGGCCAGGCCGCCGGACTCCGGCCGCCATGGCCGCCGCCGCCGCGACGTCCGGCGCGGCCCGGACTCCGGACCGCTCGGCCGGCCGGGTGGCAGGGGCGGGAACCAGGAACCCGCGGGCGCCCGCCCGCCGCGCCGCCTGCACGTCAGCGCCGATATCGCCGATCACCGCGATCTCGTGGGCGGCGATCCCGAGCTCGGCAGCGGCCCAGTACACCATGCCGGGCGCGGGCTTGCGGCATGAGCACTGATCGCTTTCAGCGTGCGGGCAGACCAGCACCACGTCGAGCGGCCCGAGCAGCTCGGCGAGGCGGGCATTGACCGCATCCGCCTCCGCCCGGCTGAGCAGCCCCCTGGCAATGCCCGACTGGTTGGTGATCAGCCCGACCCGGAGGCCGTGCCCGCGGGCCAGGCCCACCGCCGCCCGGGCGCCGGGCACCAGGGCGACCAGCGCCGGGTCGCCGTTGTAGGGAACGTCCTCGATGAGCGTGCCGTCCCGGTCGAACAAGACCGCCTTCGCCGGCGGCGGCCAGGGCCGGGCATGCCGGGCGGCGCGCCGGCCGCGCAGCCGGTGCCAGCACGCCGCCTCGGGGATGACCAGGCTCGTCGCGACCATCGTGGCCACCTCGCGGAG
Organism: Streptosporangiaceae bacterium; assembly: GCA_036501025.1. Classification (GTDB taxonomy): domain Bacteria; phylum Actinomycetota; class Actinomycetes; order Streptosporangiales; family Streptosporangiaceae; genus DASUBV01. The sequence goes on from DASYBB010000106.1 coordinate 33,380, forward strand.
TGTCTTCGGGCCCGGCGCGATCCTGGCGGCGGCGAACTCGGCCGTTCCGGCCAGCGCGACCGCCGCGGCGCCGGCCGCGGCCCGCGGCCGGCCGGCCGCGGCCAGGCCGGCGGCGGCCGCGGCGGCCGCCGTGATCAGCGCGTGGCGGCGGATGCGGCCGCGGCTGGCCCCGGCGCGGACCCGCCAGCCCGGTCCGTGCAGGGCCGTCATCAGCGCGTCGTCGGCGTTGCCGGCCTGGACGCGGACGCTGGCCCAGGGCGATGCCGGCCGGACCGGGTGAATGGTCTCCCGCTGCCCGGCCCGCAGCTCCCAGCCATCATCGAGCAGCCGCAGCGCGAGGTCGGCGTCCTCCCGGAAGGCCCGCGGGAAGCGCTCGTCGAAGCCGCCCGAATCAGCCAGCGCCGCGCGCCGGTAGGCCATGTCGGCGGTGACCCACCGCGCGCCGGCCAGGCCCATGGTGCCCCGCTCCCAGTCGGTGGGCGCGCGTCCCGGCGGCTCCGGCACGATGATCCGGCCCTGCACTCCGGCCACCCGGGCCGGCTGACCGAAAAGGTCGCCTGCCAAGTGCTGCCGCCACGACGGCATGACCGTGACGTCGTCATCAAGGAACGCCACCCACTCGGTCCGCGTGGCCCGCCACCCCGCGTTGCGCGCGGCAGCCGGGCCGGCCCCGCCGGTGGCGACGACCCTGAGCGGCAGGCCCGCCGACGTCGGCAGGTCCGTGCCCGGGCGCCCCGGCCGGTCGTCGACCAGCACGACCGAGGCGGGCGCGGGTCCCGGCGCCTCGGCCAGCGCCGCGAGGCACCGGGTCAGGGAGGCGCGGGCCAGCGTCGGGATGACGACCGAGTAGGAGGTGGCTGTTCCGCAGGGCCCGGTCATGGCCGCCGGACCGCGAACGGGCCGATGGCGAGGAGATCAACCGGCGTTGAGCCGAAGCACTCCAGGGCGTCGCGGATGTCATCCACCATCGGCCGCCCGGCCGTGTTGAGGCTGGTATTGATCAGCACGGGCAGGCCGGTCCGCTGCTCGAAGGCCGTGAGCAGCGCGGCGGTCAGCGGCTGGGCCGCCGGGTCGACCGTCTGCACCCGGGCGGTCCCGTCCACGTGCACGGCGGCCGGGATGCGGTCCTGCCAGGCGGGGGCCACCTCGTGGACGAACAGCATGTACGGGCTCGGCAGCGGGCCGCCGGCGAAGATGGCGGCGGCCCGGTCGGCCAGCACCATGGGCGCGACCGGCCGGAACTGCTCGCGTCCCTTGACGTCATTGAGCCGGGCCAGGTTGGCGCGCCGGCCCGGGTGGGCGAGCAGCGACCGGTGGCCGAGGGCCCGCGGCCCGTACTCGCTGCGGCCCTGGAACCAGGCGACCACGCCGTCGCCGGCCAGCACCTCGGCGGCCGCGGCGGCGACGTCGGGCGGCCGCTCGAACGGCACCCGGGCGGTGCGCAGCGCCGACTCGACCTGCTCATCGGTGAAGCCGCGGCCCAGGCCGGCGTCGGTCATCGCCCAGCGCGGCTCGGCAGCCTCGGCGGCCAGGTGCAGGGCAGCACCGAGCGCCGTGCCGGCGTCGCCCGCGGCGGGCTGGACCCAGACGGTCTCGAACGGCCCGCGCCGGGCCAGCACGCTGTTGGCCACGCAGTTCAGGGCCGTCCCCCCGGCCATGGCCAGCACCGTGTCGCCGGCCTGGCCATGTAGCCAGCGGGCCAGGTCCAGCAGCACCTCCTCCAGCCGACGCTGGACGCTGGCGGCCAGATCCGCGTGCTGCGCGGTCCACGGCTCGCCCGGTTCCCGGCGCGGGGCCAGGGCCGCCCAGTCGACCGGGTCGGTGCGGAAGCCGCCGCCGTCCGCGGCCACCTTCTCCCGGACCTGGTCCAGGAACCGCGGCTTGCCGTAGGACGCGAGCGCCATGACCTTGTACTCGTCGCTGGACCGCAGGAACCCCAGGTGCTCGGTCAGGTTCTCGTACATCAGGCCCAGCGAGTGGGGCAGCGCCTGGCCGCTGAGCTTCTCCAGGACGCCGGCCCGGTACCGGCCCGCCAGGAAGGAGTCCTGCTCGCCGCGGCCGTCGCAGACGAGCACGGCGCACTGCGCCGGCCCGGCTGCGAGGCCGGCCGAGGCGGCGTGCGCGACGTGATGCGGCACGAACCGGGCCCGGCCGGTGTCCAGGCCCGGCAGTTCCCCGGCCAGGAACGCGGGCGCCTGCTCGGCGTAGGTGACCCGCAGGTGGTCCCACGGGTCGTCCAGGCCCATCTCGCCGGCCGGCCGGGCCAGCGACGGGTCGAAGGAGAACCCGACGAGGTCGATGTCGGCGGGGCGCAGGCCCGCGTGCTCCAGGCACCACCGGGCGGCCTGCGCGGGCTGCTCCCAGGCCGAGAACGGGACCGGGCGCTTGCCGTGCTTGCGGCGGCTGAACCGCTCTTCCTCCGCCGCTGCGACGACCTGGCCGTCAATGACCAGAGCCGCCGCGGGGTCGTGGAAGACCGAGTTAATCCCGAGTATGCGCACCCCTTTGTCCCGTCTGCTCGATGCGTGCCGGCGAGGGCGCCCACTCCCCGCCGGCAAGGGCCTCAAACACCGGGCTCCGCCCGGCTGCGCTGCGTGATGGTCCGAGGAGTGCCCGCCGAGGCTTTCGCACCTTTTATCTCGATGTTTTAGTTTCTCGGCGCTGGTCAGAGACAGGCGCCACGCGTAACCGACCTGAGGGGGCACTGTGCGGATCGACATGGTTTCGGAACACGCCAGCCCGCTCGCGACACTCGGCGGCGCCGACGCCGGCGGCCAGAACGTGCACGTCGCCGCCCTGGCGATGGCACTGGGACGCTGCGGTCATGACGTCCGGGTCTACACCCGGCGCGACGACCCCGGGCGGCCGGACTCGGTCAGGCTGGGTGCGGGCGTCACCGTCGAGCATGTCCGGGCTGGCCCCGTCCGCCCGCTGCCCAAGGATGCGCTGCTGGAGCACATGCCGGCCTTCGCGGACCGGCTGGCCCGGCGCTGGTCTGATGAGCCGCCGGACGTCGCGCACGCGCACTTCTGGATGAGCGGCCTGGCCGCGGTGACCGCGGCCGCGGCGGCGGGCGGCGTCCCGGTCGTCCAGACCTTTCACGCACTGGGCAGCGTCAAGCGCCGCTGCCAGCCCGGCTCCGACACCAGTCCGCCCGAGCGGGTCAGCGTCGAGCGGGCCGTCGGGCGGCGCGCGGACGCGGTCATCGCCACGTGCACCGACGAGGTCCGGGAGCTCGCCGCCTACGGCATCCCGGCCAGCCGGATCTACGTCGTGCCCTGCGGCGTGGACACCGCCCATTTCGGGCCGCCCGCCGCGGGCTGGCGCAGTCCGGACGGCGCCCGCCGGTGGTCGGGGGGCGCCTCGCGCATCGTGACGATCGGCCGCCTGGTCCGCCGCAAGGGCGTCGACACCGTCATCGCGGCGCTGGCCGGCGTACCGGGTGCCGAGCTGATCGTCGCCGGCGGCCCGGCTGCCGGGCAGCTGGCCGGCGATGCCGAGGCTCAGCGGCTGCGCGGCGTCGCCGAGGCGCACGCCGTGGCCCGGCGGGTGCGGTTCACCGGCCAGGTGCCGCACCAGACCGTGCCCGCCCTCCTGCGCAGCGCCGACCTCGTCGTCTCCGACCCGTGGTACGAGCCGTTCGGCATCGTGCCGCTGGAGGCGATGGCCTGCGGCACCCCGGTCGTCGTGTCAGCCGTCGGCGGCCATCTCGACACGGTGGTCGACGGCCGGACCGGCCTGCTCGTGCCGCCCCGGAATCCGGCTGCGCTGGCCGGCGCGCTGCGGCGGCTGCTGGCCGATCCGGACCGCCGGGCCGCGATGGGCGCGGCCGGCACCGAGCGGGCCCGGAGCCGTTACCGCTGGGGCCGGATCGCCGAGGAGACCCTCACCGTGTACGAGCGAGTCGCCGGCGCCCCCTCGCCGCTGGCCGCCGGCGCCGTCACCGCCACCCAGAAGGGAACGCGCTCATGACGCACCAGCACCTCGCCGCGCTGCAGGAGGCCCTGCTCCGGTTCGACGCCCTCGTGCCCCGGCTGGAGGCGTGGGGCGCAGTGGCAGCTGGCGTCCTGACCGCGGGCGGCCGGCTCCTGGCGTGCGGAAACGGAGGAAGCGCCGAGCAGGCCCAGCACCTGACCGCCGAGCTGGTCGGCCGCTACCAGGACGACCGGCCGGCCTTCGCCGCGCTGCCGCTGCACGCGGACGCCGCCGCGCTGACCGCGATCGGGAACGACTACGGCGCCGATGAGATCTTCGCGCGGCAGGTCCGCGCGCACGGCCGGCGCGGCGACCTGCTGGTCTGCCTGTCCACTAGCGGATCCAGCCGCAATGTGGTCGCCGCCGCGGCGGCGGGGGCGCAGGCCGGCCTGATGACCTGGGCGCTGACCGGGCCGGGCCCGAACGCGCTGGCCGCGGCCTGCGCCGACGCCATCACCGTGGACGCGCCGGATACCTGCACCATCCAGGAGGTCCACCTGGCCGCCATCCACATCCTGTGCGCGGCGGTCGACGAGGTCGCCCTGAGGCCCGGCCAGCAGATAGCCGGGCTCGCCGGCGACCCGGGCGCCCGCCCGGCCGCGCCAACCCCCGCCGTCCTGCTGGCCGGACGGGCGGCGCGATGACCCCCCGCGGCCCGCTGGTCGTGGTCGGGGACACGCTGCTGGACGTCGACATCGACGGCCCGGCGCGGCGGCTGAGCCCGGATGCTCCCGTGCCGGTGGTGGACTGCCAGCAGCAGCGGTACCGGGCGGGCGGCGCGGGCCTGGCCGCGGTCCTGGCCGGGCCGGGCGTGATCCTCGTCACGGCACTCGGCGACGACCCGGCCGCTGACCGGCTGCGGGAGCTCCTGGGCCGGCACGTCGAGGTCCTCAGCCTGCCGCTGCACGGGGCCACCGCGTCCAAGGTCCGGATCCGGGCCTCGGGCCAGCCCGTCGTCCGGCTCGATAGCGGCGACGGCCGGGCCGCGCCGGGACCGGCCGGGCCGGGAATCCGGGAGGCGCTGGCTGGCGCCGGCGCGGTCCTGGTCTCGGACTACGGGCGCGGGGTCACTGCCCACCCGGGGCTGGCCGAGCTGCTCGCCGGCCTGCCGAGAACCGTCCCGGTCGTGTGGGATCCCCATCCTGCAGGTCAGCCCCCGGCCGCCACGGCGCGGCTGGTGACACCTAACCGCGCGGAGGCCAGGAGCCTGGCCGCCGCCTTCGGCGCCGAGGCCGGGCCGCCCGAGTCGGGCGGCCCGGCCGCCCAGGCGGCCCGGGACGCCGGCCGCCTGGCCCGGAGGTGGGGCACGGCGGTCGCGGTCACGCTGGGCGACGCCGGCGCGGTGCTGTCGTCGGGCGACGGCCTTCCGGTCGTGCTGCCCGCGCCGGAACTGCCGCCGGCCCTGGCCCTGGACAGCTGCGGAGCCGGGGACGCGTTCGCGGCGGCCGCCGCGCTGGCCCTGCAGTCCGGCGGCCTGCTGACTGACGCCGTGGCGGAGGCGGTGCGGGAGGCGACGGCGTTCGTCGGGCGAGGCGGCGCGGGCCGCGCCCCCGCCGCTGAGGACCCGGGCGGGCCTGACCTGGCGCCCCTCCTGTCGGTGCCCGCGTGGGCTGCGTCCCGGCCGGGCTGCGTCCCGACGTCACCCGCGGGCGCCGGGAACGGATGGGATGTCGTGGCGGGGGTGCGGGCTCGCGGCGGCCGGGTCGTGGCCACCGGCGGGTGCTTCGACCTGCTGCACGCCGGGCATGTCAGCCTGCTGCGCGAGGCCCGGCGCCTCGGCGACTGCCTGATCGTGTGCCTGAACTCCGATTCCTCCGTCGCGGGCCTCAAGGGCCCGGGGCGGCCGCTGGTAGGCCAGGAGGACCGGGCTGCGGTCCTGGCCGCCCTGGCGCCCGTGGACGCGGTCATCATCTTTGACGAGCAGGCTCCGTCAGCGCTGCTCGAACGCCTGCGCCCGGACCTGTGGGTCAAGGGCGGCGACTACGGCCACGCCGACCTCGCCGAGGCCGAGGTGGTGCGCCGGCACGGCGGCGAGGCCATGCTCCTGCCGTACCTCAGCCACCACTCAACCAGCCAGATCGTCGCGGCGGCGCGGAGCGCGCCGGGCTCCGCGCTTGCCATCCCGGCCGGATAGCCCCGCCAGCGAAGGAGATCGTCATGACCAGCCGCGCAATAAGGTCAGCCGTGATCACCGGCGGAGCCGGCTTTATCGGGGCGCACCTGGCCCGGCGGATGCTCGACCTGGGGGCCGAGGTGACGTGCGTGGATAACTTCTGCACCGGGTCCCGCCGCAACCTGGCCGCCCTGCGGGGCCGCGGCGGGTTCGCCCTGATCGAGGCCGACGTTACCGAGGGGCTCCCGGTGGCCGGACCCGTCGACGTCGTGCTGCACCTCGCCTCGCCCGCCTCGCCGTTGGACTACGCCCGGCTTCCAGTGGAGACCCTGCGGGCCGGCGCCCTCGGCACCCTGTGCGCCCTGGAGTTCGCCCGGTCCGCCGGAGCACGGTTCGTCCTCGCGTCCACCAGCGAGGTCTACGGCGATCCGCTGCAGCACCCCCAGTACGAGGACTACTGGGGCAACGTCAACCCGGTCGGCCCGCGCAGCGTCTACGACGAGGCCAAGCGGTACGCCGAGGCGCTGACTACCGCATACCGCCAGCACCGGCAGGTGAACGCCGGCATCGTCCGGATCTTCAATACCTACGGCCCCGGGATGCGCGCCGCCGACGGCCGGGCCATTCCCACGTTCATCACCCAGGCGCTGGCCGGGCAGCCGCTCACCGTGGCCGGTGATGGCTCGCAGACCCGGTCGGTCTGCTATGTCGATGACACCGTCGCCGGGCTCCTGGCCATGGCCCGGGCCGCCTGTCCTGGACCGGTCAACATCGGCAACCCGCAGGAGATGACGATTCTGCGCCTCGCGGAGATGATCCGGGACCTGACCGACCCGGCCGTGCCCGTGCGGTTCATCGAGCGCCCCGTCGACGATCCGGCCGTACGCCGGCCGGACATCACCCTGGCCGCCCGCCAGCTGGGCTGGCGCCCCGCCGTCCCGCCGGCCGAGGGCCTGCGCCGGACCATCGAGTGGTTCGCGGCCGCGCAGCCGCGCCGGGCGGCCGCGCGGCCGCCCGTGCCGGCCGGCTCGTGATCCCGCGATGCGCGTCCTGCTCACCGGCTGGTTCAGCTTCCTGCACGGCGAGGCCACTGCCGGGGACCTCCTCGCCCTGGATGCCGTCCGTTCCGCGCTCATCGCCGCCGGCATTAGCAGCGACACGGCGTGGAGCCCGGTGTTCCGGCCCGGCGCCCTCTGCCTGGAGGACGCCCCGCCCGCGCGGTACACGCACCTGGTGTTTGTCTGCGGCCCGCTGCACGGCGAGCCGGTCACCGCGCTGCACGCGCGGTACTCCTCGGCCCGCCGCATCGCGGTGGGCGTGTCCGTCATCGACCGGGCCAGCCCGGCGCACGCCGGGTTTGACCTCGTGCTGGCCCGCGACGGCGCGCCCGGGCCGCCGCACCGTGACCTGGCCGTCGCCGCCCCGCGATTCCGTGCCGCCGCCGGCCCGCCACCGCACTCCCAGGAGCCGGCCGCCGCCGGCCCGGTGACAGGAGTGATCCTGGCCACCGGTCAGGGAGAGTACGGCGACCGCCGCCGACATGACCAGGTCACTGCGCAGCTGACACACTGGCTGGCGGCCCGCCGCGCTGCCCCGCTCGAACTGGACACCCGGCTCGACTCCCGCGACTGGCGGCTGTGCTCCACTGCCGAGGCCTTCACCGTCCTGGTCTCAAGGCTCGACGTTGTAGTGACGACCCGGCTGCATGGCCTGGTCCTGGCCCTGGGGCGCGGAATTCCCGTGCTGGCCGTGGATCCCGTCGCCGGCACCGGGAAGGTCACAGCCCAGGCCCGGGCCTGGGGCTGGCCGGCTGTCCTCCCCGCCGAGGACGCTGCTGATTCCCGCCTTCTGGACCGGCTTTGGGGCTGGTGCCTGTCAGCCCAGGGCCGTGACGCCGCCGCTTCCGTCGCCGCCGCGGCGGAAGCGGCGGCCCGGAGGCAGCCGGCGCTGCTCGCCGCGCTGCTCTCGGATCTGCGCCGGACCGCCCCGCGTGCCGGGCCGCCTGCCCGGCCCCCGCGCTGACAGCCAGCAGGCCGGCCGGCGTGACGCGGCTGGGATGGATGAGGACGGTCAGGTTCCCGTCAGCCCCGCATTCGCGGCCACCCGGAGATCGGCCGCCAGGCCGTCCAGGGCCGCATCCCGGTTATCGGCCCGGAGCACCGCTGAGGGGTGGATGGTCGGCACGACGTCGACATCGCGCACGCCCCCGCCGCGCGCCGGGGCCTCCCAGGATACGAGCGCTCCCCGATGCGCGGATACGCGGAACGAGCTGCCGAACAGCGCCTGGCCCGCAGTGGCGCCGAGGGTCACGATGACCCGGGGACTGAGCCGGACAAGCTCCGCGTCGAGCCACGGCCGGCAGGCGCGCAGCTGCCCGGCATCCGGCCGCTCGTGAATGCGCCGCTTCCCGCCCCGCGGGTCCGGCTTCCAGCGGAAGTGCTTGACCGCGTTGGTGACGTACGCGTCTTCCCGGCGGATCCCGGCCTGGCTCAGGGCCTGGTCGAGTATCCGGCCGGCGGGCCCCACAAAGGGCGCGCCCTGGCGGTCCTCGGCATCACCCGGCTGCTCGCCGACCAGGACCAGCGAGGCGCTGCGGGCTCCGCGGCCGAAGACTGCCTGAGTGGCACGCTCGTAAAGGTCGCAGCCCCGGCAGTCCTGTACCGCCGCCGCGAGCGCGGACAGCGCCGGGCGGCCATCGGGGACGAATTCGCCGGCGCCCGGAAAATCATCTTTGTCGGCCACGGGCCATCACCTCTCTCCGCGCCGCCTCTACCCAGGCCGGCGGCAAGGTCACCTCACCGGCCCACCCGCGACGGACGCTGTTCTCGCCGGACGCTGAGATATCCCGGCGAAACGGGGTAGCGGGAAATGAAGCACGCTCATCAAGGAGGTGACCGGGATGCCGGGCCGTGAGGAACTGCCGTCCACGCTGAAGCGCTCGCCGAGAAAGGCACAGGAAACCTGGATCAAAACCCACGACTCGGCCGTCGGCGAGTACGGGGAGGGCGAGCGGGCCCACCGGACTGCCTTCGGCGCGGTGAAGCACAGCTTCGAGAAAGTGGGCGACCACTGGGAGCCGAAGGAGGGCGGGCATAAGGGACCGTCGGACGAGCAATCGGCCCGGCCCCGGGGAGAGTCCGACGAGAGCTTCGGCGGCGTCGATGCCCGGGCCAGCAAGCAGCACCTGCTGACGATCGCCCGGCGGCTCGGGATCCGCGGCCGGTCATCCATGCGTAAGAAGGAACTCGCAGCGGCCATCGAGACGGCCAGCGATCGGCAGACTGCCCGGGCGCGGCAGCCTGAGCCCTAACAGCGGCATATAAGGCCCGACGCCAGGAATGAAACCTGATTACCGGGTAGAGAGGCTGGCGGAGGTGGAGCAGCATGTCAAATTCCGTACTGGCCGCCATCATCACCCCGATCGTGGCGATAATCGCCCTTGCCGTGTGGATCCTGGCCGTTTACCGGGCCCAGCGAAATCCGCGAAATTCGAAGGCGGGGCGCCGGCTGCAGCCGAGATATGAAGTGGCCGGCGGGGCCTTCCGGAGCGAGGGCGGCCGGCAGCTCATGCCGCGCCGGGATGCTGTCCCGGCCGAGGCGGGCAATGAAGCGCCGGAGGCGGCGAATGCGGCCGGGAGCGGCGGGGAGCCGGGACCGGGCGGCGGCACCGCCGTCCAGGGGCCTGGTCCGGCCGGGCTGGGGCGTCGCAGCGGTTCGGGCGGCTCATGACCCAGACGGTGCGCCAGCGACTTATCGTCCCGGCCGGGGGCCTGGCCGTTCACTGGAGTTCATGACGGCCGCTCCCCATCGCCCCGCATGACCTCGGCGGCCGTCCTCAGGCCGCGCCTGGACCGGCGACCTGGCGGAATGGTCACATCACTCAGGCCAGCGTGATCGCCAGGGACCTGGGCATGCAGCCGTCCTTCAGCCCCACGCGGATGCCCGCTCTCATGGCCGGCCCGGCCGCGGGCGCGCCGGCTCTCGCCGTCCTCGGCCGCTGGCCGGTGGCTGTTGCCCGGCGCCATGTGCTGCCGCGCGGCCCCGGCGCGGCCGCCGATACGGTCGCCCTCTGCGTCACCTTGGATCATCCATCGGGGCCGCTGCATGTCACCACGGCCGTCCTGGACTGGGAGCCGGGTCACGGTCCCGTCCGCGTAGCGCAGTCGCAGGCGCTCGCCGCGCCCGCCCTCGACGGCCCGCCCCCGTTATCGCAGCCGTCATGAACGCCAGCCCCGGGGACCGCCGAGTCCGACGCGCTGGGGCCGTCGTGGCAGATACCCGGGCCACTGCCGGGCCGGAAGGCCGCGGGTCCGTGATCATCCCGGCTGGCCACCATGTTCACGCGCCCCGGCGGAGCGTGCGCGACCGGGCGGGCCGCATCCTGATCCGGCCCGGGGTATACCGCGGCAGCCGGTCATGGTGCACGCGGCGTGGCTGGCCAGCGTGGCCGATGGGCAGGACGCGGATCACTGCGCGGCAGTGACCGATCTGAGCTGGCCACGCTGACCACTACTCGCCCAGTCAGGAGGCGCTGGCCATGTCTTCGAGGCTGATCCCCCGGGGCTCGGGCAGGAGAGCGACGGTCACGAGGAGGCCCGCCACGCACGCCCCGGCGAGCAGGCCGCTGGTCCGGCTCAGTCCGAGGGCCGGCAGGATCGCGGTCAGGATGTAGGTGCCGGCGAACGCGCCGAGCTTCCCCGCTGCCGCCGCGATGCCATGGCAGGTAGCCCGGACTCGCACCGGGAAGATCTCGGCCGGGTAGACGAAGGTCGTGGTGTTCGGCCCGAACTCCGCGAAGAAGTAGCCAGTGCCGAACAGCAGCAGGAACGGCAGCACTGTCGTGGTCGCGCGCGGGATGAGCCATAGGCCGGCGAATGTGGCCGCCATGACGCCGAAGCCGGCCGCCTGCATGAGCCTGCGGCCGATCCGGTCGATCGTCGCGGCGGCCAGCAGGTAGCCCGGCAGCGCAGCCGCGGCAAACAGGGCCAGCGTGTAGGCGATCACGGAGATGAGGCTGGCCTGCGGCGCCACGAGCCCGATGATCAGGCGCGTGGAGATGGTGTTGCCGTAGTAAACGAAATCGAACAGCAGCCAGGCGAGTCCCGTCCCGGCCAGCCAGCGTCGCAGCCGGCGGTCGGCCAGGGCCTCGCGCAGGCCCGATCGTGCCGGGCGGCGGGCGGCCGGGTCATCCCGGTCCCGCTCGGCGTCTTCCTGCCGGGCAATCAGGAACCGGGGCGTCTCGCTCATCCGCCGTCGCAGCACGAACGCGACCAGGGCCGGGACGGCGCCGAGAGCGAGCATGATCCGCCAGGCGTGCTCCTGGCCGATGCCCGCGGTGAGCAGGATGATGGCCACCAGGGGCCCTACCATGAGCCCGGCCGCCTGCATGGAGAAGACCAGCGCCACCATCCGGCCGCGCGCCCGGCGGCAGGCGTGCTCGCTCATGATGGTCGCGCTGACCGGGTAGTCCCCGCCGATGCCCAGCCCGAGCACGGCTCGCGTCCCGATCAGCCACCAGATACCCGGCGCGAGTGCCGAGGCCACCGCGCCGACGGCCAGCAGCAGCATCTCATAGCCGTAGATCTTCTGGCGGCCGAGCCGGTCGGCGACCCGGCCCAGGATGAGTGCCCCCGCTGCGGACGTCAGCAAGGCCAGTGAGGTCAGCAGCGAGAGCTGGTAGCGGGCCACATGCCACTGCCTGGCGATCATCACAGCGACGACGCCGATGATGAACAGGTCGTAGGCATCAGTGAAAAATCCAAGGCCGGAGGTGACGAGGATCTTCCAGTGCTCCCTGGTGGGCGCGCCGCCGTCCATGCCGGCCAGCAGCCGACGGCGGTCGGCCAGGCTGGCCGGCCGGGCGGGCGGAAGCGCGGGATCGTGCAGGTGGCCCCAGGCCGGCGTGCCACGGCCGGCGCTCACGATCCGGGACGGGCTCGGCATGGGCTCCCGGCTGCCCGCCTCCCCGCCTGCCAAACCCGGCGGTAAGCAGCAGGGTTAGCGCCGGCCCGGCTGGCTGGCGACACGGTGCTAGCGGTCCGCCCGCCGCCGCGCCAGCGCGGCGGCGGCAGCGGCGCCCGCCGTGCCCGCCAGCCCCGCCAGCCCGGCCAGGCGGGCGTACTCGGCGGCGGTCGGCGGGCTCGGCCGTGATGGCTGCACCGGCTCGCCGCGCAGCCCGGCCGCCAGGACCTCGGCGATGTGGGCCGGCGTCCGGCCCGTGCCGGCCTGCTCGATCTGGGTCCGGCAGCTGAAGCCGTCGGCCAGCACCAGCGCGTCCGGCGCGGCGTCCCGGACCGCCGGAAGAAGGACGCGCTCGGCGCAGGCCACCGACACGTCGTAGTGCCCGGACTCGAAGCCGAAGTTGCCCGCCAGGCCGCAGCAGCCAGCGTCCAGGACATCGACCCCGATGCCGGCGGCCCGAAGCAGGGCCTGATCGGCGTCGTAGCCCATCACGGCATGCTGGTGGCAGTGCGTCTGCGCGATCGCCTGCCCGCCGACCTGCGGCGGCTGCCACCCGTCCGTGTGGCTCATCAGCAGCTCGGCGAGCGTGACCGTCTGCTGGCGCAGCCGCTGGACGTCGCGGTCTGGGGGCAGCAGGTCACGGGCATCACTGCGGAACACGGCCGTGCAGCTCGGCTCCAGCCCGACGACCCGGGCGCCGCGCCGCAGGTAGGGCGCCAGGGCGCTGACCGTGCGGCGGAGCACCCGCCGGGCCATGCCCAGCTGGCCGGTGGAGATCCAGGTCAGGCCGCAGCACAGCGGCTGCCGGGGCACGATCACCCGCCACCCGGCCGATTCCAGGACCTGCACGGCGGCCCGGCCGACGCCCGGGGTCAGGTGATTGGTGAACGTGTCCGGCCAGAGCACCACCTCGCCGCGCAGCGCGCCCGGCCCGGGCGCGCGCGAAGCCGCCCAGGCCTGGAGCGTCTGGCCGGCGAACAGCGGGATCCGCCGGCGCCGGTCGATGCCGCCGGCCGCGGTCAGCACGTCGCGGAGGCCCGGCGCCTGGGTGAGCGCGTTGACCAGCCCGGGCGCGCGCGCGGCCGCCCGCGCCACGACCGGCAGCCAGCCCATCGAGTAGTGCGCTCGCGGCCGGATCCGGCCCTGATAGTGATGCGCCAGGAACTCGGCCTTCATCGTCGCCATGTCCACCTCGACCGGGCAGTCCCGCTTGCAGCCCTTGCAGGCCAGGCACAGGTCCAGGGCCGCGCGGACCTCCTCCGAGCGCCAGCCGCCCGTCACCGGCGAGTCGGCGTGCCCCTCGAGCATCTCGAACAGCAGGCGGCTGCGCCCCCGGGTCGAGTGCTCTTCCTCGCGGGTGACCATGTACGAAGGGCACATCACGCCGCCGCTGCCGTGCCGGCACTTGCCAACCCCCACGCACCGCATGACCGCCCGGTCGAACCGTCCGTCGTCGTCCGGGAAGCCGAAGTAGGTGTCGTCGCTGCGCGGCGCCCACGTGGTGCCCAGGCGCAGGTTCTCGTCCAGCCGGTACGGCGCCACTACCTTGCCCGGATTCATCCGGGCATCGGGGTCGAAGATCGCCTTGAGCTGGCCGAAAGCCTCTACCACGGCAGTGCCGAACATCCGCGGCAGCAGCTCGCCGCGCGACTGCCCGTCGCCGTGCTCGCCGGAGAACGACCCGCCGTAGGAGACGACCAGGTCGGCCGCCCGCTCGATGAAGCGGCGGAATGCGGCGATACCCTCGGCCGTGACCAGGTCAAACGGGATCCGGGTGTGCACGCAGCCCTGGCCGAAGTGGCCGTACAGCGCCGAGCCGGAGTAGCCGAACTCGTCATACAGCCCTATCAGGTCACGCAGGTAGTCGCCCAGCCGCTCCGGCGGGACCGCCGAGTCCTCCCAGCCCTCCCAGGTGTCGGGCATGTCCGGCACGCGGGCGGTCGCGCCGAGCGCCACCTCGCGGACGTCGGCCAGCTCCGCCTCGTGCTCCGGGTCGTCGTAGAACCGGACCGACGGCTCGTGCTCGGTGCCCTCCAGGTCAGCCAGCATGGCCCGGGCCCGGGCATCGGCGTCGTCCCGCGAGTCGCCGGCGAAGATGACCATGAGCCACGCGTCGCCCTCGGGCAGCAGCTGCAGCGCCTCCGGGTTCATCCGCCGCTCCCGCTCGAAGGTGATGAGCCGCCCGTCGACGCCCTCCAGCTGCTCGGGCTGGTGCGCCGCGATCCGCGGCGCGGCGTCGGCCGCGGCGGCGATGCCCGGGTAGCCGAGCACGACCAGGGACCGGGCGGCCGGCACCGGGACCAGCCGCAGCTCGGCGCGCAGGATCGTGACCAGCGTGCTCTCGCTGCCGACCAGCGCGCGGCCGACGTCAAAGCCGTTCTCCGGCAGCAGCGAGTCCAGGTTGTAGCCCGACACCCGGCGGGGAATCTGGGGGTAGCGCTCGCGGACCATGTCCGCGTGACGCTCCGCCAGCTCGCGGAGCGCCTCGTAGAGCCGGCCCTGCGGGCCGCCTCCGGCTGCGATCCGCGCGTACTCCCCGTCGCTGGTCGCGCCGGCCCAGAACCGCTCGCCCGCGTAGGTGAGGACCTCCAGTGCCACCACGTTGTCCACGGTCTTGCCGTAGGCCTGGGCGGTGGCCCCGCACGAGTTGTTGCCGATCATCCCGCCCAGCGTGCAGTGGTCATGGGTGGCCGGCCGCGGGCCGAACATCAGTCCCTGGTCAGCCAGCTGGGCGTTGAGCTCGTCGAGCACGATGCCGGGCTCCACTACGCAGGTCCGCGCGGCCGCGTCAACCGACACCATTCGGTGGCAGTACTTGGACCAGTCGATGACCACGGCCACGTTGCAGGACTGGCCGGCCAGGCTCGTGCCGCCGCCCCGGGAGACGATCGGTGCGCCGTGCCGGCGGCAGACCGCGACCGCCTCGGCGCCGGCGTCGATCGTGCGCGGCACGACCACGCCGATGGGCACCTGGCGGTAGTTCGACGCGTCCGTGCTGTAGGCGCCCCGGCTGCCCGGATCGAACCGGATCTCCCCGTCGACCCGCTCCCGCAGGTCCCGCTGCAGCGCCGCGACGTCGACATACGGCTGGTCCGGGCGGCGCACGACGGGATCGGGCAGCCGGATGCTGGTCATTCGCGCCTCCTCAGCGTCCGAGCTGCTCGATCTTGTCCTTGAACAGGGTCGTGGCGATGGCCGCCCGGTGCGGCTGGCCCTTGAGGAATGCCTGCGCGAACTTCTTTGCCTGGGCGTACTGCACCTTGCCGGGCAGCGGCGGCTCGTTGGGGTCCACATCGATGTCCACCAGGGCCGGCCCGTCGTAGGCCAGCGCCTCCCTGATCGCGGGCGTCACCTTCTTGGGGTCCGACACCTTCGCGGCGTACCCGCCGCACGACCGGGCCCAGGCCGAGAAGTCCGAGGCCGGCTGAGGGAAACGCACGCCGTGCTCGGGGTAGCCGAGCACCATCTGCTCCCACAGGATCTGCCCGAGCGAGTTGTTATTGCTCACGACCACCTTGACCGGCAGCCCGGCCCGGGCCGCGGTCAGGAACTCCGCCATCAGCATCGCGAAGCCGCCGTCGCCGACGTAGGCGATAACCTGCCGGCCAGGGAACGCGTGCTGGATGCCGAGCGCGTAGGGGAGCCCGGGGGCCATGGTGGCCAGGTTGCCCGACAGGTAGAACTCCCGGCCGCCGCGGATGGTCCAGTGCCGCGCCGCCCAGGTCGCGATCGTGCCGCTGTCGCACGTCAGGACCGCGTCGTCGGCGGCCAGCTCGTCGATCACCGCGATCGGGTATTGCGGGGCGATGGGGGTGCGCTTAGGCGACTCCAGGTCCTCCATGTCTGACCGCCACCGGGCCATGGCCTTCTGGTACTTCTCCAGGTGGCCGCGGTCGGACTTGCGGGTCAGCAGCGGCATCAGGGCCTGCAGGCTCTCCTGGGCGTCGCCGATCACCGGCACCTCCGTCGGCATCCGGACGCCGGCCCGGACGGGGTCCGCCTCGATCTGGACGACGCGTGCCCGGCCCGGCTCGGGGAGGTGCTGGGTATACGGGAAGTTCGTCCCGATCATGAAGAGCGTGTCGCAGTCTTCCACCAGCTCCTCGCCCGGCCGCGTGCCGAGCAGGCCGATGCCGCCGACGGCGAACTCGCTGTCGTCCGGGATCACGGCCTTCCCCGGCAGCGTCTTGATGACCGGGGCCGCCAGCTTCTCCGCCACGGCCAGGACCTCCGCGCGGGCGTGCAGGGCGCCTGTCCCCGCCAGGATGGCGACCTTCTCGCCGTCGTTGAGGACCCGGGCCGCTGCTTCCAGGTCCGCCATCCGCGCCCGGCCCGGCGGCGGCAGGTAGACCGGGGCCGTGGCGGGCGGCCGGGCGGGCGCCACGTGCTGGTACGGGTCAGCGTCCGCGGCGGCCACCTGCACGTCGTTCGGGACCGTCAGGTGCGCCACTCCGCGCCGGGCCAGCGCCGTGCGGACGGCGATGTCGACTACGCCCGGCAGCTGCGCCGGGTTCTCCACGACCAGGTTGTACTCCGCCAGGTCCGCGTAGAGCCGGTCGGTGTGCACTTCCTGCTGATAGCCGGTCCCCAGCACCGAAGTCTCCTGCATGCCGGTGATGGCCAGCACCGGCACATGGTCGAGCTTGGCGTCATACAGCCCGTTCAGCAGGTGAATGGCCCCCGGGCCGGAAGTAGCCAGGCAGACGCCCAGCCGCCCGGTGGCCTTGGCGTATGCCGTGGCCATGAACGCCGCGGCCTCCTCGTGGTGCACCAGGAAGAACCGGACGCGCTCGCGGTGGCGGCGCAGGCCCTCCATGATGCCGTTGATGCCGTCCCCGGGCAGGCCGAACACAGTGTCGACTCCCCACTCGGCCAGCCGCTCGATCAGCAGCTCCGACGCTATCTTCGCCATGGCGACTCCTCGGCAGGCAGCAAATTCCCTCCGGAACGGGCCACGGCCAGCTACCCGGCGCATCCGGCGGTCAAACCGCTTCCTGGCCGGCCGGAAGGCGTCCCCAGAGCCGGCCGGGCCGGGCCCGCCGGGCTGATCCCGGGTCGGCCCGGCCACAGTTTCCGGCCCGAGCCGCACGCGCACGGGAGGCGCCATGATTGGGATCGCCTTTTGGAGGTACGTGCACGGCAGCGGTTGAACAGCCAGCCGGGACCCTGGGGTCGAGGCCGGCCGGATCCTGTCCCGCGGAGCCTCGGGGTCCTCGCTGAAGGTCCAGGCGAGGGGGTGTGGGTGCATGGGTGACACAGCCGGTTCCCGCGTGGCGGGCGGGACGGCCCCGCGGCTCGATGACCGGGAGCTGCTGGCGCTGGTCAGGTCACGGCCGCCGCAGGACGCCGGGCGGCAGCGGGCGTGCGAGGAGCTGGTGCGCAGGTACGCGGGGATCGTCCGGGGATGCGTAGCCCGTTACCGGGACAGTCCCGAGCCGGCCGAGGATCTGATGCAGGTCGGGTATGTGGGGCTGCTGAAGGCCATTAACGGCTTCGACCCGGTCGTGGGTGACAGCCTGGCGGCTTATGCCCAGCCGTGCGTGAGCGGCGAGATCAAGCGGTATTTCCGGGACCGGCGCTGGCAGATGCGGGTGCAGCGGCCTGCGCAGGAGCTGCGGTTGCGGATCCGCGCCGCCACCGACGAGCTGACCCAGCAGCTGGCCCGGAGCCCGGCCGACGCCGAGCTGGCCGCGTGGCTGGGCGTCGGCCTGGCCGAGGTCGAGGCGGCGCAACTGGCCGGCCAGGTCTTCCAGCTGGCCTCCCTGGACGCGCCGCTGGCCGGGGAGCAGGACGTCACCGTCGGTGACCTGGTGGGCGCCGAGGACCCGGGCATCGACCACGCCGTGGACATCGAGGCGGTGTGGCAGCACTGGCCCCAGCTCCCGGCTCGGCAGCAGCGCCTGCTCGTGATGCGGTTCTACGGCAACATGACCCAGGCCCAGATCGCCGATGCCCTGGGCATCTCGCAGATGCACGTGTCTCGGCTGCTCACCCGAGCGCTGGCCTACCTGCGCGAGCAGCTCCTCAGCCCGGGCGAGCTCTGCGGTGACTGACGGGCCGGCATTGCGTCCCCCGGCCCGGCGCGCCGAGGACGGGAACGGCGACGTGGCGGCTCCGGGCGCCGCCGTCCTCGGCCCCCAGCTTCCGCCGGAGATGGCCGCCACGCGTGCGGTGTTCCGGTCGGCCGATGGCGCCTGGTTCACCGTGAGCTTGCTGGAAGGCCGAGTCGGCCTTCGCCTGGCCGGCGACGCTGACGTGCTGTCAGTACGCGTGCTGCGGGAGGCTATCGCGGCGCTGCCGACCGACCTGGGTGAGGTTCACCTGCAGCTCTCGGGGCTGGATGCCATCGACCTGAGCGCGGTCCGTGAGCTGATCGCCATCGCCCGGCAGCCGTCCCGCCCGCGCGTGATCCTGCATCATCCTCCGCCTGCCCTGCTGCGGATCATCCGCCTGGTGGGGGCCGGCAGCGCGTCGCAGTTCCGGGTGGCCGAGAGGGTACCGGATTACCTCGTCCGCGCCGACGTCTCCTGATCGCCGCTGCATGCCGGTTTGCCGTTCCGGCTGCCGGGTAGCCGCCAGCTGGCCGGCGGCGGCCAGGATGAGCCGCGCCGGGAGTACGCCCGTGGAGAGGTAGTGCGACATGACCCGGTTCGGCTATTTCCTGTCCTCGGAGGAGCACGATCCGCGGGAGCTCGTCCGCCAGGCCCGGCTCGCGCAGGAGGCCGGGTTCGACGGCCTGTGGATCTCCGACCATTTCCACCCCTGGCTGGACGAGCAGGGCCACAGCGGCTTCGTCTGGTCCATGATCGGCGCGATCTCGCAGGCCTGCTCCCTGCCGGTGACGACGGCGGTGACGTGCCCGCTGAGCCGTATCCACCCGGCCATTGTGGCCCAGGCCGCGGCGACGTCGGCGCTGCTGACCGGCGGGCGGTTCACCCTCGGCGTCGGCACCGGCGAAGCCCTCAACGAGCACATCCTGGGGGCGCCGTGGCCGCCGGCCGATGACCGGCTGGAGATGCTGGAGGAGGCCGTCCACGTCATCCGGGAGCTGCTGAGCGGAAGCCAGGTCAGCCACGAGGGCGAGCACTACACGGTGCAGACGGCCCGGCTGTACTCGGTGCCCGCCGATCCGCCGCCCGTCTACGTGTCCGGCTTCGGGGAGAAGGCGGTGCAGCTGGCCGCCCGGATCGGGGACGGCTTCATGAGCGTCGAGCCGAACGCTGACTTGGTCCGGCTCTACCGCGAGTCCGGCGGCGGCGACCGGCCGGTCCAGGGCGGCCTGAAGGTGTGCTGGGGACCAGACGAGGCGGCCGCCCGCAAGACCATGCACCGGCTGTGGCCCAACGACGAGATCCCCGGCGAGTCGGCCCAGCTGCTGCCGCTGCCGAGGCACTTCGGCCAGCTGGCCGAGCTGATCACCGAGGACATGATCAGCGCGCCGTGCGGTCCCGACCCGCAGGTGCACGCCGCTGGCCTGGAGGCCTTCACCCGGGCCGGGTTCGACGAGGTCTACGTCGGCCAGGTCGGCGCTGACATCGAGGGCTTCTTCGAGTTCTATGCCCGCCAGGTACTACCGCGTGTCCGTGACGAGACGGCCTAACTCGGGCGCGGTCGCCTGGCTGGACCTCTATGAGCCCACCGAGGCTGACCTGCAGATCGTCACCGAGGAGTTCGGCCTGCATCCCCTCGCCGTCGAGGACGCCATCAGCCCGCACCAGCGCCCCAAGGTGGACCGCTACCGGACCTCAACGCCGACCTGGTGGACACCACCAACGAGGTCAGCGGCCTGACTTATGGGCTGTTGGACGCCGTCGTCGACGGCCACTACGAGGCCGTCGGGCAGCTCGATGATGCCATCGACGACCTGCAGGCTCACCTGTTCCAGGGGCGGTTTTGGGTCAGTTCCTCAGGTCTAGCACGAGCTTGCCGCGCACATCTCGCTGCCCGATCCGGTCGAATGCCTCGTTCACTTGAGCAAGCGGGACGGCGGCATCGACGGGGACCGTCAGCTGCCCGTCGGCGAGCGCCTGCAGTGCCTGGCGGATCGCCGTGCCCATCGCCTCGTCGGACTCCAGCAGGCCGGCGTAGCCCAGCACGGACAGGCCCTTCCCGTAGAGGGACTGGAGGGGCACCTGGCCGTCGGGGCCGGCCGAGGCGCCGAAGATGACCAGGCGGCCGTGCGGCTGCAGTGCCTCGATGGCCGCCCCGGTGAAGTCGCCGCCGAGCCCGTCGAAGACGACGGTGGGCCGCAGGTCGCGCACGGCGCCGGCCAGGCTGCCGGCGTCGGCGACGATGACCCGGTCAGCGCCGCGCTCCTTGATCCAGTCCTGGTTGCCCGCGTGCCCGGTCTGGCCGGCCACCGTCGCGCCGAGGCCACGCGCGACGGACACGATGATGCCGCCGACGCCCCCGCTGGCGCCGAGCACCAGGACCTTGTCGTCCGCCTTGACCTGGGCGAGTTCCGTGACGGTGCGCCAGGCCGTGACGCCCGCCACCCCCATCGCCGCGGCTGCCTCCAGCCCGACAGCGTCCGGCACGTCGATCAGCGCGGCGCGCGGCACGACCGCGGCCGTCGCCCAGAGCCCGTCACGGGCAGTGCCGATCCCGTAGCCGCGGACCACGACGCGACGGCCGTCGACCGTCCCGGCGCCTTCCGTTCCGAGGGTCCGCGGCACCGGTGCGTCCTGCGCCACCCGTCCCTGCGCGGCGTACATATCGACGGGATTCACCCCCGAGTAGGCCATCTGGAGAATGACCTCGTGCTCGCCCGGCTCCGGCAGTTCCACCTCCTGCACCTGCAACGGCTGGCCATGCTCGACCAGGCGGGCTGCGTTCACATGCATCGGTGGCCTCGCTTTCGGGTGGCTCCGGCCCGCAGGCCGCGTTCGTGAGTCCTGCATGGCGCTGGCCGCTACCCGCAGGCGCGCCGTCCATGCCGCCGACGACATGGCAATCGCCTGGGCAGTCGCCCACCGCGACCGGGACGGCCGATGAAGCTGCTGCGCTCGGCGCCGGGACCGGAGCTGGGCTGGGCGCTGGCACAGGGTGAGCAGCAGCTAGCTGATATCCAGGACCGTCTTGAGCCAGCCTTCCTCGCGGCGATCAAAGCTCTCGTAAGCGTCGATGGCCGACTCCGGCTTCTCCTTCTGGGTGATGAACCGGGCCGGATCGACCAGGCCCGTGGCGACGAGGTCGAGCAGCCGCGGGACATAGCGGCGGTGATTGCAGTTGCCCATGCGCAGGGTCAGGTTCTTGTTCATGGCCCGCCCCATCGGGTAGGCGTCGAACTGCGGTGAGTAAACGCCGATGACACCGATCGACCCGGCCTTGGCCACGGCTTCCACCGCCCACCGGGCGGCCAGGCTCGGGGCGTCGCCCGGGACCCACTGAGGACCGTCAGGCCGGGCCTCCGGCGCGGCGGTGCGCTGCTCGGCGTCGAACTGGCCGGCCTGATCGTCCAGCTTCCGGGCAGCCGGGCCGGAGGAGGGGCGCTGGGCGTCGATGCCGACCGCGTCAATCACCCGGTCTGCCCCGATGCCGCCGGTGAGGTGCCTGATCACCTCGACGGGGTCGTCGGCGCTGAAGTCGATGACCTCGGCGTTCTGCTCCAGGGCCACGGCCAGGCGGGTCTGGATCCCGTCCACGGCCAGGACCCGCCCGGCGCCCTGCCGCTGGGCGGAGGCGATGGCGAACTGCCCGACGGGACCCGCGCCAAAGACGGCGACGGTGTCGCCGTGGCTGATCTCGGCCAGGCGGGCGCCGAACCATCCGGTGGGGAAGATGTCCGACACCAGGATGGCCTGGTCGTCGCTCACCTGATCCGGGAGACGGACCAGCGTGGCGGCCGCGAACGGGATCCGCGCGTACTCGGCCTGCAGGCCGTTCACTGGCCCGGTGCTTTGCGGGCCGCCGAAAAACGAGGTGCCGGCGTCCGGCCCGTTGGGATTGGCGACGTCACACTGCGCGTAGTACCCGGCGCGGCAGTACGAGCACCGGCCGCACCCGATCGTCGAGCAGACGACCACCCGGTCTCCGGCGGAGAAGCCCCGGACGTCATCGCCGACGGTCTCGACCACGCCGACGGCCTCGTGACCGAGGATCGTGCCCTCCGCCATCGGGGCCATCGTGCCGCGCACGAAGTGCAGGTCGGTACCGCAGATCGCGCTGCGGGTAATCCGGATCACCGCATCCGTGGGTTCCTGGATGCCAGGATCAGGGACCGTGTCCAGCCGGATGTCCCCGATGCCGTGCCACACGACAGCCTTCACTGAGTCCTCCTGCCATTGCCGATCATGTCAAGCCGCCCGCCCGGCGCCTCCGCAGGCCGCGTGCGGGTACCGGGCAGGCGCGGCAGGCCGACGCAGGAGCACTGACCCTTTCCTGGCGCCCTAAACCAGTCAGCGCCGGCGGCAGCCCGGCAGGCGGCCGCGAAAGCGAAATACGGGACGTGACCGGGCGCGTGCTGGAGTTAGCATGACGCTAGAGCCTCGTGGCGGTTAGGCCTCAGCTGCCCGAGCAACGCCTGAGGGCTGAGTGTCCGGGGTTGTGCCATGAATCGGCCTGCCGCTGAGGGTGCCGCACTGTTTATCTTCACCTCAAGGGAACTACGGTCGGCCAGGGTGACCCTGGCCGGGGAGCTGGACGTGACCTCGGCCGATTGCCTGGGGGCCTGGGCCAGGCAGCTCGCCGGCGAGCCGGTCACGGCCGTCTGGATGGACGTGTCTGGCCTGCGGTTCGTCGACGTGTCGGGGCTGCGCGCCCTCGTCCGTGCCTGCGCGCTCCTTGAGCAGCGGTGCGGCTCGGTGGAGCTGGCCGGCGTTCCGCGGGTCCTGAGCCATGTGGCCGAGCTGACCGGCATGGAGCTGCTCAGCGCCTGCCCGCGGTCCTAATGCGGCATGGCCGCGAGTCCGGCGATCGCCGCCTCCTGGCGGCAGCCGCAGCGGCCGGGACGAAGGATCGCTAGGACCCCGGCGAGACCGAGGCTTCAGCGGCCGGGTGCGGCGGCTGCCGCCTATCCGCGCCGATGCCGGCCCGCGACGCGGTCGACCAGCTCAGATGCGATGTCGCGGACCTTTCGGTTCTCCCGCTGCGAGGCCCGCCGCCGCCTCGTCGTCGAAGGCCTTCCCGCGCGAGTACCACCGGTCCTCTCCGGCCATGGAATCGATCCGGTAGACCTGCTGGTCACGGAAGGCATCAATTTCGGGGCATCGGGATCGGTGAACACCGCGGTGGCCAGCTTGCCGTCCACCAGCAGCGTGATCCCGGCCAGCTCCGCCGGGGACACCGCGCAGGCCAGCCGGGCGACTTCCTGCAGCGTGTCGCCCAGAGTGCCCTCATCGACGAAGAACCGGGACAAAGCCTGCAGGCCGTCGGCCACGCCAGTCAGCTCGTCAATCACGTGAATCACCCAGCGCTCGAATGGTGAGCCAGTCGGGATCCGCTCGAGCAAACGACGGTGGCCAACTCAGGTTTTGACCTTGCCGTACGCCTGGCTAGCGCAGGCCGCCGTGGTTGGATAACATGCCCGGCCGAGCACGCGATGTGCGCGAATCCGAAGGGGTGAGCATCATGAGCACCGAGGGGGCGGCCGGTGATCCGGCTCATCCGGAGCGCGACGCGGGCTGGGATGAGAGTGCGCGGGGGGAGTCTGCGGCGGAGCGGCTCGACCGGAACTGGGGGGATCTGGTTCAGGAGCTGCGGGTGGTGCAGACCGGGGTGCAGTTCCTGACGGGGTTCTTGCTGACGTTGCCGTTCCAGCAGCGGTTCACGGAGCTGACCGGGCATCAGGAGGCGCTGTACCTGGCGACGGTCTCGGCGTCTGTGGCCTCGACTGCTTTTTTGCAGGCGCCGGTGAGCGTGCACCGGGCGCTGTTTCGCCGGCATCAGCGCCGGCGTGCGGTACTGGTCGCGCACCGGGTCGCGATGGCCGGGATCGTGTTCCTCGCGGCGGCGATCGTGGGGGTCGCGGGCATCATCTTCGATGTGGTGTCGGGGACCTTGGCGGCGGCCGTGGCCGCGGCCGTGATCGCGGTTGTCCTGGGCCTGCTGTGGCTGGCCCTCCCGCTGGCCCTCCGCGGGCCGCCCGAACAGCCCGCACCGCCACGCCGTTCCTGACCGGCGGCCACGGCGAGCATCTGCCCGGCCGGACGCCCGTGGCCGGCCTGCGGCCCGCCGGCGGTTTCCGCGCCCGTCCCGGGGTAGCGCCAGTGTCATGGGATGGATGGACAAGCAGGTTTCCGGCCTGCCCGAGTCCGACCCGGCGGGACGTGACGAGGCGACCCGGCCGGCCCGGGAGCCAGGCGGCCCCTGAGACGGACAGACTTCGGAGGGCGGGCAGAGGACGAAATGGCGTACCAGGTTGCGCAGAGCCGGTGCGAGTATGACGGCACGGTCATCAGGGTCCGCGTGGACACCGTTGAGCTGCCGGGCGGCCCGGCCGATCGCGAGGTTGTCGAACACGCCGATTCCGTGGCTGTCGTGGCGGTTGACGACGGGAACCGGGTGCTGATGATCCGCCAGTATCGCCACCCGGCCCGGCAGTTCCTGTGGGAGCTGCCCGCCGGACTGCGCGACCAGCCCGGCGAGCAGCCGCTCGAGACGGCCCGCCGCGAGCTGGCCGAGGAGACCGGCCTGACGGCCGAGCGCTGGAGCACCCTGGTCGACCTGCGCCCGTCGCCAGGGGTCAGTACGGAGATAGTCCGCGTCTACCTGGCCGGCCAGATCAAGGCCGACGATCGCGCCGGTGCCCCGGAGGGCGAGGAGCGCGACCTTCAGAGCCGGTGGATCCTCCTGTCCGATGCACTGGCCGAGGTCTTCGCCGGCGTCATCACCAACGGCCTCGCCGTGGCCGGGCTGCTCGCGGCAGGGGCGCGTTTCGGCCTGATCGGTGGGCAGTCGCGGCCGGCCGAAGCTCCCTGGCCGGACAGCTGAACGGATGCCGCGGACCCCAGCCTGGGCTGCCGCCCGCGGCCCGGGAGACAAGCGGGTTCCGGCGCCGGCGGGCGGCGCCGCGGTCTGCGGCCGATCACGGGGACGGCCGCCACGCTTAGATGGCCGCGTACCGGGCAGGCGAGCGTTTCGCGGGCCGTCCGCGCCGCAGCGGGCGCCGCCTACCTGGAGGTCTCATGAGCAACATCAGCGCACGACCCGGTCCTTGGGCGGAGGATTCATGATCCGCCGGGCGGAGGGCCTCGCCGGCGAGGTGGCGCTGGTAACCGGCGCATCGCGCGGGCTCGGCCTGGCGCTCGCCCGTGAGCTAGCGCGGCGGTCCTGCCCGCTGGTGATCTGCGCACGGGACGCTGCCGAGCTGGAGCGCGCGGCCCGCGACCTGCGCGGCCGCGGAGCCGACGTCGCGGCGGTCACTGCCGACATCACCGATACCGGCGCGCCGCAGCGGCTGATCGACATCGCGCTGGAGCGGCATGGCCGGCTCGACATCCTGGTCAGCAACGCCGGGATCATCCAGGTCGGCCCGGCCGTGAACGCGACGCCCGATGACTATGAGGCGGCCCTGGCGACGATGGCGGTAGCGCCGATGCGGCTGGCGCTCGCCGCGCTGCCTGTCATGCAGCGGCAGGGACACGGCCGCATCGTCACGATCACGTCGATCGGCGGGAAGGTCAGCGTGCCGCACCTGGGGCCGTACGCCACGGCGAAGTTCGCCGCTGTCGGCTTCTCCGAGGGGCTGCGGGCCGAGCTGGGCGGCCGGCCGGTCTCGGTCACGACGGTCGTGCCGGGGCTGATGCGGACCGGGTCGCACCTGAACGCGCTGTTCGCCGGCCGCAAGGACGCCGAGTTCACCTGGTTCAGCCTGGCGGCGGGCCTGCCGTTCCTGTCCATGGATGCCGGGCGCGCCGCCCGACAGATCGCGAATGCGGTGGCCGCGCGGCGGCCGGAGGTCATCCTGACCCCGGCTGGCCAGGTCATGGCGCGGGCGGCCGGCGTCTCGCCGGGCCTGACCGCTGCCGTGCTGCACGCCGTCAGCCAGCTGGGGCTCCCCGCTCCGGCCGGGCAGCGGGGCGTCGCCGCCTTCGGGAAGCGGCTGCACCCGGTCATCAACGCGGCGGCGTTCGACTGGCTGACCCGGCTGGGCCGCCGGGCGGCGCGCGACCTCAACGAGGACACGACGCCGGTCCCCTGACCGCGGGGATCAGCCCGCCCGCCAGTGGCCCGCCACCCGTACGGCCAGGACAGATGCCCTGGGCAGCGTATGTTCATGGGGATGGCCCTCGGCTAGCCTCCTCCGTGCCGGATCCGGCGGGCGCGGGCTGGTGAGGAGTGGTTGAGTTGGCTGATGGCCTGGCCGCAGCGGCGAGCGGGCTCCGTGCCCTGTCCGCGTTCTTCGTCGATGACGGCACCCTCGGTGACACGCTAGTGCGGGTCGCCGAGCTGGCCTGCGAGGTGACATCCGCGGACATGGCCGGGATCACCCTGCTGGTCGACGGCGAGCCCGCGACCGGGGTGTTCACCGATGCCGAGGCGCCTCAGATAGATGCCGCGCAGTACGAGATGGATGACGGGCCGTGCCTGGCGGCCTTCCGCGACCAGCGCATCTACCGCATTGACTCCACCGCCGCGGAGGACCGGTGGCCGGCGTTCGCCCGCGACGCCGCGTCGCACGGCGTCACGGCCACCCTGTCGGTTCCCCTGGCCGCCCGGCGCGAGGGCGTTGGCGCACTCAACCTGTACTCGCGCACGGCTGCCTTCAGCGACCAGCACGTCCGGCAGGCCGAGGTCTTCGCCGCCCAGGCGGCCATCGTGCTGGCCAACGCTCAGGTGTACTGGGACGCCCGCCAGCTCGGCGAGAACCTGCGGCAGGCCATGCGGTCCCGCGCCGCGATTGACCAGGCCACCGGCATCCTGATGGCCGATGGCGGGCGGCGGCCCGACGAGGCTTTCCAGCTCCTCGTCCGCGCCTCCCAGCGGGAGAACCGCAAGCTGCGCGACATCGCCGCCGAGATCGTCGCCCATGCCTCCGACCGCCGCGGCCCGCTGGGTCCCGGCGCGGCCGGGGGTACCTAGTGCTCCTGGGCGCGGGCGATGACGTCGGCGGCGGCAGCGGTGAGGCTGGCGCCGCTGTCGGCGGCCAGCGCGCGGAGCAGGTCATAGGCAGCCGACATGTCCAGGTCTCGCGTATAGGCCAGGACGCCCTTGGCCTGCTCGATGAGCGTGCGGGCTTCCAGGGCCTGCTGGACCCGGTCGGTGACCTGCTGCCGGGTGAGACCGCCGGGCTGGACGATGACGATGGTGGCGATATTGGCGAAGGCCTGCCCGGTGTCGTCCTCGCCGGCCTGCTGCGGGCGGGCGTCGTCCCTGAAGACGTTCATCGCGCCGAGCGTGCGGCCGTGCCAGCGCAGCGGGTATGCGTGCACGGCGCTGTAGCCGGCGTCGACGATGGCCGGCCCGGTGTCCGGCCACCGGCCCCGGATCTCGCTGATGCCGCTGACGGAAACCACCGTTCCGGCCCGGATCGCGTCGACGCAGGGGCCGGCGTCGTGCTGGATCTGGAAGATTTCCAGCTCGGCGGCCCGGTGCGAGGTCGCGCTGAGCAGTTCCAGGTCCCCGCTCTCCGTCAGCAGCAGCAGGCCGACGGCCTGGGCGCCGAGCACGCCGCGGGCATCGTCCACCAGCCGGGCCAGCATGTCGGTAACATCGTTATCCCCGGTCAGCGCCGAGGCGGCGTCGGCGAGGGCCTGCGCCACTGTCCTGGCGGTCATGGCTGCTCGTTCCCGTTGCTGTCAGTGCCGGTATCGGCGATCGTGAAGTCAAGCTGGCGGCCGACCACCTGTGCCGCGATCGCATCGACACTGGTGTCATGGGCATAGGCATGCGCGCGGAGCAGGGCCAGCCCGTCGCCGGCGCCAACGCCTAGCTGGGCGATGACCATCCCGGTGGCCTGATGAACGCGGGCCCGGCCGGCCCACGGACCCGGCCCTATCTCGGCCTGAGAATCCAGATCCTGCAGCAGGGCGGCGCCCAGCGCATCGGCAAGGAACTGCGCCTCGGCCGTGTCGCATCGCAGTGGGCGCGGCGTGCCCTGGTGGAGCGTGAGCACGCCCAGGACCGGGCCTTCGGGCCGGATCGGCAGGGCATACACGGCACCGTCGCCCGCCGCCGCGCGGGCGGCGGCAGCGAACATGGGCCACTGGCCCACGGCGGCCGGGCTGGCCAGCTCCGCGGCCACCGCCAGCCCGGACTGGTACGCATCGGGGCCGGGTCCCTGGCCGAGCACTTCCTGCAGATCCTCCAGCTGGGCCGCGACCTCATCGGTGACGCACAGGGTCACCCGTTCTGACTGAGTGTAGGCGAGCGTGATCGCGCCGCCATCGGCTCCGAGCAGCCGCGCGCAGGCCAGGCAGAGCCGCAGCGGGAGCGGCTGTGCGGGCAGGCTACTAGCGATCTCCTGGGCCCACTGGGCCAGCAGCGCGGCTCTGTCCGTCACGGCAGCGACTCGATTCTGTGACGTCTGGCCACTCTATGCTCGCCCCCGGCGACTGGGTGCAGGTGCGCGGCCGTAGACGCTCGCGCGGGGAGGGGCCGGACGTGGGGAGTCAGTCGCCGCGGCCTCGGCGCCGGCTGACCCGCTCGACGATCTCGGCGGCGATGTCGCGGAGCTTGCGGTTCTCCCGCTGGGAGACGCGCACGAGAAGCTGGAACGCTTCATCCGGGCTCCGGCTGCCGTCGGCCATCAGGATCCCGATGGCCTGGTCGATCGCGGACCGGGACTGCATGGCCTGCAGCATGTTCTCGCCGAGCTGGCGGGCGTCCCAGTACACCTGAGCGTTGGACAGCACGATGGCCGCCTGGCGGGCGAATACCTCGGCCTGCTGGGTGACCAGCCGGTCGAAGACCGCGGAGCGCGAGTACAGGTTCAGCGCGCCGAGGCTCTCGCCGCGGGCGCTGAGCGGGATGGACAGGGTCGCAGTGATGCCGTGGACGGCGGCCATGCGGGTGAAGTCGGGCCACCGCCCGTCGGCCGCGATGCTGTCGATTCGGTACACCCGCTGGTGCCGAAATGCGTCCAGGCAGGGACCCTGGCCGGTGTCGTACTGGGCGACGTCTATCTCGGGAGCCTCGGGATCGGTGAAGACGCCCGTGGCCGGCTTGCCGTCGACCAGCATCGTGATCCCGGCCATGTCTGCCGGAGAGACTTGGCAGGCCAGCTGGGCCACACGCAGCAGGGTCGCGCCGAGCGTCCCGTCGTCGATGAAGAACCGGGAAAGCGCGCTCAGGCCGTCGGCCATCGCGGGGAAATCGTCGGCCAAGGAAACTGCTCCAGAGTCAGAGCTGAGCCGGGGATCCCACATGGCCGAAGGACAATGGCTAACTCACGACGTAGAACCTAACATGTGCTGCCCGCACTGCCGCTGCCGGGCCGCGACCACGGGCCGGGCGAGCCTAGCGGCGGACCCGGTAGCACAGGCCGCCGCGGCCGGTAGAGGACAATGTCGCCACCCGGTGATGACGAACGCCACCGCCGCAGCTGAGCGAGCGGGCCGTCTCAGATCCAGCCCGCGTCGCGGGCGATGCGGATGGCGTCGATCCGGTTCCGGGCGCCGACCTTCGCGATCGCGTTCGAGATGTAGTTGCGCACCGTCGTCGGGGACAGCCCCAGCGCGCGGCCGATCTGCTCGGTGGAGGTGCCGTCAGCCGCGGCCCGCAGGACGTCGGCCTCGCGGGGCGTCAGCGGGCTGCTGCCGGTCTCCAGCGCCGCGGCGACCAGGTCCGGGTCCACGACGCGCTCGCCGCGGGCGACCCGGCGGATGCCGTCGGCCAGGGTAGCGGCGGGAGCGTCCTTGACGATGAAGCCGCGCACGTGCTGCTCCAGGGCTCGCAGCAGGTTGCCGGGCTGGCTGAGCCCGGTCAGGACCAGCGCCCGGCACTCGGGCAGCGTCCGGTGCAGCTCGCCGGCGGCGGTCAGCCCGTCCAGGCCGGGCAGATCAATGTCCAGGACGGCCACGTCCGGGCGGGTGCGCAGCGCGGCCGGCACGATCTGGTCGCCGCGATCCAGCTCGGCCACGACCTCCATGCCGTCCTCCAGGGACAGCAGCGCGACCAGCGCGCCCCGGACCATGGCCATGTCCTCGGCGATCAGGATGCGGATCACGGTGCTCCCTCCGGCAGTTCGACCCACAGCCGGAAGCTGCCGGCACCCGAATGTTCCCCGGCTGCGGTTCCGCCGGCCGCGCGCGCCCGTCCGGCCAGCCCGGGCAGCCCGGGCAGCCCGGTGCCCGCGCCGCTGGCCGCGCGGCCGTCCCGGTCGCCCGGGGCCGGCGCGCCGTCATTGACGATGTCCAGCCGCACCTGGCCGGGCGCCCGGCTGGCCGTGATGAAGGCCCGGCTGGCCCGGCTGTGGCGCAGGATATTGGTCGCGCCCTCGCGCACCGCCCAGGCCAGCACGGCGTCCTGATCCGGGGCCAGGCCGGGCAGCGCCACGTCAATGTCCGCGGTCACCCCGGCACCCTGCAGGACGGCCGGGCGGCGTCAGCCGCCGCGGCCAGCGACACGCCGTGCTCGTTCCAGGTCACGGCCCGCATGTCGCGCAGGGCCGACAGGGCCACCCCGGTCAGGCTCACGATCTCGCCGTGCGCCGCCGGCGGGTCGGAACCCAGCAGCCGGATGGCCAGGTCGCCCTTGAGGCAGACCGCCGACAGGCTCTGGCCGAGCAGGTCGCGCAGGTCGCGGCTGACGCGCAGGCGCTCACCGGCGAGGGCCTGCTCGGCCAGCTCCGTCCGGGCTGACCCGGGCCAGCAGGGCGGGCGGCGGGCCGGCCGTCACGCCGGGTCCCGGTCCGGGCGGGTGCTGACGCCCTGCCGACGGCCCTTGAGCATCGCTCCGGGCACTGTCGTCGATGAGCGCCAGCTAACCGGCACCGGATGGCCTTGACATCACGGGCGGGAAGGCGGCGGCGGGCCCGGCCGCGCCGGACCGCAACGGCACCCAGGATCTGGAGCGTCAGCGTGTCCACGTCATTCCCGCCAGGTATTCAGCTAACCGGGCTTGCATGCTCATGCGGCTAACGGTAGCCACTTGCCGCCGGTCAATATCAGTCCACTGCCGGGACTGTCATGAAACTGCCGGGCCCACGGGCACGAGCCCCGCGGGCAGCTAAAACAGCGGGACCGTGTGGTGGCAAGTCTGGCCGGCCGGGCGGCGGCCCGGCAGGTGCGCATGTCGCCGGCGGCCGATGGCATTTGTCATCCCCGGCAGGGCGGCGAACATCACCGGCGCCTGACGACATCGGCATCTACCGGTCCCGGCCAGCGGAAGCCCATGATCGTGGGCCAGGAGCCAAAAGCCGGCACCACGATCTGAGGAGACCTTCTGATGACCATCATGGCCCACTCCGCCACCACCTCCGGCGTGCGCGTGCCCGAGGGCTGGGTCGCGGGGACGTGGACGATCGACCCCGCCCACTCGATGGTGAGCTTTTCGGTGCGGCACCTGATGTCGCGGGTGCGGGGCGGGTTCAGCGAGGTGAGCGGGCGGATCGTGACGGGCAGTGACCCGGCCGGGTCGTCAGTGTCGGCGGAGATCGCCGCCGCGTCGATCAGCACGGGCACGCACATGCGCGACGATCATCTGCGATCGGCCGACTTCCTGGACGCCGACCGCTACCCGGTGATGAGGTTCTCGGGCGGGGCGCTGCGCCCGGCCGGCGGGGGGTGGGTGCTGGCGGGCGAGCTGACCATCCGGGATGTAACCCGGCCGCTGGACCTGGAGGTCGAGTTCCTCGGCAGCGACCCGACGGGCCTGCAGGGGGAGCCGCGGGTCGGCTTCTCGGCCCTGACCTCGATCAGCCGCCGCGACTTCGGCATCACCTTCGGCCTGGTCGGCGACGGTGCCAAGATCATCGTCGCCGACACGATCGACATCGCCCTGGACGTCCAGGCCTTCGCCGCCGCCTGAACCGCAGCACCGGCCGACGAGGAGAGACCGGACGGTTCGCCACCCTGGGCCGGCCGCTGCGGCTCGACGCGACCGAGACCCGCACCTTCCGGAGCGGAACCACCGTCTGGGTCCACCGGCCGCACGATCCGCGCTGAGCACCCAGTTCAGAGGGGTAGTGCGGAGTGCCGGCGACGCTACCTGAGCTGGTCGCGGCGGCGGGTCAGGTAGGCCGTCTCAGCGGTGTTGCCCGCGAGCTCGATGGCCTTGTCGTACGCCGCGCGCGACTCCTGGCTGCGGCCCATCCGGCGCAGCAGATCAGCGCGGGCCGCGTGGTAGGCGTGATAGTCGGCCAGCTTCTCCTCAACCCGGTCGACGGCCGCCAGCGCTACCTCCGGGCCGTCGAGCTCGGCGACCGCGATGGCCCGGTTGAGGGCGACGATGGGCGAGGGGTCGAGGCGGATGAGCTGGTCGTAGAGGGCGACGACCTGCGACCAGTCGGTGTCGCGCAGGTCGCGCGCGGAGGTGTGCACGGCGTTGATCGCGGCGAGGATCTGGTACCGGCCCGGCGCTATCCCGGCTGCGGCCGCGGCCAGGCGCTCGCGGACCAGCCGGTGGCCTTCGGCGATCAGCCCCGCGTCCCAGGCTCCGCGGTCCTGCTCGCCGAGGGAGACGAGCTCGCCGCTGCCCGAAACCCGGGCCGGGCGGCGGGCCTCGATGAGCAGCATCAGCGCCAGCAACCCGGCTACCTCGCCGTCGTCCGGCATGAGGGCACGGATCAGGCGGGCGAGCCGGATCGCCTCGGCGGTCAGCTCGTGCCGGACCGGATCGGTGTCGGGGCCGGTCGCCAGGTAGCCCTCGTTGAAGACGAGGAACAGGACCGTGAGCACGGCGGACACGCGGGCCGGGAGATCCGCGGCGGACGGCACCCGATAGGGGATGCGCGCCGCCTTGATCTTGGCCTTCGCACGGGTGATCCGCTGCCCCATGGCGGCCTCCTGCACGAGGAAGCCGCGGGCGATCTCGGGCACGGTCAGGCCGCCGACCATGCGCAGCGTCAGCGCCACCCGCGTCTCCATCGCCAGTGCCGGGTGGCAGCAGGTGAAGATCAGCCGGAGCCGGTCGTCGTCGATGGCGTCGGGAGGCCCGGCCGGGTCGTTGTCGTCGTCGTACAACAGGTGAGCCTCCCTCTGCTTGTCGTCGCGCCTGCTCTCGCGCCGGATCCGGTCGATGGCCTTGCGCCTGGCGGTCGTGGTCAGCCAGGCGCCGGGGCTCGGCGGCACGCCGTCGGCCGGCCATCGCTCCACGGCGGCCGCGAATGCCTCGGCGGCCGCCTCCTCGGCGATGTCGAGATCACCGAACCGCCTGGTCAGGGCGGCGACTATCCGCGCCCATTCCGCGCGGTGGGTCCGGGTGATCGCCGCCCGGACGTCGGCGCCGCTCACAGGAACGGCCGCACCTCCACCTTCCGGTGGCAGGCCCTCGACCCCGCGGCGGCGAGCTTCAGGGCCACGTCGAGGTCGGCCGCCTCCATGACCCAGAAGCCGACCAGGAACTCCTTGGACTCCAGGAAGGGCCCGTCGGTGAACAGCGCCGCTCCGTCCCGGTTGTCGATGACGGTCGCCGCGCTCGGCGACGCCAGGCCCCCGGCGAAGACCCAGTGGCCGTCGGCCTGGAGCCGGTCGTTGAACACGTCGATCGCCGCCGCCTCCTCAGGGGTGGCCACGTTGGCGTTGTCGTGGATTACGGAGACCAGGTACTGCATCTCGGATCATCTCCCGTGCTTGGGGGTGCCCCTCGCGGGCGGCCGCTCACCCCTGCTACGAACGCCTGTGCCCCGATCCGACTCCGCAGCAGGGACTTCCCGGGGCGCGGAGAGCGTGGCCAGCGAGGGCGGCGCCTGCCAAGCCATGATGTCCCCTGTCGCATTTCTGCAGGTAAGAGGCTGATGGGATCCCTGGCTGGGAGCCGGAGACCCGAGCCGAACGGGCGGCCTGCCGTTGACAAGACGGCTGCTCTGCCAGCTGAGCTACACCGGCGCGATACTGGGTGCATGGTAGCCGATGGTGATTCGCTGCCGCCCAACCCGCCTGATCGGGCGGCCGGGCGGGAGCCCCGCGGGCTCGAGATGCTGGGCGGGGAGGCTCCGGGCGGGGACGGCGCCTGCTGGGCGCACCTGGTCTGCGAGGAGTGCGGGGCGATGACCACGGAGGGGCACCGCCCGTCGTGCAGCCGGCACGCCGGGCCGACCGGGGAGGGGGACCGGACCAGGAACCCTTCGTGAGCAGCACAAGCGGCGGGGGTTCGCTGCGTCAGGCACGGTCGATCATGGAGCCGGTGACCCGAATCGAACGGGCGACCTGCCGTTTACAAGACGGCTGCTCTGCCTACTGAGCTACACCGGCGCGAGACTGGGTGCATAGTAGCCGACCCGGGACCGCGGGCGCCTCCTGCGGATGGCCCGCAGGAGGCCGGCGAGCAGGCCGCGGCGGGCTCACCCGGCGGGCTGGAACGGGCGGACCTCGACCGGGGCCAGGCAGGCGGCGCTGGCCCGGGCCGCCCAGTCCAGCGCGGCGTCGCGGCCGGCGGCCTCGATGACCCAGAATCCGCCGATGTGCTCCTTGCCCTCGGCGAACGGCCCGTCGGTGGTAAGCGTGCCGCCGTCGCGGGCGATGACGACCGTCGCGGTCGAGGCCGGCTCGAGGCCCCCGGCGAACACCCAGGCCCCCGAGGCCTGAAGCTCGGCGTTGAACGCGTTGACGCCGGCGTACATCTTCTCCATGAGCTCGGCCGCCGGGGGCTCGGCACCGTCCACGCCGTGCACGCTGAGCAGGTACTGCGTCATCGGAGTTCTCCTTCCGCCCGGCCGGCGCCGCGCCGGCCTCTCCCTGCCTACACGAACGGAAGCGCCGGGGATCGACAGCACGCCCGGAGAACCGGCGCGAGCGGGTCAGCCCGCGGCGGCGCCCGCCGGGTCGGGGTCGGCGCCGAGGTAGGTGCCGTGGCCCTCGACGACCAGCGGGCCGTCGAAGATCAGCACCTCGCTCACCCGGGCGCCCTTCTGGTTGCGGTAGCCGATGACCACGGCGCTCACCCCGGCGTACACGTCCAGGACGGTGAAGTGCAGGTCGGGGATCGCGCGCAGGCCCCGCGCCCAGTAGTCCCGCAGCGCCGCCTTCCCGCGCAGCACGCCGTCGCTGCCCTCGATCAGCTGCGCGGCCACCGGCGAGGCGAACACCACGTCCTCGGCGAAGTGGCCCAGCACCCGCTCCAGGTCGTGGGCGTTCCAGGCGTCAGCCCAGCTGGCGGCGAACTTCTCGGCCGTAGCGTGATCCATCGGCCGATCCTGCCGCATCGCGGTGGCCGGCGCCACTGTTAAACGGGCGGGCTAAACGGGCATCCTCACCGCGGCTAACAGCCGGGCCGGGATCGGGATGACCGACGCGACCTGAGTGGCCTGGTCGACCGCGAGGACGTGCTGGCGGGGCAGCGGGGTCCAGCCCGCCATCGGCCAGCCCGAGCTCGCCACGACGACCGCGCCGCCCGTCTCGGTGTAGGACAGGTCGAAGTAGGCCTCGACGTCATCGGGCCGCTCGATGCCGCGCAGGCGCAGCTGCTCCCGGGGGATCCGGTCCGGGTCGTGCCAGGAGATGGCGTACAACATGCCGGGCGCGAGCAGGATCGCGTTCAGGCTGTTGGGCGAGTACCGCGCGGCGATGTCCGCGGTCGTGTCGCCGATGGCGGCGATGATGTCCCCGTCCCGCTCGGCCAGCCGCCACATCAGGTGCAGGAAGTAGCGCTCGCTGTCGGTCGTCCCGGCCAGCTGCCGCTCCCACTCCGGCGGCAGCATCTCGCCGAGCCGGTCCTGCGGGTGGATGGCCCCGTTGTGGGCCAGCATGTAATTGCCGGACCGGAACGGGTGCGAGTTGCAGTCCTGCACAGCCAGGCCGGGCGTGGCCCAGCGCAGGTGCAGCAGGCCCAGCGGGCCGAGCGACTGCTGGGCCAGGTCGCCGTACCGGGGCTCGGCGACGGCCGCCCCGGCCGACTTGGCCACGACCGGGTCGGCCCCGTCGTACCAGCCCATGCCCCAGCCGTCGCCGTGCAGCGCGGACAGCGCCGTGAAGTCCGCGAGCCCTTCGGTGCCCAGCAGGTCAGCCAGGGACACCGGGGCCTTCGCGCAGTAGCCGAGCAAGCGGCACATCAGCAGTCCGTCTCTTTCCCGTGAGAGTTACAGCAGGGGCAGTTACTAGAGGTACTTGCCCATGCCGCCGCCGACGTCGATCGACGCGCCGGCGATGTAGCTGGCCCGGTCGCTGGCCAGGAACGCGACCAGCCCGGCCACCTCGTCGGCCCGGCCGAACCGGCCGAGCGGCACCTCGGCCTTGGCTAGCTGGCCGAAGAACTCCCCGGCCGCCATCTCCGGCGCCCGGCGGCGGTGGATGTTCTCCCACTGCGGAGTCTCCACGAAGCCGATGTTCACGCTGTTGACCAGGATGCCCTCGGCGCCCAGCTCGATCGACAGTGCCTTGGACAGGCTCAGGCAGGACGCGCGGTTGACCGACGAGGCCAGGAATGCCGGGTCGGGGTAGCGCGCGTACAGGGCGTTGATGTTGATCACCCGCGGGGCCGGGCTGCGCCGCAGCTCGGGCAGCGCCGCCCGGATGCAGCGGATCTGCGAGAACAGCTTGACCTCGATGTCCTCGTGCCAGTCGGTGTCGGTCAGCGCGGCGAACCGGCCCGGCCGGGCCCCGCCGGCGTTGTTGACCAGGACGTCGATCCCGCCCAGCGCCGCCACGGCGGCCTCGGTCATGGCGCTGACCTGGTCCGGGTCGGTCACGTCACAGGCCACGGCCGTCACCGCGGCCGAACTGGGTCCCTCCCTGCGCAGTTCCGCCGCGGTGGCCTCGAGCTCGTCAGAGTGCCGCGCGCAGATGAACACGGCGGCGCCCTCCGCGAGCAGTTCCGCGGCGATCGCCCGGCCCAGGCCCTTGGACCCCCCGGTGACCAGCGCCCGGCGCCCGGCCAGCCCCAGTTCCATCTACGCCCCGCCCGCCTCAGCCCCGTCGGCGCCCGCGGCCTCGGCCTGCGCCGCGGCCAGCTTCAGCAGGCTCTGCCGCGGCGGGGCGAACACGTCGACCTCCAGGCACTTGCCGTCGGTCGTCCACGCCCCGTGCGGCACCCACGAGGGGATGACCGCGACGTCGCCCTTGCGCATGACGCGCACGTCGCCGTCGACGTCGAAGGTCAGCTCCCCCTCCAGGACGATGACGATCTGCTCCTCCTCGTGCACGTGCTTGGGCGCTTCCGTGTTCGGCTCGAAGCTGACGAAGTTGAGCATCGCGTTGTGCCCGAGCACCGGCCGGAACCCGAGGCCGGGCAGGAACTCCGCCGCGGCCAGGTCGTCGATGTTCACGTACCGGCCGGGATGCGCCGCCACGCCCCCCGCCTCCGTCGTGAAGTGGCTGGCAGCGTCGCCGAGCGACTCGGTCATATTTCCTCCATGCAGAGCAGGTCAGTGCGATCCGGCCGTGAGCTGAGTCAGGCGGCCGGCTGGTCGAGCGCGGCGCGGGCCACCGCGGCGATCCGGCGGATGCCCTCGTCGATCAGGTCGTCGGCGACCCGGCTGTAGGACAGCCGGATCTGGCTGGTGCCGCCGTCGCCGATGTAGAACGGCCGTCCCGGCACGTAGGCGACCTTGAGGTCGCGGGCCGCCGCCGACAGCGCCACCGCGTCGACCCCGCCCGGCAGGGTGAGCCAGACGTAGAAGCCGCCGGTCGGCGTCGTCCACGACGAGCCCTCGGGCATGTGCCGGGCCAGCGCGGCCACCGTCAGCTCCGCGCGCCGGGCGTACAGCTGGCGGGAGGCTACCAGCTGACGCTCCAGGTGCCCGCTGCGCCCGTACTCCTCGAACATCCGCTGCCCGAGCGCGCCCGCGCACTGGTCGGAGTTCTGCTTGGCCACGGTGAGCCGGCTGACGACCTGGGCCGGCCCGGCCGCCCAGCCCATCCGGAAGCCCGGCGAGAAGATCTTGGAGAAGGTGCCGGCCTGCAGCACCACGTCCGGGGCCAGCGACCACAGGCTCGGCCCGGCGGCCGGCCCGAAACCGAGCTCCCGGTAGGCGACGTCCTCGCAGATCAGGAAGCCGTACTGGCGCGCGAGGTCGACCAGCTCCTGGCGTCGCGGAGCCGACAGCGACAGGCCGGTCGGGTTCTGGAAGTCCGGGATCGTGTAGAGGATCTTGGGCCGCAGCCCGCCTGCGAGCAGGTCGGCCAGCACATCCACGCGCAGTCCCTGCTCGTCCACGGGCACGCCGCGCACGTCAGCCTCGTAGCCGCGGAACGCCATGATCGCGCCGAGGTAGGTCGGCTCCTCGGCCACCACGACGTCGCCCGGGTCCAGGTAGCTCTTGGCCAGCAGCTCCATGCAGTCGATCCCGCCGCTGGTGATCAGCAGCTCGCCGGCCTCGGGCGCGCGGCCCTCCAGCGCGGCCAGCCGCCCCGTGACGTACTCGCGCGTGCCGGCCAGGCCCTCCGTCGCCGAGTACTGCAGCGCCACCCCGGCGTCGCGGGCGATCAGGTCGGCGGCGATCTGCGACAGCGCCCCGGCGTTGAACGTGGCCGGGTCGGGAAACCCGCCGGAGAAGGTGATGATGTCCGTAGCCCCGGCCAGGGCGAGGATCGCGGTGATCTCACCGCCTCCGAGGGTGTGCGTGCGCCGCGCCAGGGCAGCGTCCCAGTCGCGCTCTACCAGCGGTTCTGCCGTCATTCATCCGCTCCATCTCTTGACAGCGGATCTTACAAATGTAAAAATCCTACCAGCTCTTATTTACATTAATAAGATCGTGTATCCATCATATCCCACTTCACTAGGTTTGACGACGGGTTACCTGGCAAATGGAAACTGCTCCCCTCGCTACGCTGACGGAGGTCGCGGCGCCGCCTGTGCCGAAGATCGAGGTGGACGACCTCGACCTGGCCCTGCTGCGCGCGCTCGCGGCCGACGCCCGGCAGTCGCAGCGGGCGCTGGCCCGGCAGATCGAGATGTCGCCGCCCGCGGTCGCCGACCGGCTGGCCCGGCTCGAGCGGGCGGGCGCGATCCGCGGCTACCGGGCCGAGATCGACTGGGAGGTCCTCGGCCTCCCGGTCGTGGTGTACCTGGCGGTCACGGCCGGGGCGGGCATGGACCTGAGCGAGATCATTCGCGCGATCCGCGTGCTGCCCGAGGCCGAGCACATGAGCGTCGTGACCGGCAGCCTGGACCTGCTGGTGCGGCTGCGGGTCCGGGATCACGCCCATCTGCGGGAGCTGCTGCTCACCAAGATCTTCCAGATCAGCGGGGTGCAGCGGACGGAGACCTTCCTGTCGCTGGCCGACGTCGAGCCGGACAACTTCGCCGCCGCGGTGCTGGAGCAGATGAGCCAGCGCCGGGCCGGCTTAAGGGAGACTGACCGTGGAAGGCAACACCCCTCCTAGCCAAAACGGGGCCGCCCGCCCCCATGCCGTAGACGGGGTCGGCCAGCGCGGCTTCGTGCAGCGGCACGGCCTGTACACGCCCGAGCAGGCCGCCGCGGCGCAGGAAGTCGCGGCCCGGATCGGCGAGCTGGACCTGCGGACCGTCCGGCTGACCGTCGTCGACCAGCACGGCCAGCCGCGCAGCAAGTCACTGTCGCCCGACGTGGCCATCGCGGCCATGTCGAACGGCCTGGACTTCTCGGGCGCCATCTACAGCCTCGACACGGGCAACCAGGTCTTCGTCCCGGCCTTCGCGGCCGGCGGCGGCTTCGGGATCGAGGAGTTCACCGGGTTCCCGGACGTGGTACTGGTCCCGGACCCGGCCACGTTCCGTGTTCTTCCCTGGGCCGACAAGACGGGCTGGATGCTCTGTGACGTGTACTTCTCCAGCGGCGACCCGATGCCGCTGGACGGCCGGGGCCTGATGCGCCGGATGCTGGCCCAGACGGCGGAGGCCGGCTACGACTTCCTGGGCGGCATCGAGGTCGAGTACTACATCGTCAAGCTCGACACCGACCGCGTCACCGCGGAGAACGCCGGCTTCACGCCCGCGCCGCCCGCCGTCAGCATCTTCGAGCGCGGCTACCAGTACCTGTCCGAGGTACGCCTGGACAGCGTGGCCGGGACGCTGGAGGGAATCCGGGACGGGCTGGCCGGCGTCGGGCTGCTGCCCCGGTCCATGGAGGACGAGTGGGGCCCGGGCCAGATGGAGTTCAGCTTCAGCCCGATCAGCGGGCTGGCCGCGGCCGACGCGGTGGTGCTGTTCCGGTCCGCGGTCAAGCAGATGTGCCAGCGGCGCGGCCTGCTCGCCACCTTCATGTGCCGGCCCGCGCTGCCGAACTTCTTCTCCTCCGGCTGGCACCTGCACGAGTCGCTGATCTCGCGCGAGGACGGGCAGAACGTGTTCGCCAGCGAGGACGAGGCGCTGTCGGCCACCGGCCGCCACTTCGTGGCCGGGCTGCTGGAGCACGCGCTGCCGATGACGGTGTTCGCCACGCCGACCGTGAACGGGTACAAGCGGTTCCGGCCGTACTCCTTCGCGCCCGACCGGGTGTGCTGGGCGGTGGAGAACCGCGGCGCGCTGATCCGCGTGCAGGGGGCGCCCGGCGACTCCAACAGCCACATCGAGAACCGGATGGGCGAGCCGGCCGCCAACCCGTACCTGTACATGGCGGCCAACCTCGCGGCCGGGCTCGACGGCATGCGCCGCAAGCTGGAGCCCCCGGCGCCGGTCGAGGCCGACCCGTACGCGGCGGAGGCGCCGATGCTGCCTACCTCGCTGTCGCAGGCGGTCGGCGCGCTGGTCGAGGACCAGTTCTTCCGGTCCGCGTTCGGCGATGTGCTGGTGGACTACCTGGTCCAGATGAAGCGGGCCGAGCTGGCCCGCTACGAGGCGGCCATCGCGCAGAACCCGCCGCCCGACGGCCAGGACGTCAGCGACTGGGAGATGCGGGAGTACTTCGAGTTCTACTGACCCAACCGAAGGGGGGCCACGATGACGGTGCAGCACATCGTCTTGTTCAGTTTCCCGCGCGAGCTCAGCGCGGACGAGGCCGGGCAGTTGCGCGCCATGGTGGCGTCCTGGCCGGACAAGATCGGCCTGATGTCCAAGTGCCGCCTCGGCACCGACCTCACCGGGGCACGGACCCGGGGGTACTCGTTCCTGCTCTACACCGAGTTCCCCGACGTGCCGACGCTCAACGAGTACCGCGCGCATCCCGTGCACGTGGAGTTCATGGACTGGCTGGCCGGGCATCAGTGCACGCCGCTGGCCTTCGACTACTACCTGGACGGCGAGACCGTCCTGATGCCCGAGTAAGGGAAGTCCACCATGGCTGGAAAAACAAGTCCTGAACTGATCGCCGGCGCGGCCAGCGGAGAGCTCGCCCACGGCTCGCTCCGGCTCTGGGACGCCATCGCCATCTCCGTCTCGGTGCTCGCGCCGGGCATGGCGATGCTGCTCAACGTCTCGGGCGTGGCCGCCGTCGCCGGCGGCTCCACCCCGCTGGCCTTCCTGCTCGGCGGCGTCGCCTGCCTGGCCCTGGCGTTCGTGGTGATCGGCTTCACCCGGCGCATGGCCTCGGCCGGCTACGCCTACACCTACGCCAGCCGGAGCCTCGGCAAGGGCGCCGGCTTCATGGCCGGGTGGCTCTACTTCTTCGGGATGATCTGCTTCGTCCCGATGACGATGTCGGCCGTCGGCTACCTCGCGGCGGACCTGCTGGGACTGAACCCGAAGCTGTGGATCCTGTTCTTCTTCATCGGGATGGTCCTGTTCGTCATCCTGTCCACCATCAAGGTCAAGGTGACGACCCGGGTCCAGCTCGTCATCGGCATCGTCACCGTGGCCATCATCCTGATCGTCGACATCGTGACCACGGCCAAGGGCGGCAGCCACGGTCAGGCGCTGTCGGCGTTCACCTTCGGCCACACCAACTCGGGCGGCTTCACCGGCGTCTTCTACGGCATCATCTTCGGGGTCACGTCCTACATCGGCTTCGAGACGGCCGCGGACTTCGGCGAGGAGACCTCCAACCCGCGCCGCTACATCCCGATCGCGGTCATCGCCGCCACCCTGTTCGCGGTGATCTTCTACCTGTGGACGACGTACTCGATCACCATCGGCTACGGCGTCAAGAACGGCGTGAAGATGGGGGCCGACCCGGTCGCCCTCAAGACCACGGCGACGACGTTCGTCGGCAGCTGGCTCGGCACGCTGGTCGAGATCGGCGGCATGTGCGCCGCGTTCATCGTGTGCGTGGCCTGCGCCACCGCCGCCGCGCGGACCCTGTTCGCGATGGGCCGCGAGGGCGTGCTGCCGAAGGCCTTCGGGCAGACCAGCCCGCGGTTCCAGACCCCGGTGAACGCCACCATCGCGGTGACCGTGATCGCCACCCTGATGGCCCTGCTGATCGGGTACCCGCTGTCCGACAGCGCGTTCGGCCAGCCGTTCAGCAACTACTACTTCTGGGCCACCACCGGCACGCTGGTGATCATCGTGGTCTACATCATGCTGTGCCTCGGCGGCATCGTGTTCTTCTACCGCACCCGCGACACGCGGAAGTGGAA
The DNA here is from genome assembly GCA_036501025.1 of Streptosporangiaceae bacterium. GTDB lineage: Bacteria > Actinomycetota > Actinomycetes > Streptosporangiales > Streptosporangiaceae > DASUBV01. The sequence continues at coordinate 75,896 of DASYBB010000106.1, forward strand.
CCCGGTCCTGCACGTGGCTGTCCCGCTGATCGGCGCGATCGTGTTCGGCGCGGCCCTGTACGGGTCCATCCACCCGACCCCGCCGGGCATCTTGAAGTGGACGCCCTACGTGGCCCTGGTGTGGCTGGTCCTGGGCATCGGGACGCTGCTCTGGCTGCGCGCCAAGCGGCCGGACGCGGTCGCCCAGATCGGCTCGATCCTCGGCGAGGAGGGCGGCACGGACGCCGCGATCCTGGACACGTAACCGTCTGGGGCCAGAAGCACAGCGGCCGCGGCGGACACTGGGGTCCGCCGCGGCCGCTGTCTGCCTGAACCGGGACGGGCCTGCCGATAAAGTGATCCGGGTACTGCGGCCCGACGGGCTTTCGCTTCCCGCACCTGGCGTGCGGCCGAACCGGACATGCCCCCACCCGCGCGATGTTGTGCGTGCTGCGTGGGAGTCGGTTCGTGACGTTGATTCGGCGCTCGGCGGCCGGCCTGGCCGCACTCGCCGGGCGCGGCAGCATGGCTGAGTTCATGTTGGCCGAGATGTTGCACGGTGCCGGGCTGCGGGCTTCGCCGAGCGAGGCCCGCTCGTGGGACCGCAGCATCCCGGTCCTGGCCCGCGACCTGGTCGAGGCCGGCCTGGGCGACGTCGAGGTCCTGCTCGAGCACAAGCTGCCGCTGTCCAGCCGCCGGGTCGACGCCATCCTGGCCGGCCGTCATCCAGTCACCGGCGACGCGTCGTACGTGGTGGTCGAGCTCAAGCAGTGGAGCGCCGCGGAACTCTACGAGGACGATCCGACGCTGGTGACGATCGACGGCTCGGGCCGTCACCCGCGACTGCATCCGCTGGAGCAGGTCCGCGGGTACTGCGAGTACCTGGTCGACTTCACGTCGGCCTGGCAGGGCAGCGCCGAGAAGGTCAGCGGCGCGGCCTACCTCCACAATGCGACCGAACTGGGCGTGGCGCCGCTGCGGCGGCTGGCCGAGACCGGCCATGCCCGGCTGTTCACCGGCGAGCGGCGGGCCGAGTTCATCGACTTCCTGCGATCGCGGCTGGTCCCCGGCGTCCGGGGCGCCGAGTACGCCGACGCGTTCCTGAGCTCGCGGGCCGCGCCCAGCCGGCAGCTGCTCTCGGTCGCCGCCGCCGAGATCCAGGACCGCGAGCAGTTCGTCCTGCTCGATCAGCAGCAGCTGGCCTACCGGCTCGTCCTGCACGCCACCCAGGCGGCGCGGGCGGGCGACTCGAAGACGGTGATCATCGTGACCGGCGGGCCGGGCAGCGGCAAGAGCGTCATCGCCCTGTCGCTGCTCGGCGAGCTGGCCCGCCAGGGCCGGACCGTCCTGCACGCGACCGGCTCGAAGTCCTTCACCCAGACACTCCGGAAGGTCGCCGGCAAAGGCTCCACGCAGGCGCAGCGCCTGTTCAAGTACTTCAACAACTTCGTCGACGCCGAGCGCAACGCCCTGGACGTGCTGATCCTGGACGAGGCGCACCGGATCAGGGAGACGTCGGCCAGCCGGTTCACGAAGGCGGCGGCGCGGACCGGCCGACCGCAGGTCGACGAGCTGATCGCCGCGGCGCGGGTGCCGGTGTTCCTGCTGGACGAGCACCAGGTCGTGCGGCCCGGCGAGCTCGGGACCGTCGACGACATCGAGGCGCACGCCACGGGCCTCGGGCTGGCGGTGCGGAAGATCTCCCTCAACGACCAGTTCCGCTGCGGCGGGAGCGAGGTCTACCTCGACTGGGTCCAGCGGCTGCTAGGACTCATCGCCGGCGGCCCGGTGCCGTGGCCGGGCGACCCGGCGTTCCGCGTCCAGGTCGCCGACCACCCGCACGAACTGGAGGCCGTGCTCCGTTCCCAGCTGAACGCCGGATACGGGGCACGCATGACCGCGGGATTCTGCTGGCCGTGGAGCGAGCCGCGGCCGGACGGCTCGCTGGTCCCTGACGTCGTCATCGGCGACTGGTCACGGCCATGGAACCTGCGCAGCGAGCGCGCAGTCGGCGGGGCGCCCCCGTCGTCGCTGTGGGCGACCGATCCGGCCGGCTTCGGCCAGGTCGGATGCGTCTACACCGCGCAGGGCTTCGAGTACGACTGGAACGGGGTCATCATCGGCCCCGACCTCGTGTGGCGCGACCGCGGCTGGGTCGCGAACCGGACGGCCAGCAAGGACCCGGACTTCCGCAGCCGGACGAAGGTCACCGACCTTGAATTCGAGCGGCTCATCCGCAACGTCTACAAGGTGCTGCTGACCCGCGGGATGATCGGCACGGTCATCTGCTCGCCCGACGAGCAGACGCGCGCGATGCTCCGGTCGCTGGTCCCGTAGACGACGCGTGATCCGCGCTTGCATAGCTGAGTGGCGTGATTGCTAGCCGCGGGCTGCCAGCCAGTCGTCGAACTCGGCGGCCACGATGCGCTCGCCGCTCACCCCCGCGGCCTGCGGCGAGCAGAGCCAGACGACCGGTGGCCCCATGATCTCCGGCTGCAGGAGACGGGCCCGGGCGGCCTCGCTGACGCCGTCGGGAATCATGCCGGTGGCCGTGGCGCCGCCAGGGAGCAGCTGGTTGACCGCGATGCCCAGTTCGGCGAGGTCGGCAGTCATGATCAATGACAGGGCCTCGGCGCCCGCCCGGGACGGGCCGTAGGGAACGAAGCCCTGGCGGCGCATCGTGGCGTGATTCATGCTGACGTTGACGATCCGCCCCGACGCGGAGGCGCGCAGGAGGGGGACGGCGGCCCTGGCGACCAGGAAGTAGCCGGTGAGATTGGTGTCGATCACCGCCCGGAAGCCGGCCGGTGACACCTCCCAGAAGGGCTGCGGGTCGGTGGTGAAGCGCGGATTGACGGTGCGCATGCCGAGCCCGGCGTTGTTGACCAGGACGTCCAGGCCGCCGAGAGCTTCCGCCGCCGCCTGCACGCCGACAGCCACCTCCTGCTCGTCTCGGACGCTGAACGGAGCCGGCCGGACGCCGGCCGCGGCCCCGCCCAGGCGCTCCACGGCAGCAGCGACCCGGTCGGGCTGCCGCCCGTTGAGGGCGACCGCGGCCCCCGCGGCTGCTAGCGCCCCGGCCATGGCCAGGCCGAGGCCGTCCGTCGATCCGGTCACCAGGACGCGCACGCCCCGCACATCAGTACCCGTCACGCTCGGACCCTACCGAGCGCGTTCAGGAATCGATGTGCTCGGGTCGCAGGGACTCCGGGCCGCCGGGTCCCGATCCACCCGATCCCGCGCCCGCGGACTTCGTCCCATCGGTCTCGAGGACATCGGTCGACCACGCCTCCCCGATCGACTCCTCGACGCCCTCGGCCGGCGTGGGCGCCGACCAGGTCTTGAGCTCGACCTGCGGGATGAGCCATGTGGCCAGGAAGGACAGCGCCGCGATGGGAACCGCGACGATGAACACGGTCTGGATCGAGTGCGCATAGGCGTCGATGATGGCGTGATGCACGAAGGCGGGCAGGCGGTCGAGGATCGCCGGGGTGACGCCCGCGGGCGAGAAGCCGCCCGGGAGCCTGACGCCGTGCAGCCGGCTGGCCAGGTTGCCGACCAGCACGTTGGAGAAGATCGCCCCGAAGATGGCGGTGCCGAACGACCCGCCGATCGACCGGAAGAACGTCGCCCCCGAGGTGGCCACGCCCAGCTCGCTGTGCGGGACCGCGTTCTGCACGATGATGACC
>DASYBB010000107.1:0-19502 GCA_036501025.1 Streptosporangiaceae bacterium
CATGCCGAGCGCCGAGCATGGCGCGATCACGCTGCTGGAGCGGTCGGCGGTCGTGGCCGCTCTGCGGACGCTGCCGCCCCGGCAGCGCGAGGCGCTGGTCCTGCGCTACTACGGGGATATGTCCGAGGCCCAGATCGCGGGTGCCATGGGGATCAGCAAGGGCGCCGTGAAGAGCCACACGGCCAGGGCCATGATCGCCCTGCGCAGCGTGCTGGAGCGTGAATCGTGAACCCGAGCATGAACGGCGACTACGAGGAGGCCCTGCGCCGCGCGCTGCATGCGGCGGCCGACTCGATTGAGCCGTCCGCCGACGGGCTGGAGCGGATCAGGGAGCGGCTCAACCGGCCGATGCTCTCCCTGGAGTCCGCGTCAGCCTGGTCCGCCAGCACCGCCGCCTGGCTCCGCCGCTGGATGGAGCCGGTCCTGGTCGCCTGCCGGGCCATCATCGACCGTTTTCGGCCCGCCCCTGCTAGGCCGGGCCACGCACGGCCGCGGTACGGCTGGCTCCGCCCCGTGGCGGGCATGGGCATCGCCGTCTTCGTGGTGGCGGCCGGCGCGTTCGCCGTAACGGAACTGCCGCAGGTCGTCTCGCCCACCTCGAACGCCTCGGCCGACGGCGCCGCCAACAACGGCTCCGCCGCGCACAACGGCAGCGGCGGCGGCAACGGCGCCGGCGGCGGCACGCCATTCAGCTCGGGCGCGCGCACCAGCTCGAGCGGCCACGCGGCCCAGCCCGGCCCCGCTCCCACGTGCACGACGCCGCCGCCCGCGGTCCACAAGACCAGCCCGCCGGCCGGCTCGACCGGCTCGACGAGCACGAGCCCGCCGGCCACGCCGCCGGTCACCACCACCTCGCCGCCTGTGACCCCGCCGCCGGCCACCACCGCGCCGCCGCCGCCGGGCACGAGCACTCCCGCTCCGGGGACCGGCACCGGGGGACCGCCGGCCAGCTCGTCCACCGGGGCCAAGACGCCGGCCGCCTCGTCGACCCAGGCGTGCCCGCCGGTCGCGCCGCCGGCCAGCAGCTCGACCAAGGCCAAGACCAAGACGACGTCCTCCCCGCCGGCCAGCAGCTCGGCTCCGGCGACGGGCACCGCGTCGGCGTCCTCGCCGGCGAAGGACCCTGGCAGCACGAGCGCCGGCAGCACCGGGGCCGGCACCGCCAGCTCCGCGCCGACGACGGGCGGCCTCAGCTAGCCCAGCGTCACTCAGCCAGACCAGCAGCGGGCCCGCTAATCCCAGCGGCCCGCTGCTGTCATGACCAGGGCCGCCGCGATGGCCCCGGCCGACGACGCGCGCAGCACCGTCGGCCCGAGCCGCGCGCCGACCGCCCCCGCCGCGGCGAACACCCCGGCCTCGGCCGGGGAGATCCCGCCCTCCGGCCCGACGAGCAGGACGATGTCGGTCAGGCCGGGCGCGCCGGCCACCTCGGGCAGCGGCTGCGGGGCATCCGGGTCGAGCACAACGGCGAGCCCCTTACCTTCCGAAACGATGGCCGCAACGCGCGCCGCCACCTCAGCGGTCGACGCCACCTCGGCGACCTCCGGCAGCCAGGACCGGCGGGCCTGCTTGGCCGCCGCCAGCGCCGCCGACCGCCAGCGGGCCGCGCCCCTGGCCGCCTTGTCGCCCCGCCACACGGCCACGCTGCGCTCCGCCGCCCAGGGCACCAGCACGTCGACCCCGACCTCGGTCATCGTCTCGATGGCCAGCTCGCCGCGGTCTCCCTTGGGGATGGCCTGGACGACGGTCAGCCGGGGCACGGACGCGGGCTCCACGGCGCGCCCGGTGACCGCCAGTTCCAGGACACCGGGCCGCGCGGTAGTGATCACGCAGGCGGCCATCGTTCCGGCCCCGTCGGTGATGTCCACGCGCTCGCCGGGCCGCAGGCGCCGGACGGTGGTGGCGTGACGGCCCTCGGCCCCGGCCAGGACGATCGTGTCACGGGCCAGCGCAGCGGGATCAGCCAGGAAAACGGGTGATCTCAGTGGGAGCTCCGGTGGTCAGCGCCCGTTAAAGGCGTCGCGGAGCCGGGAAAAAAAACCCTGCTGGCCGGGCGCAAACCGGCCCGGGGGCGCCTCCTCACCGCGCAGCCGGGCCAGCTCGCGCAGCAGGTTCTCCTGCTCAGGCTCGAGCTTGCTCGGCGTCTCGACGGTGACGTGGATCATGAGGTCGCCGCGGCCGGACGAGTTCAGGTGGGCGGTGCCCTGGCCGTAGAGCGGGATGGCCTGGCCGGTCTGGGTTCCGGGCCGGATATCGATGTCACCCGGCCCGTCCAGGGTCTCGACCTGGAGCGTCGCCCCGAGCGCGGCCGCCACCATCGGGATGGTCACCGTGCAGTGCAGGTCATCACCCTGCCGCTCGAAGATCGGGTGGGGGCGCTGCACGATCTCCAGGAACAGGTCGCCGGGCGGGCCGCCGCCGGGGCCGGTCTCGCCCTCGCCGGCCAGCTGGATGTGCGTGCCGTCCTCGACGCCCGCCGGGATGCGCACCTTGATCGTGCGGCGGGTCCGGACCCGGCCGTCGCCGTCGCACTCCGGGCACGGCTTGCGGATGACGGTGCCGTAGCCGCCGCAGCCGGGGCACGGCCGGGAGGTCATGACCTGGCCCAGGAACGACCGGGTGACCTGGCTCACCTCGCCGCGGCCGTTGCAGACCTCGCAGGTCGTCGGGTGGGTGCCGGGCGCCGTGCCCTGGCCCGAGCAGGTCGGGCAGACCACGGCGGTGTCCACGACCAGGTCCTTGGTCGCGCCGAAGGCGCACTCGGACAGGTCGAGCTCGACCCGGATGGTGGCGTTGCGGCCGCGGCGGGCCCGGCTGCGCGGGCCGCGCTGGCCCGCACCGCCGAAGAACGCGTCCATGATGTCGCTGAACGGGAACCCCTGGGCGCCGAAGCCGCCCGCGCCCGGGCCGCCGCCGGCCGGGGCGTAGGGGTCCGCGCCCAGGTCGTACATCTGGCGCTTCTCCGGGTTGGACAGCACCTCGTAGGCCTGGGAGACCTCCTTGAAGCGCTCCTGGGTCTGCGGATCAGGGTTGACGTCCGGGTGCAGCTCACGGGCGAGCCGCCGGTACGCCTTCTTGATGTCGTCAGCTTCCGCGTCCCGGCTCACGCCCAGGATGCCGTAATAGTCGTTCATGACCGGCATTCCTATGCTCCTGCCAGGATCTGGCCTACGTACCGTGCCACCGCGCGCACCGCTCCCATCGCCGTCGGGTAGTCCATCCGTGTCGGGCCAAGCACTCCGAGCCTGGCCAGGGCCTGCTCCCCGGAGCCGTAGCCCGCCGCGACCAGCGAGGTGCTCTCCAGCCCCTCGACCTGGTTCTCCGCGCCGATGCGCACCGTCACCGAGGCCTGATCACCGGACTCGCCGAGCAGGCGCATCAGGACTACCTGTTCCTCCAACGCCTCGAGGACCTCGTGCAATCCCCGGGCGAAGTCGGCTGGGGCCAGGTTAGCCGCGCCGGCGACCACTACGCGCTCCTCGTGCCGCTCGACCAGGGTCTCGAAGATGACCGACAGCACGGCGGCGGCGACCGACCGGTCCGCCGGGTTGATCCGCTCGGGCAGGTCGGTGACGGCCGACGTCACGTCGGTCAGGCGGTGCCCGTCGAGGGAGGCGTTCAGCACGCCCCGCAGGTGGGTGATGGACTCGTCGCCGACCGGGCCGGGCAGCTCGACCGACCGCTGCTCGACGCGGCCGGTGTCGGTGATGAGGACCAGCAGCAGCCGCTGCGGGGCCAACGGGACCAGCTCGATGTGCCGCACCGCCGACCGGGTCAGCGACGGGTACTGGACGACCGCCACCTGCCGGGTCAGCTGGGCCAGCAGCCGGACGGTCCGCATGACGACGTCGTCCAGGTCGTAGGCCCCGGCCAGGAACGTCTCGATGGCCCGCCGCTCGGCCGAGGAGAACGGCTTCACCCCGGTCAGCCGGTCGACGAACAGGCGGTAGCCCTTGTCGGTCGGCACCCGGCCCGCGCTGGTGTGGGGCTGGACGATGAAGCCCTGCTCCTCCAGCACCGCCATGTCGTTGCGGATGGTGGCGGGCGACACATCGAGGCTGTGCCGGTCCACCAGGTTCTTGGACCCCACGGGCTCATTCGTGGAGACATAGTCCTCCACGATGGCGCGCAGGACGGCCAGCTTCCTGTCGTCGAGCACGCCGCCACCTCCCTGGCACTCCCACGGGTTGAGTGCCAATTCTATTGCGCGAACACTACTGGGCACGCGGCTCGCCGGGGAGCTGGACGCAGCGTCAATTCGCCACGCACCGCCCAGCGTGGCCCGAAGACACGACGAACGAGGACGGATGACCAGTTTCTCACCAGATGCGCGGGTCCGGCCAGGGGTACGCGGAGGCGGTCTAGCCGGTGAGGTCCCGGATCACCGCGTCGGCCAGCAGCCGCCCGCGGGTGGTCAGGATCACCCGCCCGGCGGCCAGCGCGCCCGGCTCGGCCAGGCCGTCGGCGACGGCCGCGGCCGCGGCGGCCCGCCCGGCGCGCGGCAGGTCAGTGACCGGGCAGCCGCTGGCCAGGCGGGTCGCGAGCATGATCCGCTCCAGGCTGCGCTCCTTGCCGGTCAGGACCTCGCGGGCCTGCGCGGGGCTGTCCCCCGCGTCGATCCGGGCGGCGTAGGCGGCCGGGTGGCGGACGTTCCACCAGCGCGTCCCGCCGACGTGGCTGTGCGCCCCCGGCCCGATGCCCCACCAGTCGGCGCCGGTCCAGTACAGCTGGTTGTGCCGGCACTGCGCGGCCGGGCCGGCCGCCCAGTTGGAGATCTCGTACCAGTGCAGGCCGGCCGCGGCCAGCGCGGCGTCGGCGGCCAGGTAACGGTCGGCCAGCACGTCATCGTCGGGCGCGGGCAGCTCCCCGCGCCGGACGCGGGCGGCCAGCCGGGTGCCGTCCTCGACGATGAGCGCGTAGGCCGAGATGTGGTCCGGGCCGGCCGCCAGCGCGCTGTCCAGCGACCGCTGCCAGTCGGCGTCGGTCTCGCCGGGGGTCCCGTAGATCAGGTCCAGGCTGACGTGCTCGAACCCGGCGGCCCGCGCCCACGCGGCGCACTGCTGCGGCCGGCCGGGCTGGTGCACCCGGTCCAGCACGCTCAGCACGTGCGGCACGGCGCTCTGCATGCCGAGCGAGATCCGGGTGAACCCGGCCGCGCGCAGGTCAGCCAGCACCGCCTGGTCGACGGTCTCCGGGTTGGCCTCCACGGTCACCTCGGCGCCCGGCGCCAGGCCGAACTCCTTGTCGATGGCGGCCAGGATCGCGCTCAGGTCGGCGGCCGGCAGCAGGGTCGGCGTGCCGCCGCCGAAGAACACGGTGGACACCGGCCCGGCCCCCGGCCCCAGCACCCGGCCCGCGAGCGCCACCTCGGCCGCCGCCAGCCCCGCGTAGGACGCCCGCGACGCGCCCGGCCCGAGCTCGGCCGCCGTGTAGGTATTGAAATCGCAGTAACCGCACCGGGTCAGGCAGAACGGAACATGGACATAGATTCCGAACGGGGTGCTCCCGAGCCCGGCCGTCGCGCTGGCCGGCAGCGTCCCGTCGGCCGGCGCCGGCTGGCCGTCGGGGGGCTGGCCCGCCACGTCAGACGCCCCGGCGCGGGGCCCGCCGGCCGGGGCCGGGATGCGGTACGGCCAGGTCTGTCACGCCTCCACGGTAACGCCGCGCGGCCGTGGGCAGGACATCACTAGGAGGCGCGGCTACTCTGGACGCCAGGGATAGCTTGCCGAGACCCAGCCAGGTGGCGCGGACGTGACTCAGTATCAGCGGAATCCCCGGGTGGTGCGGGGGTACGGGCCGGTCGGAAGGCCCGCGTGGGCACCGAACTACCTGCCGCCCGGCCCCATCCCGCCGCCCGCCGGGCCGCCGGTCCGGGCCACCGACCGGGACCGCGACGCCGCCATCGAGGTCCTGCAGGAGTCCTACGCGACCGGCCGGCTGACGGCCGACGAGCATGCCGCCCGGGTCGGCTCGGCGATGGCCGCCCGCACCTACGCTGACCTGGACCGGCTGACCACTGACCTGCCGCGGCGGCCGTACTACCCGGACGCGCCGCGCCCGCCGCGGCCGCGCCGCACCAACGGGTACGCGGTCGCCGCACTGACCTGCGGCGCGATTCAGCCGCTGACCGGCATGCTGTCCACCATTCCGGCCATCGTCTTCGGGCACCTGGCCCGCCGCCAGATCCGGGACACCGGCGAGGACGGCAGCGCGATGGCGACCTGGGGACTCGTCCTCGGCTGGGCCGGCGCAGCCGCTATTGTGCTCGTCATTCTGGGCCTTCTGATGGCGGCTGTCGTCATCACGAAGTCGGTGTCAGGACCCTAGCGACAGGACAGGTTGAGACGATGAGCTCCTCAGATGACTACGGCCAGGGTCAGGGCCAGGGTCAGGGCCAGAACCAGGGCGGATACGGCGACCAGCCGACCCAGTACGGGCCGCCGCAATACGGCCAGCCCCAGTACGGGCAGCCGCAGTACGGCCAGCCGGAGCCGCCGCCGCAGTACGGGCAGCCCCAGTACGGGCAGCCGGAGCCGCCCCCGCAGTACGGCCAGCCCCAGTACGGGCAGCCCCAGTACGGCCAGCCGGAGCCGCCCCCGCAGTACGGGCAGCCGCAGTACGGCCAGCCCGACTATGGCCAGGCCCAGTACGGCCAGCCCCAGTACGGGCAGCAGCAGTACGGCCAGCCCGCCGCCTACAACGCCTACGGGGCGCCGGCCGGCTACGGCCCGGCCAGCGCGCGCACCAACCCGCTGGCCATCGCCTCGCTGGTGTGCGGCATCGGCCAGGTCCTGCTCGGCATCCTGGTCGGCATCCCCGGGCTGATCATGGGCATCATCGCGCTGCGCCAGATCCGCGAGCGCGGCGAGAACGGCCGCGGGATGGCGATCGCCGGGATCGTGCTCGGGATCATCGGGATCGTCGGCACGATCCTGCTCGTCATCCTGGTCATCGCCGCGGCCAGCAGTTCCAGCAACGTCAGCCTGGGCGGCTAGCGCTTCTTGGTGTCGGGTCCCTGGTCGGTCGACAGTGCCGCGACGAAGGCCTCTTGCGGCACGTCGACCCGCCCGATGGTCTTCATCCGGCGCTTGCCTTCCTTCTGCTTCTCCAGCAGCTTGCGCTTGCGGGTGATGTCGCCGCCGTAGCACTTGGCCAGCACGTCCTTGCGCATGGCCCGGATGTTCTCCCGGGCGATGATGCGCGCGCCGATCGCGGCCTGGATGGGCACCTCGAACTGCTGCCGCGGGATGAGCTCCTTGAGCCGCGCGGTCATGGACAGGCCGTAGTCCCGCGCCTTCTCGGTGGCCACGATCTGGCTGAACGCGTCGACCGGGACGCCCTGCAGCAGGATGTCCACCTTGACCAGGTCCGCGTCCTGCTCGCCGTCCGGCTCGTAGTCGAGCGAGGCGTAGCCGCGGGTCCGTGACTTGAGCTGGTCGAAGAAGTCGAAGATGATCTCGCCCAGCGGCATCGTGTACCGGATCTCGACCCGGTCGGAGGACAGGTACTCCATGCCGAGCAGGACGCCGCGCCGGCTCTGGCACAGTTCCATGATCGCGCCGATGTAGTCGCTGGGGGCCAGCACGGTGGCCCGGACGACGGGCTCGTAGATGTGGGCGATCTTCCCGTCCGGGAACTCGCTGGGGTTGGTCATGATGAGCTCGGCCCCGGCCTCGGTCACGACCCGGTAGACGACGTTGGGCGCGGTGGAGATGAGGGCCAGGTCAAACTCGCGTTCCAGCCGCTCGCGGACGATCTCCATGTGCAGCAGCCCGAGGAAGCCGCAGCGGAAGCCGAAGCCCAGGGCGCTGGAGGTCTCGGGCTCGTAGACCAGCGAGGCGTCGTTCAGCCGGAGCTTGTCCAGGGCATCGCGCAGCTCTGGGTAGTCATCTCCGTCGACCGGGAACAGCCCGGAGAAGACCATCGGCCGCGGGTGGTCATAGCCCGGCAGCGGGTCGGTGGCCGGGTGGACGGCGGTGGTCACGGTGTCGCCGACACGGGCCTGGCGGACGTCCTTGACCCCGGTGATCAGGTAGCCGACCTCGCCGGCCACGAGGCCCTCGGACGGGACCGGCTCCGGGGAGATCACGCCCACCTCGAGCGTCTCGTGGACCGCCTTGGTCGAGAGCATGAGCGTGCGCTCGCGGTTGGACAGGCGGCCGTCCTTCACCCGGACGTAGGTCACCACGCCGCGGTAGGTGTCGTACACCGAGTCGAAGATCAGCGCGCGGGCAGGCGCGTCCGGGTCGCCGCTGGGCGGCGGGACCTGCTCGACGACCGCGTTCAGCAGGTCGGCCACGCCGTCACCGGTCTTGGCTGACACCCTGAGCACGTCCGACGGCGCGCAGCCGATGATGCCGGCCAGCTCGGCGGCGTACTTCTCGGGCTGGGCCGCGGGCAGGTCGATCTTGTTCAGCACCGGGATCAGGTGCAGGTCGGCGCCGAGGGCCAGGTACAGGTTGGCCAGGGTCTGCGCCTCGATCCCCTGGGCGGCGTCGACCAGCAGGATGGCGCCCTCGCAGGCGGCCAGCGAGCGGGACACCTCATAGGTGAAGTCGACGTGGCCGGGGGTGTCGATCAGGTTGAGCACGTAGTCGCGGCCGTCGGCGCCCCGCCACGGCAGCCGGACGGCCTGGCTCTTGATCGTGATGCCGCGCTCGCGCTCGATGTCCATCCGGTCCAGGTACTGCGCGCGCATCTGGCGGCCCTCGACCACGCCGGTCAGCTGCAGCATCCGGTCGGCCAGCGTCGACTTGCCGTGGTCGATGTGGGCGATAATGCAGAAATTGCGGATGATGGCCTGATCGGTCCGCCCGGGTTTGGACAGCGCCGGCGCCTGGCCGGGAGTTGAGGGCACGGGACTTGGTGGCATGCGGATCCGCCAGGTGGTCGTCATCTAGGGCTAGCGGTCCATCGTTGCATGCCGGGGCCGGTGCTCTGTCCAGGGGCCACGGTCCAGGGGCCCACGGTCCAGGGGCCCCGGTCCAGGACCCTGTCAGTTTGAGGGGGCGCCCGCTCTCGGCTATCCTTGGTCGCTGGCTGCCTGCATGCCCGCGTGTGCAACGCCCGGGCGCTAGCCCGACGGCAATCCCTTCCACTCAAGCGAGGCATTACGCGTGGCGAACATCAAGTCCCAGATCAAGCGGAACAAGCAGAACGAGAAGGCGCGGCAGCGCAATAAGGCGGTCAAGTCCGAGCTGAAGACCTCCGTGCGCAAGTTCCGTGAGGCCGCGGACGCCGGTGACGTCGAGGCCGCGACCCTGGCCATGCGCGCCGCGTCGGTCAAGCTGGACAAGGCCGCGAGCAAGGGTGTCATCCACAAGAGCCAGGCGGCCAACCGCAAGTCGGCCATCGCCCGCCGCGCCGAGGCTCTCACCGCCGCCAAGGCGTAAGGCCCCGGGCCGGCGCCCTACTGGCCCGAGCGTGCGGCGACGATCGTGTTGATGGCCCGCTCCAGCGCGTAGCCCGCGCTGGTGCCCTCGCCCTTGACCTGAGCGTCCGCCTCGGCCACGGCCGCGTGCGCCGTGGCGATCCCGGCCGCGGTCCAGCCCGGCAGCTGCTGCCGGACCCGGTCGATCTTCCACGGCGGCATGCCCAGTTCCCCGGCGAGCTGGTCGGCGCGCCGGCTGCGGGGCGCCGAGCCCACCCGGCCGAGCGCCCGCACCCCCTGCGCCAGCGCGCTGCAGATGAGCACCGGCGACGTGCCGGTGGCCAGCGCCCAGCGGAGCTGCTCCAGGGCATCGGCCAGCTTCCCCTCAACCGCCCGGTCGGCCACGGTGAACCCGGTGGCCTCCGCGCGCCCGCGGTAGTACCGGGCCACGGTCTCCGCGCTGATGACGCCCTCGGTGTCGCTGGCCAGCTGGCTGCACGCGGCGGCCAGGTCGCGCAGGTCGTTCCCGACCGCGTCCAGCAGCCCCCGCAGCCCCGCGTCGTCCGCCTTGCGCCCGGCCCGGCGGAACTCCGCGCGCAGGAAGTCCATCCGGTCGCCGAACCGCTTGATGGCCGGGCAGTCCACCCGCGCCGCGCCGGCCGCGGCCAGCGCGGTCAGCAGCGCCTTCCCCTTAGCCCCGCCCGCGTGCGTGAGCACCATCACCGTGTCGGGCGGGGGCGACCCGGCCAGGCGGGTGATCTCGGCGGCCAGGTCCTTGACGGCGTCCTGAGCGCCGCGGACGATCACCACGCAGCCCGACCCGAACAGCGACGGCGCGGTCAGCGTCGTCAGCTCGCCCGGCGTCAGGCCCGCCGCGATCACGTCGTGCACGTCGGTGCCCTCGGCGCCGGCCGGCCGGGCCGCCTCGCCCGGCGACCGGGCGGCCGCCACGACCGCGCTGACCGCCCGCTCGACGAGAAGCTCCTCCTCGCCAACCACGACAGTGACCGCCGCCGGCGGCGCTGCAGACTTAACAGGCATGCCCGCAGCATGCCACGCCGCGCCGCATCCCCGCGGCCGCCCGCGTCCCCGCGCCCGCGCTCCCCCCCGCCCGCCCGCGTCCCCGCGCCCGCCCGCATCCCGCGCCCGCCCGCGTCCCCGCGCCCGCCACCCGAGCCCGCGCCCGCCCGCGTCCCCGCGCCCGGCCGCATCCCCGCGCCCGCCCGCATCCCCGCGCCCGCCACCCGAGCCCGGCGGACCCGCAGGCGCACGGCGCCCACCCACTCCGCGCGATGCTCTGTCCTGGTGATCGTGACCGAGTTTCCGGCGGATTAGCGGTAAAGCGGTCGCGATCACGGCGCCTGGGGGCTGCCGGCCAGGGGCGACTCGTGCGGGGGGGTACTGGTGCGGCTGGGGTCGCGGGTGTGGCTCGGAAGGGCGGCGCCAGGAGGCGCGGGAGGCTGACGGTGGGTCTCCGAGGGGGGTTTGCCCTGATCGCGAAGGCTTTGGCACACCCTGGTATGCCAAAACCTTCGCGATCATGACGAATCCCCTTCTGGGCGCCTCGGTACCCCAGGTCACTAGTTAACCGACGCCTCTTGGCGCCGTTCTCGGCGGAACGGGCCAAACGGCGGTCCGCCCCCACGCCAGCGCACCCGGGCCGCATGATCGTGACCGTTTCACCGCCGGGTTTTCCGGACTATCGGTCACGACCATGCTCGCGGGGCAGGCGGGCTGGCGCCGACCAGGCTGGGGGCGGGGCGGCCCGGGCGGCGGCGCCGCGCGGGGCCGCGGGCGGCCTGGGCCAGGCGGAGGGCGGCGGCGCTGCGCGGGGGCCGCGGGGCGGGCCGGGCCAGGCGGAGGGCGGCGGCGCTGCGCGGGGGCCGCGGGGCGCGGGCCGCGGGGCGCGGGGCGCCCTGGCCGGGATGGGTTAGAGAGCTACGGAGGTACCGCTGCGCCAGACGCGGTAGGGGCGCAGTCCGTAGGCCCAGGCGAAGGCGCCCTCGTGGTCGGCGTCCCAGGCGACGATGTCGGCGAAGCGGCCGCGGACCAGGACGCCGCGGTCGGGCGCGCGCAGCGCCTGGGCGCCGCCGAGGGTGGCGGCGCGGAGCGCCTCGAAGACGCTCATCCCGTAGCTGGAGATCGCCATGCTGACGATGAGCGGCATGTCGGTGATGCCGTTGCCGCCCGGCGAGTGATCGGAGCCGAGCGCGACCGCCACGCCCTTGTCCAGCAGGGCGCGGACCGGCGGCGTGCGGCCGTTCTCGGACGTGACCGCCGGGCACAGCACGGCGGCCACGTTGGCCTGGGCCAGCGCGGCCACGTCATCGTCGTCGGCCCCGTGCAGCAGGTCGGCCGAGGCGCAGCCGAGTTCGGCGGCCAGCTGGGCCGCGCCGCTGCCGGACTGGCCGCAGGCGTGCAGCCGGGGCAGCAGCCCGGCGGTGCGGCCGGCGGCCAGGATCCACTCCGCCTCGCGGGTCGTGAACCGGCCGTCGTCGCAGTACACGTCCACGCTGTCGGCCCCGGCCTGGCGGGCGTCGCAGCACCAGCTGCCGACGGCGTCGACGTAGTCGTGGCGGCGGCCGAAGTACTCGGGCGGGACCGCGTGGGCGGCGAGCAGGGTGGCGTGCACGCGCGGCATGCCCGGCTCGCTCTCCAGCGAGCGCAGCAGCCGCACGTCGGCCAGCTCGCCGTCGCGGGTCAGGTGGTAGCCGGTCTTGGCCTCGATGGTCGTCGTGCCGCTCAGCAGCCACGCCCGCAGCCGCTCCCGGACGCCGCTGCACAGCGTCCAGGGATCCGTGCCCCGGGTGACCGTGACCGTCGAGGCCATGCCGCCGCCCGCCGCGGCGATCTCCTGGGACGACGAACCGCCGGACCGCATGGCCAGCTCCGCCCAGCGGTTGCCGGCGTAGACCGGGTGGGTGTGCGCGTCGATGAGGCCGGGCGTGACGAACGCGCCGTTCAGGTTCTCGACCTGGTCCACGTCCACGATGTTGGCCAGCACGCCGGGGATGCCGTCCGGCAGGTCGGACGCGTGACCGACCCAGGCGATGCGGTCGTCGTGGGTCAGGATGGCGGCGTTGCTCCACACCTCGGATCCGGTCCACAGCCGGCCGATGTTCGTCAGGAGGCGAACGGTCATCCCGCGTTACCAGCCGAGATCGCCATGCGTGGTCACCTGCCGGGGGTCGCGCTGCCTGGTCGTCCTGCGGTTCGTGGTACGGAAGGATCCACGCGCAAAGCCCAGCGCGGACCGGCGCGAAAGACCGGCCCGCTGGAACTCTGCGTGGTGCTAGATAACATATCGGTTCAGTCACGGTATTGCACGAGTCGATCCGTGTACAGGGCCATTTTTCTGGGCCGCGCCGCAGGTGAACCCGGTTCAGTGACGCAATTGCGCCCACCAATTGACGGGCCGTGGCGACTGCGGGACCAACCGGCCGTAACCGCCATTAACCAGCACGTAGCGTCACCGAAACAGCGATGCACTCGTCATGATTCACCCATCATGGGATACGCAATCTGTGTCAAGCGACAACTGCGATACGCACTCGTGATGGGCAGGAATTGCGATACGCAAGTCCCGAACAGCCCCGGAGCCCCGGACGACGGCGCCCCGGACGACGGAGCGCCGGACGACGGCGGGCCGGCCGCCCGGCCCGCGGTCAGCGGACCGGGGCCGCGGGCGCGAACCGGTCGAGCTCGGCGGCCAGCCCGAGGGGCACCCGGGCGGTCAGCTCGGTGCCGTCGGCGCCGTGCCGGACCTCCAGGACCTCGCCCTCGCGGTGCGCCCGGGACACCAGGTCACCCCGGTCGTAGGGCAGCGTCACGGTGATTTCGCGCTGCCGCCGGGGCAGCAGCTCGTCCAGCTCGGCCAGCAGCTTGTCGATGCCCTCGCCGGTGACGGCCGACACGACGACCGACTTCGGCTCGGCCAGCCGCAGGCCCTCGAGGTCGATCGGGTCCGCGGCGTCGGCCTTGTTGATCACGACCAGCTCCGGCACCTGGCGGGCGCCGATCTCGCCGAGCACCTCGCGGACGGCGGCCAGCTGGGCCCGCGGGTCCGCGTCGGAGCCGTCGACGACGTGCAGGATCACGTCGGCGTCGGCCACCTCCTCCAGCGTCGACCGGAACGCGTCGACCAGCTGGTGGGGCAGGTGCCGGACGAACCCGACCGTGTCGGTCAGGGTGAACGGCAGGCCCTGCGGGGTGCGGGCTCGCCGCACGGCCGGGTCGAGCGTGGCGAACAGCGAGTTGTCGACCAGCACCTGTGCGCCGGTGAGCCGGTTCAGCAGGCTGGACTTGCCGGCGTTGGTGTAGCCGGCGATAGCCACCGAGGGCACCTGCCCGCGGCGCCGCTGGCCGCGCTGGACCTCGCGTCCGGCTGACATCTCGGCAATTTCCCGGCGCAGCCGGGAGATCCGGGTCCGGATCCGGCGCCGGTCAGTCTCGATCTTGGTCTCGCCGGGGCCGCGGGTGCCGATGCCGCCCCCGCCCGCGCCGCCCGCGCGGCCGCCCGCCTGCCGGGACAGCGACTCGCCCCAGCCGCGCAGTCGCGGCAGCAGGTACTGGAGCTGGGCCAGCTCGACCTGGGCCTTGCCCTCCTTGCTCCGGGCGTGCTGGGCGAAGATGTCGAGGATCAGCGCGGTCCGGTCGATGACCTTGACCTTGGTGATGCTTTCCAGCTTGCGCAGCTGGCCGGGGGCCAGCTCGCCGTCGCAGATCACCGTGTCCGCGCCGACGGCCGCCACCACCTCGGCCAGCTCGGCGGCCTTGCCCGCGCCCACGAAGGTGGCGGAGTCCGGCCGGCCGCGCCGCTGGATCAGGCCGTCGAGGACCTGAGAGCCGGCCGTCTCGGCCAGCTGCGACAGCTCGCGGAGAGAATTCTCGGCGTCGGCGGCGCTGCCCTCGGTCCAGACGCCCATGAGCACGACGCGCTCCAGGCGCAGGGCGCGGTACTCGACCTCGCTGACGTCCTCCAGCTCCGTCGAGAGGCCGGCCACCCGGCGCAGCGCGTGCCGGTCGTCCAGGTCCAGCTGACCAGCGTCAGCGTCGTCAGCGTCATGGGCGGGGTAGTTCAGCGGAGCAGTAACGGTCATCGCCATCCAGGTGTATGCAGCCCGGTTCGGGCTGACGTGAGTCGATGGTGCCACGCACGGCCGCCATCATCACCCTAATAACGCTCCGGCACGCCCAGTTGTGCCCCGCTGCCGCGCGCACGTCCCCCGGGGATAGCCGGCCGGATGGGCGTGAAGTAGCGTTTTTACCCTCCGGAAACCCCCGGCGCAGCCCCACAGCGAGGAGCGAGCGACGTGAATAACCCAGACGGCGTCGAGGTCATCGGGCCGGGTGGCCCCAGGTATGACGAGATCCTGACCCCCGAGGCGCTCACCCTGATCGCCGGGCTGCAGCGCGAGCTCGGGCCCCGGCGCGCGGAGCTCCTGGCGGCGCGGGCCACGCGCCAGGCCGAGCTGGACGCCGGCGCTCAGTTCGACTTCCTGAGCGAGACCGCCGCGATCCGCGCCGACCGCTCCTGGCGGGTGGCGCAGCCGGCCCCCGGCCTGGTCGACCGGCGGGTCGAGATCACCGGCCCGACCGACCAGAAGATGACCATCAACGCCCTGAACTCCGGGGCCAAGGTGTGGCTGGCCGACTTCGAGGACGCCAACACGCCGCTGTGGGACAACATGATCGGCGGCCAGCTCAACCTCAAGGACGCGCTGGACCGCAACATCGACTTCAAGAGCCCCGAGGGCAAGGCCTACGAGCTGCGGCCCGACGAGGAACTGGCCACCATCGTGGTCCGGCCGCGCGGCTGGCACCTGCCCGAGAAGCACGTGCTGGTGGACGGCCAGCGGGTGTCGGGCAGCCTGTTCGACTTCGCGCTGTACTTCACCCACTGCGCGCGGCGGCAGCTGGACAAGGGCAAGGGGCCGTACTTCTACCTGGCCAAGATGGAGAGCCACAAGGAGGCGCGGCTGTGGAACGACGCCTTCTGCCTGGCCCAGGACGCGCTCGGCATCCCGCGCGGCTCCGTCCGCGCCACGGTCCTGATCGAGACCATCCCGGCCGCGTTCGAGATGGAGGAGATCCTCTATGAGCTGCGCGATCACAGCGCCGGGCTGAACGCCGGCCGGTGGGACTACCTGTTCTCCATCATCAAGAAGTTCCGCACCCGGGGCCGCGATTTCGTGCTGCCCGAGCGGAACTCGGTGACGATGACCGCGCCGTTCATGCGTGCCTACACCGAGCTGCTGGTGTCGACCTGCCACGGCCGGGGCGCGCACGCCATGGGCGGCATGGCGGCGTTCATCCCGAGCCGCCGTGACCCGGAGGTCAACAAGGTCGCGCTGGCCAAGGTGCGCGACGACAAGACGCGGGAGTCGAACGACGGCTTCGACGGCTCGTGGGTGGCGCATCCGGATCTCGTGGAAATCTGCCGCGAGGTGTTCGACGGCGTGCTCGGCGCCGCGCCTAACCAGCTCGGCAAGCTCCGCGAGGACGTCAGCGTCAGCCCGGCCGACCTGCTGGCCATCAGCGCGACTCCCGGCACCATCACCGAGGCCGGACTGCGCAACAACGTCAGCGTCGGCCTGCAGTACCTGGCCAACTGGCTGGCCGGAACGGGGGCGGTGGCCATCTTCAACCTCATGGAGGACGCGGCCACCGCGGAGATCTCCCGGTCGCAGGTGTGGCAGTGGCTGCACAACGACATCACCCTGGAGGGCGGGCCGAAGGTGACCCGCGAGTTCGTCGAGCAGGTCGTGACGGAGGAGCTGGCCACGATCCGGGAGCAGTCCGGGGCGGCCTTCGACGCGGCGGGCTACGACCAGGCGGCGGCGCTGTTCACCGAGGTCGCGCTGGCCGACGACTACGCCGACTTCCTCACCCTCCCGGCGTACGAGCGGATGCCGTAGGCGCGGCCGCCGCCGCGGCGGCCGATCGCTCGTAGGCGACCGGCACGACCGCGGCGGCGGCCAGCGGGAACACGGCGACCAGCCCGAACGAGGCGCTGAAGCCGATGGCCCCGATGGCCAGGGCCAGTACGGGCGGCGTGGCCGCGGCGAGCGCGTTCTGGCCGGTGTTCTGGATGCCCAGGGCGCGGCCCGCCCACGCCGAGCCGGCGTACTCGGCCACGGCGGTGAACGCGAGCCCGTTGGTGCTGACCGCCACCAGGCCGCAGATCAGCAGCACGGCGACGGCCGCCGGCGAGTGCGCCGCGGCGGCGCCGGCCAGCGCGAGCATGGCCGCGCCGGTGCTGAGCGCCAGGATGCGCATCGGCCGCATCCGGCTCCCGGCCCGGTCCGACCACCAGCCGGCACCGAGCCGGGCGGCGGCCCCGAGCGCCTGGCCGACGGCCAGCAGCCGGCCGGCGTCGGGCGCGGCCCAGCCGCGCGCCTGGACCAGGAACACCAGCGCGAAGGTGGACACGGTGAACTGCGACACGACCAGCAGCGCACTGGCCAGATGGATCTTCCACAGCACCCCCTGCCGGTACGGCGAGCCGGGGCGAGCCGACTGGACGGGCGCCGCCGGCCGGGCCGGATCCCGCACCAGCACCAGCACCGCCAAAGCCGAGGCCAGGCAGAACACGCCCATGAAGACCAGCGGCGCGCCCAGGCCGCCGGCCCCGAGGGTGGGCAGGGCCACCGCGGCGATGGCCACCCCGAGCGGCTGGGCGCTCTGCCGGATGCCCATGGCCAGGCCCCGCTCGCGCCGGGCGAACCAGCCGAGGATGAGCCGCCCGCTGGCCGCGAACACCGATCCGCCCGCGGCTCCGGCCACAGCCAGGCCGACGCCCAGCCCGGCCGCCCCGCGGACGTCCCGGATGCCGAGCAGGATGAGGCCGGCCAGCCCGAGGCCGGCGGACAGGACGACCCGCTCCCCCCACCGGTCGGCGGCGGCGCCCCAGCCGATCAGGGTCAGCAGCAGGCCCGCCGTGGGGCACGCGACCAGGAGCCCGGCCAGTTCGAGCGAGAATCCCCCGTGCCGCAGGGCCGGGATCAGGTAGGCCAGGCCGTACTGGAACGTGCAGCCCGCCGTCAGGGCGATCAGCCCGACGAACAGGACCAGCCACCGCCGGTTCCCGGCGACCCCCACTTCGCTCATATTTTGATACTACCTGTTCATATATTGAGACATCATTCGATTAAGGCTGGCCCGAGGTGGCGGCGCGGGCAGCGCCGAGAGATGCTGGGGCCAGGTCCAGCGCGCACGGGAGGGCAGCACGGATGAATCGCATCGCGGCGGAACTCGGCCCGGCCCTGGCGCGGGTCTGCGGCCCGGCCCACGTCATCACCGACCCGATGGAGCTGGCCACCTACGAGTGCGACGGCCTGACCGCGCACCGGTGCCGGCCGGCCCTGGCCGTGCTGCCGGGCACCGCCGAGCAGGTCGCGCAGGTGGTCGCGGCGTGCGCGGCGGCCGGGATCCCGTTCGTGGCCCGGGGCAGCGGCACCGGCCTGTCCGGCGGCGCGCTGCCGGACGCCGACGGCGTCCTGATCGTCATGTCGCGGATGCGCGCGGTGCTGGAGATCGACCCGGTCAGCCGGCGGGCCGTGGTCGAGCCGGGCGTGACCAACCTGGCCGTCAGCAAGGCCGCCGAGCCCTACGGCCTGTTCTACGCCCCGGACCCGTCCAGCCAGCAGGTCTGCTCCGTGGGCGGCAACGTCGCCGAGAACTCGGGCGGCGCGCACTGCCTGAAGAACGGCTTCACCGTGCATCACGTCACCGGGCTGGAGATCGTCACCCCGGCCGGGGAGCTGACCTGGCTCGGCGACGGCACCGGCGCGGCGCCGGGCTATGACCTGCTGGGCGCGTTCATCGGGTCGGAGGGCACGCTCGGGATCGCCACCAAGGTCGTCGTCCGGCTGACCCCGATCCCCGAGGCGGTGACGACGCTGCTGGCCGCGTTCACCACCATGGGCGCCGGCGGGACCGCGGTGTCCGACATCATCGGCGCCGGGATCCTGCCCGCCGCCATCGAGATGATGGACGCGCTGGCCATCGAGGCGGCCGAGGCGGCCGTGGCCTGCCGGTACCCCGAGGGCGCGGCCGCCGTGCTCATCGTCGAGCTGGACGGCCCGGCCGACGAGGTCGAGCTGGAGGTGGCCGCCGTCCGGGCCATCTGCGAGCGGGCCGGCGCGTACGAGATCCGGGCCGCGGAGGACGCCGCCGAGCGGGCCGCGATCTGGACCGGCCGCAAGTCGGCGTTCGCGGCGGTCGGCCGGATCAGCCCGGCCTACATCGTCCAGGACGGCGTCGTGCCGCGCACGGCCCTCGGCGACGTCCTGTCCGCGATCGCCGACCTGTCCGCGCGCAGCGGCATCCGGGTGGCCAACGTCTTCCACGCGGGCGACGGCAACCTGCACCCGCTGGTCCTGTTCGACGACGCCGACCCGGCCGCCGGCCCGGCCGCCGAGAAGGTGTCGGGCGCGATCCTGGACCTGTGCATCACCCACGGCGGGTCGATCACCGGCGAGCACGGCGTCGGCGTGGACAAGGCGCGCTACCTGCCCCGCATGTTCAGCCCCGACGACCTGGACACGATGCAGCTGCTCCGGTGCGCGTTCGACCCCGCCGGGCTGTGCAATCCGGGCAAGGTCTTCCCCACCCCGCGGCTGTGCGGCGAGGTGCCGGGCCACCGCCGCGCCCCGGCTTCGCCCGCCAACGGGGCGGAGATCTTTTGATGGGATCCGAGCCCGCGGTGATCATGAAGGCGCTGGCGGCGGCGTGCGGAGACGTCCGCGAAGGGGAGGAGGCCGACGCGATCGGCGGGCGGCGCCCGGCGTTCGTCGGCTCCCCGGCGTCGACCGAGGAAGCGGCCGCGCTGCTGCGGGCGGCGGCCGAGCGTGACCTGGCGGTGGTGGCGCGCGGCAGCGGGTCCCGGCTCGCCTGGGGGACCCCGCCGACCCGGTGCGAGCTGATCGTGGACCTGTCGCGGATGGCGGCCGTGCTGGCCGGCGCCGGCCAGGAGATCGCCCTCGACGTGCCCCCCGGGGCCTCGGTCGGTGGGGTAGTCGCGTCCGGCCTGGCCGGCCCGCGGCGGCTGCGCTACGGGACGCCGCGCGACCTGATCATCGGGACCACGCTGGTGCGGGCCGACGGCACCGTCGCGAAATCGGGCGGCAAG
>DASYBB010000108.1:0-9472 GCA_036501025.1 Streptosporangiaceae bacterium
GCCCTATGAGCTGCTGGCCGGGCTGGTCGCGACGCTGGAGTACCTCGACGACATCGGCGGGCTGGCCGCCTCCGCCGCGTGGGAGCGGCAGCTGGGCGAGCGGCTGCTGGCCGGCCTGCCGCCGTCCGCGCGGCTGTACGGGCTGCCCGGCATGGACGGCCGGGTGCCGACGTTCCTGCTCAACTTCCCCGGCTTCAGCTCGGCCGCGCTGTCGCAGGCGCTGGCCGACCGCCGCATCGGCGTCTGGAGCGGCGGCGACTACTACGCGCCCGGCCTGCACGAGCGCATCGGCTGGGGCGACGCGCTGCGCATCGGGCTGGCCCACTACAACACGCTGGCCGAGGTGGACCGCCTCAACGACGCCCTGGCCGACCTCACCCGGGCTGAGCCGAATCACGACCAGGCGTGATCCCGGCCCTGGCCGACACAGCCGAGATTCCTGGCGAAACGCTGGCCTCCGGGGTCACTGTCATCCCCGTGCTCGACGTCGCCGGGGCGGCGGGCGGCCGCCTGGCCCGGCGGCTGGTCCGGCTCCCGCCGGGCGCGGTCTACGCCGGGACGGCGGGCCCGGCGGGCGAGCTGTGGTTCGTGACCAGCGGCAGCGGGTCGCTGGAGGCTGGCGCCAGCGAGTCCCCGGGGGACGGCAGCAGCGGATCCCCGGCGGCTGGCGGCAGCGGGTCCCCGGCGGCCAACGGCAGCGGGTCCCCGGGGGACGGCGGCCGGGCCGTGCCGGTCGCACCCGAGCACGGCGTCGCGGTGCCGCCCGGCGCGGCCTACCGGCTGACCGCCGACCCGGCCCCGCGAGGCTCGGGCGTCCTGACGGTCGACATGGTGAGCCTGCCCGGGCGTCCCGCTGACTCCGACCCTGGCGTCGCGCGGGTGACCGACCTGCGGGACTGCGCGGCGGAGGTGACCGGGGACCGGGAGTTCCGGGTTCTGTTCGGGCCCGGCACGGGCTACCCGGCCGCGACCCAGTTCGTCGGCGACATCCCGCCCGGCCGGGCGCCCGATCACCGGCACACCTACGACGAGCTGGTGCTGGTGCTGGCCGGCGAGGGCGTCGTGCACCTGGTCGCCGACGAGCCCGCGGGCGAGGTCCGGCTGGCGCTGGCCGGCCAGGACGCGGTGTATCTCGGCGCGGCGGCCTATCCGCTGCGGCCGGGGAGCTGCATCCACCTGCCGCCCGGCCAGCGGCACTGCCTGGAGAACGCCGGCCCGGCGACCCTGCGCGTGCTCGGCGTGTTCCACCCCGGCGGCAGCCCGGCCGCCAAGCAGCCCGCGCTGCCTGAGCCGCCGGGCGGCGCGGGCTAGGCGACGAAGATGTCGACGGAGGGCCGGAGGCCGGCGCAGACGCGCAGGACCTGGTGGATGGGGTGGCCGGCGAACGCCTCGAACGGGGTGGTGTCGACCGGGTCGTCCCCGTCGATGGCCGGGAACGCCTGCTGGGTCAGCAGGTAGTCGAACCGCGGCGCCCACTTGCGGGCGCCGAGCCGGGCGGTGATGGAGCAGTTGTCGACCATGTAGGCGACGCCGCGGGCGTGCATGTACGGGTTCAGCGAGTCGACGGCCTCGATGACCGACTCGTTGGCGATCTCCGAGTACGGGTGGCCGCGCGCGATCAGCACGTCGATCTGGGCCATCATCACGCCGCAGAACACCCCGGCGGTGAACGGGTCCAGCGGGATCTCGTTCTCGACCCGGTCGGCGCGGACCTTCTGCCCGACCCGCCACATCGTGGACTGGTCGATCTTGCCCATCGGCCGGTGCTCGAGCCGCTCGCCGGCCAGCACCACGCTGCGCAGCTCGTTGCCCGAGCGCACCTCGTCGTAGATCTCCTCGATCAGCTCGACGCCGACCGGGTAGGCGACGGAGTAGGCGTCGGCGAAGACCCGCTGGCCATCAGCGTCCAGGTGCCGGTAGACCCCGTCGATGCCGTCCTTGGAGATGATCCGGGAGATCGGGCCGGTGACCGACTCGGCCGACCGCCGGAACGCCTCCTCGGCGGTCATGCCCAGGTCGCGGTAGCGGCGGAACAGGCTCTCGACGACGCCGTGCACGGCGCCGAGCAGGATGGCCCGCTCCCCGGAGATGTCAGACAGGTACTCCGACTGCAGCGTGGTCTGGAAGGTGTAGGGCGCGCCGAGCGCGACCGACCAGCCCAGCGCCCGGTCGGTGGCCTTGCCGGTGACGTCCTGGTGGACCGCGAAGCTGGCGTTGATGCCGGCCCCGTTGACCTCGGCGCCCTGCAGGTACAGCGCCCGCACCGAGGCGCCCATGCCCTTCGGGCAGACGGCGATGACGTCCACCCCGGCCGGGAACTGCTCGTTGCTCTGGGTCAGGTGGCCGAGCAGGAAGCCGTGGGACAGGCCGAGCGTGGCGCCGGGCTTGAGGGCGGCGAAGACCTCGGGGTAGAGCCGGGCCATGGCGGCGTCGGAGATGAGCAGGATGACCATGTCCGAGGCGGCGACGACGTCGAGGACGTCACCGAGGGTGCCGTCCTCCTCGGTGAACCCGGCGCCCCGCGCCTCGGCCCGCGACGAGCTGTCCGGGCGCAGGCCGACGACCACCCTGGCCGCGCCGCCCAGCGAGTCGCGCAGGTTCTGCGCCTGGGCGCTGCCCTGCGGCCCCCACCCGATCACGCCGATCTGGTCGACGCCCTCGAAGGCCCGCGGCAGCACCCCGAACAGGTGCCGGCCGCCGCGCACGATTGCCTCCCGGCGGTCGGCGACGGTGATGTACTCCTTCTCGAAGACGGACGTCTCGAAGTCCAGATCCTGCTGTGACACGGTTGTCTCCTTGATATCTCTCCACTTTCGTGCGCCAGTCTGGCAGGCGGCCGCCCGCGCCGCGCCTGCACTGCCGCCTCCGCTACCCTATGTCACACTCCGTAATAATCGATAGCTGAGAGTAATCTGAAAGATGATGGTGATCACGTGCCCCCGCGTTGACCGCTGCTTTACGCTCAGCGGCCATGAAGTGGGACGCGAGAGTGAACTCAGTACTACGCAGAGCCGGCTACCAGGTAACCCGGCCGCCCGGTCACCCGGCCCGGAAGATGGCGCCGCCTGAGGGCAGCCGCCTGCTGACCGCGCCGGTCATCGTGCTGTCGCCGGCCCGGGCCGGGTCGACGCTGCTGCGGATGATCCTGGACAGCCACTCGGCGCTGTACGCGCCGCCCGAGCTGCCGCTGGCCCAGCTGACCGTCCGGGCCGAGACCTCGTGGATGCGGGCGTCCATGAAGGAGCTGCAGCTGACCGCGCAGGAGCTCAACTACCTGCTGTGGGACCGGGTGCTGGCCGACACGCTGCGCCGCAGCGGCAAGCCGACGATCGTGGTCAAGACCCCGAGCAACGTGCTGGTCTGGCGGGACATCGCGCAGTGCTGGCCCGATGCCCGGTTCATCTTCCTGCTGCGCCACCCGGCCAGCGCCGTCGCGTCCCTGAACGCGTCCTTCGACGCGGCCTGGCACCCCGGCGACTCGGGCGGCCTCGCGGAGTCCGCGGCCAAGGCGCTGCGGTACATGACCTGCCTGGAGGAGGCCCGCCGCGCGCTGCCGGGCCACACCGTCCGCTACGAGGACCTGACCGCCGAGCCGGAGGAGCAGGCGCGGAAGCTGTGCGAGTTCCTGGGCGTGCCGTTCGAGCCCGCCATGCTGTCCTACGGCCAGTTCGGCCACGGCCGCATCGGCGCCGGGCTGGGCGACGCGTCGGCCAAGCTGAAGTCCGGGCAGATCCAGTCGGCCACGCTGCCGCCGCTCGGCCTGGCCCCGGGCAGCGAGGGGTTCCCGGACGCGCTGGTCAAGATGTGCGCCACCTGGGGGTACTACGTGCCCGAGGCCGCGGAGTTCGGCGCGCCCGCGGACCACAGCGCGCCCCCGGACCACAGCGCGCCCCCGGACCACAGCGCGCCCCCGGATTTCAGCGTGCCGGAGCAGGCCGGCCCCGTGGACGAGCAGTCGAGCCTGTCCGACGAGCGGGCCGACTCCTAGTTCTCCAGCGGCTGCAGCTCGGCCCGGAAGTCGTCGATGAACCGGCTGACGTCCAGGCCCGGGCTGCCGGGGCGGACGACGAACTTGCTGAGCCCGGCCTCGATGTAGCCCTCGATCATCGCGCGCGCGGAGGCCCAGCTGGTCGCCGCCAGGCTGGCCGGGTCCACGCCCGGCCGGCGGCGCGCCGCCGTCTCGATCAGCTCTGGCGTCAGCCCGTCCGGGTAGACGCCCAGGCTGATGCCGTAGTGATCGTCCTCGATCTCGCGGCCCGCCTCCCCGGCCGCCTTCTGGATCGCCGCGACGTCGGCGGCCGCCTCGGCCGGGGTCCGGAAGCTGCCCAGCCAGCCGTCGGCGTAGCGGCCGATCCGCTGCATGGCGGCCGGCGCGCTGCCGCCCAGCCACACGTCGAGCGGCTTGGCCGGCCGCGGGCCGACCTGGGCGCGGTCGACGGTGAAGAACTCGCCGGAGAACGAGACCTCGTCACCGGTCAGCAGCAGCCGCAGCAGCTGGAGCGACTCGTCGAACAGGGCCGCCCGGCGGCCCGGCGGCGCCGGGAACTGGGCGCGCTCCCCGCGCCGGGCCGGCTGCAGGCCGAACACCGGCAGCACGCGCTTCGGCGCGAGGGCGGCCAGCGAGGTGAGCTGCTTGGCCACCAGGACCGGGTTGCGGCCGGGCAGGACGGCCACGCCGAAGCCCACCTTCAGCCGGGTCGTGCGGGCCAGCGCCCAGGTCATCCCGACGAAGGGCTCGACCAGCGGCCCGTACACCATCTCGCTGAGCCACAGCGAGTCCACGCCGTCGCGCTCGAGCTGGTCGACGACGGCGGGCAGTTCCTCCGGCCGGGCCGCGGGGCCGGGGCTGATACCGATACGGATCTTCATGTTCCCATCGGATCACGAAGACGCGCGCGGGACCAGCGCGCCGGCGCCGCGGGCCGGCCCGGGGCGGGCCGGGCCGGCCCGGACCGGGCCGCGGCCGTCAGCCGCAGGTGCTGGCGTAGATGAAGGGCTTGATGGTCGGGCTGTCCATGTTCTGCGGGGTGATCGCCATCAGCGGGGTGGCGATCTGCTTGGTCACCGGCTTGCCCTCGATGGCGTTCAGGCCCTGCTGGACGGCGTCCGCGCCCTCGACGGCCGGCTCCTGGGCGATGGCCAGCTGCAGGCTGCCGTTCTTCAGGTCGGCGACCTGGGTGGTGTCGGCGTCGAACGTGGCCAGCTTGACCTTGCCCGACTTGCCCGCGTGCTGGATGCCGGCGGCCGCGCCCTCGGCGGTGATCACGTTGGCGGCGAAGATCCCGCCCAGCGTCGGGTGCCCGGTGATGTCGCCCTCCGCGAACGAGGCGGCCGTGGTCACGCTGTCGGCGTCGTCGGTCTGCTCGGGCAGCAGCGTGATGCCGGGGTACTTGGCCGCCATCTCCTGCTGGAAGCCCTGGACCCGGGCGTCGGTGGTGGACACGCCCTTGGCCACGCTGATCACCGCGACGGTCCCCTTGCCGCCCAGCAGCTTGGCCAGCGAGTCGGCGGCCAGCTTCCCGCCCGCGGCGTTGTCAGAGGAGATCCGGGACAGGCCGAGCGCCGGGTTGGCCGAGCTGGTGTCGACGAAGATCAGCTTGCTGCCGGCCTTGGTCACCTTGAGCAGGTCCGGGTCGAGGGCGGCCGCGTCCGTCGGGGCGATGAGCAGCGCGCCCGGCTTGCTGACCTGGGCGGCGTCGATGAGCGGCTTCTGCTGCGGGATGCTGAACGTGGCCGGGCCGGTCACCGTGAGCTTGACCCCCAGCTTCTTGGCCTCTTTCTCGGCGCCGCACTCCATCGTGACGTAGAAGTCGTCGCTCTTGGTCCCGACGATCAGCTCCATCGTCTTGGCCGCGCTGGCGCTGCCGCCGCCCGCGGCCGACGAGCCGCACGCGCTCACCACTCCGACTGCGACTACCAGCACGGACATCCCGCCGATGGAACCGGAGATCCTGGACGGCATCGTTCCTCCTGAGAATTTGATGGCCTCGGACTGAGGACTCGGATGGCTGGCTAGGCACGCTCGCGCAGGCGGCGGCGGAACTGGTCCAGGTAGACGGCGGCGGCCAGGACGACCCCGATCGCCACGTCCTGCCAGTACTGGTTGATGGTCAGGATGACCAGGCCGGTGAGCAGCACCTCGGGGATGAACAGGCCGATCACGGTGCCGAGCATCGAGCCGCGGCCGCCGAACAGGCTGGCGCCGCCGAGCACCACCGCGGTGATCACCGTGAGGTTGTCGGTCGTGTGCCCGGCGATGGTGGTGGAGCCGAAGTTGGCCAGGGACAGCAGGCCCGCGATGCCCGCCATCCAGCCGGAAAGGGCGTAGACCTTGATCAGGTGCCGGTCGACGGCGATGCCGGCCCGGCGGGCGGCCTCGACGTTGGAGCCGATGGCGTAGGTGTAGCGGCCGAACCGGGTGTAGGCCAGCAGCAGGCCGAAGATGATGGCGACGGCGAAGCTGATCACGATCAGCCACGGCACCCCGGCCACGCTGCCCAGGCCGACCGTGTTGACCAGGCGGCTGGGCACGGTCCGGAAGTCGGCGCCCCCGGTGATCAGGTAGCTGACGCCGCCGGCCGCGCCGAAGCCGGCCAGCGTGGCGATCAGCGGCGGGATCTTGGCCTTGGCCACCAGGAAGCCCTGCAGCGCGCCCCAGCCCGCGCCCGCGGCCATGCCCAGGACCGCGCCGATCGCGATGGCGCCCCAGCCGGCGCCGGCGCCGCCGTGGTGGATGCAGTACAGGTCGGTCACCACCCCGGCCAGCACCAGCACGGACCCGACGGCCAGGTCGATGCCCGCGGTCAGGATGACGAACGTCTGGCCCACGGCCATCACCAGGTAGGCGGCGGAGTTCTGGGCGATCAGCGAGAAGTTGTCGAGGGTGGGGAACTTGCCGGGCTCGCGGATGCTGAAGAAGGCGACCAGGATCACCAGCGCGAGCAGCGTCCAGGTCTCGTTGGCCACCGCGGCCCGGTGCCGGAGCTGCCGGGCGAGGTCGCCGGCCGTCCGGGGGGTGCGGGGCGGCATGGCGCCCGCCGGGGCGGGCCGGTCCTCGATCACGGCCTCTCCGCCTTCCCGTCGCCGGTCCCGGCGCCGTTGCCGGTCCCGCCGTCGCTGCCGGTCCCGGCCCCGTTGCCGGTCCCGCCGTCGCTGCCATTCCCGGCCCCGTTGCCGGTCCCGCCGCCGCTGCCGGTCCCGCCGGTCCCGGCGTGGTCGTCCTCCGACGTGACGATGGCTCCGGTCATGGCGCCGACCAGGTCCTCGACCGAGGCGTCGGCCGCGGTGAACCGGGCCACCCGGCGGCCCAGCCGCAGCACCTCGATCCGGTCGCTGACCGACAGCACCTCGGGCATGTTGTGGCTGATCAGGACGACCGCCACGCCGCGGTCCCGGACCCGGCGGACCGTGTCGAGCACCTTGCCGCGCTGCACCACGCCGAGCGCCGCGGTGGGCTCGTCCATGAAGATGACGTTGCTGGCGTAGGCCACCGCCCGGGCCACCGCGACCGACTGGCGCTGGCCGCCGGACAGGCTGGCCACCGGGGCGGCGGGGTCGGGCAGGTCGATGCCCAGCTCAGCGAACGCGGCCACCGCCTGGCGGCGCATTCGCGCCCGGTCGAGCAGGTGCAGGAACGGGACCGGGTAGTAGATCTCCCGGCCCAGGTGCAGGTTGGCCGCGGCATCCAGGTCAGGGGCCAGGGCCAGGTCCTGGTAGACGGTCTCGATGCCGTGCTCCCGCGCGTCAAGCGGGCTGGCCAGGTGCACCGGCTGCCCGCTGATGCGGATCTCGCCGCCGTCCGGCCGGATGGCCCCCGACAGCGTCTTGACCAGGGTGCTCTTGCCCGCGCCGTTGTCGCCGATGAGCGCGACGACCTCGCCCGGGTAGACCGTGAAGCTGGCGCCGTCCAGGGCACGGACCTGGCCGTAGTTCTTCGTCAGGTCGCGGGCCTCCAGCAACGCCTCGGCCATGGCCCCACCTTCGCTGGCATCTCGTTGGTATCGTTAACATTAGGTTGCGCAATTGTGACGCCGCTGACTATCTCCGGTCAAGATGCGATTCCTGGCGATTCTGTGCTCGTGCTGGTCAGCCCAGGGGACGCGAAGGACGACACCGAACTGTTATCGTTCTCACGATCTGAGGAGGCTGCGCATGGCGGGTCGCCGGACGATGCGGGACGTCGCGCAGGCCGCCGGGGTCAGCGTGATGACCGTGTCACGGGTCATCAACCGGCAGCCCGGCGTCCTGCCGGAGACGGCCGCGCGGGTCGAGCACGCCATCCGCCAGCTCGGCTACCAGCGCAACGACACCGCCCGCCAGCTCCGGCGCAGCGGGCAGCCGACCCAGATCATCGGGATGCTGGTCGACGACCTGGCCAACCCGTTCTACGCGACGCTGGTCCGGGCGGTGGAGGACGCCGCCCGGCGGCGGCACTACGTGGTGCTGATCGGCAGCTCGCATGACAGCCTGGAGCGTGAGCGCGAGGTGGTCGCCGCGTTCTGCGCCCGCCAGGTCGACGGGCTGATCCTGGTCCCGGTCGCGGGCAGTCACCGGTTCCTGGCCAGCGAGCTGGCCCAGGGGACGAAGGTGGTGTGCGTCGACCGGCCGACCGCCGGGCTGGACGTGGACCGGGTCGTGGTCGACAACCGGCGCGGCGCCCGGGACGCGGTCAGCCGGCTGCTGGGCCTCGGCCACCGGCGCATCGCGTTCCTCGGCGACCGGCCCGACATCTGGACCATGGGCGAGCGCTATCTCGGCTTCCGGGCCGCCTTCGCCGAGCTCGGGCTCGAGCCCGACGAGCGCCTGGTCCGGCACGGCCTGCGCAACCGCGCGGAGGCGGCCGCGGCCGTGGCCGGCCTCATGGCGCTGCCCGACCCGCCGACGGCGCTGTTCACCAGCAACGACCTGACGAGCATGGGCGCGATCGACAGCGGGCACACCGGCGCGGTCGCGCTGATCGGGTTCGACGACTTCGCGCTGGCCGACAAGCTCAGCCCGCCGGTGAGCGTGGTCACCCAGGACCCGGCGGCCATGGGCGGTGCCGCCGCCGAGCTGCTGTTCGCGCGCATCGGCGGCGACACATCGCCGCCGCGCGAGCTCATCCTGTCCACCCGGATGGTCCCCCGCGGCTCGGGCGAGATCGCCCCGGAGGGCGCGGCGCGGGTGTAGCGACGGACCCGGGTCTGGCGCCAGCCGGGGTCAGGCGCCAGCCGGGGTCAGGCGCCAGCCGGGGTCAGGTACCAGCCGGGGTCAGCGCCGGGTCAGCGGAAGTCCCGGCTGCGGGCGGCGGCCACGACCCGCAGGCGCTCGAGCCGCATGGCGAGCAGGCTGACCGCGCCGTCCATCCGCTCGACCCGGCCGCGGATGAGCAGCGCGCTGGCGTCCGCGCCGACCTTGCGGTAGCGCTGCCAGACGGCCGGCGGGCAGATGATGTTGGCCATCCCCGTCTCGTCCTCCAGGCTCAGGAACACCA
>DASYBB010000109.1:0-20684 GCA_036501025.1 Streptosporangiaceae bacterium
GGTCATCATCGTGCAGAACGCGGTCCCGCACAGCGAGCTGGGCGTGGCCACCTCGGGGGCGACGTTCTTCCGGTCGATCGGCGGGTCGTTCGGCACCGCCATCTTCGGGGCGATCTTCTCCAACGTGCTGGTCGGCAACCTCGCCACCCAGCTGCACGGGGCCAGGCTCCCGGCCGGGCTGTCGCCGGCCGCGCTGACCCCCGCCATCCTCAACCACCTGCCCGCGTTCGTGCACCACGCCATCGCGGAGGGCTACGCGCACTCGATCCAGACCGTGTTCATCGTGGCGGTCCCGATCGCGGCGCTGGCCTTCCTGGCCACGTGGCTCGTCCCGCAGGTCGAGCTCAAGAGCTGGTCGGCGCCCGCGCCGGCCGAGGCCGTCGAGGAGTCGATCGGGGACGTCTGGCCGACCGAGGTCCTGGAGCCCGAGGTGCTCGACGCCGAGGTGCCGGAGCCCGGCGCCGGGGACGGCCGCCCGGAGCCACTCGAAGCCGAGCACGCTGATTCCTGACCCGGCTAGCTGATGTCACGAGCGCCTGGCGGCCCGGCCGCCAGGCGCTCGCGCATCTGCGCGACGTTGCCCGGGCCCTCCCAGCGGTTCTCGATCCACCACGTGCAGCCCGCCGCGGCCCAGGCCGCGACGGTCTCGGCGGCGGCAGCCGGGTCGCCCGCCGGCGTCTGGCCCTCGGCCACGACGTCCAGGCCCGGCCGGGCGCCGTGCTCGTCCAGCCAGGCCCGGACCTGCCCGGCGTCAGCCGGGCCGGCCTCCCGGCCGCCGAGGTCGTACTGCGGGATGATCCCGTCGCAGCGCAGGATCCGGCGCATTGACTTGGGCCGCGGCCACACGCCGACCGCCCACAGCGGGATCGGGTCCTGAACGGGCCGGGCGCCGGCGCCCGGGTCGACCTCGCCGGCCTCGTAGCGGTAGTGCTGCCCGCGGTAGCTGCGCTGGCCCGCCCACAGCGCGCGGATCAGGTCGATGCCCTCGTCCAGCTGCTCGGCCCGCTCGCGGACGCCGGTGGCCTCGCCAGTGTCGGCCAGGCCGGTGGCGCCGATGCCCACGGCCAGGATGGCCCGGCCGCCGGACAGCTGGTCCAGCGTGACGACCTGGCTGGCCACCTTCCACGGCCGCCGCCACGGCAGCGGGGTGAGTAGGGTGCCGAGCCGGATCCGGGTCGTCCGGGCCGCGATCGCGGCCAGCAGGCTCCAGGCGTCGACGCCGTAGGCCAGCTCCGGCACGAACACGCCGTCCCAGCCGGCCTGCTCGGCGGCGATCGCCTGGTCGAGCTGCTCGGCGGGGCTGCCGCCGGGCAGCACGGCAGCGCAGCGCAGCGGTGATCTCGATGATGGGGTCACGGGACTGTCTTACCAGCGGCGGCTGACATACCGGGGGCGCCAGCGTCAGCGGCCGGGCGCGAGGTTGGCCCAGACGAGCTTGGACACGCCCTGGGTGGTGGTGATCCCGTAGTCGAACCCGGTGGTGCCCGGTCCCGCGGGATTGCCGGTGGTGAGCACGGCCAGCACATAGTCGCGGCCCTCGCCGCTGACCCAGCCGATGCTGTTGACCTGCCAGGGGCACGACTCGTCCTGGGCCGTGCAGGTGGGGACGAACTTCCAGCCGTTCTTCAGCGCGACGGTCACGCCGGGCACGGGGCGGGCGTAGTCCGGCCCGGCGCAGTCGGTGCCCCACGGCCCGCAGGTGACGCCCCAGCGCTGGGCCGGGATCACGCTCTCCATGAGCTGGAGTCCGTAGGCGCGGGCGGCCGGCGTCAGGACCCCGTTCGGGTAAGCCAGGACCCGGACGATGGCCGCCTGGTCAGCCGCGGTCGTGGTCGTGTTGCCCCAGCCGTAGTACGTCGGCGTCTGGCACCCGATCTCGGTGCGGCGGGTGGGAATGAGCGTATTGAAGCGGGTCAGCGCGGTGCAGCCGCCGCCGAAGAAGAACAGCCCGGTCGCCGCGGAGTTGTCGCTCATCGTGATCATGTTCTGCATCAGGTACCGGACCGAGTACGGGATGCTGGCCGGGATCGCGGCGGGCCGGGACTGGAAGCGGCGCAGCCAGCTGGCCAGGATGTCGGCCTTCACGATGCTCGCGGTGTACTGCGTGTCCCGGCCGTCCGACGCCAGGTAAGTCCGCCCGGTGGCCCGGTCGAACAGCGCGACCTGGGCCACGCCCGTCCTCGATCGCAGGTACGTCCGGACGCCGGCCAGGGGCCGCGTCCCGCCGGCCCGGGTGGCTGACTGCGCCGGGGCAGGCCCGCTGAGGGCCAGTGCCGTCCGGGGCGCCGGGCTCCGTGCGGTCAGGGCGTCCTGGCTGGAGCTCAGGGCGCCGCCGGGGCCGCCGCCGGCGGCGGTTAACAGGCCGGCGACGCCGATGACGGCGGCGGCCGGGAGTCCGATCCGGGCGAGCCGGCTGACCATGGGTGCGCCGATCTTCCGCATCTGCTGCCCCTCCCGTGCCCCCCGGCGGCAAGCGCCACGTTCTGGAGAAGCTACCAGCGGCGCAGCGCAGATCCCGGTAACGGCGCACGTCAGCGCGTTGGGTGGCGCGGAGGCGGGGGCGCCGCCGGGCGGCCGGCTGCGGGCGGTTAACGGGAGAGGAACAGGCTGAGGTCGTCGGGCGTGTGCGCGACGGCCAGCTGGCGGCGGAACTCCCGGCGCGCGGCCCGGCCCGCCCGGCGGGCGCGCACCTCGGCCCGGATCTCGGCCCACAGCGGGGCCAGGGAGTAGGTCGTGTGCTTCATCGTGTCCTTCCGGGTCAGCCCGTTCGCGCAGTCAGGCCTGCCGTCTCCGCCTGGCACGCTGGCACCTATGCGGTCAGTGGGTCGTTCGTGCCTGACCTATGCTCGGGTGGCATGGGTATGGACACGGACGCACTGCGCTGGTTCCAGCAGGTGGCTGATGGCACGACCGTCACCGAGGTTAGCGAGCTGGAGGCAGTGACCCAGCCAGGCGTCTCGCGCGCCCTGGCCCGGCTGGAGGCTCAGGTGGGGACGCCGCTGCTGCGCAAGTCGGGTCGCATCCTGCGGCTCACCCACGCCGGGATGACGTTCAAGCGACATGTCGACATAGCGCTCCATCACCTTGACGACGGGATCGCGGCGGTCACCGAGCTGCTCGAGCCCGACACCGGCGTGGTGGCCCTGGCCTTCCAGCAGTCCCTCGGCACCTGGCTGGTGCCCGACCTGGTCGGCACGTTCCGCGCCGCCCACCCGCGCGTGCGGTTCCACCTGACCCAGGTCCGGGACGAGGCCGTGTCCTCGGCGCTGGAGGACGCCGGGCCGGACCGCGGCCGGGAGGGGCCGGGCCGGGGCCGGGACGGGGACTGGGCCGACCTGGAGATCGGGACGCTGCGCCCGGCCGACCCGGCGGTCGAGTCCCGGCTCGTCGCCGTCGAGCCGCTGCGGGTGGCCCTGCCGCGCGGGCATGCGCTGGCCGGCCGGGCCGGCATCGAGCTCGCGGAGCTGGCCGAGGTGCCGTTCGTGGCCCTGCGGCCGGCCTCGGCGCTGCGCCAGCTGGGCGACGAGCTGTGCGCGGCGGCCGGGTTCGCGCCCGACGTGGTCTTCGAGGGCGACGACCTGTCGACCGTGCGCGGCTTCGTGGCCGCCGGGCTGGGCGCCGCCATCGTCCCGGCGCCGCGCGAGGGGTCGCCGGAGGCCGCGGCCGGGCCGGTCCGCTACCTGGAGATCCGCGGCGCATGGGCCGCGCGGGAGATCATCCTGAGCTGGTCAGGGGACCGGCGGCTGCTGCCGGCCGCGGAGCAGTTCCGGCGGCATGTGATTGCCCGGGCTGAGGCCGGCCTGGTCCCGGCGCTGACCGCGACCTGAGCGCGGGCCGCCGCGGGCGGCGGGCTCGATGGCCGGTCATGGACCAGGCGGCGATCGCGCCGGCGGCGAGGTAGAGCACGGCCTGGGCGTCCAGGATGCGCAGGAGGCCGAGCGGCGCGGCCAGCAGCCCGGCGGCGAGCATGCCGGCCGCCTGCCCGACGTTGCCGGTCAGCCCGAACGCGCCGAACACCCGGCCGCGGCTGTCGTCGCCGGTGCCGGTCTGCACGGCGCTGATCAGGCCGGTGCCGAGCACCACTCCGGGTGCGCCGGCCACGATGAACAGGGCCACGTAAAGCGGGATGCTCGTGCTGACCAGGGGCGCGTTCCAGAGCACCAGGGCCACGGCGCCGAAGGCGATCGCGGACCACGCGGTCAGCGTGCCGGGCGAGTAGCGGCGGGCGACGGCCACCAGGACGAGGCCGCCCGCGATGGCGCCGACGGCCTGGACGCCGCGCAGCAGGCCGATGTCGGCCGGGCTGCCGTGCAGGCGCCGCGCGACGAACAGGATGAACAGCACCACGAAGATGCCCTGGGCGACCTGGCTGATCAGCGTCACGAGCAGGGCGCCGCGCAGGGGGCGGCTGCGCAGCATCGACCGGTACGCTCCCGCGGCCGGGCGGCCCGGCCCGGCCGGGGGCTGCGGCCCGGCCTGGGGCTGGCGTCCGGCCCAGGGCGGGGGTCCGGCCTGGGGCTGCGGCCCGGCCTGGGGCTGGGGTCCGGTCCGGGGCGCGGGCGGCCGGGCCGGCGCCGGGGTGACGGCGATGCGGCCGATGACGGCGGCGGCTATCAGGTAGCTGACCAGGTCCGCGGCCGCGACCAGGCGCAGCCCGCCGACGGCCAGCAGGACGCCGCCGAGCGGGCCGCCGGCCAGCCGGGCGAGGTTCTGGCCCAGGCCAGCCAGCGAGTTCGCCGACACGACCTCGGTGCCGGGCACCAGCGTGGGCAGCAGGGCGTTCTTTACGGGGTCGAACAGCGCGGTCAGGGCCGCCTCGGCCAGGATCACCGCGTAGACCACGGGCAGCTCCGCCCGGGAGTGCACCGCCAGCAGCGGCACCAGCGCCACCGCCTGCAGCCCGGACACCGCGATCAGCACCCGGCGCCGGTCCCAGCGGTCGGCGCACCGCCCGGCCAGCGGGCCGAGCAGGATCCCCGGCGCCAGCTCGACCAGCAGGGCCAGCGAGGTGCCCAGCGCGGAGCCGGTCAGCTGGTAGACCACGACCGGCAAGGCGATGAGCAGCAGCCAGTCGCCGGCCTCGGAGACCAGCCCGGCCAGCAGCAGCGACCGGAACGCGGGCCGCGCGCACGCGGCCGGCAGCCTCACGACCGGCCCAGCCGCGGGAAGGCCTGCACGCCGACGTGGACCAGCTCGGCATCCGCGGGCGGGTCATCGCGGGTGGCCGCGATCAGCGGCCGGATGAGGGCGTCGAGGCAGGCCACGAGCTCGGCCAGCTCCCGCGGAGTCGCGCGCAGGGTGTACGCCGCGTAGGCATCGGCAGCACGCCATGCCGGCGGCGCCTGGTCCCGGCCGGCCAGGTAGTCGCGGGCCAGCCTCTGGTCCAGCTGCAGCGATGCCGCCCGCAGCGCCGCGCCCGCCTGCTCGCCCGCGCCCGCCTGCTCGCCCGCGCCCGCCGCGCCGCCGGCCACCGCCGGGTCGCCCGGGGGCGGGTCCCCGATGCTGAACCCCGTCACCGTGGCCCGCCACGGCCGCTCCCGCCCGTCGCCGGACTCGTCGGCCTCGACCAGTCCGAGGCGCGCGAGCACCCGCAGGTGATAGCTGCAGTTCGACGGGGTGTCGCCGACGGCGCGAGCACACACCGAGGCGGTCGCCGGGCCGGCTGACATCAGGTAGTTCAGCACGTCCAGCCGGACCGGGTGCGCCAGCGCGGCCAGCACGGCCGACTCGGTCAGCACCGGGCGACGCTGCTCCATCTCACGGACCGCCTGTTCTGAAATCGTCTTTCAGAACAGGTCTACCCCGGCGGCGGCAGATCTGCAACTGTCTTTCAGATCGGCGCCGCCGCGCGGCAGAGGACCGGGGACGGGGACGCCGCGGCCGCGAGGTACGACATGGCCGTGCGCTCGCTGGTGTCCAGGCAGCAGCGTCCGCAGGACCATCTCGCTCCGGGCGGGCTGCGCGGGCTGGGCGGCTCAGCGACGACCCGCGAGCGGGCACCGGGCGGGTGTGCTGCCGGAGGCGCTGGTACGCAGATTGGCAAGAAAATCGGGCTCGGGGCGGGGCGGCTGCTTGCCGCCTCTGCGCCCCGGTGCATGGCCCGTTGCCTTCAGTTTATGCGAGATTCGGCGCTCTCATGAGGCCGTTATTTGTGTGCCATACTCACCGGTCGCAGCCGGGAGCAACGGATTTGGGGCATCGAAAATGCGCTATGTGCTGGGTTTCGACGAGATCGACCGCACGCAGGTCGCGCTGGTCGGCGGCAAGGGAGCGAACCTGGGGGAGCTCTCGCGGATCGAGGGCATCGAGGTGCCGGACGGCTTCTGCGTGACGACTGGCGCCTTCCAGCGGATCATGGCCGGGGCGCCGTCGATCGATGACTATCTCGACCGGCTCTCGCGCCTGGAGCCGGACGACCGTTCGGCCATCAGCACCCTGAGCGCGGAGACCCGCCGGGTGCTGGAACGGGCCGCCATTCCTGACGACCTCGAGGCGGCGATCCGCGGGCCGCTGGCCCGGCTCGGTGAGCACGCCGCCTACGCGGTCCGGTCCAGCGCGACCGCGGAGGACCTGCCGACCGCGTCCTTCGCGGGCCAGCAGGACTCGTACCTGAACGTGATCGGCCCGGCGGTCCTCCAGCACGTCAGGCAGTGCTGGGCTTCGCTGTTCACCGAGCGGGCGGTGGCCTACCGCCTGCGGAACGGCTTCGACCACCGGAAGGTCGGCATGGCCGTGGTCGTGCAGCGGATGGTGTTCCCGCAGGCGGCCGGGATCCTGTTCACGGCCGACCCGGTGACCTCCAACCGGAAGATCAGCTTCGTGGAGGCCGGCTGGGGCCTCGGCGAGGCGCTGGTCTCCGGGCTGGTGAACCCGGACACCTACCAGGTCCGCGACGGCGGCATCATCGCCAGGGCGGTCGCCGCCAAGCAGCGGGCCATCCTGGCCTCGCCGGGAGGCGGAACGCGGGAGCAGGCGGTCGAGCCCGGGCGGCAGGAACTGCCGGCGCTGACGGATGCGCAGGTGGTGCGGCTCGCGGAGCTGGGCCGGCGGATCGAGGCG
This sequence comes from Streptosporangiaceae bacterium, assembly GCA_036501025.1. GTDB lineage: Bacteria > Actinomycetota > Actinomycetes > Streptosporangiales > Streptosporangiaceae > DASUBV01. The sequence goes on from DASYBB010000109.1 coordinate 7,060, forward strand.
CACTTCGGCCGCCCGCAGGACATCGAATGGTGCCTGGCCGATGACGGCTTCCAGGTCGTCCAGAGCCGGCCGATCACCACCTTGTTCCCCGTCCCCGAGGCCGGCGATGACGAGAACCACGTCTACCTGTCCGTCGGGCACCAGCAGATGATGACCGACGCCATGCGGCCGCTGGGCCTGTCCTTCTGGCAGCTCACTACCCCCCGCCCGATGCGCGAGGCCGGCGGGAGGCTGTTCGTCGACGCCACCGCGATCCTGTCGTCGCCCGCGAGCCGGGCCGGCCTGCTGGATGTGGTGGGGAAGTCCGATCCGCTGACCGGCGACGCGCTGCACGTCATCCTCGAGCGCGACGGGTTCATCTCATCGCGCCCCGACGAGGGACCCGTCGAGCAGGTGGCCGGCGTCGCGCCGGCCACGATCGAGACCGACCCGGCCATCGTCACCGGGCTGATCGAGCACAGCCGGGCGTCCGTCGCCGCGCTGGAAAACGACATCCAGGCCCGGTCCGGGCCGGCGCTGCTTGACTTCATCCTGGCCGACATCCAGGAGCTGCGACGGATCCTGTTCGATCCGCAGAGCCATCAGGCGATCATGGCCGGGATGCAGGCGACGTGGCGGCTCAACGAGCTGCTGCAGGACTGGCTGGGCGAGACGAACGCGGCCGACACGCTCACCCAGTCCGTCCCGCACAACGTCACCTCGGAGATGGGCCTGGAGCTCCTCGACGTCGCGGACGTGATCCGCCCGCATCCGGACGTCGTTGCGTTTCTGCGGGACGTCGGGGACGACGACGGCTTCCTGGACGAGCTGGCCGGGCTGGCGGGCGGGCCAGCGGCGCGCGACGCCATCGGGGCCTGGCTCGGCACGTACGGGATGCGCTGCGTCGGCGAGATCGACATCACCAACCCGCGCTGGAGTGAGCGCCCCAGCGCGATCGTGCCGATGATCCTCGGCAACATCAGGAACTTCGCGGCGGGCGCCGGCCAGCGGCGCTTCGACCAGGGCCGGGCCGAAGCCCGGAACAAGGAGCAGGAGCTGCTGCCGCGCCTGCGGGCCCTGCCGGACGGTGAGCGCAAGGCCGACGAGGTGAAGCGGCTGATCGACCGGGTCCGCACCTTCGCCGGGTACCGGGAGTACCCGAAGTACGGCATGGTCAGCCGCTACTTCGTCTACAAGCAGGCCCTGATGAGGGAAGCCGGGCGCCTCATGCAGGCCGGCGTGATCGCCGAGCGGGAGGACATCTTCTACCTCACGTTCCAGGAGCTCCATGACGCCACGCGCGCGAACCGGGCGGATGAGCACCTCATCAGCCAGCGGAAGGAGGAGTTCCGGTCGTACCAGGCGCTCACGCCGCCGCGCGTGCTCACCTCGGACGGCGAGGCCGTCGCCGGCACCTACCGGCGCGACGACCTGCCGGCCGGCGCGCTGGTCGGCCTGGCCGTCTCGGCCGGGACCATCGAGGGCCGGGCGCGGGTCATCCTCGACATCGCGGAGGCCGATCTCGAGGCCGGCGACATCCTGGTCACCGCCTACACCGACCCCAGCTGGACGCCGCTGTTCGTCGCCATCAAGGGCCTGGTGACGGAAGTGGGCGGCCTGATGACCCACGGCGCGGTGATCGCCCGGGAGTACGGCCTGCCCGCAGTCGTGGGGGTGGAGCATGCCACCGGGCTGATCCGGGACGGACAGCGGATCCGCGTGCACGGGACGGACGGGTACGTGGAGATCCTGCCCTAGCCGGGGCCACTGCGGGCTCAGTCCGTGGTGGCCGTTCCGCCGCGGGCCCGCTCCGCGTGCGCCATCAGGCTGACCGCCAGCACCGCGCCCACGCCCTCGCCCGCGCGCAGCCGCAGGTCCAGCAGCGGCTCCAGGCCGAGCGCGTCGAGCACCAGCCGGTGCGCGGGCTCGGCGCTGCGCTGGCCCGCGATCAAGTGATCCTGGACCTCGGGCCGGTACCGGACGGCGGCCAGGGCGCTCACGCCGGTCAGCAGCCCGTCGAGGACGACCAGGCCGCCCGCCGCCGCCGCGCCGAGGCACGCTCCGGTGAGGAACACCTGCTCGGGCCCGCCGAGCCCGCTCAGCAGGTCGCCCAGCGCGGCCCGGCTGAGCGGCCCGGCGGGCGGCACCCGGCCGCCCATCCGGGCCAGGGCCTGCCCGATGACCTCCTCCTTGCGCGCGACGATCGCGGTGTCGCTCCCGGCGCCGCGGCCGGCCACCGCGCCGGGCGGGACGCCCAGCAGGGCGGCGGCCAGCACGGCGGCGACGGTGGTGTTCGCGATGCCGACCTCGCCCAGCGCGACCGGGCCGCCGTCCGCCAGCTCCCGGCCGGCTCGCTCGCCCGCAGCCAGCAGCCCTTCCACCGCGTCCGCCGTGAGGGCGTCCGCGCTGGCCAGGTCGCCCCGCGCGCCGCCGGGCCGCAGGTCGCTCCAGCCCGGGACCGGGTCCCCGTCGATGCCGCAGTCGGCCAGCCGGACGGCCAGGCCCGCGGCCCGCGCGGCTGCGGCGCCCTGGCCCTGGCCGGCCGCGAGGGCCCGCGCGACGAGCCTGGTCGTGCTGGCCGGGAACGCGCTGACGCCCAGGGCCGCGACCGGATGGTCAGCGCCCGCGATCAGCAGCGTCCCCGCGCCGGGGCGGCCCGGCAGCGACCCCGCGCGCAGCAGGGCGTCGCCGAGCAGCCCGAGCGAGCCGGGGACGGCCAGGAGCCGGTCCTCGCCGTCCCGGCTGCGGACCCGGGCGGCGGCGGTCGCGGCGGGCATCCGGTCGCGGGGCGCGGGCGGCGGCGCGGCGCCCGGCCAGCGGTCGGCCGCGACGACGTCGGCCAGGGGGAGCCGCCGGGACCAGCCCTGCCGCTCCAGGCCCGGCGCGGGCGGCCGCTCGTCGGGCCAGCCCAGGCACAGCCACCCCAGCGTGACCACGCCGTCGGGCAGGCCGAGCAGGCCGGCCAGCTCGGCCGGGTCGAACAGGGTGACCCAGCCCAGCCCCAGGCCGCGGGCGCGGGCGGTCAGCCAGATGTTCTCGATCGCGCACGCGCACGACCACAGGTCGGCGTCCGGGAAGGTGGCCCGGCCCAGCACCCCGGCCGGCCGGGCCCGGCGGTCGCAGCACACCACGATGCCGACCGGCGCCTCCCGGATGCCGTCGAGCTGCAGGCTGCGCAGGTGCCGGGCGCTGTCGGGGTCCAGCTCGCGGGCCTGGGCCAGCCGGGCCCGGTCGGCCATCACCGCCGCGCTGGCCCGCAGCGCCGGGTCCTGGACCACGAGGAAGCGCCAGGGCTGGGAGTGGCCGACGCTCGGCGCCGCGTGCCCGGCGGCCAGGACCTCGGTGACGATGCCAGGGTCGACCGGGTCGGGCCGGAACCGCCGCACGTCCCGCCGCGCCGCGATCACGTCGGCCAGCGCCGCCCGGGCCGCCTCGGGGAACGCCCAGCTGGCCGGGTCGCTGGCCCGCTCGGCGCTGCTGGTGGCGTCGCCGATCAGCGGCCGCGGCCGAGGCCACGCCGCCGGCACCTCCCCGCTCACGCGCCCGCCCCCCGCGGCGCGGGCCGGGTCCATGATCGCGACCAGTTTCCCGGCGAAAGCCACGGGCAAACGGTCGTGATCATGGTGGCACCCTCCCCGGCGGCGGCTTTGGCCCTGATGAGCGTGCCCGGCCCCCCGCGGCCCGTCAAGTTCGGCCGCGCTGTCTCCCGGCCAGCGACTCGGGCCGCCCGGCCCGGCCCGCCTCGCGGTCCCGCGCCCAATCCGGGGCCGGATGCGCGAAACTAGCCCCATGCATGCAATCGTGGTCGAAAACCGCGGCGGCCCGGACGTCCTGCGGCCCGGGCAGTGGCCCGCCCCGCCGCCCGGGCCCGGCCAGCTGCTGGTCAGCGTCGTCGCCGCCGGCGTCAACTTCATGGACATCTACCAGCGCGAGGGCCGGCCGCCCTACGGCTCCGGCCCGCTGCCCTACGTGCCCGGTGCCGAGGGCGCGGGCACCGTGGCCGCCCTCGGCCCCGGCGTCAGCGGCTTCGCCCCGGGTGACCCCGTCGCGTGGACCAGCGCGCCGGGCAGCTACGCCGAGCAGGTCGTCATCCCGGCCGACCGGGCCGTCCGCGTCCCGGACAGCGTCGGCCTCGAGACCGCCGCGGCGGTCATGCTGCAGGGCCTGACCGCGCACTACCTGTGCCACAGCACGTTCCCGGTCCAGCCCGGCGACGTCGCCGTCGTGCACGCGGCGGCCGGCGGGGTGGGACTGCTGCTCACCCAGATGATCGCCCGGCTCGGCGGGACCGTGCTGGCCACCACCTCCACCGCCGACAAGGCCGAGCTCGCCCGGGCGGCGGGCGCGGCCCACGTGGCCGGCTACGACGACTTCGGTGCGGTGGCCCGCGAGCTCACCGGCGGGGCCGGCGCCGCCGTCGTCTACGACTCGGTCGGCCAGGCCACCTTCGACGCCAGCCTGGCCGCGCTCCGGCCGCGCGGCTACCTCGTCCTCTACGGCGCGGCCAGCGGCCCGGTGCCGCCGCTGGACCCGCAGCAGCTGGCCGCCCACGGGTCGCTGTTCCTCACCCGGCCGACGCTCGGCTCCTACATCGCGACCCCCGCGGAACTGCACCAGCGGGCCGGCGACCTGCTGCGCTGGATCCAGTCCGGCCAGCTCAGCGTCCGCGTCGGCGGCCGCTACCCGCTGGCCGACGCGGCCCGGGCGCAGGCCGACCTGGCCGCCCGCCGGACCACCGGCAAGCTGCTCCTGCTGCCGGGCTGACCCGCTACGCCGCCGGCCCCGGCGGGCTGAGCAGGCGGCGGGCGAACCGGGCGCCGGGGCTCAGCGCGGCGAGGCTCTCCTGGAGCTCCTGCGCGGCCGCGTCCAGCCCGGCGATTCCCGGCCCCAGCCCGTCGAGGATGAACAGCGCGCTCGTGGTCTGGTTCGTGATCCGGGTGCGCGCGCACTGCCGCCAGTTCCACCGGCGGCAGGTCACGCCCGCGTCGTCGCGCCACACGACCTCACCCGGATCCGGGTGGCCGGCGACGGGCAATCCGTTCTCCATGGTGTCGAAGATCTCGTCGCCGGCGGCCCGGACGAGGCGGGCCGGCCCGCGGTAGGCGGCGCGGTCCTCGCCGCCGACGGGCAGCAGGCGGGCGACCGACACGGCGTTGTAGGCGTCGGTGATGCGGTCGACGCGCGGCAGCCCGGCGCCGAGCCGCCGCAGCAGCGCCTCGACGCTGGGCCGGGTCCGCTGCGGCTTGGCGCCGAACGCCCGGTAGGCGTCCCGCCACGCGCTGACCTCGGCCAGCTCCTCCGGCACCCGGCCCGCGAGCCGCGCCCCGGCGCGCCGCTCGGCGCCGGCCAGCAGCGCATCGCTGGCGGCGTCGCTGGGACCCGGCGCGAGCCCGTCGGCCGCGATCAGCAGGGCGGCGTAGCCGTGCCCGGCGCACAGCCCCGCGACCTCCCCGGCGACGCTCGCCGCGGCCAGCCACGCCCGCGCGGCCGTCATGTCGCCAGAACTCTGCGCTTGCACCAGCGCTGTTTCCCCGTCCCCGGTCTCGCCTGCCCCCGCCTCCTGCGGGGCGCCCGCGCGGCCGGCCTGCGCCGCCCGGCTCACCGGCCCGCCCGCGGGGACGGCTCCGGGAGGTGCACCGTCATCAGCAGGTCGGCGTCGCTGCCCGGCCCGCCCCGGTAGGCGTGCTCCGCGTCGGCCGCGAACGTCACGGTCTGCCCGGCCCGGGCCGGGTACTCGGCGCCGTCCACGGTGATCACCGCGGCCCCGCTGATGACGGTGATCGTCTCCACGATGCCGGCCGGGTGCGGGTGGCTGTCGTAGCGCTCCCCGTCGGCCAGGTGCCAGCGCCACAGCTCCACCGGCGCGGCCGTCGGCGTGGTGAGCAGCAGCCGCAGGCTGCCGCCCGCCGGCCCGCGCCACAGGGGCTCGCTGGCCGCCGCGTCGCTGACCTGCACCCTTCGCGCGTCCGGCCGCTCGACCAGCGCGGACACCGAGACGCCGAGCGCGTCGGCGAGCCGGACGAGCGTGGCCAGGTTCGGGTTGGCAGCGGCGTTCTCCAGCGCGACCAGGGCACCCTTGCTGACCCCGGCCCGGGCCGCCAGCTGGTCGGCGGACAGCCCCCGCCCGTGCCGCAGCCGCCGCACCGTCGCCGCGACGTCCGACATCACGCCGGCGCCGCGCCTGGCCGGCGCCGCTGCGGGGGCGGCTTGACGGTCAGTTGATTGAGCCATCCGGTCAGTGTACCTTCTCCCCGTCGGCGCTAGCGTGACCGCGAAGGCTTTGGCACACCCTGGTATGCCAAACCCTTCGGGATCATGATGTCACCGTCGGGCGAAGCGGCCGACGGTCATTTCACTGACCTGGATGGTCGGTGTACTGTACCAACATGCTTGTCATCTGCCTCGCGGTTGCTAGCTCGCTCGGGTACGGGGTCGGGGACTTCGCCGGGGGACTGGCGGCGCGACGGGCGCCGGTGCTGCGGGTCGTGACCGTGACGCTGCTGGTCAGCCTGGCGTTCGAGGTCGCGCTGTGGCCCGCGGTGGGCGGCCGGTGGTCGGCGCCGGCGCTGCTGTGGGGCGGCGCGGCCGGGCTGGCCTCGGCCGCCGCGTCGGCACTGCTCTACCGAAGCCTGGCGCTCGGGCCGATGAGCGTGCTGTCGCCGGTCACCGCCGTGGTGTCAGCCGTCCTGCCCGTGGCGGCCGGGCTCGCCGCCGGGGAGCATCTGACCAGCGTCGGCGCATGCGGCGTGGCCCTGGCCGTCGTCGCCGTGGTCGCGGTGAGCGTCGGCCCGGGCAGCGGCGGCGAGGCCGCCGCCGCGGCAGCGGCCCCGTCCCTCGCCGCAGCCACCGCCGGGGGAGCGGCCACCGCCGGGGTAGCGGCCACCATCGGGGGAGCCGCCGCCGCAGGAGCAGCCGCCGCCGGGGGAGCAGCCGCCGCCGGGGGAGCAGCCGCCGGGGGAGCAGCCGCCGCGGGAGCAGCCGCCGGGGGAGCCGCCGCCGGCGGGGGCGGCCGCGCGCGGGGACCCAGCCTGGCGGCGCTGCTGCTGTCGGTGGCGGCGGGCGCGGGCATCGCCGCGCAGCTCATCTGCCTGAGCCGCAGCCCGCAGGACAGCGGGATCGCCCCGCTGATCGCCTGCCGGGCCGCCTCGGTGGCCGTCCTGCTCCCGGTGGTTATCCTGCGCCGCGGCCCGGCGCTGTCCCGCCGGTTCCTGCCCCGCCCGGGGCCGGCGGTCGCCGCCGGGCTCTTCGACGCGGCCGCGAACCTGGCGTTCCTGCTCGCCGTCCGGGGCGGCACCCTGGTCGTCGTGGCCGTGATCACGGCCCTCTACCCGGCCGGCACCGTGCTGCTCGCCCGGCGCGTCCTGGCCGAGCGCCTCACCCGCTGGCAGCTGGCCGGCCTCGCCGCCGCCGCGGCCGCCGTCACCATCCTGGCCCTCAGCTGAGACCGCCGGCGGCACCGGATGCGAAGTCAGATGTCGAGAACGCGGACCTGGCTCCGCTCCCTGGATGAACGGCCCGTGAAGCAACGGCAACAGGAGGGACAGCTGTGCACCCGACCGAGATGACCGAGATTCTGAGCCGGCCGGCCAGCGAGGAACTGCTGGCCCGTGACCTGACCCGCCTGGCCTACGTCGCCCGGGACGGCACGCCCCGCAACATCCCGATCGCCTTCACCTGGACCGGCTCGCAGGTCGTCATGTGCACGTCGACGAACGCCCCGAAGCTCCCGGCCCTGCGCCAGAACCCGGTGGTGGCCCTGACGATCGACACCGAGGTGCACCCGCCTAAGATCCTGCTCATCCGCGGCCGGGCCGAGCTGGATGTGGTCGACGGCATCCCGGACGAGTACCTCCAGATGAACGGTACCTACCAGATGACGGCCGAGCAGCGGGCTGCCTGGGAGACCGAGGTCCGCTCGCTCTACGACGGCATGGTCCGGATTGTCGTGACCCCGACGTGGGCGAAGCTGATCGACTTCGAGACGACCCTGCCGAGCGCGGTCGAGGAGCTGGTCCGGCAGAGGGCCGAGCGGCAGCGCGCCTGAGTGGCGGGCATCGCCCCGGCCGGGCACCTGGCAGGCGGGCGGTCAGCCCAGCCAGCGGCGGTACTTCTTCCGGCGCGCCTTCCGCCACGCCTGCCCCGCCTCGTCGGACAGCTCCGCGGCGCGGTCGGCGTCCAGCTGGTGCAGCAGCCCGTAGGTGAACGCGTTGTCGCCGGCCAGGTGGGCGTGGACGCCGAGGTCGCGGATGGCCACGCGGGCCACGACCGTGTCGTGGTGATCGCCCAGGATTGTCTGCAGGTCCTTCATGCGGGCGGCGAACCGGCTGGCCGGCTGGCCCGCCGCCGGGGTCAGGGCGTCCGCGGCATAACGGGCGCGCTTGGCGGCCTTGCGCATCTCGTGCAGGGCCGCGTCCCGCTCCGGGCCGTCGGCCAGGCCCGAGGCGCGCCGCGCCCGCTTGCGCAGCCGCCGGTACGCGCGGGCCACGTCGGCCCGCAGGGACTGGCTCGGGCCGGCCGCCGCGGGCACCTCCGGCGGGGCGGCGATCAGCGCGTCCAGCTCGTCCAGCATGGCCAGGTAGCGCGGCGAGTCCAGCGCCCGCACCGCGGCCCGGTGGGCGGCGCCGCGGCGCGGCGCGAACTGCCCGGTCACGTCGGCCGCGACCGGGCCGAGGACCAGCTCGGGCGGCACCCGTTCCAGCAGGTCCTGCACGTGCCCGCCGAGCACCTCGGCGTCGCGGGCCGCGCCCAGCACCTCGCCCAGCCACTTCAGCTCGCCGCGCAGGTGCTCGGTAGCATCCGGCGGCAGGACCTCCCGGAACGTCTGCAGCGCCGAGCGCAGCCGCCGGCTGGCCACCCGCATCTGGTGCACGGAGTCCGGCGCGTCGCGGCGGACCTGCGGGTCCTGGGCCTTGAGCGCGGCCGCGTGCCCGGCCAGGTAGGCCAGCACCACCTCGCCGGCGCGGCCGTCGGCCGGGGGCCGGGGCGGGGAGGCGGGCTGGCGGCCGGCCAGCGCGCGCTCCAGCTTGGAGCCGTAGCCGGGCGCGCGCAGGCCCGCATCCCGCAGCCGGGCGTCGGCCGCCTTGAGCAGCCGCCGCCCGCCGCCGGTCAGCTCGACCTCGATCTCGCGCCATTGCGAGAGGGTGGTGACCTCGCCCAGGCTCTGCGCCGAGACCGTGTCGTCGGCCACCTCGGCCAGCGAGTTCCCGGCCTCGTCGGTCAGGATCCGCTGGCGGCGCACGGTGGCGATCCGGGCGACCGGCGCCAGCTTGGCGGTGCGCGCGTGGACCCGGACGAGCCGGGCGAACTCGGCCGGCACCACGCGGGCGCGGCCCAGCGGCCGGTGCAGTTCCTGCCGCGAGTCCTGGCCGGCCGGCAGCTTCAGGTGCCAGCCCTCGTCGCTGCCGCCGCGGCGGCGCCGCAGCGTGATCCCGGCGCCGAGGAGCCGCAGGTCCTCGGTGTCGTAGTACTCCGCCTCGAGCTGGATCTCCTCCAGCCCGGACTCCGCGGCCACCCCCGGCAGCCCGGCCAGGTCGGGCAGGACCACGTCGACGTCAGCCTCGTACTTGCGCTCGGTCTCCAGAATCTCGGTACTCATCAGCCCTGCCTACCCAAATCGCGGACCCGGCAACGCCCGTCACGCCGCCGCGATGGCGGTCGCCCCGAGCAGGCTCTTGATGTCGGCCATGAAGCTGCTGTCGGCCTGCACCGGGAAGTCGCAGATATCCATCAGCAGCGGCGTGCCGCCGCGGCGCTCCAGCCGCAGGATCACCTGGGTGCCGCCCGGATGGGCCTGCAGGATGTGCTTGAGCTCGGCGGTCAGCTCGGCGGTGACCTTGTCGTGGTGCACGGCGATGACGACCGGCGGGCCGCTGCTGCCGCGCACCACCGACAGGTCCAGCGGCGTGAGGTCCTGGGCGAAGATGCTGACCGCCCCGTCCCGGTCGTTGACCCGGCCGCGGACCGACACCGCCGCGTCCTCGGTCAGCTCGGTCGCGTACAGCCCGTAGACCTTGGGGAAGAACAGCAGCTCCACCGAGGCGTCCAGGTCCTCGATGGTCACGATGGCCCACGGGAGGCCGCTCTTCTTGTTGATCCGCCGGTCCACCGAGACGATGATCCCCGCCACCTGGACCTCGCCCTCGGTGCGGCCCGAGGCCTGCAGGTCGGCGATGCCGGTGTCCCGGTTGCGCTGCAGGATCCGCTCGGCCCCGTCCAGCGGGTGGCCCGACACGTACAGGCCGAGCATCTCCCGCTCCTGGGCCAGCAGCAGCTTGCGCGGCCATTCCTCGTCGGTGAGCTGGAAGTCCAGCCCGATCTTGCCGGCCCCGCCGCCCTCGGCCTCGACCGCGGCGAACAGGTCGAACTGGCCGATGGCCTCCTGGCGCTTGACGCCGATCACCGCGTCGACGGCCTGCTCCTGGACCAGGAACAGCGACTTGCGGGTATGCCCGAGCGAGTCGAACGCCCCGGCCCGGATCAGCGACTCCACCACGCGCTTGTTGCAGACCGCGATCTCGGATTTGTCCAGGAAGTCGGCGAACGAGGTGTAGGCGCCCTTGCCCTGCCGGGTCGACACGATCGAGCCGACCACCGCGGCGCCGACGTTCCGGATCGCGCCGAGGCCGAACCGGATGTCGGTGCCGACCGGGGCGAAGTCGAGCTTGGACTCGTTGACGTCCGGGGGCAGCACCTTGATGCCGAGCTTGCGGCACTCGGCGAGGTAGACCGCCATCCGGTCCTTGTCGTCGCCCACCGAGGTGAGCAGCGCGGCCATGTACTCGGCCGGGTAGTTGGCCTTGAGGTGCGCCGTCCAGTAGGAGACCATCCCGTAGCCGGCGGTGTGGGACTTGTTGAACCCGTAGCCGGAGAACGGCACCAGCACGTCCCAGATGGCCTTGGTGGCCCGCTCGGAGAAGCCGTTGGCCTTCATCCCGGCCGCGAACTCCTCCAGGTTCGCGTCCAGGATCTCTTTCTTCTTCTTGCCCATCGCGCGGCGCAGCAGGTCGGCGCGGCCCAGGGAGTACCCGGCCAGCTGCTGGGCGATGGCCATGACCTGCTCCTGGTAGACGACCAGGTGGTAGGTCTCACCGAGGATGGGCTCGAGCACTTCCTCCAGATCCGGGTGGATCGGGGCGATCTTCTGCTGGCCGCTCTTGCGCAGCGCGTAGTTGATGTGCGACTTGGCTTCCATCGGGCCCGGCCGTCCGAGGGCCAGCACGGCGGACACGTCCTCGAACCGGGTCGGCGCCATCAGCTTGGTGAGGTCGCGCATCATCGTGGAGTCGAGCTGGAACACCCCCAGCGTCTTGCCCGCGGCGAGCAGTTCGTAGGCCTGCTTGTTCTCCAGCGGGACCTCGAGCATGTTCAGGTCGATGCCCCGGTTGGCCTTGATGTTCTCGACCGCGTCCCCGATGACGGTCAGGTTCCGCAGGCCGAGGAAGTCCATCTTCAGGCAGCCCATGGACTCGCAGTCGGGGCCGTTGAACCCGGTGATCCGCGCGCCGTCGTCGTTGCGCCGGTAGATCGGCATCACGTCGACCAGCGGCTCGGACGAGAGGATCACGCCCGCCGCGTGCACGCCGGTGCCGCGGATCAGGCCCTCGATGCCACGCGCGGTGTCGATGACCTTCTTGACGTCGGCGTCGTCGTCGTACAGGGTGCGCAGCTCACCCGCCTCGGCGTGCCGCCCGTTGTCCTTGTCGTGGATCGCCGAGAGCGGGATCTCCTTGCCCATCACGGCCGGCGGGAAGGCCTTGGTGATCTTCTCGCCGAGCGCGAACGGGTAGCCCAGGATCCGGCCGGAGTCCTTCACCGCGGCCTTGCTCTTGATCGTCATGTACGTGATGATCAGCGAGACGTTGTCCACGCCGTATTTCTCGGTGACGTAGCGGATCATGTCACCGCGCCGGCGCTCGTCCATGTCCAGGTCAACGTCAGGCATGCTGATGCGTTCGGGGTTCAGGAACCGCTCGAAGATCAGCCCGTGCTCGATCGGGTCCAGTTCGGTGATCCCGGTGGCGTAGGCGACCATGCTGCCGGTGGCCGACCCACGGCCGGGGCCGATCCAGATCCCGTTGTCCCTGGCGTACTGGCAGATGTCGGCGACGACCAGGAAGTAGCCGGGGAAGCCCATGCCCTCGATGACGCCCAGCTCGTACTCGATCCGCTCGAGCACCTCGGCCGGAACCGGGTCCCCGAACCGCCGGACGGCGCCGGCCATGGCCTCCTGGCGCAGCCAGCTCATCTCGGTTTCGCCGTCAGGGACGGGGAACTTCGCGGCCAGGTCCCGGTGGGCGAACACCTCCTGGTAGGACTCCACCCGCTCGGCGATCAGCAGCGTGTTGCGACAGCCCTCGGCCCACCAGTCCGACTGGTCGAGGGCGCGCATTTCGTCTGCGGTGCGCAGGAAGTAGCCCTCGCCGCCGAACCGGAACCGGTCCGGGTCAGACAGCAGCGCGTTCGTTCCGATGCACAGCATCGCGTCCTGGGCCGCGCGCTGGTCGGCGGTGACGTAGTGGGAGTCGTTGGTGACCAGCGGCGGGATCTGCAGGTGCTCGCCGATGCGCAGCAGCTCATCACGGACCGAGGTCTCGATCGGGATGCCGTGGTCCATCAGCTCCAGGAAGTAATTCTCCGGCCCGAAGATCTCCTGGTATTTCGCGGCGGTCTTGAGCGCGTCGTCGTACTGGCCGAGGCGCAGCCGGGTCTGGATCGCCCCCGACGGGCAGCCGGTCGTCGCGACGAGCCCTTCGTGGTAGGTCGCGAACAGGTCGTCGTCCATCCGCGGCCACTTGCGGTAGTAGCCCTCCAGGCTGGCCAGCGAGCTGATCTTGAACAGGTTCCGCAGGCCCTGGCTGCTGAGCGCGAGCAGCGTCATGTGCAGGTAGGAACCGGAGGCGGACACGTCACCGCCGAGGCCGGTGGCCTCGTCCTGCTTGCGCTGATGCGGCTCGCCCCAGTAGACGGGCTGCTTGTGGTGCCGGGAGACCGGCGCGACGTAGGCCTCGATGCCGATGACCGGCTTGACCCCGGCCGCCGCGGTGGCCTTCTGGAACTCGTAGGCGCCGAACATGTTGCCGTGGTCGGTCATGGCCACGGCCGGCATGCCGAGCTCGGCGGCCCGGCCGGCCAGCTGCTTGATCTTCGCGGCACCATCCAGCATCGAGTACTCGGTGTGGACATGAAGATGCACGAAAGAATCGCTGGCCACGTGGTCCGTCTCCTCGCATGCGCCTGCCGACCGGGGGGTGCTTCCAACCCTAGTAGCGGACGCTGTCAGAGCGGTGCTGAACCGCCGGCGCCCCGGGGCCCGCTGGCCAGATCTGAAGGGTCCCCCGCCTCCGTACGGGAAGAACCGCATTGCGTACGGAGGAGGGTTCAGCGCCCCGGAACCGGGCTCACCCAGCGGCCTCTAGAATGACGGTCGCCGGAGTGGAGGTAGCGGTCTATGTCCCTGGAAGTCGTGACCGGAGTGGCCGCGCGGTGGGCTGATCACGTCGGCGATGACGTGCCGGTGCACGCCAGCGCGCCGTGGGTCGCGGCGACGGCGCACCGGCTGACCCGCGACCGGCTGACGTTCCTGGCCGAGGCGCAGCCGGGTCTGGATCGCCCCCGACGGGCAGCCGGTCGTCGCGACGAGCCCTTCG
>DASYBB010000110.1:0-38605 GCA_036501025.1 Streptosporangiaceae bacterium
CATGCCGAGCGCCGAGCATGGCGCGATCACGCTGCTGGAGCGGTCGGCGGTCGTGGCCGCTCTGCGGACGCTGCCGCCCCGGCAGCGCGAGGCGCTGGTCCTGCGCTACTACGGGGATATGTCCGAGGCCCAGATCGCGGGCGCCATGGGCATCAGCAGCGGCGCCGTGAAGAGCCATATGGCCCAGGCCATGATCGCCCTGCGCTCGGTCCTGGCCCGGGAATCCTGAGCCGCGGCCGCTCCCCGGCCGTGCTGGCACACTGGTACTCGCGACATCAGGAGAGGCGGGCATGAGCGATCAGGCCGAGACGGGCGGCACCGGGCGCGGCGGGCCCGGACCGGGCCGGGCGGGCGGACGATGACGACGGTCTTCAGCGCCTGCGCGGTGTGCCCGTTCCCGGAGACCTGCGAGGACTTCGGGCTGTGCGAGGACCCGGCGGCGGCCGGGTCGCAGGATGCCGGGGACCGGGCCGCCGCGATTACCGCCCAGCTCAGCGCGCTGCCTGAGCGCGACGTCCGCCAGTTCCTGGCCGACCTCGCCGCGGCCGATCCCGATGCCGTGGCGGCCGCGCTGGCCCGGTTTACCGCCGGGCGGACCGGGCGCGGGGAGCCGGGTCAGGCGTTCAGGTAGGCCAGGACGGCCAGGACCCGGCGGTTGTCGTCGTCGGACGGGGACAGGCCGAGCTTGGCGAAGATGCTGGCCGTGTGCTTGCTGACCGCCTTCTCGCTGACGAACAGGCGCTGGGCGATGGCGATGTTCGACCGGCCCTCGGCCATCAGGCCGAGGACCTCGCGCTCGCGGGCCGAGAGCCGGCCGATGGGCTCCTCGCGGGCGTGCCGGCCGAGCAGCTTGGCGACGACCTCGCTGTCCATGACGGTGCCGCCGCCCGCGACCGCGCGGATCGCGTCCACGAACTGGTCGTCGTTGAAGACCCGGTCCTTGAGCAGGTAGCCGACGCCCCCGCCCTGGTCGGCCAGCAGCTCGCGGGCGTACAGCTGCTCGACGTACTGGGACAGGACCAGGACCGGCAGGCCGGGCACCTCGGCGCGGGCCTGCAGGGCGGCGCGCAGCCCGTCGTCGGTGAACGAGGGCGGCAGCCGGACGTCGACGATGGCCACGTCCGGGCGGTGCTCGATGAGCGCGCGTTCGAGGTCCGGGGCGGTTTCCACGGCGGCGGTGACGTCGAAGCCGTGCGCCCCGAGCAGCCGCACCAGGCCGTCTCTCAGCAGGAAGAGGTCTTCAGCGACGACGACGCGCACGGCACCTCCATGACGACCATGGTCGGCCCGCCGGCCGGGCTGCTCACGGCCATGATCCCATCGAAGGTCGCCAGCCGCTTCTCGACGCCGGCCAGGCCGGTGCCCCGCGACACGTCCGCCCCGCCGATGCCGAAGTCGGTGACCACGATCCGCAGCACGCCGCCGGCGTGGATGACCGAGACGCGCGCCTCCCGCGCCCCGGAGTGCTTGACCGCGTTGGTCAGGACCTCGGCCACGGCGAAATAGCAGGCGGTCTCGATCGGCGCGGGGAGCCGGCTCGGCAGGGACACCTCCGTTTCGATGCGCAGCGGGGTGTCCAGGGCCAGGGCCCGCACGGCGTCGCCCAGGCCGCGGTCGGCCAGCACGGGCGGATGCACGCCGCGGACCAGCTCGCGCAGGTCGGTCAGGGCACGCGCGGACGTCTCCCGTGCCTCGGCGACGAGGGCGAGCGCGGCGTCCGGGCTGGTCGGGATCAGCTTCTCCACCGCGCGCAGGTGCATGCCCAGGGCGACCAGCCGGGCCTGCGCCCCGTCGTGCAGGTCCCGCTCGAGGCGGCGCAGGTCGGCGGCCGCGGTGTCGACGGCCACGTTCCGGCTCTCGGTCAGCCGCTGGACCCGGTGCACCAGGTCGGCGTTGGCGGCCAGTCCGAGCAGGGGGCGCAGCTGCGGGATGGTCCGGGGCGCCAGCCACACGGCGAAGCCCAGCAGGATCAGTCCCTGCACGGCGGCCAGGTCGGCCATCGGCCGGCTGGCCACGGCGACGACGCCGCTGAGGACGTACTGGTCGGGCGTGCGCGGGCCGGGCCACGACGGCCAGGCGTTCGCGATCTGGAGGCCGAACGCGGCGATGACGGCCAGGCCGGCCGTGGCCAGGCCCGCGGCGAAGTCCGGGTAGCGCCAGATGACCAGGACGGCGGCCGCGAGGACGGCCGCGGTCCAGATGCCGCCGGCCACGCCGCCGCCGAACCATGTGCCGGGGAACAGCAGGGCGGTGGCCATCAGGGTCACCGGCAGCAGCAGGAGCGCCCACGGCACGCCCCGCCGGCGGGGGTCGCCCAGCCCGCCGAGCGCCAGCGCAGTGATGGGCGAGGTGCGGTCCAGCCCGCGCCACAGCAGCGCACCGCCGAGCAGCAGCAGCGCGTAGGCCAGCGGCAGGATCAGGTAGTACTGCATGTTGTACTGGCCGAACGGCAGCAGCGACAGGAAGCTCCCCACCGGGCGCGACCAGAAGCCGTGATCACGGGCCGCGACCAGCCCCGCGAGCCCGACGCCGATGAGCGACACCGGGACGAGCCGGCGGCCCAGCGAGGGGCGCAGGACCAGGACGATCGCGGCGGCCAGGGAGATGCTGAGGAAGGTGAAGTACGCGGTATCCGCGGAGGCGTGAACCACGTGCGTGACGGCGGCCGTCCGGGCCTGCAGTAGGTAAACCGCGGATCCGTGCGGCCCGGCCGGCGCCTGCGGCCGCGAGAATGCCTCGCTGGTCGCGTGGGGCTGCGGGGCGCTCGTCATGAGCCCGGTCACCCGGGGCTGCGGGGCGCTCGTCATGAGCCCGATCACCCGCCGCGGCCGGAACGCGCCCGCCACCGTCAGCGCGATGAGCAGGAAGCCGGTGCACCAGCCGACCTCGCGAAGACGCTCCCGTCGGGTCTTCGCGGGCTGGCTGTGCCCGGTCCGGAGCCACACGACCGCGGCGCAGGCGGCGAGCAGGGCGAGCGCCGTCAGCAGGTTCTGCGTGTACATAGCTGTTCCTTCGCCGGGCGCGCGGTGGTCGGGCGCCGCTTCCATCGGGTTCGTCCAGGCTCCCTCACTGCGGCGCCCGGCGCTATGGACCGGCGACCACTCCGGGGGTAGGCCTGGGCCTACCCCCGGCCGCTAGCGCAGCCGGGCGCCGGCCCGCCAGACGCCCGCGACGAGCGGGACCCCCGGCCGGTAGGCCAGGTAGGCGTGCGACGGGGCGTCGAGCATGACCAGGTCGGCGCGGGCGCCGGCGCCCAGGTGGCCGACGTCGGCCCGGCGCAGGGCCCGCGCGCCGCCGGCCGTGGCCGCCCAGACCGCCTCGCGGGTCGTCATCCGCATCTCCCGGACCGCGAGCGCGATGCACAGCGGCATGCTGGAGGTGAAGCACGAGCCGGGGTTGCAGTCGGTGGCGATGGCCACCGTGACGCCCGCGTCGAGCAGCCGCCGGGCGTCCGGGTAGGGCTGCCGGGTGGAGAACTCGACGCCGGGCAGCAGCGTGGCCACGGTGCCGCTGCCGGCCAGCGCGGCCACGTCGGCGTCGTCGGTGTAGGTGCAGTGGTCGGCCGACGCGGCGCCGGCGGCCACCGCCACCTGCACGCCGGGGCCGGGGCCGAGCTGGTTGGCGTGCACCCGGGGCAGCAGGCCGGCCGCGGTCCCCGCGGCCAGCACGGCGCGGGCCTCGTCCGCGCCGAACGCGCCCCGCTCGCAGAACACGTCGACCCACCGGGCGTGCGGCGCGCAGGCGGTGAGCATGGCGCCGCAGACCAGGTCGACGTATCCCGCCGCGTCGCCGTCGTACTCGGGCGGGACCACGTGCGCGCCCAGGTAGGTCACCTCCGGGGTGACCTCGGCGGCCAGCGCCACGCTGCGGGCCTCGTCGGCGACGGTCAGGCCGTAGCCGGACTTGCACTCGAACGTCGTCGTGCCCTGGGCCAGCAGCTCGGCCGCCAGCACGCCCAGGTTGGCCCGGAGCTGCTGGTCGCTGGCCTCCCGGGTGGCGGCCACGGTCGAGCGGATCCCGCCCGCCGCATAGGGCTGCCCGGCCATCCGGGCCGCGAACTCCGCGCCGCGCTCGCCGGCGAAGACCAGGTGCGCGTGGGAGTCCACGAAACCCGGCAGCACGGCCCGGCCGCCCGCGTCGACGGCCTCGTCCGCGGCCGGCGCGCCCGCCGCCGGGCCGGTCCAGGCGACCCGGTCCCCGTCCAGGACCAGCGCGGTCGGGCGGCTGTCGTCGGCGGGCGTGTTGGTGATCAGCTCGCCGAGGTTGGTGATCAGGACGCTCATCCCGGCATCCTGGCACGATCCCCGCCCAGGTCCAGCTCGTAGGTCTGGCCGATCAGGTCGGCGCCGAAGCTGTGATGCGGCTCCGCGGCGGTCAGCGTGAAACCGTGCTCCAGGTACACGCGGCGGGCCGCGGCCAGCACGTCGTTGGTCCACAGCTGCACCCGCGCGTACCCGGCCCGGCGGGCGAAGTCCAGGCAGGTCGCCACCAGCCGGCGGCCCAGGCCGTGGCCGCGGGCCGCCGGGTCGACCAGCAGGATCCGCAGCTTGGCCGTCTGCTCGTCGCCGGCCACGCAGAAGACGCAGCCCGCGCGGCGGCCGCCGACCTCGGCGACCCAGGCCGCTTCCCGGGCCGGGTCGCGGCCGGCGGCGTAATCGGCCACGATGCGGGCGACCAGCGCCTCGAAGCTCGTGTCCCAGCCGAACTCGGCCGCGTAGGCCTCGCCGTGCGCCATCACCACCCAGCCCAGGTCACCGGGCTGCCCCAGCTCGCGGATGACGACGTCCTGGCTCGCCCGGTCATCGCTCATGGCCTGCTCCTCACGGCTCTTGCTCCTGGTCACTGAAACGACTGTTTCAGTGCCATAGTAATCCTCGTGACCGCCGATGTCCCCGTCCCGCCGGGCGAGCCCGCCGCCTCAGCGCGCCAGGCCGAGCTGCTGGAGCTCGCCTACCAGTACGCCGTCTCCCGGGGGCGGGCCGACCTGTCGCTGCGGCCGCTGGCCAAGGCCATCGGATCCAGTCCCCGGGTCCTGCTGTACCTGTTCGGCAGCAAGGACGGGCTGGTCCGCGCCCTGCTGGCCCGGGCACGGGCCGATGAGCTGGCCCTGCTGGACGAGGCCCTGCGGGAGGGGGCGCCGCGGGAGCATTCGCAGGCCGGCGACGGGGCGGATCAGCTCGCCGCGGTGGCCTCGCGCATCTGGTCCTGGCTGGCTGACGAGTCCCGCCGGGGGCTGCTGACCCTGTGGGTCGACGGCTACGCCCGGAGCCTGGCCGAGCCCGGCGGGCCGTGGGCCGGGTTCGCCGCGGCCACCGTGGCCGACTGGCTGGCCGTCCTGGCCGCGGCTCAGCCGGCCCGCCGCCGCGACACCCCGGCCGGGCGGGCCGAGCGGACCCTGGTCCTGGCCGTGCTGCGGGGCGCGCTGCTGGACCTGCTGGCCACCGGGGACACGCCCCGGGTGACCGGCGCGGTGCACGCGCACCTCGCGGGGCTGGCCGGGGGCGGGCGGCCACGTTCAAAATAGCGGGCCGCGAGCCTTCGGGCGGTGGCTACCGGCTAGGCCGGCGGTTCCGCGGGCGGGCGGGCCAGGTGATAGGTGACGTGCGGCTGCACTGGATGGCCGGCGGGGACTCTGGGGTGGTCGAACCGGGCGACCTCGCTCAGCCCGAGGCGGCGCATGACGGCCTGGGACGGCTCGTTGAGGATGGCGGTCATGGACCAGATCTCCGGCAGGCCGGCGCCGTCGAAGGCCACCCCGAGGGCGGCCCGCGCGGCCTCGGTGGCGTAGCCGTGATGCCAGGCGGACCGGGCCAGCCGCCAGCCCACCTCCGTGCCGCCGCCGCCGGGCACGCCGTCGGGCATCGGGTTGAGCCCGGTGAAGCCGATGAACTCGCCGGTCGCGGCGACCTCCAGCGCCCACAGGCCGTAGCCGCGCCGGTCGAAGCCCGCCTCGATGCGGTCGATCATCGCGTCGCTGGCCGCCCGGTCGAGGGTGGCCGGGAAGAAGCGCATGGTCTCGGGGTCGCCGTTGAGGGCGGCGAATGGCTCGCGGTCGGAGTCCTGCCAGCGCCGCAGCACCAGCCTGGCCGTCTGGAGGCGGTCGAATCGTGCCGTCATGCAGGCCAGGCTATGAGGACCGGCCGGGCGCAGGCGAGGTCATTTCCGGTCGATGACCCACAGCGTGGTCTTGGTGCCGAGCAGCCGGACCGGCTCGCGCCGGGCGACCCGCAGCTCGGGCGGCAGGACGCTGACCGGAACGACCGGCGCGAGCAGGACGACCCGGCCGCCGGGCGCCGTGACCCGGCCCATCTCCCGCAGGACCCCGGCCATCCAGGTCCGCATGCTGCCCTCGACCTCGTACTGGCGGCCGAAGGGCAGGTTGGAGACCACGGCGCCGACCGACTCGTCGGGCAGGTCGATGCTCCGCGCGTCGCCGGGCACCACGCCGGCCAGCGGCACGTTGCGCCGGGCGATCTCGACCGCCTCGGGGTCGATGTCGCTGCCCGCGGCGGCCGGCCAGCCCGCGGCCAGGGCCTCGCCCAGGATCGTGCCCGCGCCGCAGCACGGGTCCAGCAGCACGTCGCGCGGCTCGCCCGCGAGGCCGACCATCAGCGCGGCCACGGTCGGGCGGAGTGAGCCGGGCCGCTCGACTTCGCGCCCCTCGTGCTGCCGCATGGACGCGTCGGAGAGCCGGACCCCGGCGACCAGCCGGCCGGGCGCGTACTCGCTGGCCCAGACCTCGAGCTGGGCCGGGTCGGCCGTCTTCCACCGGGGCTTGTCCCGGGCGATGGCCTGGGTCAGCCCGCGCCGCAGCTCGGTCCGGAGGAAGGCCTGCTCCTGCTGCACCCGGGCGATGACCCGGTAGGTCATCGCGCCGGACAGCGGGCGCACGTCGGCGGCCCAGGCGGACAGGGCCTTCTGGACCCCGTCCGGGCGCCACAGCCGGCCGGCGATCCCGGGCGCGCTGTCGCCGCCGGACCGGGTGGTCCGCCCGACCTCGGCGAACAGGTCCTCGATGGTGCGCAGCGTCCACAGGCCGGGCCGCCCGCCCCGGTCCACGTCGAACAGGATGACATCGGACCGGCCGTCGAACCCGGCGCCGGTCACGTGCACGCCGGGAAGCTGCTCCAGCTCGGTGGTGACCAGCCCGGCCAGCCCCGGCACGACGGTCGCGAACATGCGGGCCGTGCCCGGCCGGGAACTGACGTCGTCCTGCCCGGCGCGACTGGGCCGGTCGTGACCAGGCCGGTCGCGCCGGGTTCCGTCGCGATTCACCCGCCAAGGATAGGTGCTGCTAGCGGGGACCGCCGCGCTCCAGCAGGTACCGGGCGAGCGGCCCGGGCTGGGCTAGCGCGATCAGGTGTCCGCCCGGCAGGACATCGGCCTCGAGTCCGAGCCGGTCGGCGGCCACACGCCGCTGGAATCCGGCGGGGAAGAACCGGTCATCCGTGCCCGCCACCACCGCGATCGGGATGGACGGCCAGGTGCCGAAGTCACACGGGCTCTCGAATGCCGCCGCCGCCTCGTCGCGCCCGTTCTGGCCGCCGGCGGCGGCGACCTCGGGCGAAACGTCGTGCAGGAAGTAGGTGGCCATGTCGAACTCTGTGCCGTAGCCGCCCGCCTGCGCCGCGGCGATGCGCGCGGCCTGCGATCCGGTGGCGTCCCACCAGGCGCCGGCCGTCTCGCCGGGCAGCGGGATCATCGCGTTGACGAGCACCACCGCGCGAAGCGGGGTCTTCGCGGCGACCAGCGGCGCGGTGAACCCGCCCAGCGACATCGCGGCCAGCACCACGTCACCGCGCCCGCCGATCGCGTCGATGACCAGGCGGGCGTACTCGGGCAGGCCGGCCGACTCGTCGTCACCGGGCAGGTCCACGGCAACAACCTCGTGGCCGGCCGCCTCCAGCAGCGGGACGACGGCGTGCCAGTACCAGGGCGAGCCGCCCGCGCCGGGGATCAGGACGTAGGTGCTCACGTGACTTCCTCTCAGGTCGGCGTGACAGGACCGGACGGCGGCTGCCGATGCCGTCCCCCGTTATGACGTCCCAGCGGCCCCAGGTTCATCGCCGCGCGGCCGCGCTCACGCCCAGGGCCGCAGAACCCCCGGCTGAGCAGCGCGGGCCTCGTCAGCCCAGCACCGCCCGGATCGCCGCCGAGAGCGCGCCGGGGACGTCGTCGACCAGGAGGTGGCGGCCGTCGCGGACGACCTGGCGGCCGCCGGTCACGACGTGACGGACATCGGCCGAGGTGGCGCCGAAGATGACCGACTCCAGCGCGGTCGCCGCCGCGGCCCCGGCCGTGCGCGGCGTGTCGAGGGCCACGGTCACCAGGTCGGCGAGCGCGCCCGGCGTGAGCTGGCCGGCCTGCGGCCAGCCCAGGCTGGCGTGGCCGGCGGCGGTGGCGGCGCCGGCCAGCTCAGCCGCGGTGAAGTGGCCGCGTTCCTGCGTGAGCAGGCGCTCGCCCTGCTCGATCCGCCGTGCCTCCTCGAGCAGGTCGATGACCGCCTGGCTGTCGCTCCCCACGGTCAGCCGGCTGCCGGCGGCGGCCAGCGCGCGGGCCGGGCCGATGCCGTCGGCCAGGTCGGCCTCGGTCGTGGGGCAGAAGCAGGCGAACGTGGCGCTGCGGCCGAGCAGGGCGATGTCCGCCGGCGACAGGTGGGTGGCGTGCACGGCGGTGGTACGCGGTCCGAGGGCGTCGGCCTGGTGCAGGACCCCGGCCGGCGTGCGGCCGTACGCGGCCAGGCACGCCTCGTTCTCGGCGACCTGCTCGGACAGGTGGACGTGCAGCGGGGCGCCGCGGTCGCGCGCCCACGCGGCGACCGGGCCGAGCTGGCCGGGCGGCACGGCCCGGACGGAGTGGATGGCGGCGCCGATCTGGGTCCCCGGGCCGGGCCGCAGCGCGCTGGCCCGGTCCGCCCAGGCGGCGGCGTCGCCGTCACCGAACCGCAGCTGGGCGCGGGTCAGCGGCACCGGCTTGCCGTCCGGGCTCAGCCCGCCCGACAGGTAGCAGGTATCGAGCAGGGTCATCCGCAAGCCCGCCGCGGCCGCGGCCTCGATGAGCGCCCGGCCCATCTCGTTCGGGTCCGCGTACGGCGCGCCGCCGGGCCCGTGGTGCAGGTAATGGAACTCGCCGACGCAGGTGATCCCGGCCAGGGCCATCTCGGCGTAGACCGCCGTGGCCAGCGCCCGGTAGCTGTCCGGCGTCAGGCGCGCGGCGACTTCGTACATGCGATCTCGCCACGTCCAGAACGTGCCCCGGCCCGACTGGGTCGCTCCGCGGAGGGCGCGGTGGAAGGCGTGCGAGTGCGCATTCGCCAGGCCCGGCAGGGTCAGCCCGGCCAGCCGGGCGGCGCCGGCCGGGACGGCAGACGCCGGCACGCCCGCGGTGACGGCCGTGAGCCGGTCGCCGGCCGCCTCGATGAGCACGTCGGCCCGGACGCCGTCGGGCAGCCAGGCCAGCTCGGCGTGCCAGGCCGCATCGGGCGTCATCCCGGCTCCACGTCGACCCAGCCCAGCGTGCGGTCGACCGCCTTACGCCAGCCCGCGTAGCCGGCCGCGCGCTGGTCGTCGTCCCACTCGGGCTCCCAGCGGCGGCCCTCCAGCCAGTTCTGCTTGAGGTCGTCCGGCGAGGCCCAGAATCCCACCGCCAGGCCGGCCGCGTAGGCGGCGCCGAGGGCCGTGGTCTCGGCCACGACCGGCCGGGACACCGGCACGCCGAGGATGTCGGACTGCAGCTGCATGCACAGCTCGTTGGCCGTGACGCCGCCGTCGACGCGGAGCGCGTCGAGGGTCACCCCGGAGTCCTGCCGCATCGCCTCGACCACGTCCCGGGTCTGGTAGCAGATCGCCTCCAGGGTGGCCCGGGCCACATGGGCGTTGGTGTTGTAACGGGACAGGCCGACGATGGCGCCGCGGGCGTCGGGCCGCCAGTAGGGGGCGAACAGGCCGGAGAAGGCCGGCACGAAGTAGACGCCGCCGTTGTCGCTCACCTGGCGGGCCAGCGCCTCGCTCTGCGCGGCGCCGGAGATGATGCCGAGCTGGTCGCGCAGCCACTGCACCGCCGACCCGGTGACGGCGATCGAGCCCTCGAGCGCGTAGACGGGGGCCGCGTCGCCGAACTGGTAGCACACGGTGGTGAGCAGCCCGTGCTGCGACCTGATCGGCTCTCCGCCGATGTTGAGGAGCAGGAAGTTCCCGGTGCCGTAGGTGTTCTTGGCCTCGCCGGGGCCGAAGCAGACCTGGCCGACGGTCGCGGCCTGCTGGTCGCCGAGGTCGCCGGCCAGCGGCACCTCGCCGCCGAACGGGCCGAGCGGCCGGGTCACGCCGTAGGTGCGCGGGTCAGACGACGGCCGGATCTGCGGCAGCATCGCGCGGGGGACGCCGAAGAACGACAGCAGCTCGTCGTCCCAGTCCAGCGTGGCCAGGTCCATCAGCATCGTGCGGCTGGCGTTGGTCGGGTCGGTCACGTGCACGCCGCCGTCTACCCCGCCGGTCAGGTGCCAGAGCAGCCAGCTGTCGGTGGTGCCGAATACGGCGCGGCCCTCCTGCGCTGCGGCCCGGACGCCGTCGACGTGCTCGAGAATCCACTGGATTTTGCCGCCCGAGAAGTACGCGGCGGGCGGCAGGCCGGCCTTGCGCCGGATGATCTCGCCCCGGCCGTCCCGTTCCAGTGCGGCGGCGATCCGGTCGGTCCGGGTGTCCTGCCAGACGATGGCGTTGAAGTACGGGCGGCCCGTCCGGCGGTCCCACACCACGGTCGTCTCGCGCTGGTTGGTGATGCCGACGGCGGCCAGGTCGCCTGCGCCCAGGCCGGCCCGGTTCAGGCAGGTCTCGATCACGGCGCGGGTGCGCTCCCAGATCTCGGTCGGGTTGTGCTCCACCCAGCCCGGCTGCGGCAGGATCTGCTCGTGCTCCAGCTGGTGCCGGGCCACCTCGCGGCCGCCATGATCGAAGATCATGAAGCGGGTGCTGGTGGTCCCCTGGTCCACGGCTCCGACGAACTCGGCCATGTGCGTCTCCGTTCCGGGGCGGGCCCGCGGTGGCGGCGGGGCGGTCAGGGGCCGGCCAGGTCGGCCAGGACGTCGGCCAGCGCCGCCACGCCGGCCAGGCAGTCGGCCAGGTCAGCGTGCTCGGCCGGCGAGTGGGAGACGCCGGTCGGGTTGCGGACGAACAGCATGGCGGTGGGCAGCCGCGCGGCCAGGATGCCCGCGTCGTGGCCGGCCCCCGTCGGGAGGACCGGGATCCCGCCGGCCGACGCCGCGGCACCCGGGGCCGGGGCGAGCACAGCGGCCAGGCGGTCGCGGAGGGCCGGGTCGAAGGAGACGACCGGGGTGAACGACTCGCGGCGCACGTGCAGGGCGACGCCGTGCTCGGCCGCCGCGGCCCGGCCGGCCGCGCCGACGTCGGTGACCAGCGCGTCCAGGGTCGCCTCGTCGGGGGCGCGGGCGTCGAGCCAGGCCCGGACGGCGGAGCTGATGCCGTTGGCCGCGCCGGGCTCGGCGATGACCTTGCCGAAGGTCGCCAGGGCGCCGCGGCCTTCCGCGGCGGCGCGGGCCGCGAGGACGGTGGCCGCGAACGGGAGCATCGGGTCGTGCCGGTCCGGGATCCGCGTCGTCCCGGCGTGGTCGGCGCGGCCGGAGAACTCGAAGTGCCAGCGGCCGTGCGGCCAGATGCCGGCGGCCAGGCCGACCGGCGCGCCGAGGCCGTCCAGGGCGCTGCCC
Source organism: Streptosporangiaceae bacterium (assembly GCA_036501025.1). GTDB lineage: Bacteria > Actinomycetota > Actinomycetes > Streptosporangiales > Streptosporangiaceae > DASUBV01. Next base: position 11,720 of record DASYBB010000110.1, read on the forward strand.
TGCTCGATGTGCAGCTCGACGTAGGCGGCCAGGCCCGCCAGCCGGTCCTCGTCCGGGCCGAGGCGCGCCGGGTCGAGTCCCGCGCCGGTCATGGCCTCGGCCAGGCTGACGCCGTCGCCGTCACGCAGGCCGGCGGCCGCGGCGGGCTTCATCGCCCCGGCCAGCAGGCGGCTGCCCAGGCAGGCGACGCCGAACCGGGCGCCCTCCTCCTCGGTGAAGGCCGCGACCGCGATGGGCCGGGCCGGCACGAAGCCGCGCTCGCGCAGCAGGTCGATCGCGGCGAACGCCGAGGCGACGCCGAGCGGCCCGTCGAACGCCCCGCCGTCGGGCACGGAGTCCAGGTGGCTCCCGACCGCCACCGCGCGGGCGTCCCGGTCAGATCCCCGCCACCAGGCCCATAGGTTGCCGTTGCGGTCGGTCTCGACCGGGAGGCCGCGGGCTCCCGAGGCGTCGTTGAACCAGGCGCGGCAGTCCAGGTCGGCCGGGGTCCAGGAGTAGCGGCGGTAGCCGGCCGGGGTGGCGCCGGCCGGCAGCAGCGACTCCCACAGCTCGGCGAAGGTCATGAGCCCATGGGGACGCGGACGCCGCGCTCCGCCGCCACATCCCGGGCCCGGTCGTAGCCGGCGTCGGCGTGCCGGATGACGCCCATGCCGGGGTCGTTGGTGAGGACGCGCTGCAGCTTCTGGCCGGCCAGCTCGGTGCCGTCGGCCACGCAGACCTGGCCGGCGTGGATGGAGCGGCCGATGCCGACGCCGCCGCCGTGGTGGATGCTGACCCACGAGGCCCCCGAGGACGTGGCCACGAGGGCGTTGAGCAGCGGCCAGTCGGCGATGGCGTCGGAGCCGTCGGCCATCGCCTCGGTCTCCCGGTAGGGCGAGGCGACCGAGCCGCAGTCCAGGTGATCGCGGCCGATGACGACGGGCGCGCTGATGGCGCCGCTGGCGACGAGGTCGTTGAAGCGCTGGCCGGCCAGGTCCCGCTCGCCGTAGCCGAGCCAGCAGATCCGCGCGGGCAGGCCCTGGAAGTGGACCTTCTCCTGGGCCATCCGGATCCACCGGGCCAGGGCCTCGTTCTGCGGGAACAGGTCGAGGATGGCGGCGTCGGTGGCGGCGATGTCGGCCGGGTCGCCTGATAGCGCCGCCCACCGGAACGGGCCGCGCCCCTCGCAGAACAGAGGCCGGATGTAGGCCGGCACGAAGCCGGGGAACGCGAAGGCCCGCTCGTACCCGGCCAGCTCTGCCTCGCCGCGGATGGAGTTGCCGTAGTCGAACACCTCGGCGCCGGCGTCCTGGAAGCCGACCATGGCTGCGACGTGCTCGGCCATGGACTGCCGGGCGCGCTGGGTGAAGCCGGCCGGGTCCTCGGCCCGCAGCGCGGCCATGTCCTCGAACGCGACGCCGCGCGGCAGGTAGGTGAGCGGGTCGTGGGCCGAGGTCTGGTCGGTCACGATGTCGATCGGGGCGCGCCGCCGGAGCAGTTCGGGGACGACCTCGGCGGCGTTGCCGAGCAGCCCGATGGACAGCGGCTCGCGGGCCTTGGCCGCGACGGCGGCCCGGCGCAGGGCGTCGTCGATGTCGTCGGCGGCCACGTCCAGGTAGCCGTGCGCGATCCGGCGGCTGATCCGGGACGGGTCGCAGTCGATGACCAGGGCGACGCCGCCGTTCATGGTCACCGCGAGGGGCTGGGCGCCGCCCATGCCGCCCAGGCCGGCGGTGAGGGTGACGGTGCCGGCCAGGGTGCCGCCGAACCGCTTCTCCGCGATGGCGGCGAACGTCTCGTAGGTGCCCTGCAGGATGCCCTGGGTGCCGATGTAGATCCACGACCCGGCCGTCATCTGGCCGTACATGGTCAGCCCGGCCGCCTCCAGGCGGCGGAACTCCTCCCAGGTGGCCCACTGCGGGACGAGGTTGGAGTTGGCGATGAGGACCCGCGGTGCCCACTCGTGGGTGCGCATGACGCCGACCGGCTTGCCGGACTGGACGAGCAGGGTCTCGTCGTCGCCCAGGTCGCGCAGCGAGGCCACGATGGCGTCGTAGGCGTCCCAGCTGCGGGCGGCGCGGCCGGAGCCGCCGTAGACGATGAGCTGGTCGGGGTGCTCGGCCACCTCGGGGTCGAGGTTGTTCATGAGCATCCGCATGGCCGCCTCCTGCGGCCAGCCCTTGCAGGTCAGGGCAGTCCCGCGGGGGGCCTGAACGGGGCGGGCGTCCGCCATGGCAGCTCCTGTTCGCCGGAATGCACGGCCCGCCCGGCAGGCACGGAAGCAAGCGCGGCCGTCCCGGAGAGTTTTCCTCCGGGACGGCCACGCTAACAGGGAGCGGCGCCGGGCAAGATCAGCGCCCGCGCCGGGTCAGGTCGCGATGCCGACCGAGTTCAGCCAGTTCGTCGCCGCGGCCTGGTAGCTCTGCTTGTCCGGGCCGACGGCCTGGTTCAGCGAGATCAGGCCGGCCGTGGTCAGCTTGGACGAGATCAGGTTCAGGGTGGCGATGATCTTCGAGTTGACGCCCTTCTTGTAGACCAGCGGGATCACGTTCTGGGCCGCGAAGTTGTTCTTCGGGTCCGTCAGCGCGACCAGGTGGTCGGTGGCGATCTGCGGGGTGGTGGTGAAGACGTCCGCCGCCTGCACCTTGTTGTCGGTGAGGGCGGCCAGGGTGATCGGGCCGGACTCATCGCCGAGCGCGTCGAACGACTTGAACACCACGCCGTAGTTCTTCTTGAGGCCGGGGATCCCGTCCGAGCGCGTCTGGAACTCCGCCGCCGACCCGAAGACCATGGTCGGCGCGATCGACTTGAGGTCCGCGATCGAGGTCAGGTGGTGCGCCTTGGCGAACGCCTGGGTCACCGTGACCGAGTCCGAGTCCTGCGCGGTCGAGGGGTTCAGGATCTCCAGCGAGGACGGCAGGCCGGAGGTGAGCGCGGCGTCGACATCCGCCGTCGTGGCGGCCGTGCTGGTCTTGTTGACCGAGGTGGTCAGCAGCGCCCCGTTGTACTCGGGGATGATCGTGATCGAGCCCTTGACGATCTGCGGGTAGTAGACCTCGCGGGCCCCGATGTTGAACTTCTCCTTGACGTTGACGCCCTTGGCCTTCAGGGCGACCGAGTAGATCTCGGCCAGCACCTCGTCCTCGGGGAAGTTGGCCGAGCCGATGACCACGGTGCCCTTGGCCGGGCCGCCCGCGAGCGGGTTGCTGCTGCCCCCGCTGCTGGACGACGACCCCGCGGAACTGCCGCAGGCGGCCAGGGTGAGCGCGGCGCTGATCGCGACCCCGAACAGCACACCTCGCTTCACGGGCAGATATCTGGTACGCATCACAGCATTTCCTTCCATTCGTTCACACCAGTAACCCCAGTTACCCGTCGTTGCGGGCCTCTATCCGCAGCGGCGCGGGGACGACCAGGTAGCGCAGGCCGACGAAGATGACCTGCACCAGCAGGGCGAGCAGGACGACGAGTACGGCGCCGCCCGCCACCTCGGCATAGTTGCTTTGCGACAGACCGTCGATGATGTACCGGCCGAGACCGCCGAGGCCGATCTCCGCGGCGATCGTGGCGGTGGCCACCACGAAGATCGCCCCGGTGCGCAGCCCGAGCATGATGAGCGGCAGCGCGACCGGCAGCTCGACCTTGCGGAGCGACTGCCAGCCCGTCATGCCCATCCCGCGGGCCGCGTCGCGCAGGCCCGGGTCCACCCCGGCCACGCCCTCGTAGGCGTTGACCAGGATCGGCGGGATGGCCAGGACGACCAGCGGGACCAGCCAGGCCAGCACCGAGAACCCGATCAGCACGACCATCAGCACGAGCAGTCCGAGCGTCGGGATGGCGCGCCAGGCGTTGGCGATGTTGACCACCACGACGCCGCCCCGGCCGGTGTGCCCGATCCAGATGCCCGCGGGCAGCGCGATCAGCGCCGCGACCAGGAGTGACAGGCCGCTGTAGCCCAGGTGCTGCAGGAGCCGGATCGGGATGTCGCCCGATCCGTGCCACTGCGCGGGCGCCTTCAGCCAGTTCCAGGCGAAGCTCAGGAAGCTCATTGACGGCTCCAGGGCGTGGCCAGCCGCCGGGTCCCGACCAGGAGCAGGTCGCAGACGAAGGCGAGCACGATGATGGCGGCCCCGCCGACGTAGATCTCCTCGGGGAAATCACGCTGGAAGCCGTCCAGGAAGAAGTAGCCCAGGCTGCCGACGCCGATCAGCTGGCCGACGCTGGCCAGGCTGATGCTGGACACCACGGCGATCCGCAGGCCGGCGATGATGACCGGGACGGCCAGCGGCAGCTCGACCCGGACCAGGCGGCGCATCGGGCCGAACCCCATGGCGGTGGCGGCCTGCCGGACCGGCTGGGGCACCGAGCGGAGCCCGTCGACCACGTTCGGGACCAGCACGCACAGCGAGAACAGGGTCAGCGGGATGATCACGGTCGTGTTGGACAGGCCGGTGTAGTCGATCAGCACGACGAACAGGGCCAGCGACGGGATCGAGTACAGGATCGTGGTCAGCGGCAGGACCGGCACGTAGAACCAGCGCCAGCGCGCGCAGGCCACCCCGAGCGGCAGCGCGATGGCCAGGCCGATTACCGCGGGCAGGACGCCGAGCAGGGCGTTGGCCCCGGTGTACTGCCACAGCAGGGGCCAGTTCACGGGGCCGCCCCGGCGCCGGCCGCGTCGGCCGCCTGCAGGTCGGCCGCTTCCTCGGCGGCGCGGATGGCCGTACGCAGCCGCTCGTAGGTGGTCACGCCGAGCACGGTGCCGTCGGCCGCCACCCCGACGGCCCGCTCGGTCCGGGACAGCACCGTGGCGTCGAGGGCCGAGCGCAGCGAGTCATGCCCGGGCCGGAACGTGTGCCCGATCGGGGCCAGGGACACGTCGGCGAGCTTGGATCCGGCCGGGAGCGAGGCCAGGTCGGCGGCCGCGGCCCAGCCCCGTGGTTTCCGTTCGGAATCGAGGACGAGTACCCAGGGGATGCCGAGCGCGCGCGCGTCCGCGACCGTCGTGGCCTCCCCCACCATGGCCTCGGCGTCCAGGTCGAGGCCGTCGGCGCTGAAGAACGAGAGCCGGCGGATGCCGCGGTCGAAGCCGACGAAGTCGGTGACGTAGTCATCGGCCGGCGCGCCGAGCAGCCGCTCGGGCGTGTCGACCTGGGCCAGGTGCCCGCCGGGGCGGAACACCGCGACGATGTCCCCCACCTTGATGGCCTCCTCCACGTCGTGCGTGACCATCACGATGGTCTTGCGCAGCTCCGCCTGGAGCCGGAGCAGCTCATCTTGCAGGGAGGCTCTGACAATCGGGTCGACCGCGCTGAACGGCTCGTCCATGAGCAGCACGGGCGGGTCCGCGGCCAGGGCGCGGGCGACGCCGACGCGCTGCTGCTGGCCGCCGGACAGCTGGTGCGGGTAGCGCTTGGCCATGGCCAGGTCCAGGCCGACGAGCTCCATCAGCTCGCGGGACCGGGCGCGGGCCTTGGCCTTGGTCCAGTGGTTGAGCAGGGGGACCGTGGCGATGTTGTCCTCGATCGTCCGGTGCGGGAACAGCCCGGTCTGCTGGATCACGTAGCCGATCCCCCGGCGCAGCTGGGCCGGGTTGGCCGCCAGCACGTCCTGCCCGTCGATCAGGATGGTGCCCTCGGTGGGCTCGATCAGCCGGTTGATCATGCGCAGCGAGGTAGTCTTCCCGCAGCCGCTGGGGCCGACCAGGACCATCGTCTTCCCGGCCGGAATCTCCAGGCTAAGAGCGTCGACCGCCACTGTTCCGCCCGGATAGCGCTTGGTGACGTGGTCGAAGGTAATCACTCGCGGGCCTCCGCCCCTAATTTCTACCGAATGCGTAGGCTAACCGATCATGCCTGCTCCGTATGCACTTGATACCGCTTCGCAACTGAACGCCGACCTTATCCGACGTATTTCGATGGGGCAGGAGATCACCATCGGGGCCGGGCTGGCCCGTGAGGTCAGCGCGTCCTGCGCCGCCGCCCGGCGGGTGCTGGCGCAGGGCGGGCCGGTGTACGGGGTGAACACCGGCATGGGCGCCCTGAGCGGCGTCGCGCTGACGGCCGAGGAGCAGCGCGCGCACCAGCGCCACCTGCTGCTGGGGCGGGCCACCGGCGGCCCGCCGTGGCTGGGCGAGCCGCAGGTGCGGGCGCTGTACGCGGTGCGGCTGGCCACCTTCCTGTCCGGGGACGCCGGGGTCTCGGCTGAGCTGTGCCAGCGGCTGGCCGACTTCCTGGCCGCCGGCCTGGTCCCGGCCGTGCCGGCCCGGGCGGCGGGCACCGCGGGCGAGATCGTCCCGCTCTCCCACGCCTTCGGCCCGCTGGCCGGGATCGGCTCGGTGCTGGCCGGCGGGGAGGTCGTCCCGGCTGCCGCGGCGCTGGCCGGCGCCGGGCTGGCCCCGTTCGAGCTCGGGCCGAAGGAGGGGATCGCGCTGCTGGAGGGCGTTCCGGGGGCGACGGCGCTGAGCCTGCTGGCGGCTGGCGAGGCGGGCACGGTGACGGCCATGATGGAGGCGGCCGCCGGGCTGTCGATCTCGGTCATCGGCGCGTCGCGGGATCCCTACCGGGCCGCCTGCGCGCGGGCCGACGACGTGCTGGGCGAGGTCCTGGGGCGGCTGCGGGCCTGGCTGCCGGAGCAGGCCGGGCCGGGCCGGATGCTGCAGGCGCCGGTGTCGTTCCGGGTCGCCGGGCACGCGCTGGCCGCGCTGGTCCGGGCCACCCGCGCCCTGTCGGCGGCCGTCGACCGGGCACTGGCGGGCGTGACCGACTCCCCGGCCTTCCTGGACGGCCATTTCGTCGGAACGGGGGGCTTCGACGGCATCGACCTCGCGGCCGCCAGCGACCACGTGACAGCGGTGCTGGCGCACGCCTGCGAGGTCAGCGCGGCCCGCACGCACCGGCTGCTGGATCCACGGGTGACCGGGCTGACCGCCCAGCTGGCGCCGCGGCCGGGACCGGACGCCGGGCTGGTGACGGTGCACAAGCGGGCGGCGGGCGAGGTGCACGCGCTGCGGCGGCTGGCCGTGCCGTCCGCGGTGGGGGCGATCGAGACGTCGAACGGGCAGGAGGACGTGCAGTCGTTCGCGTGGGCGGCGGCCCAGGCGCTGGGGGCGGCCCTGGAGCACGCGCGGGCGGTGGCGGCGTGCGAGCTGCTGACCGCGTGGCAGGCCACGCAACTGGCCGGCTGGGGCGCCGCCGGGGCAGGCGCCGCCGGGGCAGGCGCGGCCGGGGCAGGCGCGGCCGGGGCAGGTGCGGCCGGGGCAGGTGCGGCCGGGGCGCGGGGGCTGGCGGCGCGGCTGAGCGGCCTGATCGCGCCCATCGACACCGACCGCCCCCTCGGCCCCGACATCGAGCGCCTGGCGGACGGGGCCTGGGTCCTCCCATGATCGCGACCGGTTCTCCGCACATTTCTCCGGAATCTCGGTCACGATCATGGCCTCTGGGCCCGGCGAGGGGACCGGAGCCGATCATTTAGGCTGGCTGCCGACATGCCAGCCGCGCCCGATCTCCCCGACAGCCTGCCCGATCACTCGCACCGGGACGTGGCGGGCGGCTGGCTGCGGCCGGCCGTGTTCGGGGCCATGGACGGGCTGGTGACGAATGTCTCGCTCATCGCGGGCGTCGGGGGCGCCGGCCGGGGGCCGCATGTCATCGTGCTGACCGGGCTGGCCGGGCTGGCGGCCGGGGCATTCTCGATGGCGGCCGGCGAGTTCGTCTCGGTGTCCTCGCAGAACGAGCTGGTCGGGGCCGAGGTGCGCAAGGAGCGGATCGAGCTCGAGCGCAACCCCGCGGGCGAGCAGCGCGAGCTGGCCGAGAGCTTCATGCGCAGCGGGGTGGACGCCGACCTGGCCCGGCGCGTCGCCGAGCAGGTCTCGGCGCACCCGGACTCGGCGCTGCGCGTGCACGTCCGCGAGGAGCTGGGCGTGGACTACCAGGACCTGCCCTCGCCGGTCGCCGCCGGGGGCGCCTCCCTGCTGACCTTCGCGCTCGGCGCCCTGATCCCGCTGCTGCCCTACCTGGCCGGCTTCGCCTCGCTGCCGGCCGCGCTGGTCCTGGCCGCGGTGGCCGCCTTCGCGGGCGGCGGCCTGGTGTCGCGGATCACCGCGCGGCCGTTCCTGCACGGCGCGCTGCGCCAGCTCATCCTGGCCGCCGTGGCCGCCGGCCTGACCTTCGCGATCGGCCTGGGCGTCGGCCACATCGTCGGCTGAGCTACCTCACCACGGGTCGGCTGAGCTACCTCACCACGGGTCGGGCCCGAGCCCGTCGTCGGGATGCTGGCCGTTGGCCGACAGCAGCTCCAGGTCGGACTCGACCATCATGGCCACGAGCTCCTCGAAGCCGATCTTCGGCTCCCAGCCCAGCTCCTCGCGGGCCCGGGCCGGGTCGGCGCACAGCCGGTCGACCTCCGCGGGCCGGATGAAGGCGGCGTCGGTGACCACGTGATCGCGCCAGTCCAGGCCGGCCGAGCGGAAGGCCAGGTCGACCAGTTCCTCGACCGAGTGGGTGACGCCGGTGCCGATGACGTAGTCGTCGGGCTCGTCGCGGGCCAGCATGAGCTGCATGGCCCGGACGTAGTCGCCGGCGAAGCCCCAGTCCCGGCTGGCGCCGAGGTTGCCCAGCCGGAGCTGGCGCTCGAAGCCGAGCTTGATCTTGGCCACGCCGAGGGACACCTTGCGGGTCACGAACTCGGTGCCGCGCCGGGGCGACTCGTGGTTGAACAAGATGCCCGAGCAGGCGAACATCCCGTAGGACTCGCGGTAGTTCTGGGTCAGGAAGTGCCCGTAGGCCTTGCCCACGCCGTACGGGCTGCGCGGGTGGAACGGCGTCCGCTCAGTCTGCGGCGACTCCCGCGCCTGCCCGAACATCTCGGACGAGGACGCCTGGTAGAAGCGGATCTGGCCCCGGCCCGGGCTGCGCGAGGCGCTGATCCCGCTGCACACCCGGATCGCCTCCAGGACCCGCAGCACCCCGAGCCCGGTGACCTCGCCGGTCAGCTCGGCCTGCTGCCAGGACATCGGCACGTAGGAGATGGCGGCCAGGTTGTACACCTCGTCGGGCTGGACCCGCTCGACGGCGGAGATGAGGCTGCCCTGGTCGAGCAGGTCGCCGCGGACCAGCTGGACCTCGCCGAGCAGCTGGCGCAGGTGGCGCACCCGCGGATTGGCCTGGCCGCGGACCAGCCCCCAGACCTCGTGCCCCTGGGCCACCAGGTGCTCGGCCAGGTAGGAGCCATCCTGCCCGGTGATCCCGGTGATGAGCGCGCGTCGTCTCAGCGGAGCCTCCCTCGCGGGGCCGGCGACCTTCCGGGCCAGCGACCTTCCCGGGCAGCCTATCGGCGGTTCCAAGAACGCGACACACGTGCGCCTGCGCACCGGGAATCGCACCGTACTCCCTGGTAATGTTCCGTGCCTAGGGGGGTCACGCGGGTGCGCCGTCCGGGCGGCCAGCGGCGGATGAGGAGGCGCGGACCTGCGTGAGCACCGACGATCCGCTGCGCGTGGCGCTGCTGTCCTACCGGAGCAAGCCGCACTGCGGCGGCCAGGGAATCTACCTCCGGCACCTGTCCCGGGAGCTGCACGCGCTCGGGCACCACGTCGAGGTCTTCTCCGGCCCGCCCTATCCCGACCTGGAGCCGGGGCCGCTGCTGCGCACTCTGCCCAGCCTTGACCTGTACGCCGACGAGGACCCGTTCCGGACGCCGGGGCTGAGTGAGTACCGGGACTGGATCGACGTCCTGGAAGTGGCCACCATGTGGACGGGCGCCTTCCCCGAGCCGCTGACCTTCAGCCTGCGGGCGCTGCGGGCGCTGCGGCCCCGGGTCGCCGACTTCGACATCGTGCACGACAACCAGGTGCTGGCTTACGGGATGCTCGGCATCCCCCGGCTCGGCCTGCCGCTGGTGACCAGCATCCACCACCCGATCAGCGTCGACCGGCGGATCGAGCTGGCCGCGGCCCAGCCGCTGACCCGGTGGCCGCTGACCGAGTGGTCGCTGAGCCGGTTCGGCAAGCGCCGCTGGTACTCGTTCGTGCGGATGCAGGGCCGGGTGGCCCGCCGGGTCGGCCCGGTGCTGACCGGGTCGCAGTCCTCGGCCGACGACATCGTCCGCGATTTCCGGGTCGCACCCGACCAGGTCCGGGTCATCCCGCTGGGCGTGGACACCCGCCTGTTCCACCCCCGTCCCGGCGCGCGGGTGCCGGGCCGGATCGTCTCCGTGGCCAGCGCGGACTCACCGCTCAAGGGCGTGGCGACCCTGCTCCGCGCGTTCGCCAAGCTCGTGACGGAACGAACTGCCGAGCTGACCCTCGTCGGCAAGCCCACGCCGGGCGGGCCGACCGACCGCCTCGTTTCCGAGCTCGCGCTCGGCGACCGGGTGCGGTTCGTCAGCGGGATCAGCGACGACGACCTGGCCGAGCTGGTCGCCAGCGCGGAGCTGGCCGTCGTCCCGTCGCTGTACGAGGGGTTCTCGCTGCCGGCCGTCGAGCACATGGCGTCCGGCACCCCGCTGATCGCGACCCGGACCGGCGCGCTGCCGGAGGTGGTGGGCGACGCCGCGCGGATGGTGGCGCCGGGCGACGCCGAGGAACTGAGCACCGCGCTGCGGGAGCTGCTGGACTCGCCCGCCGAGCGGGACCGGCTGGCCGCGGTGGCGCTGACCCGGGTCCAGGAGCGGTTCGCCTGGCCCGCCGTGGCGCGGGCCACGGTGACGCAGTACCGCGAGGCGATGGCCACCCAGGGCCGGGACCGGTCATGAGGCCCGCATGCTGACCGTCGACTTCGGGCGGCTGCCGGTCGGGCCGGGCTGCCGGGTCCTGGACCTGGGCTGCGGCGCGGGGCGGCACGCCTTCGAGGCCCTGCGCCGCGGCGCGCACGTCGTCGCGCTGGACACCGACCGGGCCGAGCTGGCGTCGGTCGCGGCGATGGTCGCGGCCATGCGGGAGGCAGGCGAGGTGCCGGCCGGCGCGGACGCCGCCTGCGTCGCGGGCGACGCCACGGCCATGCCGTTCGCCGACGGCAGCTTCGACGTGGTCATCGCCTCCGAGGTGCTGGAGCACATCCCGGCCGACCAGGCCGCGATGGGCGAGATCACCCGGGTACTGGCCCCCGGCGGCACGGCGGCGGTCACGGTGCCCGCGTGGCTGCCGGAGCGGATCTGCTGGCGGCTGTCCGACGACTATCACAACGTGCCGGGCGGGCACATCCGGATCTTCACCCGGCGCGAGCTGGAGACCAAGCTGGCCGTCGCCGGGCTGACGGTCGGCGGGCACCACCACGCGCACGCGCTGCACTCCCCGTACTGGTGGGTGAAGTGCGCCGTCGGCGTGCACGATGATGATCACCCGCTGGCCCGCGCCTACCACCGGCTGCTGGTCTGGGACATCATGTCGGCGCCGAAGGTGACCCGGCTGGCCGACCGGGCGCTCAACCCGGTGCTCGGCAAGAGCCTGGTCGTCTATGCGACCAGGCCGGCCGGCGGTGCGTCTAAGCACGGGGCGTCCAAGCACGGGGCGGGTGAGCAGGGGGCAGCCGGGACCGCGGGGGCGGCCGGGACGACGAGCAACGGGAGCCGGGGAAGGAACGGGAGTGCCACCACCACGGGGAACCTGGACGCACATGCGGGGGCATGAGCGGCCGGACGGCTGGGTGCCGGAGGTAGCGGGCATCCTGACCGCGGATCAGCTGCTGGCCACCGGGCAGGCCATCGCGGCGGCGCAGCAGAAGGACGGCGCGATCGGCTGGCCCGACGGGCACGTCGACGCCTGGAACCACGTCGAGTGCGCCATGGCCCTGTCGGCCTGCGGGCTGCGGCGGCCGGCCCGGCGCGCCTACGCCTGGCTGGCCGCCAGCCAGCGGCGGGACGGCTCGTGGCCGGTGCAGACCGCGGACGGGATTAAGGCCGACCGGGCGGCCGAGAGCAACCACGCGGTGTATCCCGCGGTGGGTGTCTGGCACGAGTTCCTGGTCACCGGCGACGAGGCGTTCGTGTCGAGGATGTGGCCGCTGATCCGCGCGGGAGTCGAGTTCGCGCTCGGGTTGCAGCGCGAGGGCGGCGAGATCATCTGGCGGCGGCGCGACGACGGCAGCCCCGACACCTACGCCCTGCTGGCCGGGTGCGCCAGCATGTACCAGGGGCTGCGCTGCGCGATCGCGCTGGCCGACCACCTGGGCACCAGCCAGCCCGACTGGGACCTGGCCGCGGCCCAGCTCGGGCACGCGGTGGCCTGCCACGAGGAGTCGTTCGCGGACAAGAGCCGGTTCTCGATGGACTGGTACTACCCGGTGCTCGGCGGACCGCTGCGCGGCTCCGGCGCCGACGAGCGGCTGGCCGCCGGGTGGGACACGTTCGTGGTGCCGGGCCTGGGCATCCGGTGCGTGAGCGACGAGCCGTGGGTCACCGGTGCCGAGACGTGCGAGCTGGCCCTGGCCCTGGACGCGATCGGCGACCAGGCCCGGGCGCTGGACTTGCTGGAGCAGATCCAGCACCTGCGCGACCCGAGCGGCGCGTACTGGACGGGCTGGCAGTTCGTCAACCAGGCCCACTTCCCGGCCGAGCAGAGCGCCTGGACCGCGGCCACCGTGGTCCTGGCCGCCGACGCGCTGTCCGGGGCGACCGGCGGGGCGGGCATCTTCGCCGACGTCACCGCCGGGCCGCGGGCCGCTGAGCTGCCCGCCGCGCTGTCGGCGGCGTGCGGCTGCGGGTCAGCCGATCCCGTCCCCGGTCCGCTCAAGCACTCGTAGCGAGCCCGCCACCCGGACCTGCGTGAAGGCGCCGGACGCCAGCGCGCGCCGGAAGATCCGGAACGGGGCCTGGCCGCCGTCGGCGGGGTCGGGGAAGACGTCGTGAATGGCCAGCGCGCCGCCGGGCGCGACCCGCGGCGCCCAGCCCTCGTAGTCGGCGACGGCCGCCGCGTCGGTGTGGCCGCCGTCGATGAACAGCAGCCCGAGCGGCGCGCGCCACAGCGCGGCCACCGCGGCGGACCGGCCGACGATGGCGATGACCTGCTCCTCCAGCCCGGCCGCGGCCAGGGTGGCCCGGAAATGCGGCAGCGTGTCCAGCCGGCCGGTGACCGGGTCGACGAGCTCGGCGTCGTGGTACTCCCAGCCGGGCTGGTTCTCCTCCGACCCGTGGTGGTGGTCGACGGTCACGACGACCTGGCCGGCCTGCCGGGCGGCGGCGGCCAGGTAGATGGTCGACTTGCCGCAGTAGGTGCCGATCTCGGCGACCGGGCCGCGGGCGGCGTAGGCCGCCGCGGTCTCGAACAGGGCCAGTCCCTCAGCGGGCGGCATGAACCCGCGGGCCTGCTCGGCGGCCGCGGCGAGCGCGGCGGGCAGCTGGGGCGGGGCGGGCTGGGCGGTCACGTGGGCCATGCGCTCAGTCTGGCCTGGGGCCGCCTTGCCGCGCGCGCGAGGGTCATGCTCTACTCCGGACTATTCGCCCGCCGGCGGGTAAACGAGCCGGCGCTGATCAGGGAGGTGCGCCATGCGTGTCGAGGCGGACTGGGATGCGTGCGAGTCCAACGCGGTATGCGCGGGCCTGGTGCCCGCGGTGTTCGAGGTGGACGACGACGACAACCTGCAGATCACGCCGGGTGACGTCCCGGCCGGGCTGGAGCAGCAGGTCCGGCACGCCGTCAGTTCCTGCCCCAAGATGGCCCTGCGGATCGTGGAGTAAGGGGAGTTCAGCTGGACGCCGTCCTGCGGGGAGTGCGCGACCCGCGCGGGCGGGCAGCCGTTCCTGTGCCCGACGTACTCGGCGTCGGGATCGGCCGCCGGGACGATACGGTGGCGTTCAACGCGGGCGAGCTGGCCGGGGACGCCGAGCGCCTGATGGGCTCGATGTACGGCGGCTGTGACCTGCACCGGGACATCCCCCGGTCCGTCGCGCTGTGGCGCGCGGGCAAGCTCGACATCGAGGGGCTGATCAGCGCCCGGATCGCGTTCGGGGAACTGAACCGGGCCGTCAGCGCGTTGCGTGAGGGAAATGTCGTGCGGCAGGTCGTCACGTTCGGGTAGTCGTCACATTCGGTTAAGGGTGAGCCAGACAGTGCGGTCAGACGGTCGGGGACGGGTCCGGGGCCAGGCACGGCGGGCGGCCGCGGGCGCGGGCGCGCTGGCCGCGGTGAGCCTCGGGCTAGCGTGCTCATCGGCCGGCGGGCCGGCGGCCGGCGGCGCCGGCCAGCCGGCCGCGCACAGCCCGGCCGCGCAGTCCCCGAGCCCGGTCCCGAGCGTGGACCCGCCCCCGCCGACCGCCCTCACCCCGGCCCAGCTGACGACGGCATACAACCTCGGGCCGCTGCGCAAGCGGGGCATCGACGGCGCCGGGCAGACCATCGTCATCGTGGACTCCTTCGGCTCGCCCACGATCACGGCCGACCTGGCCAGCTTCGACGCGGCCTTCAAGCTGCGCGCCCCGGCCTCGCTGAAGGTCATCGCCCCCGCGGGGCCGGTGCCGGCCTACACCGACAACACGACCCGGTCCGGCTGGGCCTCCGAGACCAGCATGGATGTCGAGTGGGCGCACGTGATGGCGCCGGCCGCGGCCATCGTCCTGGTCGAGACCCCGACCGCGGAGACCGAGGGCGTGGCCGGGTTCCCGCAGATCGTCACGGCCGAGAACTACGTGCTGCAGCACCATCTGGGCCAGGTCATCAGCCAGAGCTTCGGCGCCACCGAGCAGACCTTCACCTCGCCGTCCCAGCTGCTGGGCCTGCGCGGCCCGTTCCAGCTGGCCCAGCGCGATCACGTGACCGTCCTGGCCGCCTCCGGCGACAACGGGGCCTCGGGCGAGACCTTCCACATGAACAGCATCTACAACCGGCCGGTCGTCGAGTGGCCCGCGTCCGACCCGCTCGTGACCGCGGTCGGCGGCACCCAGGTGCGGCTGAACCCGGCCGGCGAGCGGCTGGCTCCCGACAGCGCCTGGAACCTGGGCGGCGGCGGCCAGTCGGCCATCTTCGCCCGGCCGTCCTACCAGGACGGCGTGGCCGCCGTCACCGGCAGCCACCGCGGCATCCCCGACATCTCCATGAACGGCTCGTGCTCCAGCCCGGTGGCGGTGTACGGCACCTTCGCGGGCAGCGGCGGCTGGCAGTCCAGCTGCGGCACCAGCCTGGCCACCCCGCTGATGGCCGGCCTCGTGGCCCTGTCCGACCAGGTCGCCGGGCACCCGCTGGGCCTGATCAACCCGGCGCTGTACAAGATGGCCGCGGCCCGCAGCGCGGGCATCACCGACGTCGTCTCGGGGGACAACACGGTGCACGGCGACGACGGCGCCACGGTGCCCGGCTTCCGCGCCGTCCCCGGCTACGACCTGGCCTCGGGCCTCGGCACCGTCAACGCCGCGGTGTTCGTCCCCCAGCTGGCCCGCGGCGGCTGACCAGCGCGGCGCCGGGCCGGCGTGCCCTGCCCGGTCCCTCCGCCCGGCCCGCCCAACTTCGCCCGGCGGGCCCATCCGCCCCACAGGCACCGCCGGGCGGCCCCGCGCGGGCGGCCGGTCCCCCGAACAACGACATGAACGTGCAGTCGCTGTTGCTAGAGCAGCAGCGTTCTTACCGTCATGTTGTTCGGGCGGCCTGCGGCGCAGGCGGCCGCCGAAGGCGGCGGGAGTTCGCGGGGCTGGAGTGACGGCAAGGACGGACGGGAGGGAGAACGGCACCGTTTCGGCTGGGTGGGCTGTCGGAATGGGGAAAGCCCTCAGCGGTTCGGGGATCGCCCTGCCATCTTGGGGATGGACCGAACCGAACCCTTGAGGGGAGCGGCGGCTTAGGTGGTGGCGGGGCGGTAGTTGGGCGGGATGCTGCCGACGACGTGGGCCAGGCGGACGCGGTCGCCGCGGTAGATGTAGCGGGTCAGGCGGATGGGGCGCTCGGCGCTGTAGGAGGTCCGGTTGACCACGATCACCGGCATCCCGGCGGGCAGCTCGAAGAAGCTCAGCTCGATCGCGTCCGGCATCCGGGCGCCGATCTCATCGACGAAGCCGGCCTGCTGGTGCCCGAGTTCGGCCAGGAACTTGACCGAGCCCTGCGGGATCTGGCCGGCGTGGGCCAGCGCGGTCTCGCCGGCGATGTCCATCGGGAAGTAGGAGTTGAGCATCAGCCACGGGACGTCGTCGATGTGCTGCCGGGTGCGGCGCACGATGACCGGGTCGTCGGGGGCGATCTGCAGCTTCTCGGCCACGCTGGCCGTGGCGGGCAGCGTCTCGACCACGAACCGGACCGTCTCGGGCTTGCTGGGATCGGGACCCACGATCGGCAGCGCGGTCGACGCGTGATGCCCGCCGGGGGGCAGCTTGACCCGTGACAGCAGCGCGGTGAACGGCTTGGCCGGGGCCTGCACGAACGTGCCGAGGCCCTGCCGGGTGACGACCAGCCCCTGGTTGGTCAGCAGGGCCAGGGCGAGGCGGACCGTGTTGCGGGAGGCGTCGTACTGCCGGACCAGGTCGGGCTCGCTGGGCAGGCGGTCGTCGGGGGCGAGGGCGCCCCGGCTGATCTGGTCACGCAGCCGGTCGGCGATCTGCTGGTACTTCGCCTGAGCCACGTGGCCTCCTCCTGCGCTGACGGGTGTCACCCATGCCGATGATTCTCACCATCCGGATAGGTAGATGATACCCATTCTGCTCGTTTCAAACAGACCACTCATTGGTATGAGCTGGATGGATGGCAACATCAGATCGAATGGCGGGACATGAGCCAGCGGCGTCGGGTGCCGTGCCGATCGATGCGGCCGCTACGGGAAGTAGGTAGGAATGATCATCCTGCTCGCCATCGCGATCGCTGCGGTGGCTGCGCCGGTCGTCGGCGTACTGCTGGTGAGCCACGGGAGCCGCCGTGAGGATGCGGCGCTCAGCCTGAGCCGCCAGCCCAGCGGCATGCTGCAAGCCGCCACCCGGCGGCTCCTGAACTTCCATGGTGACGGCATCGGGCAGCGCCCGGCCGCGCCGGGCGGCGCAGGGGCCCGCCCGGGCGACCGGCCGGGCGGGTGGCTCGCCGGAGACGGGACGTTCCCCGCGGATGACGAGTTCCTGGACGACGGCGCCGACGCCGCCTGGCTGGTCGGGAGGCGCTAGGCGAACCAGTGATCCCGGCTGACCCGGGCCGGCCAGGGCCCGGGGACGCCGGGATCACGGCTGTCCGGGGGCGGGTGTCTCGGGGGCGGTTGTCTCGGCCGGGGCGGTCGCGTCCGCGGGGGCCGGGGGCCGGCGGGCGCGGTCACGGCGGAACTTGCGGATAGCCCAGGCGGCCAGGGCGGCGACGATGAGCACGGCGACCGCGATGGCCAGGCCCGCGCCGACGCGCTTCTCGATGACCGTGTAGGCGGACCCGGCCAGGTAGCCCAGCAGGCTGTAGCCGACGCCCCAGACCACGCCGCCGATCAGGTTGTAGCGCACGAATACGCCGTAGCGGACCGGTGCCGCCCCGGCCGCGGCCGGCATGATCGCCCGCACGATGGCCACGAACCGGCCGAGCAGCACGCCGAGGCCGCCCCGGTCGCGGAGCACGGCCCGGGTGCGGTCCACGCCGCCGGGGACGCGGCGCAGGACCCGGCTGGCGAACAGCCGGTCCCCCATCCGGCGGCCGATCTCGTAGCCGACGAGGGGGCCGGCCACGGCCGCGGCCACGACGATCACGATCAGCGCCCACAGGGCGAGATGCCCCCGGCTGGCCAGCACGCCGCCCAGGATCACGGCGGTCTCGCCGGGCACGAAGAAGCCGATGAAGACGGCGGTCTCGCCGAACACCAGCGCGGCGACCACCAGGTAGGCGAGCCAGCCGCTGAGGCCGGCGATCCCGCTCGCCAGAGAACTCACGGGTTAAGACCCCCTTGCGCAAGCCGGTCCGGACATAGTAGGACAGCATCCGTCGGCCACGTCCCTGGAGCGGGAAGGGAGGCGATGAATGCACGGCGGCGCGCTGCCGACACCTGGCATGGCCATAAGCGGCGGTTTCCCGCGCCAGCCGGCGATGTTCTCCAACCGGATCACCCGCGACGGCGCCAGCGGCTACACGGCGCAGCCGGGACGGTATCAGCTCTACGCCTCGCTCGCCGACCCCTGGTCCCACCGCGCGCTGATCGTGCGCCGCCTGCTCGGCCTGGAGCGGGTGATCGGGCTCACCGTCACCGACCCCATCCCCGGCGAGCGCGGCTGGCGGTTCCCCGACAGCAGCGGCGGCCGCGACCCGGCCACCGGGGCGCAGTGGCTGGCCGAGCTGTACCTCGCCACCGACCCCGGCTACACCGGCCGCTGCACGGTGCCGCTGATCTGGGACACCATGCGCCAGCGGATCGTCACCAATGACTTCCCGCAGATCAGCGTCATGCTGGAGACGGAGTTCACCGAGTTCCACCGGCCGGGCGCGCCCGACCTGTACCCGCCGGCCCAGCGCCGGGAGATCGACGCCATCGGCGCGCTCATCCACCACGCGGTCTCCAGCGGGGTGTACCGGACCGGCATGGCCGCCACCCAGGCCGCCTACGAGGAGGCGTTCGACGCGGTGTTCACCACGCTCGACGCCCTGGAGGAGCGCCTCGGCCGCCGCCGCTTCCTGCTCGGCCCCCAGCTGTGCGAGGCCGACATCCGGCTGTTCCCGACCCTGGTCCGGTTCGACGCCGTCTACTACCTGCACTTCAAGTGCAACCTGCACCGGATCGCGGACTACCCGCACCTGTGGGCCTACGCGCGCGACCTGTACCAGCGGCCCGGCTTCGGTGACACGACCGACTTCGTCCAGATCAAGCGGCACTATTACCAGACGCAGGAATGGATCAACCCGTCGCGCATCGTGCCCAAGGGGCCGTACGTGAGCTGGCTGGAACCCCACGGCCGGGACCGTCTGTCCGCGTAAGCTGTGCTCCGTCCCCGCGGAGGAGAGCATCCGGGCTTCCGGGTAGCCTCAATGAGCGGGGAACACCTCAGATACTTCACTTTCGGAAGAGGGCGATGTCCGCCGTGTCTTCTGGGTCTCCGCGCGCAACCGCGGATCTCAATGCACAGTTCGCGAACGGGTCGGGCGAGGCCGCGGAGGTTGTCGAGGCCGGCGCTGACTTCGGGCCCAACCAGTGGCTCGTGGACGAGCTTTACCAGCGGTACCAGGCGGATCCGAGCTCGGTCGACCGAGCGTGGTGGAACTTCTTCGCGGACTATCACCCGTCGCCCGAGCAGGCGGCCGCATCGCCCCCGGCGGCCAACGGGGCCGCCGCCGCCCCGAGCGCCCCGGTTGCGCCGGCCGCCCCGGCCGCGCCGGCCGCCCCGGTCGCGCCGACCGCCCCGGTTGCGCCGGCCGCCCCGGTCGCGCCCCGGCTCGCGCCGCTGGCGCCCGCCCCGGTGCCGGCCGGCGAGCAGGTCCGGCTGCGCGGCGCTGCCGCCCGGACCGTCGCCAACATGTCGGCCAGCCTGGCCGTGCCGACGGCCACCAGCGTGCGCGCGATCCCGGCCAAGCTGCTGGCCGACAACCGCATCGTCATCAACAACCACCTCGCCCGCGGTCGCGGCGGCAAGGTGTCCTTCACGCATCTCATCGGTTACGCGCTGGTGCGCGCCCTGGCCGTGGTGCCGGAGATGAACAACGCGTACGCCGACGTGGACGGCAAGCCCGTGCTCGTCCAGCCGGGCGAGATCAACCTCGGCCTGGCCATCGACATCCGCCGCGAGGACGGGTCCCGGCAGCTGCTGGTGCCGTCCATCAAGGGCGCGCAGAACATGGACTTCCGCCAGTTCTGGGGCGCCTACGAGGACATCGTCCGCAAGGCCCGCTCGGGCAAGCTCACGGTCGAGGACTTCGCCGGCACGACGATCAGCCTGACCAATCCGGGCACGATCGGCACCGAGCACAGCGTTCCGCGGCTCATGCAGGGGCAGGGCTGCATCGTCGGCGTGGGGGCGATGGAGTACCCCGCGGCCTACCAGGGCGCCTCGGCCGAGACCATCGCGCGGATGGCCATCAGCAAGACGGTCACGCTCACGTCCACCTATGACCACCGGATCATCCAGGGCGCCCAGTCCGGCGACTTCCTGCGGGTCATCCACCAGCTGCTGCTGGGCGAGGACGGCTTCTTCGACGAGGTCTTCCAGGCCCTGCAGATCCCGTACGAGCCGGTCCGCTGGGAGCGCGACATCCAGGCCGGCCACGAGGACGACGTCACCAAGGCCGCGCGGGTCCACGAGCTGATCCACGCCTACCGGGTGCGCGGGCACCTGATGGCCGACACCGACCCGCTGGAGTACCGCCAGCGCCGCCATCCGGACCTGGACATCAACCGGCACGGCCTGACCCTGTGGGACCTGGAGCGGGAGTTCGCCACCGGCGGCTTCGGCGGCGAGCCGCGGATGCGGCTCCGGCAGATCCTCGGCGTGCTGCGCGACTCCTACTGCCGCACCGTCGGCGTGGAGTACATGCACATCCAGAACCCGGACGAGCGGGCCTGGATCCAGGCCCGGGTCGAGCGCCCGCACGGGCGGCCCGACAAGGACGAGCAGCTGCGCATCCTGTCCCGGCTCAACGTGGCCGAGGCGTTCGAGATGTTCCTGCAGACCAAGTTCGTCGGGCAGCGCCGGTTCTCGCTGGAGGGCGCCGAGTCGCTGATCCCGCTGCTGGACGCGGTGCTGACCGAGGCCGCCCACGCGCAGCTGCACGAGGCGGTCATCGGCATGGCCCACCGCGGCCGGCTGAACGTGCTGGCCAACATCGTGGGCAAGTCCTACGGGCAGATCTTCAACGAGTTCGAGGGCAACCTCGACCCGGCCACCACGCACGGCTCCGGCGACGTGAAGTACCACCTGGGCGCCGAGGGCAGCTACCGCGTCGGCGGCGGCGGCGAGATCCCGACCACGCTGGTGGCCAACCCGAGCCACCTGGAGGCCGTCGACCCGGTCATGGAGGGCGTGGTCCGGGCCAAGCAGGACGTGCTGGACATGGGCGACGCCGACGGCTTCACCGTGCTGCCGGTGATGATCCACGGGGACGCGGCCTTCGCGGGCCAGGGCGTGGTGGCCGAGACGCTGGAGCTGTCGCAGCTGCGCGGCTACCGGACCGGCGGCACCGTGCACATCGTGGTCAACAACCAGGTCGGCTTCACCACCGCGCCGGAGTCCTCGCGGTCCAGCGTGTACTCCACGGACGTGGCGCGGATGATCCAGGCGCCCATCTTCCACGTCAACGGGGACGACCCCGAGGCCGTGGTCCGGGTCGGGCACCTGGCCTTCGCCTACCGGCAGGCGTTCGCCAAGGACGTCGTCATCGACATGATCTGCTACCGGCGGCGCGGCCACAACGAGGCCGACAACCCCTCGTTCACCCAGCCGCTCATGTACGACCTGATCGACGCCAAGCGGTCCACCCGCAAGCTGTACACCGAGAACCTGATCGGCCGCGGCGACATCACGATGGAGGAGGCCGAGCAGGCCCTGCGCGACTACCAGCAGGAGCTGGAGCGCGCCTTCACCGAGACCAGGGACGCGCTGAGCCGGCCGGCCGAGCCCGGCACGGTATCCCGCCGGCCGGTGGCGCAGGCCGCGCCCGCCGACCACGAGGCCGTGCCCACGGCGATCCCGGCCGAGACGATCAAGTCGATCATCGACTCCCAGCTCGACCTGCCCCAGGGGTTCACGCCGCACCCGCGGCTGCTGCCCCAGCTGCAGCGGCGCTCGGCCATGATCGAGCAGGACGAAATCGACTGGGCCACCGGCGAGCTGCTCGCCTTCGGGTCGACCCTCATCGACGGGCACGCGGTCCGGCTGATCGGCCAGGACTCCCGGCGCGGCACGTTCGGCCAGCGGCACGCCGTGCTGGTCGACCGGCACACCGGCGAGGAGTTCACGCCGCTGCGCCGGTTCAACGGCCCGAACGCGAAGTTCTACATCTACGACTCGCTGCTGTCGGAGTACGCCGCCGTCGGGTTCGAGTACGGCTACTCGGTGGCCCGGCCCGGCGCGCTGGTCTGCTGGGAGGCGCAGTTCGGCGACTTCATCAACGGCGCGCAGACCATCCTGGACGAGTTCATCAGCTCCGGCGAGCAGAAGTGGGGCCAGCGCTCGGGCGTCGTGCTGCTGCTGCCGCACGGCTACGAGGGCCAGGGCCCGGACCACTCCTCGGCCCGGCCCGAGCGTTTCCTGTCGCTGTGCGCCCAGGACAACATGACCGTGGCCATGCCCAGCACCCCGGCCAGCTACTTCCACCTGCTGCGCTGGCAGGCCCGCTCGGGCCGGGTCAAGCCGCTGATCGTGTTCACGCCCAAGTCGATGCTGCGGCTGAAGACCGCGACATCCGCGGTGGCCGACTTCATCTCCGGCTCGTTCCAGCCGGTGATCAGCGACCCCGCGCTGGCCGCGGGCGCCGACCCGGCGGCGGTCCGCCGGGTCATCCTGTGCGCGGGCAAGATCTACTACGACCTGGCCGAGCGGCGCGCCAAGGAGGGCCGCGACGACATCGCGCTGGTCCGGGTCGAGCGGCTCTACCCGCTGCCGGCGGCCGAGATCGCGGCCGAGCTGAGCCGCTACCCGGCCGCCGCCCAGGTGGCCTGGACCCAGGAGGAGCCGGCCAACATGGGGGCGTGGCCCTCCATGGGCCTGTCCCTCCCGCAGGTCGTCGGCCGCCCGGTGTACCCGATCACCCTCCCGGCGAGCTCGGCGCCGGCCGCGGGCTCGGCCAAGGCCCACGCCCAGGAACACGGGGGCCTGGTGACGGCCGCCCTGCACCTGGACGGCTAGGGCCAGGGGGGGTGTACTTCACCGACCGGGGCATCGAGGAGCTCAGCCAGCGGCGCGGGGACGAGGAGGTCACGCTGACCTGGCTCGCCGAGCGGCTGACGGAGTTCGTCGATGCCTTCCCGGAGTCAGCGGCCGAGGTCGACCGGCTGGCCAGCTGGCTCGCCCGGCTGGACGACGATGTCGACGAGTAAGCTGTTGACATGGCGCCAGTCACGATACATCTTGACTTTTGGCTGACGCGACATAACGTATCTGGAGAGGGCGGTGCCGCGCTGTGCGTGAACACGGGTCGCGGCCGCCCGGTCAGTGAGAGCACAGCCCGACACGGTCCGGTTCGTCGTCGGCGAGGCAGGACAGGTGATGCACGGTGAGCCCGATCTTCCGGCACGGCAGGCTCCGGTTGTACCTGCTCAAGCTCCTCGACGAGGCGCCCCGGCACGGTTACGAGGTCATCCGGCTGCTCCAGGACCGGTTCATGGGGGTCTACTCGCCGTCGCCGGGCACCATCTACCCGCGGCTGGCCCGGCTGGAGGACGACGGGCTGGTCACCCACGACGAGGTCGACGGCCGGAAGGTCTACCGGATCACCGAGAAGGGCCGCGAGGAGATCCGGGCCCGCCTGGACGACCTGGCCGAGCTTGAGGACGAGCTCACCGAGTCGGTGCGGGACATCGCGCGCGAGGTCAGCGAAGACGTCCGGGACACGGTCCGCAGCCTGCGCGAGGAGATCACCTGGGCGGCTAGGGACATCCGCCGGGACGGGCGCGGACCGCGGGATGGCCGGCCGGCTGCCCGGGACGGCGAGCCGGGGCAGGTCGCCGGCGCGGGCCGGAGCGGGAGCGCGGGCCAGGGCGCCGGTGCCGGTGCCGGCGAGAGCTCAGACGAGGGCGACACGGGAGGCGCGGAGGCCGCGGGCCGGGCCGGCGGGGCCGGGGCGGCCGGGGCCAGCGGGTCGTCGGCGGATGACGCCCGGCGGATCCGGGACGAGGCCCGGCAGGCGCGCGAGGACATCCGGGACGCGTTCCGGTCCCACCGCGGCAGCGGCCACAAGGGCGGTGCGCGGCCGGGCGGCCGCGCCGGGGCGGGCGCCGGCGCTGGTGCTGGTGCTGGTGCCGGCTCCGGGCGTTCGGGCGGCGGGCGGCCGGGTGGCGGGCGGCCGGACTGGGCCGGGTTTGCCGGGCGGGCCGCCGGGTGGCAGGACTGGGCCGGCATGCCGGCCGGGCTGGACCGGCTCGCCTCGGACTTTGCCCGCGACCTGAGCCACGTCGCCGGCCACGCCGGGGACCTCGGCGAGGGCGCGCTCGGCGACCTGAAGAACATCCTGGCCGACACGCTGAGCCGGATCCGCGACGAGGTCTTCGCGCCGGGCCGGGACGCTGACGCCGCAGCGGAGCGGGACACTGGCGCCCCGGCGGAGAAGGCGGACGCGGCGGCGCCGGACGACGCGGCGGCACCCGCAGCGGCCGCCCCGGGCACGGCGGCGCCGGACGCCGCCGCGGGACCGGCATCCGAGGCCGGGGACAGCGCGGCACCGGCGGCGGAGCCCGGGGCGGCGAAGCCTGAGCAGGAGCCACCGGCGGCCGGGCCGGGTCCGGCCCGGGGCTGACGGCCCGACTGGCCCGCGCGGCGAAGGGCCGGGCGGGCCGGCCCGGCGCCTCGCCGGTGCCCGCCGCTAGAGCACCTCGCCGGGTGCCCGCCGCTAAAGCGTGAAGACGATCTTCCCGAACACCTCGCCGCCGATCAGGGCGGCGAAGCC
Organism: Streptosporangiaceae bacterium; assembly: GCA_036501025.1. Lineage (GTDB taxonomy): Bacteria > Actinomycetota > Actinomycetes > Streptosporangiales > Streptosporangiaceae > DASUBV01. The sequence goes on from DASYBB010000110.1 coordinate 36,156, forward strand.
GTCGCGGGCCTCGGCCAGCGGGAGGGCCCGGTCGATGACCGGCCGCACCCCGGTCTGGTCCAGGAAGGTGAGCAGCCGGGCCAGCTCATCACGGCTGCCCATGGTAGAGCCGACCACGGACAGCTGCAGGAAGAACACGCGGTTCAGGTCGGCGGGCGGCATCGGGCCGCTGGTGGCGCCGCAGACCACGACGGTGCCGCCGGGCCGCAGGGAGCGCAGCGAGTGCCCCCAGGTCGCCTCGCCGACCGTCTCCATGACCGCATCCACCCGCTCCGGCAGGCGCGCCCCGGACTCAAAGGCCCGGTCGGCGCCGAGCTCGATCGCGCGGGCGCGCTTGGCCTCGCTCCGGCTGGTCGCCCACACGCGGTAGCCGGCGGCCCGGCCGAGCAGAATCAGCGCGGTGGCCACGCCGCCGCCGGCGCCCTGGACGAGCACGGTCGCACCCGGCTGCAGCCCGGCCCGGCCGAACAGCATCCGGTACGCGGTCAGGTAGGCGGTCGGCAGGCACGCGGCCTGCTCGAAGCTCAGCGCGGCCGGCTTGGGCACCAGGTTCCGCCGCGGCACCGTCACGCGCTCGGCCATGGTGCCGTCATACTTCTCCGACAGCAGCGACCGGCCCGGGTCGAGGGTCTCGTCGCCGCCCGACGGGTCGCCGATGACCGCGTGCACGACGACCTCGTTGCCGTCCTCGTCGATCCCGGCCGCGTCGCAGCCCAGGATCATCGGCAGGCGGTCGGCCGGCAGCCCGACGCCGCGCAGCGACCAGATGTCGTGGTGGTTGAGCGCGGCGGCCTTGACCATGACCGTGGTCCAGCCGTCCGGCGGCACCGGGTCGGCGTGCTGACCCAGCTCCAGGGCGGCCAGCGGATTACTGGAATCGGCGCGCACAGCGGTGACAGCGAACATGACTGGGACCCTAGTATCCGCACGCGGCCGGCGCCGACCCGGCCCCGGCCCGCCCTGCCCCGCCTGCCCCAGTTGCGAATCCCGGCCCGGTTCGCTCCGCCTGTGCGATAATCGGGCCGGGAGCGGTCACAGTCCCCGCTTGATCCCCACCGCAGGTAAGGACCGGAGTGAACCTCACGTCCTATGCCGAGCTGGCGGTTCGCCTGGTTAACACGGCCTATCGGGCACACGGCGATCTCGATCCGCTCGGCACCACCAGTGACTTCCGCGCGCTGGTCGCTGACCGGCCCCGGCTGGCCGGGGCCGCGACCGCGCTCGACCTGGATGCCCTGCGCGCGCTGCGCGCCGAGCTGAGCGCGGTGTTCACCGCCGCCGCCACGGGCCGGGACGCGGCCGCCATGGCCAGCCTCAATGCCCTGCTCGCCCGCAGCCCGGTCCAGCCCGAGCTCGTCACTCACGACGACCAGCCCTGGCACGTGCACCTGGCCGAGCACGGGTCGGCCGCCGACCAGTACGCGGCCGGCGCGGTCGTCGGCCTGGCCCTCACCGTCTCCCCGCACGGACTGGCCCGGCTGGGCATCTGCTCGATCGCGTCGTGCCAGCGGGTCTTCATCGACGCCAGCTCCAACCGCTCCCGGCGGTACTGCCCGGAGCACTGTGCCGCGCGGGGCAACGTCACCACGATCCGCGCCCAGGCCGACGCCGGGCGGGCCGGGCCGGCCGCCACCGCGGCCAGCTGAACAAACCGGAAACTGCCCGTTTGGCATATTCCAGTTACCCGTGACGGACTCGGCGCGCACTTAAGCCGCGCCGCCATAGCGTTAACGATTTGTGAACGTGACCGGCGTATAGCGCGCCCCCCGCCCGCGACGATGCCCTGGTCAGAACCTGCTTGCCGGGTGCGTCCCAATGCCCATTCGGTGATGTGCGTTACCGAAATGAAGCCAGGTGACGGCTTCTCATGGCACGGGCCGATCATTACCATGAGCCCTACTCATCGGGCCGTATGGCCCACGTATGCGGACCCGAAAGAAGGTTCGATCATGGCAGCAGAGTCTGTGGCTACTGTTACGGCGCCGACAGACGTTGGTCTCAAGCGCGAGATGGGGCTCGTCGGAGCCATCTGGTCGTCGGAGACGTCGCTGATCGGCTCCGGCTGGCTGTTCGGCTCGCTGTTCGCGGCACAGGCAGTCGGCACGGCCGCCCTGCTGTCCTGGGCCATCGCCGGCGTCATCATCATCGTCCTCGCACTGATACATGCCGAACTCGGCGGCATGTACCCGGTGTCGGGCGGCACGGCCCGGTTCCCGCACTTCGCGTTCGGCAGTGTCGCCGGAGCGTCCTTCGGCTTCTTCTCCTGGCTGCAGGCCGTCTGCGTGGCGCCCATCGAGTGCTTCGCGGTGATGCAGTACGGGCAGTACTGGTTCACCGGGCACAACATCAACATCTACAACCCGACGACGAAGGTCACCACCGGGCTGGGCTTCCTGTTCACCATCATCCTGATGGCCATCTTCACGGCGATCAACTTCCTCGCGATGCGC
>DASYBB010000111.1:0-5837 GCA_036501025.1 Streptosporangiaceae bacterium
CGGCCGGGTCAGCTACGTCAAGCCGCACGGCGCCCTGTACCACCGGGCCGGCTGGGACCCGGTCCAGGCGGGCGCGGTGATCGCGGCGATCCGCGCCTATGACGCCGGGCTGCCGCTGCTGGCCCAGCCCGGATCGGTGGCAGCCGTGGAGGCCAGCGCGGCCGGGCTCCGGGTCGTCGCCGAGGCGTACGCCGACCGGGCCTACCACGAGGACGGCACCCTGGTCAGCCGGGACCAGCCGGGCGCGGTGCTGACCGACCCGGACGCGGTCGCCCGCCGCGCCGTCGGCCTGGTCACCGGCGGGACGCTGCCCGCCGCCGGCGGGGGCCAGGTCCGGGTGCTGGCCCGCTCGGTCTGCCTGCACGGTGACACGCCGGGCGCGGTCTCGCTGGCCCGGTCCGTTCGCTGCGCGCTGGAGGAAGCCGGGGCCGAGCTGGCGCCGTTCGCGTGATCGCGGGCTGAGTCAGCCGGCCAGTTCCCGGTAGGCGGCGAGCAGGTCGCCGGCCGTGACCGTGGTGAGGTCCTGCGTGGTCGCGTCATCGCCGATGCCGGCCACCCGCAGGTCACGGGACGCGCACGCCCGCTCGAACAGGGACCGCGCGAAGCGGCCGTTGCCGAGCTCGTCGATCCGGCCCTGCCCGCAGGCGTCGGTGAAGATCTGCTCCAGGACCGGCCGCGCGTCGGCCGCGAACGAGTCCCCGGCCTGCGCGGCGATGGACTCGGCGATGCCGGCCAGCTCGTCGGCGCTGTAGGTCGGGAAGCCGATCCGGACGCTGAACCGCGACGACAGGCCGGGGTTGCTCTGCAGGAACGCCAGCATGTCGTCGGTGTAGCCGGCCAGGACGATGACCAGCCGGTCCCGGTCGTCCTCGGCCCGCTTGAGCAGGGTGGCGACGGCCTCGGACCCGAAGGCGTCGCCGCCGGAGTAGCCCCGGTTGTACAAGGCGTAGGCCTCGTCGATGAACAGCACGCCGCCGAGCGCGGAGTCGATCAGCTTGTTGGTCTTGATCGCCGTCGACCCGAGGTGCTCGCCGACCAGGTCGGCGCGGTGCGCCTCGACCACCTCGGGCCGGACCAGCAGGCCGAGGGCCGAGAAGATCCGGCCCAGGATCCGGGCCACCGTCGTCTTGCCGGTGCCGGGCGGGCCGGTGAACACGAAGTGCCGGGCGGGCGCGTGGCTGGCCAGGCCCTGCCGGTCGCGCAGCCGCGCGACCCGCAGCTGGGCGGCGATCTCGTGCACCTGGCGCTTGACCGGCTCCAGGCCGACCAGCGCGTCCAGCTCGGCCAGCGCGCTCTCCACCGTCGGCGTCTGGCCGTAGCCGCGGAACCGGGTCGTCAGCTCCGCGTAGGCCTCGTCCAGGTCCGTGCCCCGGATCGTGACCAGGTCGGACTGCGACGGCTCGGCCGCGGCGCCCATGATCCGGACGTCCCGGCGCTGGCCGGCCTTGGTCAGCAGGCTGCGCACGAACCGGCCGTTGCCCAGCTCGTCGGTCAGCTGGCGGCGGGCGACCTCGTCGAACATCCGCCGCAGCACCGGGCGGGCGTCGGGGTCCAGCAGCTCGCCCTTGCGCTCGACGGCGAGGTCGGCGAGCGCGATCAGCTCGGCCGGCGCGTAGCTGGGGAACTTCACCCGGTTGCCGAACCGGGAGTTGAGGCCGGGGTTGGTGGCCAGGAACGCGTCCATCTGGCGCTCGTACCCGGCCAGGATGATGATGAGGTCCTCGCGGTTGTCCTCGGCCCGCTTGAGCAGCGCCTGGACCGCCTCGTTGCCGAACCGGTCACCCTGCCCGTCGCCCTCGTTGACCAGGCTGTAGGCCTCGTCGATGAACAGCACGCCGCCGAGCGCGGAGTCGACCAGCTCGTTGGTCTTGATCGCGGTCGCGCCCAGGTACTCGCCGACCAGGTCGGCGCGGTGGGCCTCGGCCACCTGCGGGGTGTTGAGCAGGCCGAAGGCGTAGAAGATCTTCGCGATGACCCGGGCCACGGCGGTCTTGCCGGTGCCCGGCGGGCCGAGGAAGACGAAGTGCTGCATGGGCTTCTCGGTGTCGCGGCCGGACAGCGCCCGCCGCCGCGCGGCCTCGACCGACGCGGCGATGGACCGCACCTGGTCCTTGACCGCGTCCAGGCCGATCATGGCGTCCAGCTCGGCCATCGCCTCGTCGATGGTGATCACCGGCCAGTCGGCCGCGGCCTGGCCCTGGGCCGTTTCCGGGCCGCCCTGGCCGCGCAGCCCGTCGCCGGCCTGGGCCACCCGCAGCGGCGCGCCGGCCGCGCCGGGGCGGCCCGCCGCCGGGCGCCCCGACCCGGGCCGCGGCACCGGGTAGCCGCCGGGCGGCTGGCCCGGCCCGGGCGGCGCCCACGGGTACGCGCCCGGCGCACCGCCCCGGGCCTGCTGGCGGACCTGCTCGCGGCCGCCCTGCCAGGCCCGGACCAGCCGCCAGGACAGGACCGCGAGCGCGACGATCCAGGCCAGCGCGGGGCTGAGGACTGGCTGGTGCTTTTGCAGGAGGAACGCCAGGAGCCCGACCGGCAGCGCCCACCCGAGCGTCCAGGCCGCCGTCCGGCACGGCACGAACCAGCGCGCGAGCGGGCGCGCGTGCGCGGCGGCGGCCACCGCCAGCGGCAGGATCAGCAGCAGGACGGGCAGGTACCACGGGTGCCGGGAGCCGACCAGGTCGCCGTAGACGATGGCCATGGCGCACAGCGCGACGCTGAGCGTGGCCAGCACGCTGCGGCGGCCGGTCCAGATCACGTACACCACGACGCACATCAGCGCGATCGCGTATATCCAGTGAAAGACCAGCCCGATGCTGATCACAATGGCCAGGACGGGGATGGCGAGGAACAGCCCGAGGCCCATTCCGATCTTCGCGGGCACCGACGCGGACGCGAACGTTTCGCGTAGTCGGGTGAGGCCGTCCTGTGCGGCCCGTCGGCCGCGCAGCGACGGTGAGTTCTCAGCTGACCCCGGCTCGCTCGCTCGCACTGAGACTTGTATAGCGCATTACTCAGTTCATACGGAGTCCCATAGTGGGATGGCGGCAAAAAAATAGCACCGTGTCACCCATCTGTCACACGCGCCAAGCCCGGCCGGCCGCCGGGCGAGCCGCGCGGCTCACGGGCGCCCCGGATTGGCAGGATGATCACGGGGACTGACGGGCGGAATCCGCCGGCCCCGCGAGCGCACCGATGGAGGCAGCCCATGGAGCGGATCGACGCCGCCCTGCTCATTCCCGGCCGCGGCGAGCCGGTCGCCGATGCCACGGTCTTGATCGACGGCACGCAGATCAGCTACGCCGGGCCGGCCGCCGCCGCGCCGCCGGACGGCGGCGCGACGCGGCTCCGGGCTCAGACGGTGCTGCCGGGCCTGTGGGACTGCCACACGCACTTCATGGGCAGCCGGGAGTTCGACCTCGCCCGGCTCGTCCAGGAGCCGCTCCCGCTGCGCGCGGCCCGGTGCGCCCGCGACCTGACGAACGCGCTGGACGCCGGCTTCACCTCGGTCCGCGAGGTGGGCGGCCTGGGCGTCTACCTGGCCCGGGCGGTCGCCGAGGGCGTGCTCGACGGCCCCGCGATCTACGCCGCGGGCGCGGTCCTCAGCACCACCGGCGGGCACGGCGACCTGCACTGCTACCCGCTGGCCTGGATGGAGGAGTTCGCCCGCGGCGACGGCTCGTTCCGGCTCGCCGACGGCACCGCCGAGTGCATGCGGGCCGTCCGCGAGCAGCTGCGCCGGGGCGCGGCCGTGATCAAGGTGTGCGCGTCCGGCGGCGTGCTGTCCGACCTGGACGACCCCATCCACCAGCAGTTCACCGGCGCCGAGCTGCGCGCGATCGTGGAGGTGGCGGGCCTGGCCGAGCGGGTCGTGGCCGCCCACTGCCACGGCAAGCCGGGCATCATGGCCGCGCTGGAGGCCGGCGTCGCGACCATCGAGCACGGCACCTACCTGGACGACGAGGCGTGCGACGCGATGCGGGAGACCGGGGCGATCCTGGTCCCGACCCGGAGCATCATCGAGGACATCCTGGGCCACCTGAGCCAGGTGCCGCCGTACGCGGCGACCAAGCTGGTGGCCATCGCCCAGACGCACGCCGACGCGATGGCGCTGGCCATCGAGCGGGGCGTCACCATCGCGGCGGGCACCGACATCGGCCTGACCGGGCTGGACCGGCCCAACTCCTGGGGCACCAACGGCTCGGAGCTCGCTCACCTGGTCGCGCTCGGGATGACGCCGCTGCAGGCCATCGAGGCGGCGACGGCCACCGCGCCGCGTACGCTCGGGCCGCAGGCGCCGCGCAGCGGCGTGCTGGCCGCCGGGTACGACGCCGACCTCATCACGGTGGACGGCAGCCCGCTGGCCGACATCGCGGTCCTGGCCCGCCCGGCCGCCATCACCGGCGTCTGGACCCGCGGCCGCCAGGTCAAGGGCGCGGGAATCGCGGCCTAGCGTGATCCCCGACGGCGGCTCGCCGTGGCCGGGCCGGATCGGCAAGACGGTCAAGGGGATGTTCGTCGCGCTCGCGCTCGTGGTCGCCTTAGAGCGGGAGCCCGAGCCGCTGCCGACGATGCTGGCCCTGATCGGGGCGGTGCTGGCGCTGCTGGCCGGCGAGCTGTACGAGGCCGCCATCGAGGCCCAGATCCAGGCCCGCCGCAGCCTGCTGGCCAGCGAGTTCCGGGACATCGCCTACGAGCAGTCGTTCATCACCGCGGGTGCCATCCCGTCGATCGTCATCTTCATCTGCGCGTCGGCCGGGCTGCTCAGCGCCGCGGCGGCCGACAACGTGGCCGTCTGGGCCGGGGTCGGCCTGCTGGCCGCCCTCGGGGTGGCGGCCGGCCGGCTGGCGCGCGCGAGCGTATTCCGGTGCGTCGGGTACGGCCTGGAGAGCGGGGCCATCGGCGCCCTGGTCGTCGGCCTCAAGGTCGCGGTGAAGAAGATCTAGGCCGGGCGGCCGCGGTTGTCGGTGGCGGCTGGTAGGACTGACCGCATGTCGACACTGACCTTCCATGACCTGCTGACGCTTATTGAGGACCGGTCCGCCGCGCTGCGCGTCGCGGCGGCCGAGGTGGCCCTCGACTCCCTGGTGCCCGGCTGCCCCGACTGGTCCGTCCGCGAGCTGGTCACCCACCTGGGCGAGGTGCAGCGGACCTGGGCCTACATCGTGGCCGCCGGCCCGAGCGCGGAGCCGCCGGACGAGGACGCGGTGCCCGGCGTGGAGCCGGGCGAGGACCTGCTGGCCTGGTCGGCGGAGTCGACCGGCGAGCTGGTGCGGGCGCTGGCCGCGGCCGGCCCGGACCAGGAGTGCTGGACCTGGTGGGCGCAGGCCGGCGGCTCGGCGCCGAGCACGTCCGCGGCCGTGGCCCGGCACCAGGTGCAGGAGGCCGCCGTGCACGCGTTCGACGCCCAGGAGGCGGCCGGGCAGCCCGAGCCGCTGCCCGGCGTCGTCGCTGCTGACGGCATCGGCGAGTTCCTGACTGTCGGCATGGCGACGATGGGCGCGTGGCCGCTGGCGCCGGGCCGGGTGACGCTGGTGGCGGACGACGGGCCGACGTGGACAGTTGATCTGAGCCAGTCCGGGGCGCGCGCTCACCAGACGGAGGGCGACGGCGGCGTGGCGGAGGACGGCTCGGTGCGCGGGTCGGCCAGCGACCTGGTGCTGGCGCTTTACGGGCGTCACCTCCACGGCGCGCTGCGGACCGAAGGCGACGAGAAGCTGGCCACCGCCATGATCACCTGGACCACCAGCGACTAGCAGCGGCTAACCGGTCAGACCCGGCGGAGCACGGCGACCACCTTGCCGAGGATCTTGGCCTCGTCGCCCAGGATGGGGGCGTAAGCG
>DASYBB010000112.1:0-1709 GCA_036501025.1 Streptosporangiaceae bacterium
CTCGCGGAGGCCGAGTGCGCACTCGCGGCGGTTGACAACGAGGTGCTCGCAGCGCTCGATGACAGCCAGCGCGAGATGCTTTACGACCTGCTCCTGCAGGCGGCCAGCGGCAGCGACGTGAAGTGCCCCCTTGACTAGGGCCTGTTCCTGACGCCGGTCACAGCTACTTGTCGGTCACGGCGACGCTTCCTGGCGTCCCCCGGCTGCGGGGAGAGAGTGAGCCGGAGTCCGTGACCGGCGAAGAGCGCCCGTCACCCCCGGACATCGCCATGGCCTCAAAGTAGCCGTGGACGTATTGAGCAGCCGGATTCTGTTGCGCCTGCCGCCCTCAGCCGGAGCCGCCGTTTCGGCGCAGGGCGACGGCGACGATGAATGGCCAGCAGGTCTGGATCGATGACGTCAGCCGCTCGGCCAGGCCCAGGACGCTGCCGTCACGGGTTTCGATGAACAGCCAGCCGAGCAGGGCCACGAAGACGGCGGTGACGGCAGCGGAGCCGTAGACGCCCAGGACCAGCGGCCGTGGTGAGGCGCGCCGGGCGGCGAAGGCGGGCCATAGGGCCGTCGTGACCGCGCCGAGCACGGTCCAGGCGAGGTGCCGCGGGGTCGCGCCGCGGGCGGGTACGGGGGATGCGGCGATGCCGATGCCGGCCAGGCCCGCCACGATCAGCAGGGCACGGGCGGCCGCCCGGACACCGGTCAGGCCCGCGGCGGTCACGAGGTAGCAGCCGGCTACCAGGAAGATGCCGCCAGTCATGATCCACCGGTCGGTTCCGGCCTGGCCGGCCATCGCGCTGATGGTCGTACGCATCGGGCTGTAGGAGGCTGGCTGGAAGATGCCGGCAATGAGGTAGGCCCCGGTCAGCAGGACCGGCGCCAGGCCGGCCGAGATAGTCGCCCACTGGCGGGCTGCCGGGCTGGAGCGCACCGGCCAGACCGCCGGGATCATCAGCCGGCGCCCCTGCCAGCAGGTGGTGCTCATCGCGGGTGTCCCGGCTCGGGCCGGCGATCCGGCTTCGGTGAATCAGGCGATCGCACGCCGGTGCCGGTATGCAGCGACTGGGCCATGCCCCGCATGCCCGGGATCACGGCGGTCTGCGGCAGGGCGAAGGCCGGGGCCGCTAGCGCTGGGATCGCCGTGGCGCTGTGTCTCGGCTGGCTGGCGGTACCCACTGGCCAGCGTCGGCGTCCCAATGCATCTCGGGGTAGTCGCTCATGACTCGCCCCGTCCCCGTGGGGGCAAACTTTCGCTTCAGTGCTCATGACCGCTCCGATCCGGCTGATACGCCGCCTCGATTTCGATACATGGCGTCGGCCGTGAGGGGTTTGACGGGTGCGGGTGCGGGTGCGGGGTTATGTGCGCCTTCGACGTTGAGGTGCGGGATCAGGCGGTCGAGCCACCGCGGGAGCCACCAGTTGGCGATGCCGGATAGGTGCATTAGGGCTGGGACGAGCACGGTCCGGATGATGATGGCGCCGGCCCGGCCGGTTACCCGGCCTCTGCCGTCTCGGCGGTCACGTCGTCTCCAGCCGGGCTGCCCGGCGCGGCCTGGGCGCCGGCCAGGTCGGCGCGCTTGACCCGGACGGCGGCGATCGTGATGATGAGGGCGATCAGCATGATTCCTGCCGATACCTCGAACCCGCGGGCGAAGCCGACCGACAGCGCGTGGTCGTAGATCGCCGTCTTGACCTGTGCGGCGGTGCCGGCCAGC
>DASYBB010000113.1:0-97200 GCA_036501025.1 Streptosporangiaceae bacterium
CCCTGTCCGCAGGGCTGCTCGCGCTCATCCCGTGGGTGGCGATTGGCCTGGTCATCGTTCATTTCCACTACTTCAGCGACACCATCGGCGGGGCGGGCACCGGCATCACGGTGGCGCTCGGGACGGCGCTCGGCGTCGACGCCGCCGCCGCCTGGGCGGGCCGGCGGCTCAGGCCGGAAGCCCCAGCGCCCGCAGATCCCGCCGCAACTGTCCCGGATCGGCGAAACGAATGGCTCTCAGGCCCGCCTGCTCCGCCATCGTGATGTTGTCCGGCTTGTCGTCGATGAGGACGGTCCGGGCCGGGTCGAGCTGGTACCGGGTCAGCAGCAGCTTGACGATGGCCGGGTCCGGCTTGGCCACGCCCTCGAGCCCGGAGATGACCCAGCCGTCGAAGCAGCGCATGAACGCGAAGCGCTCGCGGCGCAGCGGGAACGTCTCCGCCTCCATGTTGCTGAGCGCGAGGCAGCGCACCCCGGCCCGGCTGAGGTCGGCGAGCACCTCGACGGTGCCGTCGATCTGGCCCGCGATCATTTCCTCGCCGCGCTCGGCCCACGCCATGATCAGCTCCGCGCGGTCCGGGTGCTCGCGGGCCAGCTGCGCGCACGACTCCGGGATGGGGACGCCCAGGTCGTGGGCGTGGTGCCACTCGCTGGTGCAGACCCGGGCCAGGAAGTCCTCCACGTCGGCCGGGTCATCGACCAGCGTGCGGTACAGGTGCCGCGGGTCCCAGTCCAGCAGCACGCCGCCGATGTCGAATACGACGGTGTCGACCGCGCGGGACGACTCAGCGCTGGCAGGCACGGGCCGAAACTAGCACAGGCGCGAGGCGGGGCCGGGCGCGCGGGCCGGGGCGCGGACCGCGCCCGGGACCAGGACCGGGGTCAGGAGCCGCCGGACGTCACCTGGCCGGAGCCGGAGCCGGACGACGGGGCGGCGGCCGACTTCAGCCCGCTGCTGCCGGAGCTTGAGCTGCCGGAGCTTGAGCTGCCCGAGCTTGAGCTGCTGGTGCCCGAGCTGCCGGTGCCCGCAGCGGTGCTCTGGCCCGCCGTGCTGTGCGAGGTCGCCGGCGCCGCCGCCGGCTGAGCGCTCGCCGCGCTGGCCAGGCCGGCGGCGATGCCCCCGCCGGCCAGGACGCTGGCCGCGCCGATGGTCACGGTGACCGCCCGCAGGCGCGCCCGGCCCCGGACCCGGCCCGAGTCCCGGCCGGAGTCCCGGCTCCGGTCCCGCACGGTCATGGCCGCCGGGCCTCGCTCGCTGCCGATGTCCACTGCCGATCGTCCTTCCCGCTGGGCCTGGGCCGCTGGATGGCGGCGTGCCCTCCAGGGTGGCCGGCGCACTTCTGAGGGGCCTCTGCCGCGGCTGCGGGGCGCCTGCGAACCCGCGCCGCTGTGGACAGTGGTGTGGATGACCGGTGGAAAGCGGAGACGGACAGGGGATAAACGGCAGATGTCCTGTGGACGACTGAACTTTCTCCGCCGGGCCTGACCAAAGGCCTTGTGTCCTGGCCAGACGCAGCGGTAGAACTGCTTCACCACTGAAGACGTGCTCACCCCGGAGGCAACTCCGGGAGGCGCCGAAGCCCGGGAAACCGGTGATTCGGCGGCGCGGCACGCGGCCAGTGGCAGCCTCGTGGCGCACGGCAGCCGGGCAACCGGCCACCAGGGCCGCGTGGGCGAGGCGAGGCCCCTCCATCTCATACATGGAGGGGCCTCGTCCTTTTGTGCGGGGTGACAGAGCGTGCCGTACGGTACGGCGCGCTGACTCGCCAGTCGGGTTGTTTCCCGGGCCGCCCGGGCGGCAAACCGCGACGGCCAGCGGAAACGGCACATTCGGTCACTGCCCGTCATTCAGGCCGCGATCAGGGCACGGCCGGCCTGGCGTGTTTTCGCGCGTCCATCTCATCACGGTGCGACACTTAACGTAACGCTGCGCGCTGGGCTCTCCCCGGCGCGCCGGTGCCAGCGCCGCGGCGGCGGCACCGGGGGCGGGAGATCGGCATTGACTGGGGGGTTCATGAGTCTGGCGGGCCAGGACGGCAGCACCGACGGTTTCGAGCTGGTGCCGCTGCGGCCGGACCGGACGCGCGCACCGGGCCCTTCTCCGGCTGGGGGCTCGGCCGGCGCCGGCGGCAGCCCGCCGGGTCCGGGGGCCGGGTCACCTTCGCCATCTACGCCGCCTTCGTCCTCATCGTCGTCGTCTTCGTCCCCGGCGGCTGAGGCGGCGGCCGGGCCGGGCAGCACGGCCCTGTTCCGCCGCCGGTCGGTGCACGCCAGCCGGCGCGGCGTCCTGCACCTGCAGAGCGCCCGCGACACCCCGGCCCCGGCCGACCTGGCCTCGTGGTTCACCGAGCGCGGCTTCCACTTCTACGTGGCCGCCCTGCGCTGGCCGCGCAGCCCGGGCCGGACCGGGCGGCGCGGCGGCCGGGCCTTAACGGCGGCCTTCGCCGAGCTGGACGCCCGCTGCGAGCACCTGCGGACGGCCGACGGGATCGACAACCTGATCGTCACCGCGCACGGCGAGGGCGCCCTGGCCGCCGCCATGTGGTGCACCGCGCCCCCGGCCGGCGGCCAGCCCGACGCGCTCATCCTCTACGCGCCGTCATTCGGCCGGGCCCGCCGGGGCCTGGACATCCCCTGCCCGGTCCTGGTGATCGGCGGAACCGGCGCGTCCGCCCCGGCCGCCACCATCCACCTGGGCAGCCACGTCACCTGGCTGCGGCCCGCCGACGGCGAGGCCCGCCCGGACGCCCGCGAGCCGGAGGACCGCCGCCGGTTCTTCGACGAGATGGGCCGCTGGCTCGGCGCCTACATGTACGGCCAGGTGCGCGACCAGCTGCTGTGACGCGGGCCTCCGGTCAGCTGACCGTGACCTGGGTCATCGGGAAGCCGGTGGCGCCGTTGGGCTCCGGGGGCTCTTGCAGGGCGGTCTGCGTGTAGCCGGTGCGGTCGGTCGCGCGCGACTCGATGAGGTGGTTGCCCGGCGCGGCGTCCCACGCGTAGGCCCACTGTCGCCAGGTGTCGATGTCGGGCACCGCCGCCAGCCGGGCCTCGTGCCAGGGGCCGTTGTCGATCCGCACCTCGACGGCCTCGATGCCCTTGTGCTGGGCCCACGCGACGCCGGCGATCTGGTGCGTCCCGGCTTTCAGGTTCGGCGCGAGCGGCACGTCGATCCGGGACTCGGTCTTGATCGGCGCCTGCTGGTCCCAGCCGCGGACGGCCCAGTAGGCCCGGCTGGCCCGGTAGGTGGTGACCTCGATGTCGGTGATCCACTTGCAGGCCGAGACGTAGCCGTAGAGGCCGGGGACGACCAGCCGGACCGGGAAGCCGTGCTCCACCGGCAGCACGGTGCCGTTCATGGCCACGGCCAGCATCGCGTCCCGGCCGTCCATCGACACCGCGACCGGCGTGCCCGAGGTGAAGCCGTCGGTCGAGGTGCACAGCAGCTGCTCGGCGCCCGCCCGGATGCCGGCCTCCTGCAGCAGCCTCCGCAGGCTCGCCCCGAGCCACTTGGCGTTCCCGACGTAGGGGCCGGCCACGGGGTCGGACACGCACGTCAGGGTGATGTAGTCCTCGATCAGCGGCCGCCGGATCAGGTCGTCGAAGGTCAGCGTCATCTCCCGGGCGACCATGCCGTGGATCCGCAGCTTCCAGCTGGCCGGGGTGATCTCGGGCAGCACGATCGCCGTGTCCACCCGGTAGAACTGGCTGTTCGGCGTAATGAACGGGCTCAGCCCGGGGATCTTGAAGTCCGTGCCGGGGGGCAGCGGCGGGGCGGGCACCGTCGCCTTCGGGATCCGCAGCGTGCTGCGGGCCGCTGAGACGTTCCCCCGCTCGGCCAGCAGGTTGCCGCCGACGCCCGCCGCGATCGCGCCGCCGGCGACGACGGCGCCGGTGGCCAGGAAGCTGCGCCGCCGCGGCCCGGCCGGCCGCGGCGGCGTGCTCGCCGGGCGCCCCGCGGCCTGGCGGCCCCGCCCCGCGGGCCGCGGGGCGGGCAGCGGCTGCCACCACTCGTCGGGCAGGCCGGCCGGCGGCCCGTCGCCCGGCTGCGCCGGCCCGCCGGCCGCGGGGCCGTCCGGGGCTTCGGGCCCCGGCGCGGCGGGTCGTTCGCTGCCGGACTGCTCGGCGGCAGGTCGTTCGCTGCCCGATCGCTCTCCGGCAGGTCGCTCGCCGTCGGGCGCTCCGGCGGTGGGCTGCTCGGCGGCGGGCCGCTCGCCGTCGGGCCGTCCGGCGGTGGGCTGCTCTCCGGCGGGTCGCTCGCCGTCGGCCCGCTCGGCGGCGGGCCGCTCGCCGCTGGGCCGCATGGCGGCAGGTCGCTCGCTTTCGGGCCGCTCGCCGTCGGTGCGTCCGGCGCCTGGTCGCGCGGCAGCCGCCGCAGCGGGCGGCGCCTGCCCCGACGGGGGGCGGTACTCGGGCAGCGGCCGCGGCGCCGACCCGGCCGTGCTCGCGGCGGAGGCCGCCCCGGCGGGCTGCTGTGCCGCCAGCGTGGCCAGGCGCCGCAGGGCCAGGGCGGCGGCGACGCCGCCGAGCAGGGTCGGCAGCGCGTCGCTGCCGCTGGCGTTGGGCCGGCTCAGCGCGGCGATGAGGCCGACCAGGATGAAGACCCCCAGCCCGGTCATGCCGTAGGCCAGCCGGCGCACCGCCAGCACGCCGATGGCGGCCGCGAAGACGGCCAGGATGACCAGGATCCCGCCGACCAGCACGACCTTGTCGTGCGACCCGAAGGCGCTGATGGCGAAGTTCTTGACCCCGGCCGGGGTGAAGTCGATGGACAGCTGACCGACGGCCACGACCGGCGAGCTGCCGGAGCTGATCAGGCCGGCGACCAGCTGGGCGACGCCCAGGGCCAGTCCGCCCGCCAGGATCCCGGCCGCAGCGCCGCGCGTGAAGTTGCCCGCCGGGCGTTTGTCGAGGGTCACAGTTGTAATTCGTAGCAGCCGCCGCCGCGGATTGCCGCCACAGGCCACTGATGAGCTGGATTCCGCTGGTGCTTGCGTTGTGGCTGGTGGGGGAGGAGGGCGAGTTGCCGAAGTGACTGCACTGCCGAGGTTGCCTAGGTGGCTGGCTGGCCAGTGCGAGGGCGTGCCCCGGCGCCGCCGGCCCGCCGGTCCGCCGGTCCCGTGCCGCGGCGGCAGTGCTGCGGTGCAGGTCAGCGCGGCCAGTCCGGGCCGTGGCCGAATCGATAGCCCCGGTGGCCAAGCCGATGCGGGCGCGGCGCCGAATATAGATACGTGAACGTGTCGCGAACCGGGTCCGGAGCGCCTGACCGGCGGCCTGCCCCCGAGCCGGTCGGCGCGCCCGGATTGCCCGGAGCTGACCTCGGCGCGCTCGTGGGCCAGGTCGCCCGGGGCGACGAGGCCGCGTTCCGGGTGCTGTATGACCGGGCCGCCGGGCAGGTCCTCGGGACCGTCCGCCGGGTTCTCCGCGACCCGGCCCAGTCCGAGGAGGTCATGCAGGAGGTCCTGCTGGAGGTCTGGCGGACCGCGGCGCGCTTCGACCCGGAGGCCGGCTCGGCCGCCGCCTGGATCATGACGCTGGCCCACCGCCGGGCCGTTGACCGGGTCCGGTCCGAGAACAGCGCCGCCCGGCGGGAACTCCGCGCCGCCGTCCAGGCGGTGGACTACGACCAGGTCAGCGAGGCCGTCGAGACCAGCCTGGAGCACGAGCGGGTCCGGCGCTGCCTGACCACGCTGACCGACCTGCAGCGCGAGGCCGTGACCCTCGCCTACTACCAGGGCTACACCTACGGCGAGGTAGCGGAACTGCTCGGCGTGGCGGTCGGCACGGTCAAGACCCGGATGCGGGACGGCCTGATCCGGCTCCGCGACTGCCTGGGGGTGGAGTGATGGCCGGCCGGCGGGCACCGGACCGCGGCCGCGCGCGGCTGGCCGGCGGGCGCCTGGCGGCCGGCCGGCCCGCCCGGGCCGGCGTCACCGACCCGCACACGCTGGTCGGGGCCTACGTGATGGACGCCGTCACCGACGCTGACCGGGCCAGCTTCGAGCACCACCTGGCCGGCTGTGACAGCTGCCAGGCGGAGGTCCGCGGGCTGCGCGAGGCCACGGCCCGGCTGGCGGCGGCGGCCGAGGTGCGGCCGCGGGCTGAGCTCCGCGAGCAGACAATGCAGGCCGCGGGCCAGATCCGCCAGCTCCCGCCGGTGACCCGCGGGCGGCCCGCGGCGCCCGCCGGGTGGCGGCGGACCTGGCTGCCCCGGCTGGCCGTCGCGGCGGCGGCCGTCTTCGCCGTGCTGGCCGTGGGCATGGGCACCGTGATGAACGGCGCCGAGCACCGCCTCGACCAGGCCCGGGGGAGCAGCCACGCCATGGCCGTCGTGCTCGGGTCGCGCGACGCGACCATGCTGACGGCCAGGGTGACCAGCGGGGGCCGGGCGACCATCGTGATGTCGCACCAGTACCGCTCGCTGGTGTTCACCGCGTCCGGGCTGCCCGCCCTGCCGTCCGCCCGTTCCTACCAGCTGTGGGTGATGCGGCCGGGCGGCCCGCGGTCGGCCGGGCTGCTGCGGGCCGGCCCCGATGGCCGGGCCGGGCCGATGGTCATCTCCGGCCTGGTCCGCGGTGACCGGGTGGGGCTCACGGTCGAGCCCGCCGGCGGCTCAGCCCGCCCCACCACCCGGGCCATCCTGATGGTCACCCTCAGCACCTGATCCGCCCCGGAAGATCCACCGGGTCGGGGAGCCGGTGAAGTCGCCGTGCCGCATGCCGATCACCTTGTGCGGCCGGACGGCGATCGTGGAGTTGCGGGCCGGGTCGAGGAAGCTGATCTCGATGCCGGAGTCGTACTTCCCGTTCATCAGGTCCAGCGCCCGCCGGATGCTCGCGTCATCGGTCATGATCTGCGCGGTGCCCTCGATGATCACGGGGTCGCTGGCGTCCTCGGTGCTGACCGCGCACCGCGGGTCGGCGCGCAGGTTCCGGGCCTTGCGGGAGCGCACCCCGCAGGTGAACCACAGGACGCCGTCGTCCCACATGCCCCAGACGGGCATCGAGTGCGGCCGGCCATCGGGCCACGCCGACGACACCCAGTAGTTCCTGCTGCCGGCCAGCCGCTCGGCGGCCCATGACCACGGGAGCAGGCCGCTGCCCGCCTCCGGTCCGAGGATCCCGTAGCCCGGCATCACCGGGCGGCTCATCTCAGGGCTTTCCATCGGCTAGGTGTACCGCAACGCGCGGGCGGCCGCTGCGTTTTCCTGCCGTCCGCGCCGCCCCCGCCGCCGCGGCACGGCCCGGCCACCCGCGGGAGTCCGAAGCGGCCCGGCGCCGGTATAACGTGGGCGGGTGAAAGCATCTCCGGACGCGCAGCTGAGGCTGCTGGAGCTGGCCGAGATCGACGCCGAGCTGACCCGTCTCGAGCATCGCCGGCGCGGCCTGCCCGAGCACGCGGAACTCAGCCGGCTGGCGCAGCGAGATCGCGAGCTCCGGGACGAGCTGGCCGTCCTGCAGGCCCAGGAGGGTGACCTGCGGCGGGAACAGGTCAAGGCCGAGGCCGACGTCGAGCAGGTGCGCTCCCGCATCGACCGGGACCGGGTCCGCCTGGACGCCGGGCAGGTGTCCAGCCCGCGTGAGCTGGAGAACCTGCAGTCCGAGATCGAGTCGCTGCACCGCCGCCAGTCCGACCTGGAGGAGGTCGTGCTGGACGTCATGGAGCGGCAGGAGACCACCGGCAGCCGGCTGCAGGCCGCCGGGACCGAGCGCGAGCAGGTCGGCGCGGACGCCGGGGTCGCCATCGCGAGCCGGGACGCGGCCCTGGCCGAGATCGGCGAGCAGGCCGGCAAGGCCGCCGACCGGCGGGCGGCCGTCCTCGTCGACGAGCCCGCGGAGCTGGTCGACCTGTACGAGCGGCTCCGGGTCCAGCACGGCGGGGTCGGCGCGGCGGCGCTCCGCCGGGGCCGCTGTGAGGGCTGCCACCTCAGCCTCAACACCGTGGACCTCAACGCCATCCGGGCCGCCGCCGCCGACGAGGTGCTGCGCTGCGAGGAATGCCGCCGGATCCTGGTCCGCACGGACGAGTCGGGGCTGTGAGCCGCAGGCTCGTCATCGAGGCGGACGGCGGCGCGCGCGGCAATCCGGGGCCGGCCGGATACGGCGCCCTGGTCACCGATGGGCAGACCGGGGAGGTGCTGGCCGAGCGGCACGAGAGCCTCGGGGTCACCACCAACAACGTGGCGGAGTACTCCGGGCTCATCGCGGGCCTGCGCGCCGCGGCCGAGCTGGCACCCGGCGCGGACGTTCAGGTCCGGATGGACTCCCGGCTCGTGGTCGAGCAGATGTCGGGCAACTGGAAGATCAAGGACGCGAACCTGCGCGTGCTGGCCGCCTCGGCCCGCGAGGTGTCGGATCAGCTGGGCCGGGTCTCCTACAGCTGGATCCCGCGCGCCCAGAACGCCAGGGCCGATCGGCTGGCTAACCAGGCCATGGACGCCGCCAGGGACGGCGTTGCCCACGACGGCGGGGCTGAAGTCGGCGGGAGCCAGGGCAGTACCGGCCAGGGCACCGGGGACCAGGGGAGTACAGGCCAAGGTACCGGGGAGCAGGGCAGTACCGGCCAGGGCACCGGGGGCCGAGGCGGCACGGGCCAAGGGGCTGCAGCACAAGGCGCCCGGGCTCGGGCCGGCGGGACTCCGGCGGACGGGGATTCCGCCCCCGGCGGCGGGGCGCGCGAGCAGGCCACCCGGCCGGGCCGCGCCTGGGGCCCGGCCCGCGGCCGGGCCACCACCACGCTGCTGCTACGCCACGGCCAGACCCCGCTCTCGGCCGAGCGCCGCTTCGCGGGGCGCGGCGACATCCCGCTGACCGAGACCGGCCGCCGCCAGGCGGCCGCCGCGGCAGCCCGGCTCGCCGCCCGGGGCGGCATCGACGTGATCGTCAGCTCACCGCTGCGCCGCACGCGCCGCACCGCCGAGGCCGTCGCGGAGGCCACCGGGGCACCGCTGGTCGTGGACGACGACCTGGTCGAGACCGACTTCGGCAAGTGGGAGGGGCTGTCGTTCGCCGAGGCGGGTGCGCAGGACCCGGACGAGATGCGGGCCTGGATGGCGGACCCCGACGCGGCGCCGCCGGACGGCGAGAGCTTCGCCACCGCGGGCCGCCGGGTGCTCGGCGCGCTGGACCGGCTGCTCGACGCCTACCCGGAGCGCACCGTGCTGGTCGTCAGCCACGTCACGCCGATCAAGACCCTGCTGTGCCGCGCGCTGCTCGCGCCGCCGGCCGCGCTGTTCCGCATTCACCTCGACGTCGCGTCGCTGTGCGAGGTCGACTGGTTCGCCGACGGGCCGGCCGTCGTGCGGTCGGTGAACGACACCGCGCACCTGCGCTGACGGCACCGCGCACCTGCGCTGACGCGCGCGCCGCGGCAGCCGCTCAGCGTGCTGCGGGAGCACGACATCGCGAAATCATGTCTGCTTTCACTCCCGTTGAGTTCATTGTTCTCGCAGTGATTGGTTACGGAGCGTGTAAGACGCGGTTACCCGTGGAATAGCACCCTGCGTAATTGATCACGAGGGGGGAAATCAGTGCCTGTACAGACCACGACCCGTGCGGCCGCCGGGCGCAAGCCGGCGCGCGCCGCCAGCACGCGGTCGCCGAGCACCAGCGCCTCGCAGCGCTCGACGGGCCGTCCCAAGAGCACGGCCTCTGCTCAGTCGACCAGCACCAAGTCATCTGCTCGCAGCACCACCACCAAGTCAGCGCGCTCCACTGGCTCCCGCAGCACCGCGCGGAGCACCAGCGGCACCCGCCAGCCGGCTCGCGCCACCGCCCGCCGGAGCACCACCCGGTCCTCGTCCGCCGGCCAGACGCCGGCGAGCGCGGCCCGCACGGTGTCGTCCGCCGCGACCAAGGTCACCTCGGCCGCGACCAAGATGACCAGCGCCGCGACCAAGGCCACGTCATCGGCCCGGACGCTGTCCACCGCGATGCAGTCCGTGAACACCGCCACCAAGGCGATGACCACGGCGGCCAAGGCCCTGAACTCGGCGGCGAAGTCGCTGTCGGTCGCCAAGCCGGCCGCATCGGCCGCGCCGGCCCGCCGGCCGGCCGCGAAGCGGGCCACCTCGGCGTCGGCCGGCCGGACCACCCGGTCCTCGGCCCGCACGGCATCGGCCCGCACGTCGTCGGCCCGCGCGTCCTCGGCCAGCAAGCCGGCGACGAGCAGGTCGTCGGCCGCCAAGGCCCCGGCCCGGCCGGCCAGCCGGTCGACCGCGTCCCGGACCAGCACGACCCGGACGACGGCCAGCAAGTCGCGGGCCAGGACCGGCACCTCGGCGAAGTCCGGCACCACGCGGACGGCCGCCCGGTCCACCTCGGCGCAGTCCGGCGGGAGCAAGCCGAACGGCGGGACCCAGTCCGGCTCCGCGCAGAAGCCCGGCACCGCCAAGAACGGCAACGGGAAGAACGGCAACGGGAAGAACGGCGGCCCGGCCAAGCCGCGGACCGCGGCCAAGGCCAGCACGCGGCCGGCCACCCGGCGCGGCAGCTCGCGGCCGGGCGCGTCCCGGACCAGCCCGGCGTCCGCCCGGCGCGTGCCGTCGATGGCGACGCCGCCGCCGCCTCGGCCGTCGTCCCGCGACGACGAGTACAACGGCCTGCTCGGCGGCCTGATCCACTAGGTCATCGGGACGGCCGGAACGCGGTCGCGGGGGAGCGTGCGCTCTCCCGCGACCGCGGCGGCGTGCGCGACCCCTATCCTGGAACCCGACGGGCGAGTCGGCCGGGCGGCCGCGTCGCCCTCCGGTAACGGAGGGTGCCGAGGAAGGTCCGGGCTCCGCAGGGCAGGGTGGTCGGTAACACCGACCCGGGGTGACCCGCGGGAAAGTGCCACAGAAAACAGACCGCCCCCGGCCTGGCCGGGGGTAAGGGTGAAACGGTGGTGTAAGAGACCACCAGCGCCGCAGGTGACTGCGGCGGCTTGGTAAACCCCACCCGGAGCAAGGTCAAGAAGGTCCGCGCCCTCCGGGGCGCGGGCCGCGCGAGCGATTGAGGGCGGCCCGCCCGATGCTCGCGGGTAGACCGCACGAGGCTGCCGGCAACGGCAGTCCTAGATGGATGGCCGCCGGCCCGCGCAAGCGGGCGCACAGAACCCGGCCTACAGGCCGGCTCGCCCGTCACCCGAGCCCCTGACCGGCACAGTCACCCGCCAGCGGTAATGGTCATGGCCAGGAGAGCATCATCACCGCCGGCGCGGCGACGCCGTCCAGGTAGCCGAGCTCCGCGGCGCGGCCGCCGGCTGACCGGCCTGCTGCGCCAGCGTGATCAGGGGCCGTCCGCCCCGTGGCCCGCAGCGTCGCGGCCGTGCGGCGTTCCAGGCCGCCGGGCTCCGGACGCTGGGCGGGCACATCGACTTGACGATGGGCCTGGCCCCGCGGCGGCATGGCTGGCTGCCGGGGGCCAGTCTGCCCCGTCTCGACTCGACGACTAGAGGTTGCTGGCGGTGTCGACGAGCTCCTCGTGGAAGGCCCCGGAGCTGTCCTGCCACCAGAAGTCCAGGTTCCCGTTGGGGTCCTCGACGGCGATGTTCACGAGGCCGCCGTTCATCGTGACGGACGGGGCGGTGGCGGCGCATCCGGCGCTGACCGGCCCGCCGCTGCACACCGCGGTGTACTGCCAGGTGCCGCTGCCGTTGACGTCGCTCTGCACGGCCAGTACCCCGAACAATTCCCGGGCCACCACGTGCACCCCGCCGGGGTTGCCCGGGTAGGTGACGATGGACGACGCGCTGGTGTCCCCGCCCGGCATGGTGGAGGGGTGCCAGGCCTGGGTCCCGTTCAAGGCCCAGTAGAACACCGACCCGAGGCTGTTGCCGTTCAGCGCGACGATGTTGACGCCGCCGCCGTTGGCGACGATGGCTGGGGCGCTGGTGGTGGTCCCGGCCCCTGCCACGACCTCCGGGCCCCACGTGGAGCTGCCGTTGGCCGCCCAGTAGAAGTCCAGGCTGTTACTCGGGCCCTGCGCGGCGATGTTCACGCTGTTGCCGTTCACCGTCTCCGCCGGGGCGGAGAACGTCGTGCCCGCGCCGGCCACGACCTCCCGGGTATAGCTGGTAGTGCCGGTGACGGCCCAGTAGAAGTCGAGGCTGTTGGACGGGCCCTCGGCGGAGATGACCGTGGCGTTGCCGTCCTGGGCCAGCGTCGGCGCCGAGAAGGTCGTCCGTGCCGCGGCGACAAACTCGCTATTCCACGTGCTGGCGCCGTTGGTCTGCCAGAACAGGGACAGGGTGTTGTTGGCGCCCTCGATGGCGATGTAGACGGTGTTGCCGATCTGCGCGATGGACGGCTGGGAGAACGTCGTGTCGGGGCCTGTGAGCTGCTCGCCGTGCCAGGTGTTCGTGCCGTGCTCGTTCCAGTAGAACCGCAGCGCGTTCTCGGAGGTCTGCAGGGCGATGACGGAATTGCCGTCGGCGACGGTGATTGACGGGGCATTGAACGAGATGGCCCGCGCGGCCGGGCCGCCCGGCGCGACGGCGGCCACGGCGGTGATGGCCAGCGCTCCCGCGCCCGCCGCGGCCAGCATCCTGGCCCTGGATCCGGTTCTGGTGCGCGGACTCGCGATGCGAAGCTTCATGATCTCCCCCAGCAGACTGGAATCGGCCTTGATCCGGCCACCATCGCCGCGGGCGCTGAAACGCCGCTGAAACGAGCTGAGCCGGTTCGTCGCCGCCACGACGTTCTGATCACCCTGTGAGTGTGATGACCCAGTCTCCGCAGGCGGGCACTCTTCCTCCATGGGCTGCCGGGCCGCGCGCCGTGGGCGGCCGTGACCGCGGCCGCAGAACCCGCCGCGGGGGGCCGTGCCCGGAGCATGATCCTCCCGCTGGCGCTGGCGCAGTTCGTGGCCAGCTACGCGGCGACCAACATGAACGTCGCGATCAGCTCGATCGCCAAGGACCTGGGCACGGACGTGATCGGTGTTCAGACGGCGATCACGCTGTTCACGCTGACGATGGCGTCCCTCATGATCCCCGGCAGCAAGCTCACCGACATCTGGGGTCGCAAGAACTGCTTTGTCTGGGGCCTCGTCGTCTACGCCCTCGGAGCGCTGCTGGCCGCACTGGCGCCGGGCCTCGGCCTGCTGATCGCCGGATACTCGGTGCTGGAGGGCGTCGGGTCGGCGCTGATGATCCCGCCGATCTACATCCTGGTGACGGTGGCGTTCCCGGATATGAGAGCGCGAGCCAGGTACTTCGGCGTGGTGAGCGGAGCCGGCGGCCTGGGCGCCGCGGCCGGGCCGCTGATCGGCGGGCTGGTGACGAGCGCGATCAGCTGGCGCGCCTCGTTCGGCCTGCAAGTGCTCGTGGTGATCTGGATCATCGTCCTGGCCCGCAGAATTACCGAGCCCGCCCGGGACGGGCGGCGCCCGCACTTCGACCTGATCGGGGCTGTGCTGTCCGCCGCCGGGCTGTTCTTCGTGGTGCTCGGTCTGCTGCAGTCACGCAGCTACGGCTTCCTCGTGTCGCGCAAGGACTTCACGGTGGGCGGCACGGTGGTAATACCGAAGGGCAGCATCTCGCCCGTGTGGGTCTTTGTCGCCATCGGCGCCCTGTTCCTGCTCTGGTTCTTCCTGCACCTGCGGCGGGGCGAGCGGAAAGACCGGGACGTGCTGCTGGCGTTGCGGCTGTTCCGCCAGCGGGCCGCCAACCTGGGTCTTGGCACCCAGGCGATCCAGTGGCTGGTCTTGCAGGGGTCGTTCTTCGTCGTCTCCGTCTACCTGCAGGAGGTGGACGGCTACAACGCGATCAAGACCGGCTTGCTGCTCAGCCCGGCGACGATCGGGATCCTGGCGGCCTCCGCCGCGGCCGACTGGCTGGCGCGCCACCGGGCTCAGCGGACGCTGATAAGCGCCGGCTTCGCCGCCACCGCCGCCGGGATGATCTTGCTTCTGGCGCTGGTCAGGGCGCACTCGGGCATCGTCACCTGGATTCCGGGACTGCTGTTGTTCGGCCTCGGCATCGGGGTGATGCTGACGTCGTCGGTCAACATCGTGCAATCGAGCTTCCCCGACGCCGATCAGGGCGATATCTCGGGCTTGTCGCGCAGCGTCTCGAACCTCGGCTCCTCGCTTGGCACGGCCATTGTCGGATCGGTGCTGGTCGCCTCGAAGCTCCCCGCCGGGAAGCCGTTCGGCGTGGCGATGGCCGTCCTGGCCGTGATTGCGCTGGCGGGACTGGGGCTCGCGGTGCTGATCCCGCGGCGGCCCGCCAGCTGATGGCAGCATGGGGCGAGGACCGTCTCGCCGCAGCCGGGCGCGGCGGCCGGGTCGCCGGGCTGACCGGGCTGCTCGACCGCGGCCCGAGTGCCGAGGTCGAGCCGGTCGTCGTCACTGCGGCGGCCCGGGGCCGGGGCATCGGCCGGGCGCTCATCAGCCTCATGGCGGAGGAGGCGCGCGCCCGCGGTTACGAGTACCTGGCCATCCGCCCCGTGGCCCGCAACGTCGCGGCCGTGCGGCGCTTCCACGCGGCCGGGTTCCGGACGCTCGGGGGCCATGTTGACCTGACGATGGACCTGGGGTCGCGGCGACATGAGTGGCAGCACGGAGCCAGCCTGCACGGCCTCGACTTTGACTACTGACAGCGGTGGCGGCGGGCCCGGGCCGCGGAGCAGGGCGCCGGCCGGGCGGCCGCGGCGGAGCGGCTCCGCCGCCTGTTCCGGTTCTTCGCCGTCACCCAGTGCCGCGGCCGGTCCCCGGTGTAGGAGGCGCTGAGCGAGGGCGTGGCGGACAGCGATGCCCTGCTGGACCTGCTCAGGTCCACGCCCGGCGAGCAGCGGCGGCCGAGCCTGCTGCTCGCCGCGGTGAACTTCCTGCTGGCCGCCCGGCCCGGCGCGCCGCTCGCGGCCTATTACCCGGTCCACGGCGGACGGCGGCCGCCGGACCGCGACCTGGTGCCGGCCTTCACCGCGTCCCTGCTCAGCTACCTCAGCGCCGGCGCCCGGGCCGCCTTCGCGGGCCAGCTCGACGAAGCTGCCCGGCGGCGGCCGGTGGCCTGGGTGTTCGCCGAAGCCCCCGGCCTGCTGGCCACGACGCAGCTCAGCGTGGCCGCGCTGGCCGGGCCGCTGGCTCAGCGCAACGTCCGCTACCTCGTCGGGGCCAGCCTGCGCGGCGTCGCCCGTGGCGATGACGAGCTGCTGGCCACGGCCGATCCCTACCTGCGCTGGCTGGCGCTGGCCCGGCACGCGGACGACGACTTCCGGTGGCTGCCGGATGATGACAGCTGACGCCGGCCAGCGCACGGGCCGGGCCAGCGGCTCCGGAGTTAATTCGCTGGCGGCCGCGCTCCGCGAGGTGCCACCGTGGCAGCATGCTCAGCCCGGCCGAGATCGACGCGTTCGTCACCGACGGGTTCATCGCCGTCCGCGGCGCGGTGCCGGACGCCGTGCTGGATGCGTGCCGGGCGGAGATCTCGTCCGCGCTCGCCGCCCGCGGCGTGCGCCCCGATGATCCGCTGACCTGGCGGGAGCCGGTCGTGCGGATTACGTGCCCGGACAGCCCGGCGTTCGCCGCGGCGGGCACCCAGCCCGTCCTGTGGGAGGCATTCGACCAGCTCATCGGGGCCGGCCGGTGGTGGCGCAGGCCCGGCGTCGGGGGCACGATCCCGGTACGGTTTCCCAGCCGGGCCGACCCGGGCGACGCCGGCTGGCACATCGAGGGGAGCTTCGACAAAGGCGGGGAGTGGTGGGTCAACTACCGGTCCCGGGGGCGCGGGCTGCTGGCGCTGTACCTGTTCAGCGACGTGGACGCCGACAGCGCGCCGACGCGGGTCCGGCCCGGCTCGCACCGGGACGCGGCCGGCATCCTGCAGCCCGCCGGCCAGGCCGGGATGCCGTTCGGGCGGGCGGCCCGGCTGGCCGCGCAGGCCAGCGCGGTCCGGCCGACGGCGCTCGTGACCGGCCGGGCCGGGGACGTCTTCCTGTGCCACCCGTTCCTCGTCCACGCCGCGTCCTGGCCGCACACGGGCCGGCACCCGAGGATCGTGGCCCAGCCGGGCGTGGCCCTGCACGACTGCTTCCCCCTGGTCCCGCCGCTGAGCCCGGTCGAGCGCGGGATCACCGGGGGAAGCTGACCGGCGCGGGTGCTAGCCCGGCGGCGGGCCGGCGCTGTCGATGCGGCTGATCAAAAGCTTGAGCTGGGTGATCTCCTCGGTGAGGGCGGCCCGGCCCGCCTTGGTGATGGTGACCCAGGTACGGGGGCGCTTGCCGGCATAGCCCTTCTCGAGGGTGACGAGCCCGGCGTTCTCCAGCACGCCGAGGTGCTGGGACAGGTTGCCCGCGCTCAGCTCGAGGTTGCTGCGCAGGTAGCCGAACTCGACCCGCGGGGCCGCGTGGGCGATGGTGAGGATGCCGAGCCGCACCCGCTGGTGCACGACGTCGTTGAGGCCGTTGGCAGGGTGGCCGGTGCCGTCGGGGGCCGCCGGGCCGGTCATGGCGCGGGTGACCGGAGCGGACGCTGGGCCAGGGCGAAGCCGATGCCGCCGGCCAGCAGCAGGCCGCCGTCGATCACCAGCCGCGGCACGAAGTACCAGTGCGACAGCGGGGCCGTGGCCCAGCCGAAGCTGACCCGGGCCAGCACGACCACCAGGTAGGCGGCGGTGAGCACGAGCAGGGCGCGGTTGCGCTCGGCCCAGGCCAGCACCAGCAGCGCGAGCCCGATGGCGGAGGCCGGGCTGGCCAGCCGCAGGCCCAGGCCGGTCAGCCCGTTCGCCGGGCCGGCCGCGGGGTTGTGCGCTTCCCACAGCGACGCCCCGGTCAGCGCGATCGCGATGATGACCCCGGCCACGGCGTACGGCCGCACGCGGGTCTCGATGCCGCGGGCCCGGGACCGGCGGATGTAGAACGCGGCGATGGCCGCGTAGGCCAGCGTCAGGGCGATCGGCCAGTACGCGAACTGCGCGTTGGAGTAGACGAAGCACGCCTTGACCGGAGCCCCCGCGTCCGGCCCGGTCACGCAGGTCGACTGGTAGTCGCCGTAGCGATACGCGAAGGTGGCGGCGAAGGTCACCGCCGCGAACGCCAGGAGCGGGAACCACGTCGCCCGCTGGGCCTGGCGGGCCCGCTGCGCGAGCTCGCGCGTGTCCAGCAGCAGGCGGCGCGGGTCATCGCCGGGATAGGCCGTGTCAGTCGTCATGGGAAATAGGTTAGCATTACAAACTGATCTGCACTAGGGACTTGATGGAGCGCCGCGACACCGGCCGGCCGCAGCGGTCATGAGATGTCATCCACAGTTGGCTGGGCCGTCATGACGCGGCGGACTGCCGGGCAGTCGCGTCGCGCAGCGTTTTGACCGTGCGAATCGCGTATGTCACTGAGTCGTTTCCCCCCGATGTGAATGGCGTCGCGCACACGGCCGTGCGCGTCGTCGAGCAGCTGGCCCGCCGGGGCCACCAGGTCATGGTCATCGCGCCCGAGCCCGCGCGGGGCCGCGCCCGCCCCGACGAGGCCCTTGGCTACCCGGTGGTGCGGGTGCGCTCCCTGGCCGTGCCGTCCTACCCCGAGTTCCGGGTCGGGCTGCCGGACGCGCGGGTCGGCGCGGCGATCGCCGCCCACGGGGCCGACCTCGTGCACCTGGGCAGCCCGTTCATCCTCGGCGCCACCGCGGCGGCGGCCGCGCGGCGGCTGGACCGCCGGGTGGTGGCCGTCTACGCGACCGACGTGCCGGGCTACGCCCGCCTCTATCACGCAGGCCGGGCCGGGCAGGCGGCATGCTGGCGGCGGCTGCGCCGGATTCACAACGCGGCCGACCGGACGCTCGCCCCGTCCTCGGCCACCGCGGCCGAGCTGCACGCCAACGGCGTGCAGCGGGTCTGGCTGTGGGGCCGCGGCGTGGACACGGCCCGGTTCGACCCGGCCAGGCGCAGCGCGCGGCTGCGCGCCGAGCTGGCCCCCGGAGGCGAGCTGCTGGTCGGCTACGTCGGGCGGCTGGCCGTGGAGAAGCGCGTCCCGCTGCTGGCCAGGGTGGCGGCGCTGCCCGGCGTCCGCCTGGTCGTCGTCGGCGCCGGCCCGGCCGAGGCCGCGGTGCGCCGGGCCCTGCCCGGCGCGGTGTTCCTCGGCCAGCGCGGCGGCGACGAGCTGGCCCGGATCTACGCCAGCCTCGACGTGTTCGTGCACAGCGGGCCGCACGAGACGTTCGGCCAGACGCTGCAGGAGGCGGCGGCGAGCGCCCTGCCGGTCGTGGCGCCCGCCGCCGGCGGGCCGCTGGATCTCGTCCAGGACGGCGTCACCGGGTTCCTGGTCACGCCGGGTGATGCCGGCGCGCTGGCGGCCGCCGTCGCCCGGCTGGCCGCGAGCCCGGCCCTGCGCGCCGCGCAGGGCCGCGCGGGCCGTCAGGTCGTGCTCGGCCGCGGCTGGCCGGCCCTGTGCGGGGAGCTGCTCGGCCACTACCGGGCCGTCCTCGACGCGGCCGAGGCCGTCCGCGCCGGCGTGCCGGCCTGACCAGGCGCAAAGCCCGGCCCGCGCGGGCCTGACCGCCCTGACCCGGGCGGCAGCCTGCCCTCCGCGCGGCCCGCCGGCGGCCCCGCACGATTCGTTCCGGTTCGCCCGTTAGCATCCGCAACCTCCAGGTTGCATATCAACGGGAAAGTGAACGAGGGATGTCCCGTTGCTGACATGTCACGGCATTGTTGGCTCTGCCACTCGACACCGCTTATCTGCTTCAACACGCTGGTCGCGTGGGTAAAGACCTAGTTCTCGTGCTGGTAGTCGTGACCGCTCTCGGGTTCGACTTCACCAACGGATTCCATGACACCGGTAACGCCATGGCAACCTCAATCGCCACGAAGGCCCTCAGCCCGCGCGTCGCGGTCGGCCTGTCGGGCATCCTCAACCTGGTCGGCGCTTTCCTGTCACTCAGCGTGGCAGCGACGATCGCCAGCGGCCTGGTGGACACCGGCCTCGTGACCATGACCGTGGTCTTCGCGGGCCTGGCCGGCGGCATCATCTGGAACCTGCTGACCTGGCTGCTCGGGATCCCGTCGAGCTCGTCGCACGCCCTCATCGGCGGCGTGATCGGCTCGACGATCGCGGCCGCGGGCGGGCACGCGGTCCAGTGGCACAACCTCGTGGCCAAGGTCGTCATCCCGGCCGGGCTGTCGCCGATCATCGCCGCGCTGGTCGCGGCGAGCGGCACGTGGCTGCTGTACCGGATCAGCCGCAGCATGACCGCGGGCGCCCGGGGGCACGGCTTCCGGATCGGGCAGATCGGGTCGGCCTCGATGGTGTCGCTGGCCCACGGCACGAACGACGCCCAGAAGACGATGGGCGTCATCACCCTGGCCCTGATCGTCAACGGCACGGTCCCGTCGGACGCCACCGCCCCGTTCTGGGTCGTGCTGTCCTGCGCCCTGGCCATCAGCCTCGGCACCTACCTGGGCGGCTGGCGGGTCATCCGCACGCTGGGCAAGGGCCTGGTCGAGATCGAGTCGCCGCAGGGCATGGCGGCCGAGTCGGCGTCGGCCGCGGTCATCCTGCTGTCCAGCAGCTTCGGCTACTCCCTGTCCACCACGCACGTGGCCACCGGGTCGATCATCGGCACCGGCCTGGGCAAGAAGGGCGCCGAGGTCCGCTGGAACGTGGCCGGCCGGATGGCCACCGCCTGGCTGTTCACGCTCCCGGCGGCGGGCATCGTCGGCGCGGGCGCCGAGTTCCTGGCCCACGCCATCGGCCCCACGGCCGGGGTGATCGTCGACCTGGTCATCCTGGTCGCCGTCGCGGGGTTCATCTACTGGCGGTCCCGGGCGACCAAGGTCGACCACAACAACGTCAACGACGAGTGGACCGGGTCGGTCGCGCCGGCCGAGCCCGTGTCCGCGGCAGCCTGAGCGGCAGGGGAGCGAGCACATGTCCTGGATCAACCTGGACGCGCTGTGGAAGATCCTGGTCTTCGGCCTGGTGGCCGGCGCGGGACTCCCGGCGCTGTTCTCCATCGGCCTGCTGGCCCTGTCGAAGGGCCAGAAGACCGCGACCGCCGGCGCTGACTCCGACGTCGTGGTCGGCGGCAACCCGGCGGGCATGGTCGCGGCCGCGTTCTGTTTCCTGGTCGTGCTGGCCGCCGTCGGCTGGGCGGTTTACGAGGTCTATACCATCGGTCACCCGGCACCCAAGTAAGCCCCGGCCCGACAACCGGCTCACCCATCGAGAGGGCCTGAGAACCATGCCGTTGCCCCCAGTACTGAGCTCCATCGTGGCCTGGCTGCGCGCCGGCTACCCCGAAGGTGTCCCTGACGTCGACTACATCCCCCTGTTCGCCCTGCTGGGCAGCCAGCTGTCGGACGAGGAGGTACGGGAGATCGCCAAGGAACTGGAAGTCGCCAGCGACCCGCACTCGGCCCAGGCCATCCGGGACGCGATCAAGAGCGTGACGGACGGCGCCGCGTCCGACGCCGACGTGGCCCGGGTCCGGGCCCGGCTGGCCGGCGGCGGCTGGCCGCTGGCCAAGCCCCATCACATCTGATCCGGCTCGACGCCGGATATCCGCGACCGCGCCGGGCCTGCTGGCCCGGCGCGGTCGCCGTCCGTCCGGGTGGGACCGGATTCCGCGAGCTGAATGGGTCATGATGGGGATATGACGAGCGCCCGTGCTGACGGCCGTGAGCCCGTGCTGAAGGTTGACCCGCATGCGCAGACCTGGCGCGAGGGCTACCCGTACGACAAGAAGATGACCCGGCACGAGTACGAGCAGATCAAGCGGGACCTGCAGATCGAGCTGCTCAAGCTGCAGAGCTGGGTCA
Source organism: Streptosporangiaceae bacterium (assembly GCA_036501025.1). Classification (GTDB taxonomy): domain Bacteria; phylum Actinomycetota; class Actinomycetes; order Streptosporangiales; family Streptosporangiaceae; genus DASUBV01. Next base: position 20,724 of record DASYBB010000113.1, read on the forward strand.
AGGAGACCGGGCAGAAGGTCGTGCTGATCTTCGAGGGCCGGGACGCGGCGGGCAAGGGCGGCACGATCAAGCGGTTCACCGAGCACCTCAACCCGCGCGGCGCGCGGGTCGTGGCGCTCGAGAAGCCGACCGAGCGCGAGCGGACCCAGTGGTACTTCCAGCGCTACATCGACCACCTGCCCGCGGCGGGCGAGATCGTGATGTTCGACCGGTCCTGGTACAACCGCGCGGGCGTGGAGCGGGTCATGGGCTTCTGCACCCCGGAGGAGTACCTGGAGTTCATGCGGCAGGCGCCCGAGTTCGAGCGGATGCTGGTCCGCAGCGACATCCACCTGATCAAGTTCTGGTTCTCGGTGTCCCGCAGCGAGCAGCGCACCCGGTTCGCCGCCCGGCAGACCGACCCGGTGCGGCAGTGGAAGCTCAGCCCGATGGACCTGCTCTCACTGGACAAGTGGGACGCCTACACCGACGCCAAGGAGTCGATGTTCTTCTACACCGACACGGCCGACGCGCCGTGGACGGTGATCAAGAGCAACGACAAGAAGCGCGCCCGGGTCAACGCCCTGCGGCACGTCCTGCACCTCCTGGACTACACCGAGAAGGACCCCGCCGTCGCCCAGGCGCCGGACCCGCTCATCGTCGGTCCGGCGTCCCAGGTCTTCGAGCACGGCGAGAAGCCCGACCGCCTCTTCCCGCACCTGTAGAGCTGAGAGCCGCTAGGCGGTTACCGGGGCATCGGCGGCCAGGCGGCCTGCGGGCGCCCCGGCCGGCTCCTCCCGGCGCGCCGCGATCATGGCCAGGTCATCCGCCGGCCAGCCGGGCACGAACGCCCGCACGTCCGCGCTGATGTCGGCGACCAGCTGGGCCGGCGCGTGCCCGGTCCACGCCGCGGCCCGGCTGGCCAGCGGGTAGAACTGGCCCGCCGGGTCCCGGGCCTCGATCACGCCGTCGGTGTACATCAGCAGCGTGTCCAGGTACCCGAACGGGAAGGTCTGCGGCCGGTAGGCGGTCTCGGCCAGGCTGCCCAGGCCGAGCGGGGGGGCCGGCTCGGCCACGTCCAGCACCGTCACGCTGCCATCCGACAGCAGCAGCGGCGAGGGGTGGCCGCACACGATGAGCCGGACCACGGGCTCATCGTCCGGGATCTCGGCGATCGCGGCGGTGACGAACCGCTCCCCGACGTCGGCCTCGGCCGCCGAGAACTCCGCCAGCCCCCACTGAACGCTTGCCTCCAGGTAGGACACGATCTCCGGGAGGGACAGCTGGCGCCGGGCCGCGGCCCGGAACGCCTCCAGCATCGTGGCCGCCTCGCTCAGCGAGCCCAGCCCCTTGCCGCGGACGTCCCCGATGACCAGCCGGGTGCCGCCCGGTATCCGGGCCAGCGCGTACAGGTCGCCGCCGAACTGGACGTCGTCCTCGGCCGCGTGGTACTGCGAGGCGATGGACACCGGGCCGGCCCGGTCCGGCAGCGGGCGCAGGATGACCCGGCGGGCGGCCCGGGACGCGGTACGGGCGCGCTCGAGCTGCCGCTCGCGCCGGTCCCAGAGATAACTGAACGTGGTCAGCAGCGAGCACAGCGCGACCAGTGACACGAGCTGGATGATGACGCTCTCGGTGGTCAGCTCGGACCGCTCCGCGGCGGCGATGAGCAGCGCCGACACCGCCAGCGCGCCGATCAGCCCGGTCACCCGCGGCCCGGCGATGACCGCGGCCACGGCCGGGGCCACGCTCAGCGCGGGCGCCGTGTGGATGTCCAGCGGCAGCAGCGGGTCGATCACCGGGACCACCGCGACCAGCAGCAGCGCGACCAGGATGACGAGTTTCCGGCTGGTCAGGACCCGGCGCAGCGGCTCCGGCGGCTGCTCGCCGGGCGGCCCGGCGGCGTCCGGCTCATCTCGTGTCATGTCTCTAGGTTACGGAACGTCACGACCTGCGCGCAGAACGGCCGGGCGGGCTAGGGCCGGGCTGTGATCAGGCGCAGCGAGCTGGAGAACTCCGGCGCGGAGCGCAGCGGCCCGTACTGCAGGTCCCACGCCCCGGACTCCAGGTCACGGCGGAGGGCCGCCACCGCGCGCTCCTCGACGGCCGGCTCGACGAAGCCCCAGGCCGACTGCGACCGGCGCACCGCGGGGTCGAGGAACTGCTCCGGGCGGGCGTAGAACGCCTCGGTGAACCCGTCCACGCAGTCGATCGGCACCGGCAGCGGCGTCACGTCGCTGGTCCCGCCCAGGGCGGCCCGGATCGCGCTGATGGCCGGGTAGCGGCGCCGCTCGGCGGCGATCAGCTCGGGCACGTACCGGGCCAGCCAGAACCGGTCCAGCGCGTCGCCGTCGAAGGTCAGCACCACGACCGGCCCGCGGCTCACCCGCCGCAGCTCGCGCAGGCCGCGGCCGGCGTCGGGCCACTGGTGGACGGTGATCATGGCCATGGCCGCGTCGAAGCTGCCGTCGGCGAAGGGCAGGTCCTCCGCCACCGCGTCCACGGCGGGGGGCAGGCGGGCGGGCCGCTGGGCACGCATCGCGGCCGACGGCTCGACCGCGGTGACCTCCCGGCCGCCCGGCTCGTAGGAGCCGGCGCCCGCGCCGACGTTCACGACCGTGCGGGCGTCGCCCAGCGCCGCGTGCACGTAGGCGGCGAGCCGGGGGTCGGTCCGGCGGTGCACGGCGTAGGAGCTGCCCCCGGTCTCGTAGTCGAAGTCACCGGCCAGCCTGGGCGTCATGACCGGAAGCCTAGCCGGGCGCCCCCGACGCCAGCCATGGGGCAAGCGCCAGGCGGGTGACCCGGCTCAGCTCGGCCTCCAGCCGCTCGGGCGGGCCGTCGATAAGCTGCCGCGCCCGGGCCGGGCTGGAGAACACCTCGACCAGCGCGACCGTCACCGCGCCGGTCAGCGCGCCGACCAGCGACGCGGCCGTGACCTCGTCCAGCTCGGCGGGGAAGGCGGCGTGCAGCAGCCGGGCGACCTCGCGCTGGGCGCTGAAGCTGACCTGCAGGCACCGCCCGCGGACGGCGGGCGCCTCGATGACCAGCCGCATCCGGACCCGGGCCATCCGGCTGGCCGGGGCGGTGTCGGCGGCCAGGATCTGCTGCAGGACGGCGGCCAGCACCTGGGCCGGCCGCTGCGCCGGCGCCCGGCCCGCGATGGCGTGCGCGGCGACCTGTAAGCGGCGGTCGCAGTCGGGGAAGAGGATCTCTTCCTTGCTGCCGAAGTAGGCGAAGAAGGACCGCGGCGACACCTGCGCGCCCGCCGCGATCTCGGCGACCGTCGTCTGGTCGTAGCCCTGCCGGTCGAACAGGTCGACGGCCGCGTCGACCAGCGCCCGCCGGGTCCGCCGCCGCTTGCGCTCCCGCAGCGTGGCGGTGGTCCGATCGCGCAGCGGCCAGTAGTCCGGACGGGCTGGCCAGGTCTCCGGCGCCATCTCCATGCACGGAGCATACTGCAAGATGCACGCCGCGAAATGACAAATACTACATGGAACGCATTGTTCCCGGCGCGGCCCGTCGCGCGGGCCGGTCAGCCGCGGCGCGGCGGCCCTGGCGGCCACCCCGGCCGGCCGCCGGTGACGGCGTGGCGGGTGCGCCGGGCGGCCCCGTTACATCGCCGGGGCGTGCCCTGGCCGGGGACGGCGGATCGCCGTGGCCGGGACCGGGATCAGAGCTTGGTCAGCTTGGCGCACGGCGTGGACAGTCGCCGCTCGTGCGAGCCGAAATTGACCAGCACGGCGATTCCCTCCTCGACACCGGTCACGGTGCCGAGCCCGTACTTGTCGTGGGTGACCAGGTCGGCCACGGCATAGGTGTCGGCAGGTACCACGTTCACCGGGACGTTGAACGGACTGCCGGGCAGCTGGCGCCGGGGCACGGCGCGGTAAGGAGTCATCACTACAAGTATGCCGCCTGTCGGACCCCTACCAGGTCGAAAGGCCGCGACCCGGGCCAGATTCGCGCCCCGATTCGCGGCCCGGCCGCCCGGTCCGGCCCAGGTAGCGCGGCACCCGGGCATAGGAGACCAGGACCCGGACACGCCGACGCGGGCACAGGCCGCGTGGCCCGTGCCCGCGCCGGCGAGCAGTCAGTGCTTACAGAGCCCGGACTTCCTCGGCCTGCGGGCCCTTCTGGCCCTGGCCAGCGGTGAACTCGACCCGCTGGTTCTCCTGAAGGGTGCGGTAGCCATCGGCCTGGATTGCGGTGTGGTGGACGAACACGTCGGCGCTGCCGTCGTCAGGGGCGATGAAACCGAAGCCCTTCTCGGCGTTGAACCACTTGACGGTGCCTTGAGCCATGTCTTCTTCTCCTGCGGACACGATATTCAGGATCCACGGTCGTGCATCCCAGGTTGGCGCGACCGCCCCGCATGTCCGGAGGACTAAGCCTGAACGCACGGCGTCCGCTGTCAGAATTTCGCAGGCGCTGTGACACGGCACGAACTTCGACTACAACCGCTCGCCATTAAACACCATCGCGGGCGGTGGAGCTTGCTCTACTGCGCCGGCGAGCCTCACCAGCCGAGCTCGCGGAGCCGGGCGTCGGAGATGCCGAAGTGGTGCCCCACCTCGTGAATCACGGTGCGTCGTACCTGGTCAGCGACCTGATCCTCGGTGTCGCAGAGGGCGCAGATGGCCTGCTGGTAGATCGTGATCCGGTCCGGCAGCGCCCCGGCGTAGGAACTCCCGCGGCGGGTCAGCGGTACCCCCTCGTACAGCCCGAGCAGGCCGGGCGGCCCCGGCCCGGGCTCCACCGTGACCGCGACGTTGCGCATCATGTGGCCCAGGTCGGCGGGCAGCCCGTCGAGGGCGCGGCTGACCATCTCCTCGAAACGGGGCGGCTCGACCTCGATCATGCTCCTCATTCTGGCCCCGCCCGGGGCCGGGGCCGGGCCGGGGCGCGGGCCGGCGCGCCGGGCCGAGATTGGCGGCAGCCATTACCGGGGCTGGCGCGTCTTAGGGGCGACGATGGGGTGGACCGGGCACGCGGGCAGGCCGTAGTGCTCAGCGGGGAAATGGACGAAGACCATGAGCAGCTCTGACCAGATGGAAACCGTCGGCTCCGGCGGCCGGCGCGGCCGGCGGCGGCGGGCTGTCGCCGTCGCGGGCCTGGCCCTCGCGGGCCTCGCCGCGGTGGCCGGCTGCCAGTCCGCGCCGGCCGCCACGGGCCCGGCGCCGTCCGTGACGCCCGCGCAGGCGGCCGCCAGCAGCCCGGCGACAATCCCGAGCACCCCGGTGCCGACCGCGCCCGTATCGTCGGCGGCGCCGTCCGCACCGGCTACACCCGTCCTGGGGCAGCTGGCCGGCATCTTCGCGCACGGCACCGGATTCGGTCAGGTCCGGCCGGCCGAGGTCTTCAACGGCGGCGACCCCACCGGCCTGGTCAGCAAGATCAGCTGGTCGTCGTGGGGCGGCGCGACCGCCACCGGCGCCGGCACCAGCACCTACGTCGCGGCGAACCAGGCCGTGGCGGCCGGCACCCCGCAGCCCGCGACAATCGTCGCGTTCGACCTCGGGACCTGCCATGGCAAGCTCATGTACCAGGCCGTGGAATGGTATTTCCCGCAGCACGGCCAGGCCTTCAGCGCCAGCCATTACGAGAATGTCTGCACCGGCACCTTCGTGCCGTCCGCATAGCCGTTGCGTAGTCTGCGAGGCGGGGCTGTCGGGCACGAGGAGGACATGGTGAGCGAGCACAGCGAGTACGGGCTGCGGGCCGGGACGGCCGAGATCGGGTCGGCCGGGCCGATCGCGTTCGGGCCGGGCGGGATCTTGTTCCTGGCCGACAACGCCGCGGCGCGGGTCTACGCCGTCGACGTGGCTGACCCCGGGGCGCCGGCCGGGCCCGAGCCCTTCGACCTGGCCGGCGTCGACGTCCGGGTCGCCTCGCTGCTGGGCTGCGAGCCGGGGGACATCGTGCTCCGGGACCTGGCCGTGCACCCGGTCTCCCACAACGTGTACCTGTCGGTCCAGCGCGGCCGCGGAGAGGCCGCCCGGGCGGTGCTGGTGCGCATCGACGCCCTGGACGGCTCGGTCACCGACGTCCCGCTGGAGGGCGTCCCGCTCGCCTGGGCGGCGATCGAGGACGCCCCGGCGCCCGGCGACGAGCGGCTCGACATCACCCTGCCGCTCGGCGACGAGGGGGAGGAGGTCACCTACGGGGACCGGACGTTCCGCCTGCTGCGCCAGCCGATCCGGACCTCGACCGTGACCGACATGGCTTACGTGGACGGGACGCTGCTGATCGCGGGCCTGTCCAACGAGGAGTTCTCCTCCCGGCTGCGCCGCATCCCGTTCCCGTTCCGGGACGGCGCCGCGGCCAGCAGCCTGGAGATCTTCCACGTCTCGCACGGCAAGTGGGAGACGGCCGCGCCGATCCGGGCCTTCGTCCCGTATGACGGCGGCGCCAGCATCCTGGCCACCTACACCTGCACGCCGGTGGTGCACTTCTCCCTGGCCGACCTGCAGCCGGGGGCCAAGGCCGTGGGCCGCACCGTGGCCGAGCTGGGCGCGGTGAACCAGCCGCTGGACATGGTGGCGTTCCGCCAGGACGGGCAGGAGCACCTGCTCGTGGCCAACTCCGCGCACGGCCTGGTCAAGATCAGCTGCCGGGACATCGACGCCCAGGCGCCGCTCACCGAGCCCCGCGAGCCGGTCGGGGTGCCCCGGGAGACCAAGGACCTCCAGGGCATCACCCGGCTGGCCAACCTGGGCGACGGGTATGTGCTGGCCCTGCAGGCGGCCGACGGCCGCCAGCACCTGCGCGCGCTCAAGACGGACTCGCTCTAGGCCCGTGAGCGCGCTGTCCGGGCCCGGGCCGGCGCTTTCCTGGTCACGGGTGGGCGGCGCGGACTGCATCCGGCTCGGGGGCCTGGCCGCCGGGGCGCAGGTGCAGATCCGCCCGGCCGCGGCGCTGGCCGGGCCCGCGCTGGCCGGGGCCGGGGTGGCGGCCGGGGATCTCCCGCCGATGGCCGGGCGGCTGGCGCCCGACGGCGCCGACGCGTGCTTCGTGCCCCGGTTCGGGTTCGTCGACGGCACCGCCTACGCCGTGACCGTGGACGGCCGGCCCGCCGGCGTCCTGACCCGGCCGCGGCCCGGCCGGGTCCGCGCGGCCCGGGTCCTCGCCATCCACCCGGCCGCCGGCGAGGTGCCCCGCAACCTGCTCCGCTGCTACGTCTGGTTCTCGGCGCCGATGAGCGAGGGCGAGGCCGCCGGGCACGTCGCCCTGGCCGATGACGCCGGGACGCCGCTGCCCGGCGCCCTGCTGGCCACCGAGCACGAGCTGTGGGACGCCGGCCGCCGGCGCCTCACCGTCCTGCTCGACCCGGCCCGGATCAAGCGCGGCCTGGCCGGCCACCGCGCGGCCGGCTACCCGCTGCGGCCCGGGCAGCCGGTCCGGCTCGTCGTCGGCGCCGGGTTCCGCGACGCCGCCGGGACCCCGCTGCGGGCCGGGGCGCAGCAGCGGTACACGGTCGGCCCCGACGAGCGCCGCCGGGTCGAGCCGGGCGACTGGACGCTGGACGTCCCGGCCGCGGGCGGCACCGGGCCGCTGGCCGTCACGTTCGACCGGCCGCTCGATCACGGCCTGCTGGCCCGCTGCCTGCACGTGACCGGCCCCGGCGGCGGCCGGGTGGCGGGCAGAATGCTGGCCGGCCCGCAGGACCGGTCCTGGCGGCTGGTGCCCGCCGCGGCGTGGGCGGCCGGGACCCACCGGCTGCACGTCGACCCGGTCCTGGAGGACCTGGCCGGCAACTCGGTCCGCCGGGTGTTCGACCGCGACCTGGGCCGCCCCGACGAGGACCCCCGGGCCGCGGGCTTGGTCACCGTCTCGTTCCGGACCTGCTGACCTGCCTCCGGCCGCCTGCCGCGACCCGTACGATCTCGCCAGGTGTACCTGCTTTGTCCCCCCAGGAAGGCTCTCCTGCATTGAGATCACTCAGAAATCTCCGGTCGCGCCCGGCCGGCCTGGCTGCCGCCGTCACCGCGGCGGGCTCGCTCGCCGTCTTCGGCCTGGCCGCGCCGGCCAGCGGCGCCACGGCCCGGCCCGCGTTGGTCAGCGTCGCGCAGGGCATCGGCGGCGCGGCCGCCCTGCAGCCGACCGGCGTGTTCACGCCGGGGAGCACCCCCGAGACCGTGTCCTTCATCCTGAAGGCGCGCAACCTGGCCCTGCTGGAGCTCGGCGTCCAGAACGGGATGCCCGGCGGCTTCCTGTCCGTGCGGCAGTTCGCCTCCCGGTTCGGGCAGGGCTCCGTCAGCATCGGCGCCCTGTCGAAGTACCTGGCCGGGTTCGGGATCACCACCACCTCGGACGCGGACGGCCTCGACGTCACCGCGCACGGCACGGCTGACGAGTTCAACAGCGCGCTGACGGTGCACCAGCAGCAGTTCCGGGTCCCGGCCGTCCCGGCCCGCGCCGGCGTCCCCGGCCGGCCCGCCATGACGATCCACGGCACGGTGGACCAGCCCCTGCTCCCGGCCCGGCTCGGCGCCTTCGTGCAGGCCATCCTCGGGCTGACCAACTACCCGACGTTCAGCAGCGACGCCGTGCGCGAGCCGACCCTGGGCCAGGGGGTCAGGCCCAGCACCGTCCAGACCGGCAGCCTGCTGCCGTCCGACTTCGCCACGCAGTACAACCTGAGCCCGCTGTACAAGCAGGGGGCGACCGGCCGCGGCCGGACGATCGGCATCGTCACGCTGGCCAGCCTGGACCCGGCCACCCCGGAGTTCTTCTGGAACAGCATCCTGCACATCACCACTAAGGCGAACCGCATCTCGCTGGTCAACGTGGACGGCGGGTCGGGCCCGGTCAGCGACGCGGCCGGCTCGGGCGAGACCACCCTGGACGTGGAGCAGTCCGGCGCGCTCGCCCCGCAGGCCAACGTCGTCGTCTACCAGGCCCCGAACACCGACTTCGGCTTCGTGGACGGCTTCTTCACCGCGGCCAGCCAGAACATCGCGGACACCGTCTCGGCCAGCTGGGGCGAGTCCGAGACCGAGATCCAGGCGCTGGTCAACGCCGGCCAGGAGTCCGACGCCTACGCCGACAGCTTTGACGAGGCCTTCCTGGAGATGGCCGCCCAGGGCCAGAGCGCGTTCGTCTCGGCCGGGGACTTCGGCGCCTACACCGCCGCCGAGGACCTGGGCACCACGAACCTGTCGGTCGGGAACCCGGACAGCAGCCCGTGGATCACCACCGCGGGCGGGACCACCCTGCCGGGCACGATCCCGCTCACCGCGACCGACTCGGCCACGATCGCCGCGCAGCGGACCTGGGGCGAGGACTGGCTGTGGCCGCACTTCGCCGACTTCGGCTTCCCGTCCGAGGCGGTCCTGGCCGAGACGGCGGGCCTGTCGGGCACCGGCGGCGGCTTCAGCGTGTTCGAGCCCACGCCGGCGTACCAGCAGCTCATCCCGAGCGCCCACCGGTTCAGCGCCGTGGAGTACCTGACCCCGACCAATCCCGCGACGGTCGCGCCCGGCCTGACCGAGCCCACCACCTGGGACTTCAACCCGACGCCGGCCGTCCAGACCGGTACCGGCACCGGGCGGGCCACGCCGGACGTCTCGGCTGACGCCGACCCGTTCACCGGCTACGCGCTGTACTTCACCTTCGGCGACCAGCCGGCCACCGTCGAAGACGGGTGGGGCGGCACCAGCTTCGTCGCCCCGCAGCTCAACGGGTCGACGGCGGTCATCGATTCGCTGGTCGGGCACCGGGTCGGGTTCTGGAACCCGGTCATCTACCCGCTCGCGGTGTCCCACCGGTCCCCGTTCACGCCGCTCGACAGCGCGAGCGCGGACAACGACAACCTGTTCTACACCGGCACCGCCGGCCACAAGTACAACGTGGGCTCGGGCCTCGGGACGCCGAACCTGGCCGCCCTGGCCCGCGACTTTCCCCGCGGCTAGGCGCTAAGCGCCGCACGACCGCCGGCCGGCCCGGGCGAGCATGCCCGGGCCGGCCGGCTGCGCTGCTGGCGGGTTACTGGTGGTAGGTGCTGAGGAAGGCGGCCAGCCGGCCGATGGCGTCGTCCAGCGTCGCCAGCGGGGCCAGGAACACCAGCCGCAGGTGGTCGGTCGTGGGCAGGTTGAAGCCGGTGCCGTGGGTCAGCAGCATGTGCTGCTGCTCCAGCAGGTCGATGACCATCTGCTGGTCGTCGATGATCTTGTGAGCTTCCGGGTTGAGGCGCGGGAACAGGTACAGCGCGCCGGCCGGCTTGACGCAGTCCACGCCGGGAATCTCGGTCATCAGCTTCCAGGCGTGATCCCGCTGGTCCCGCAGCCGGCCGCCGGGCTCCAGCAGCCCGGTGATGCTCTGCTTGCCGCCGAGGGCGGTCTGGATCGCGTACTGGGCGGGCACGTTGGCGCACATCCGCATGTTGGCCAGCAGCTCCAGGCCGTCCAGGTAGTCGGCCGCCTCGTGCTTGGGTCCCGAGACGACCAGCCAGCCGGACCGGAAGCCGGCCAGCCGGTAGGTCTTGGACAGCCCGCCGAGCGTCAGCACGACCAGGTCGGGGGCGAGCGCGGCGGCCGGCAGGTGCACGGCGTCCTCGTAGATGATCTGGTCGTAGATCTCGTCGGTCAGCACCAGCAGGCCGAACCGCCGGGCCAGGTCGAGCAGCCCGAGGAGCGTCTCCCGTGAGTACACCGCGCCGGTCGGGTTGTTCGGGTTGATGATGACCAGGGCGCGGGTGTGCTCGGTGATCTGGGCGGCCACGTGCTCCAGGTCCGGCGCCCAGTTCTCCTGCTCGTCGCACCGGTAGTGCACGGCGCGGCCGCCGCACAGGTTGATCGCGCCGGTCCACAGCGGGTAGTCCGGGCTCGGCACGAGCACCTCGTCGCCGGCGTCGATGAGCGCCTGCAGGGCCATCACGATGAGCTCCGACACCCCGTTGCCGAGGTACACGTCGTCGGGCCCGACCCCGGCCACCCCGTTGCGCTCGAAGCGCTGGGCCACGGCCAGCCGGCCGGCGTGGATGCCGCGGGCGTCGCTGTAGCCCTGGGCCTCGCCGATGTTCTGCACGACGTCGCGGATGATGGCGTCGGGGGCGGTCAGCCCGAACGGCGCGGGGTTGCCGAGGTTGAGCTTCAGGATCTGGTGGCCCTCGGCCTCCAGCTGGCGAGCTCGCCGGAGGACCGGTCCCCGGATGTCGTAGCGGACGTTCCGTAGCCTGCTGGCCTGCGGCACTATCACCCTGATACCTCCTGTCCACGGCGTGCGCTCGGGTCGGATACTTCCGGGGAACCTTACCGTGCCGCCCCGGCTGGTCAGCGACCGATTAAACCGACACGCCCGGCCGGGTCAGGCGAGGAACTCCGTCAGGACCGGGGCCAGCACCTCGTCGGCGGGCCCGTGGTCCTGCCCGTCGAGGACCCGGCTGCGGCCGCCGGGCGCGGCCGCGGCGATCTCGCCGGCGGCCGCGGCAGCCCAGTCCGGGCTCTTGCCGCCCGCCAGCGCGAGCACCGGCACGGGGATGCCGGCCAGCCGGGCCGCCGGCACGACGCCGCCGTTGCACAGCGTGACGTCGTAGCACAGCGTGTGGGCCAGCGACTCCATCCGCGGCCAGTACGGCGATGACCGCATCTGCGCCACGGCCTGGTCCGGCGCGCCGGTGCTCTGCAGGAACAGCCCGGCCGCCGTGCCGCGCTCGCCGCTCGCGGCGAGGGCGGCCAGCCGCTCGGCGAACCCGGCCGGCGGGAAGCTGGCCCCGGCGTACGGGGGCTCGTAGGCCGCGACCCTGGCCATGGGCACGCCGGCCGCCGCGGCCTCCAGCGCCAGCGCGGCGCCGGAGGAGTGGCCGAAGACGAGGGGGCGGCCGCCGGCGGCCGCGGCCAGCGCGGCCAGGTCCTCCACCTCGCGCCCGACCGCGTACGGCGGCCGGTCGCCGCTGTCCCCGCGGCCGCGGCGGTCGTAGCAGTAGACGGTGAAGGCCGGGGCCAGCGCCGCGGCCAGGCTGGCGGGCGAGGACCGGTCGCAGAACGCGCCCGTGACCAGGATGAGGGCCGGGCCGTCCCCCGAGCGCTCGTACGCGATCGTCGTGCCGTCAGCGGACTGGACTGAGCTCATCGCTGCTCCCTGTGTCGCGGGTCGTGGTCCCCGGCCGGGCGCGGCCCGGTACCGCCCTGCAGACGCTGCGCGCACGCGGGAATCATCGCAGCTCCATCCCGTTGTCAGACCCGTCGCCTACCCTGGGGCGCATGGCTGTGACGACTGATGCGCTCAGCGGTGCCGACCTTCATCCCGACCAGCTCGAGGGCTACCGCCGCGAGCTGACCGGCTACTGCTACCGGATGCTCGGGTCCGGATCCGAGGCCGAGGACGCCGTCCAGGACACGCTGCTGCGTGCCTGGCAGGCAGCCGACCGGTTCGAGGGCCGGTCCAGCGTGCGGTCCTGGCTGTACCGGATCGCGACCAACGTGTGCCTGGACATGCTGCGCGGCCGGAGCCGGCGCGCCCGCCCCATGGAGCTCGGCCCGGCCATGCCGCCCGAGGAGTCCTCGCTGGCCCGGGTGCTCCCCGAGCACAGCTGGGTCTCGCCGATCGCCGACGCGCGGGTGCTGCCCGAGGACGGCGACCCGGCCGAGATCGCCGTCGCCCGCGAGTCCATCCGGCTGGCGTTCGTGACCGCGCTGCAGTACCTGCCGCCGCGCCAGCGGGCGGCGCTCATCCTGTGCGAGGTGCTGCGCTGGCAGGCAGCGGAGACGGCCAACCTGCTCGGGACCAGCGTGGCGGCCGTCAACAGCGCCCTGCAGCGCGCCCGCGCGACGCTCGCCACGGTCCAGCAGGACGCCGGGTCGGCCGAGTCGATTCCGGCTCGCGCCGCGCCGGCCGAGGACGCCGACCGCGAGCTGCTCGCCCAGTACGTCGACGCCTTCGAGCGCTACGACATCGACGCCCTGGTCAAGCTGCTGGCCGAGGACGCCGTCCAGTCGATGCCGCCGTACGCGATGTGGCTGCGCGGCTCGGCCGACATCGCGGCCTGGATGACCGGCCCCGGGGCCGAGTGCGCCGGGTCCCGGCTGCTGCCGGTCGCCGCGAACGGGACGGTCGCCTACGGCCAGTACCGGGTCGACCCGGCGGGCGGCCACGCCGGCTGGGCGCTGATGTTCCTGGAGACCAGCGCCGGGAAGATCGTCGCGGTGAGCTCGTTTCTCGACGTCGGCGACCTGTTCCCGTCCTTCGGCCTGCCCCTGCACCTGCCCTGAGCCCCCCGGCTGGCACCATGGGCCGATGGCGGAGTTCACGATCAGGCCCGCTCAGGCGGGCGACGCGCGGGCGATGGCCGAGCTGTTCGCGGCGGTGGCCGCCGAGCGCGACGGGATCGCGACCGAGCCGCCGGTCGACGTCGACGAGCGCACGGCCGTCTTCGCCGCCACCGTCGGCGGGTCGGTCGTCGCCGCGGCCGGCGGCCGCGTCGTCGGGATGATCCACGTCGAGGCCAGCCGGCACGGCTTCGGGGAGTTCGGCATGCTGGTCGACCGCGACTGGCGCGGCCGCGGCGTCGGCTCGGCGCTGGTCGAGGCGGCCATCGACTGGGCCCGCGGGGCCGGGCTGCACAAGCTGTGCCTGGAGGTGTTCCCGCACAACGCGGCCGGGATCGCCCTGTACCGGCGGGCCGGCTTTACCCAGGAAGGGCGGCGCGTCGCGCAGTACCGGCGGGCCAGCGGCGAGCTGTGGGACACGATCGTGATGGGCCGGGCGCTCTAGCGCCGCGCCGCCGGCGGCCCGCTGGCGGGCTGCCCGTTTCCCGTCAGCGCGGCGTCATCTGCGCGTCATCCTGGACCCTGGCGGCGTTCACCTGCCCGCCCCAGACTGGGGCACATGCTGACACGTCGTACTTTCACGCAGTTGATGGGCGGCACGGCCGGCGCGATAGTGACCGGCTCGGAACTGCTGTCCCGGGCGGCGGCCCGCGCCGCGGCGACCGTTTCCCCGAACGGCGCCCGCGGCGTCCAGCACGTCGTGGTGCTGATGATGGAGAACCGGTCCTTCGACCACTTCCTGGGCTGGCTGCCGGGCGCCGACGGCCGCCACGACCTGGCGTTCCCGTCCACCGACGGGAACGTCTACCCGAACTACCCGCTCGCCCCTGACTTCCAGGGCTGCGGGTACAGCGACCCGGACCACAGCTGGGAAGGCTTCCTGGTCCAGCGCAACTTCGGCAAGATGGACGGGTTCCTGCAGCGGCCCACCGCGCCGGCCGGCAACGCGGGCGTCACGCTGGCCGCGGCCAACACGTTCCCGGTCGGCTACTACACCAACCGGCACCCCGACGGCCGCCCCAAGGCCGTGCCCGACCTGCCGGTGATCGGCGCGCTGGCCGAGCACTACACGGTCCTGGACCGGTACTTCTGCTCGTTCGCGGGGGAGACGTTCCCGAACCGGTTCTACCAGCACGCGGCGCGCACCGACCGGGATCACAACAGCGAGACCATCTCGACGCTGCCCGCCATCTGGGACCAGCTGTCCCCGATTCCCAACACCAAGGGCATCCCCACCGGGGGCTACTTCTTCCGGGACGCGCCGTTCCTGGCGCTGTGGGGGACCAAGTACTTCCCGTTCTGGCACCCGTTCGCGGACGGCGACACCGACGCCCTCGGGATCCCGGTCACGACGAAGTCGTTCCTGGACACGGTGGCCCAGGGCGAGCTGCCGAACGTCAGCTTCGTGGACCCGGCCTTCGACACCGAGGGCAACGGGACCTCGGCCGACGACCACCCGCTGGCCGACATCCGGCTCGGCGAGCGGTTCATCGCCGACGCCTACCACGCCCTGGCCAGCGCCGGCTACCTGGACAACACGGTGCTCATGGTCACCTTCGACGAGTGGGGCGGGTTCTACGACCACGTGCCGCCGCCGCGGGTCACCGACGACACCAGCCCGGCCAGCGTCGACCACACCGGGGACGGCACGACGCCGACCGACGGCCAGCTGGTCCCCGACTACCGGCAGCTCGGCTTCCGCGTCCCGGCCATCGTCGTGTCGAACCTGGCCGAGCCGGTCGTCATTCACCGCGGGCCGTTCGAGCACACCTCGACGCTCAGGCTGATCGAGTCCACCTTCGGGCTGAACCCGGTCACCGCGCGGGACGCCCACGCCCAGAACCTCGGCCAGGTGCTGCGCCCGGTGCCCCGCCGGCCGGCGCCGGCCGGCGCCATCCCGACCAGCAGCCAGGTGCTCGGCCCGGTCAGCGACCCCGCCGCGATCTGCAGCGCGGACAGCGTCCAGTCGGTCGCGCCCAGGCCGCTGCGCCGCGGCCACGGCCCGCACAGCCACGCCGTGCTCCCGCAGTCCGGCTGGCCGACCGGCGCCGGCATGGCCGGGGTGGCCCGCCAGCAGCGCAGCCAGCCGCCCGGCTAAGGGCGGCGGGCCGATGAGTTCGCGCCCCGGCGGGCGTCTTAGCCGGCATGAGCATCGTTGACCTGGGGCCTGCGGCCTGGCGGCTGGGCGAGCTAGTCGCGCGTACCTCCGACGGCGAGCTGGGCGCGCCGACGCCGTGCCCCGCGTATACCGTCGGCGACCTGATCGAGCACCTCGGCGTCATGGCGCTCGCGTTCGCCGCCGCGGCCCGCAAGGAGGGCGGCCGGTACGCCGAGCCGGCCTCGGCCGGGGACGCCGCCCGGCTGACCGCCGGCTGGCGGTCCGCGATCCCGCGCGACCTCGGGGCCGTGGCGTCGGCGTGGGCCGACCCGGCCGCCTGGTCCGGGATGACCCGGATCGCCGGGATGGACGCGCCGGCCGACATCATCGGGCTGTCGCTGGCCGACGAGCTGGTCGTGCACGGCTGGGACCTGGCCCGCGCGACCGGGCGCGCGTATGACTGCGAGCCGGAGGTGCTCGACGCCGCTGAGAGCTTCCTCGGGCAGTTCGCCAGCCCGGACGCGCCGGCCGGCCCGGACGTCGCGTTCGGGCCGTCCCGGCCGCTGCGCCACGATGCCTGCTCGCTGGACCGGGTCATCGCGCTGGCCGGGCGCGACCCCGACTGGCTGGCCGGCTGACGCGCGGCCGGCGCCCGCGCCCGCGCGGGCGTCGCGCGGCCCGGGCTACGGTCGGGTCATGACCCCGCACACCGCCATCGTGACCGGAGCCAACCACGGCATCGGCGCGGCCACGGCGCTGGCCCTGGCCCGGGGCGGCTGCGCCGTGCTGTGCTCGTACCTGCGGATCGAGGCTGATGCCGGCGGCTCGTCCGCCTACCGGGCCGGCCGCTCGGCCGGCGCCGAGTCCGTCGCGGCCGAGATCGCGGCGGCCGGGGGCCGCGCCGTGGCCGTGGAGGCCGACCTGTCCGACCCGGCCTCGGCGGCCCGGCTCTTCGACGCCGCGGAACGGCAGCTCGGGCCGGTCGACATCCTGGTCAACAACGCCAGCGGCTGGATCGCCGACACGTTCGGGCCCGAGGGCACCGACGGCCTGGGCCGGCCCGTCCGCGCGGTGAACGCCAGCACCTGGTGGCAGCAGTTCACCATCGACGCGATGGCCGCCAGCCTGCTGATCAGCGAGTTCGCCCGGCGGCACCGGGCCAGGGGCGGCACCTGGGGCCGGATCGTCGGGCTCACCTCGGCGGCCGAGATCGGCTTCCCCGAGGAGGTCTCCTACGGGGCGGCCAAGGCGGCCCAGGTCAGCTACACCATGTCGGCGGCCATCGAGCTGGGCGAGTACGGCGTCACGGCCAACATGGTGCACCCGCCCGTCACCGACACCGGCTGGATCACCGACGAGGTGCGCGACCTGGTCGCGCGGAGCCCCAGCATGATGCATATCGCCACCCCGGACGAGGTCGCGGAGGTCATCGCCTACCTGGCCTCCGACGCGGCCGGGCTGATCACCGCCAACGTCGTCACCCTGCGCTGACGGCGCGATTCCCCGGATGGACACCGAGAGGCGAGGGAGCAGACCGTGAAGGCATTCGTGTTCACCGCGAACGGCGGCCCCGACGTAGAGAAGTTCCTTGACCTGCCGCGCCCCGTTCCGGGGCCAGGGCAGTTGCTGGTGGCCGTACGCGCCGCGGGGGTCAACCCGGCCGACTGGAAGCGCCGCGCCGGCTTCCGCCGGCCGGGCATGCCCGAGCCGCAGTTCCCGACGGTCTTCGGCGCCGAGGCGGCCGGGGCCGTCGAGGCGGCCGGCGACGGCGCCGACGGGTTCGCGCCGGGCGACGCCGTGTTCGGCTACCCCGTCACGGGCGGGTACGCGGAATACACCCTGTTCCCGGCCGAGACGACCGCGCGCAAGCCCGCCGCCCTGTCGTTCGAGGACGCGGCCGCGCTGCCGGTCGCGGCGGCCACCGCCTGGGACGGGATCCGCCAGCTGGCCCTGCCGCCCGGCGCGACCCTGCTGGTCACCGGCGCCGGAGGCGGCGTCGGCGTGGCCGCCGTCCAGATCGCCGTGCATGACGGGCTGACCGTCATCGGCACCGCCAGCGCGGCCAAGAAGGACCTGGTCGAATCGCTGGGCGCCCGGCACGTCACGCCCGGCCCCGGCGTCCAGGACCGGGTCCGCGCCATCGCCCCGGGCGGCGTCGATGCCATCTTCGACCTGGTCGGCGGGTCCGCGCTGGAGGAGATCGCCGGCGTGCTGGCCGACCGGTCGAAGCTGATCACCGGCGGCGACCCGCAGACCGCGGCCGCGCTCGGCGGCTCGCCCGTGGCCAGGGAGCGCAACCGCGCCGTGCTCGATGCCGTCGCCCAGCTGGCCGTGGGCGGCGTGCTCACGCCGCAGGTGACGGCCACGTTCCCGCTGGAACGAGCCCCGGAGGCACTGCGCGAGGTCGAGGCCGGGCATGCCCGGGGCAAGGTCGTGATCGTCGTCGGCGCCGGGTGAGCGGCCGCCGGTGAGCGAGGCGCGGACGGGACCAGGAGCGGTCGGCACGGAGGAGACAGGGTTGGTGGCAGGGGAGCGCGGGCCGCTGGTGCACGAGTCGGTGCTGGACGCGATCGGCCAGACGCCGCTGATCCGGCTGACCCGCGTGACCGCCGGCCTGGCCGTGCCGGTGTACGTGAAGGCCGAGTTCCTGAGCGTGGGCGCCAGCGTGAAGGACCGGGCCGCCCGGAACATGGTGCGCGCCGCCGAGCAGGACGGATCGCTGCGCCCCGGCGGCGTGATCGTGGAGAGCACGTCGGGCAACACCGGCATCGGGCTGGCCATCGTCGCCGCCGTGCGCGGTTACCGGTCGGTCGTCGTCGTGCCCGACAAGACCAGCCCGGACAAGCTGGCCGTGCTCCGCGCCCACGGCGCGGAAGTCGTCCTGGCCCAGTCCGGCCTGCCGCGGGAGCATCCCGAGCACCCGGACCAGATCGCGCGGCGGATCGCCGCGCAGACCCCGGGCGGGTGGCTGGCCGGGCAGTACGACAACCCGGCCAATCCCCAGGCCCACTGGGACACCACCGGCCCGGAGATCTGGGCGCAGACCGCCGGCCGGGTCACCCACCTCGTCGCCGGCGCCGGCACGGGCGGCACGATCACCGGGACGGGGGAGTACCTCAAGGCGGTCAGCGGCGGCCGCGTCCAGGTCATCGGCGCTGACCCGGCAACCTCGGTCTACGGCGGCGGCGACGGCAGCCCGTACTACATCGAGGCCGTCGGCCACTGGCATCACCCCGACTCCGCGGCCGACACCTGGCCGCAGTCCTTCCACCCCGCCGTGGTCGACCGGTTCGAGTCGGTGTCCGACCGCGAGTCGATCGCCATGATTCACCGCCTGGCCCGCGAGGAGGGCCTGCTGCTGGGCGGCTCGGCGGGCACGGCCATCGCCGCCGCGCTCCGCACCGCCGCCGGCCTGACCGCCGGTGACCTGGTCGTGGTCATTGCCCCCGACTCCGGGCGCGGCTACTTGTCCAAGTACTTCAGTGAGCCGTGGCTGCTGGCCAACGGCTTCCGCGACGCCGACCCGGCCGCTCCCGCCGTCGCCGGCCTCCTGCCCGAACGCCGCACGGCGGCCATGACGGGAGTCCTGGTCCTCACTCCGTCCGCCACCACGGCCGACGCCCGCCGCGCCTTCGCCGGGAGCCAGGCCGGGACGCCGGAGCTGGCCCTGGTCGCCCTGCCCCGGCGCGGCGCGGACGCGCCGCGGGCACTGGGTGATGTCGTCGGCGCCCTGCGCCGGTCGGCGCTGGACGGCCAGCCCGAAGACCAGCCCATCGCGGCGCTCGCGGATCCGCCGCCGCCTGGCGTCGGCGCCGGCGAGCGCCCGGCCGACGCCCTGGCCCGGCTCCCCGCCGACCGGCCCTGGGCCGCTGTCCTCGTCGACGGTCGCGTCACCGCCCTGATCAAGCGCACCGACCTCGCCCGTCACGCGGAGTCCGGTGCCTGAGGAACCCGGCGCTCCCGCGTCAGGCCATGCCGCGCAGCGCGGCCAGGCCCCCGGCGACGTGATCCCGGGCCCGGGCGCCGGTCACGCGCATGGCGGCGGCGATCTGGTCGTCCGGGAGGTCCAGGTACAGCCGCAGCGCCAGCGCCTCGCGCTGCATCACCGGCAGCCGCTGCAGGGCCGCGACCACCCCGGCCGCTCCCTCCGGCTCCGCCTCTCTTAACGCAACCGCCCGCGGCGGCCGCCACTGCGCTCCCTCACCCGGCGCCTCGTACCGCGGCGCCACGGCCAGTCCCGGCCCCGCCAGGCGCGACCGTGCCACCACGGAACGGTGCAGGAACGACAGCGCCGCGTCCTGGCTCCGGAGCCGCCGCCAGGTGCGGTGCATGGCGGCGAACGAGTCCTGCACGACCGCCTCGGCCGTGCGCAGGTCTCCGACCAGCAGAACCGCCAGCCGGACAAGGGTGCGGTAATGGCTCCCGTACATTGCCGTGACCGCCCGGTCGGCGTCGGATTCACCGGCCGCAGCGCTTCTCCCCAGAACGCTGACGGGCCGGGCCGGCCGCCCGGCCGGCGGCAGGCCCGCGGGCGGAGCGGACACCGGCGGCATGGCCGCCGGCGGCAGGACGACCGGCGGCAGGGCCGCCGGGGACAGGGCCGCCGGGGACAGCGCGCTGGCCGGCATCGCGCCGGCCAGCTGCCCGGCGATGCGGCCGGGTTTCGACTCGCTCGTGATCGCGCCAGGTCGCAGTCTCTTCCTGCGACCCCCCACTGACCTGGCTGCTGACATGAGGCAAGAATAGGAAGATATTGGAAGGAAAGTCAATATGATCCCAGCGGCGGTCCGAACGGCATCCGCCGCGCATCGCGGCCATTTGTATCACTGCAGGTCACAGCGAAGATCATCGATCCGGTCGGGCATCGTGACCGCCGCTCGGCCATCCTGTTACCCACCTGTGACCGGCTAGCACATGGGCGTTGTGTCTGGTTTAAGGCTGAACTTAGTTGGGTCGCCCATCTGGATTCTTCCGATTTTTTCCGGCATGATGGGGGCATGGCAGACGAGAACTGGGAGCGGCTCGGCGACTACGTGGTCGCCCGGCGCATCGCTCTCGGCATGCGAGACCGCCGGGCGCTGGCGGCCGCGACCGGCGTGACCGACCGGACGCTGGGCAAGGTCGAGACCGGCAATCGGGTATCTGCCAGCACGCTCGCCGCGCTGGAGAACGAGTTCAGCTGGGCACCGGGGTCCTGCCGCCAGGTGCTGGCCGGCGGCGAGCCCGTGACCCAGACCTCCCCTGATGCCATCCCGCAGTACGACGACCCGACGCTCCAGCACATCGCCGAGGTGCCCGGCCTGCCGCCCGATGTCGTCCGCGGCCTGATCGCGCTCGCCCGGAACTGGCGGGACCAGGAGGACCAGGGCGATGACCGGGACGCCGGCGGTGAGCAGGCGCGCCGCCGCGCCTAGGACATGCCTGCCCGGACCTCGCCCCGCCGGACGCGGCTACAGGCAGATCCCGATGATCAGCAGGTGGATGCACGGCTTGGAATGACTCCCCGGCGGGGCGCTGGAGGGGGACGGCGACGGCTTCGGAGTCTGGGGGGGCGCCGGAGCCGTCGTCGGCGCCACGGGGGGCGTCGAGCCAGACGCGGGGGGCGTCTGGCTGGGCGGGGATGAGCTCCCGCCCCCGCCTGGCGGGCTGCTTGTCGGCCCGCCAGGCGGCCCGCTCGTCGGGCCGGGCGCCGCGGCTGTCCGGCTGGCTGACGGCGCCACCGCGCCGCCCGCCGGCGACGTCCCGCCACTACCGCCCGGCCCGCTACTCCCGCCGCCGGGCTGGCCGGGCTGGCCGGACTGGCCCGGCCGGCCGCCGGCCCGGGCCGATCCGGAGACGCTCACCCCGGGCCGCGACCCGAATGCGTTGGCGGGCCGGTGCGGCCCGGCCGCCATCGACAGCGCCAGCACCCCCGCCACCCCGGCCGCGATCACGGCTGCCGCGCCGCCGGCCCAGCCGGCCGTGGCCACCGGCTGCGTGCGGAACCGGACCGCCACCCGCCGCAGCAGCAGCCGCACCGCGCCGAACGCGGCCACCCCGGCCGGCACCACGCCGCGCCAGCCCGCGCGCCGTGAGGCCCGGACGGCCTCCATCACGGCCGCGCGCTGCCGCCGCGCGTCGAGTCCCTCGGCGACGTAGATGACCAGGATGCCCTCCCGGTCGCGCTGCGCGATCGCCCGCAGGCCCGCGGGCAGGTCGACCCGCTCGATCCGGATCACGACACGCTGCGCAGCCGCGCGGTGAACTTATGGATGGCCGTCCACCACTCGCGCGGGTCGCCGCCCTCGTCGTCCCCGATCACGGCGATCACGTCCCGGCCGCCGACGGCCAGCTTCACGGGCGCGCCCTCGGCCCGGCGATCGGCCGCCGCGGCCAGCAGGTTGGGGGGCACGGGCGCCAGCGATCCGGCCGGCCCGTCACCCGGCAAGCCGACCGGCAGCGAGGCGCCCGCTGCGGCGGCGATCCGCTCGAACAGGTGCACACGCTCCTGCAGGTCACGCTGCGCGGCCCGAGTCGCCGTGAGCTCTTTCTCCAGTTGCGCCAGGCGCCGTCTCCCCTGCCACACGGGACGCAGACCTCCCAGGCACGGCTCGCACACCTGTGGGCCGGACCGTATCGCTGCTGTGATGAGCTGAGAACCGAACGTAGCTTACGCCTCCGCGTGCAATCTCATAAACCCCGGAAGCAGAGATAGCGGCATTTCTGCGGCCGGGGCGAGAACGCCCGCATTGGCGACGGACCTCTCCCAGCTCCCCGGAGATCGCCGCCGTATGCACGCCATCCGCAGCTGAGCTGCGAGCATGTCCGTCGTCCGTGAGGACACAACCAAACCGAGGAGGAACGGATCGTGCCCGCGTCCCGCCTTCCCCAGCCGTGGCGGCCGAGCCGGGATCGGCCGATACTGTACCGTCGGCCCGCGGTGCGGGCCGGGACGGGCGAAGGGGCTTATTCCGTGGATCTTCAGCTGACTGGCAAGCGGGCCGTCGTGGCCGGGGCGAGCCGGGGGATCGGCCTCGCCGTGGCGGGCACCCTGGCCGCGGAGGGCGCGGACGTGGTGATGGTCGCCCGGCACCAGGATTCCCTGGAGGCCGCCGCGGTGCAGGTGGCCCGGCACCAGCGCCGGGTGCTCGCGGTCGTGGCCGACACGACCGACGACGCCGCGGTCCGCGCCATGATCGAGACCACGGTCGCCGAGCTGGGCGGGGTGGACATCCTGGTCAACTGCGCGGCCCAGCCGGCCGGCCCGGGCGCGCCGCGGCACCTGGCCGACCTGCAGGAAGACGACCTGCGGTTCGAGATCGAGACCAAGGTGCTCGGCTACCTGCGCACCGCCCGGGCCGCCGCCCCGTACATGACCGAGCAGGGCTGGGGGCGCATCATCAACGTCAGCGGCCTGGCCGCCCGCCAGGCGTCGAGCACCTTCGGCTCGATCCGCAACGTGGCGGTGGCCGCCCTGACCAAGAACCTGGCCGACGAACTCGGCCCGGCCGGCATCAACGTCACCGTCGTGCACCCCGGGACCACGGTCACCGAGCGGACGCCGGGGCTGCTCACCGCCTACGCGCAGGCCCGCGGCAGCACCGAGGAGGAGGCGGAGCGCAGCCTGTCCGCGTCGGTCAGCATCGGCCGGATCGTGACCGCAGAAGAGGTCGCCGACGTCGTCGCGTTCCTCGCCTCACCGCGCAGCGTCGCCATCAACGGCGACGCGATCGCGGCGGGCGGCGGCACGCGCGGCGCCATCCACTACTGACGCGCGCGGGCCAGGTCAGTACTGGCCGGACTGCTGCCGGAAGAACGGCGTGGATTCCTTACTGAAGATCAGGAAGATCGCGCCGAGCCCGGCCAGCCACACCAGGATCCCCAGGATCAGGGCGCCGGCGACGTTGGCCCGGGTGAACGAGAGCAGCAGGCTCAGGGTGTCGATGCCGAACAGGACCGCCGAGACGATCCGCGCCCAGCCGCGCCCGCGGCCGTTGGCCCACGCCATCCACAGCCACAGGCCGATCGCGATCGCCCCGATGACGACGGTGCCGACGATGCTGAAGACCTCCAGGCCGTGAATCTGGGTCGTCGTGAGCTGCTTCGAGGAATGCCTGATGATGTCTTTCTTCAGGCTGCCGATGGTGGCCAGCCCGAGGATCACGCCGATCGCGTCGAGCGCCGCGCCCGCGTACATGAGCCGCATCGCCGTCCGCACTGAACGGGGCCGGGGCATGGCGCTGCCCGGCTGGGAGGGCGGCGGTGGCGGCGCGGACGGGTATGGCTGCATAGCTGCTCCCCTTGAGGTATCGCCGAGACGATAGCGGCCTGGACAGGATCCTAGTGGCCGCGAATGCCGCCTTTCTGGACCTGCGCCAGGACCGGCTCGATGACCTCGTCGGTGAGCCACCGCACCGGGCGTCCGGCCAGCAGCGGAGCGAGCACCAGGTGAGTGACGCCGGCCTCGATCATCTCCAGCAGCCAGGCGCGGGCGGCGGCCGCCGCGCCGGGCTCGTCGCAGCGCACCACGGTCTGCATGGAGCGGACGATCTCGCCCGGGTCCCGGCCGATGGCCGCGCAGTGCTCGCGCAGCACCCGGTCCCGCTCCCGGAACCCGTCCGCCGTCGGGATCGGGCAGTTCCAGATGCTGGCGTGCTCGGCGGCGACGCGCAGCACCCGGTCGCCCGCGCCGCCGATCATGATCGGCGGGTGCGGCCGCTGCACCGGCCGCGGCGCGCAGATGGCGTCCCGCAGGCGTACCGAGGGGCCGTCGTAGTCGAACGGCTCCGCGGCGGTCCACATCCGGCGAATGACGTCGCAGGACTCAGCCAGGTCGGCCACGGCGCGGCCGGGGGAGACCAGCGGGACGCCGTACGCCCCGAACTCGCGGACCGCCGGATTCGGGCCGCCCGCGCTGGTGCCGCCCGCGCCGATCCCGAAGTCGAGCCGCCCCCCGGCGATGACGTCGACCGTGGCCGCCATCTTGGCCAGCAGAGTGGGGGAGCGCAGCCGGTTGCTGGTCACGATCACGCCCAGCCGCAGGCGGCTGGTCTGGGCGGCGAGCGCGCTCAGCAGGGTCCACGCCTCCAGCGCGGCCCCGGTGATCTCGCCGCGCAGCGGGACCAGGTGATCCCAGAGCCACGCGTGCTCCAGCACGGGCAGCTGGTCGGCCTCCCGCCAGACCCGCTGGATCTCGGCGTAGGTCGCGCCTTGCTGACTGGTCTTGATGCCGAAGCTGAGCTGCCGGCCGGGCATGGGTCCTCCTGATAGTCAGTTGATTTGATCGTCAGTAACGCTGACGATCAGGTTAGCGTAGGATCTCCGGCATGTCGACGCAGGATGAGCCGGAGCCGGGCTGGGATCCGCTGCCCGCCCTGGCCGGGCGGCTCGGCTACCTGCTCAAGCACGCCAGGGAGCGGCTGGCCGAGCTGACCGCCGAGGTGCTGGCGCCGTTCGGGGTGACCGGGCGTCAGGTGGCGGTGCTCATCGCGATCGACGACCGGGCGCCGCTGTCCCAGCAGGAGGTCGCGCGCCGGCTGGGCGTGGACCGGACCACGATGGTGGACCTGATCGACGAGCTCCAGGCCAAGGGGCTGGTGCAGCGCCGGCAGGATCCGGCCGACCGGCGCCGCAACGTCGTGGCCCTGACGCCGGCCGGCACCGCCACCCTCGACGGGGCCAGCCGGGCGACGCAGGAGGCCGAGCGGCGCTTCCTCGCCTCGCTGCCGGACCCGCAGGCGGCGGCGTTCCGGGCGGCCCTGCGCTCGGTCGCCTTTCCGGGCGAGATAGCGGCCCGCTAACGGCTGGTGCTGGTGCTGGTGCTGCACATGCGGCTTTCGGCGGGAAAGGGCGGGTTTGCCGTTCGGCGCGCCGGCGGACATGCGATAGTGACTCAGGTGGTTCGCGCGGACATGCGAGCAAATGACTGGGTCCAGCCGTCGCCCGTGTCCGGCGGGTTAATCGCAGCGCACGCCACGCAGAACCGGATCACGGCACGCCGCGGCGCCTGCTCGCCCCCGGTCACTGCTTTTCCCGACGATGCAGGAAACGCGACGCCGGCTGGTGCAGCCGGCGGCTCGCGGGCTCGATCGGGCATGTCCCTCTATCTGCCTTTACCCTGGTGGCACTCGTGCACATGGCTGCTGAGCCCGTTTCGCGGGCCCGGCCCTTTCTTCCCGTATCAGCGGCGATCTCCCGGGCGCCTGTGCCAGGCTCGGGAATGGCGCTGGCGGAGCTGCGCCCGCGTTCCCAGAACGGCAATAGTTTCGCTAGGATGCGGGGTTTCCCGGGTCGGCCGGAGGCCGCTGCCGGGGCCGCGCGCAACGGGGGGATGCGCGTGACCGTGCCGTCACCAGGCGCCCGCGAGGCCGGGCCGGCGGGGCGCCGCGCCGCGGCCAGGGTGCCCGGTCCCCGGGCCGGGCAGGCCGGGCGCCGGCCCGGGCGGCGGCCGTCGGCCGGGCGCGGCGAGGACAGCGCCGGGCCGCGCGTGTCCGTGGTGATCCCGGCCCGCAACGAGGGCGACGGCATCGTGCCCGTGCTGGACCGGCTGAGCGAGGCGGTCAAGCTGCCCTGCGAGGTCCTGGTCGTGGTCGATGACCCGGCGGATACGACGATCGGGCCGACCAGGCAGTACGCGCGCACCGATGCGCGGATCCGCTGCGTGGTCAACACCTACGGGCGCGGGCCGGCCAACGCGATCCGGTTCGGCATCGATGCCGCGGCCGCCCCGGTGGCCGTCGTGACGATGGCCGACGGGTGCGACGACCCGACCCAGATCGACAGCCTGTGCCGCCTGGTCGAGCGCGGCGTGGTCATCGCCGCCGCGTCCCGCTACATGGCCGGCGGCCAGCAGGTGGGCGGGCCGCGGGTCAAGGGCCTGCTGTCCGGGCTGGCGGGCCGGTCGCTGCAGGTGCTGGCGCACACCGGCACGCGGGACGCCACCAACTCATTCAAGGCCTACTCCACGGCATTCGTCCGCGAGGTCGGCATTGACTCCCGGGATGGCTTCGAGATCGGCATCGAGCTCATCGCCAAGGCCCGGCGGACGGGCCGGCCGGTGGCCGAGATCCCGACTATCTGGCTGGACCGGCAGGCCGGCGTCTCGAGTTTCGAGATCGCCCACTGGATTCCGGGCTACCTGCGCTGGTACCGGTTCGCGTTCGGCCCCCGGCTGTCCGCTGAGCAGATCCGCCGCCGCGCGGCCGCGCAGGACGCACGCGAGGACACTAGGAGCACGGATTGACGCAGAAGGTACTGGTCAGCGGGTCGGCAGGCTTTATCGGCGGGTATCTCGTCGGGGAATTGCTGCGGCGCGGTTACGCGGTGACCGGGATAGATGACCTGTCCAAGTACGGCCGGGTGATGCAGTCCTATGACGATCATCCGGGTTACCGGTTCGTCAAGGGCGACGCCCGCGACGTCGGGCTGATGACCGACCTGCTGGCCGACTGCGATCATTTCATCGCGGGCGCGGCCCTGATCGGCGGCATTTCCTATTTCCACGCCTATGCCTACGACCTGCTGGCCGCCAACGAGCGGATCATCGCGTCCTCCTGCGACGCCGCGCTGGCCGCCCGCCGCGACGGCCGGCTGCGCAAGGTGACCTACCTGTCGTCGTCGATGGTCTACGAGAGCGCGGCCGACTGGCCCTCCTACGAGGGCCAGCAGCTCGAGGCCCCGCCGCCGCTGTCCTCCTACGGCTTCCAGAAGCTGGCCGTGGAGTACTTCGCCCGCGCCGCGTGGGAGCAGTACCAGCTCCCGTACACCATCGTCCGGCCGTTCAACTGCGTCGGCATCGGCGAGGCCCGGGCGCTGGGCGACACGGAGATCACGTCGGGGAACATCCGGCTGGCCATGAGCCATGTGGTTCCCGACCTCGTGCAGAAGGTGCTCAAGGGACAGGATCCGCTGCACATCCTGGGTTCGGGCGAGCAGGTCCGCCATTACACCTACGGCGGCGACCTCGCGGCCGGCATCGTCACCGCGATGGAGCACCCCGACGCCGTCAACGACGACTTCAACCTGTCCACCAGCGAGAGCACGACCGTGCGCGAGCTGGCCGGGGTCATCTGGCGGAAGATCAGGGGCGACGGGACCCCGCTGCGGCTGGTCCATGACGACCCGTACGAGTACGACGTGCAGCGCCGCGTCCCGTCGACGGACAAGGCCAAGCGGCTCCTCGGGTTCGAGGCGGCGACCTCGCTGGAGGAGATGCTCGACGAGGTGATCCCGTGGATCAGCCGGGCGGTCGAGACCGGGGCGATCTAGGCTCCTGGCGGGACATGGTCCGGCGCCGAGCGAGCGGAGCGATGCCATGCAGGCCGTCAGCGTGACCATCGGGATACCGGTCCGGGACCTGGCTCGGTCCCGGGCCTGGTACGACCGGCTGCTGGCCAAGGAGGCGCCGGAGCTGGAGCCTGCGCCGGGCATCGTCGAGTACCACGTCGGCGGCGTATGGGTGCAGCTCATGGGCGGCGAGCCGCCGGGCGGCAGCTGGACGCCGCGGTTCGGGGTGGCCGACCTGGACAGCGAGCGCCGGCGCCTGGAAGGCCTCTTGATCGAGCTCGGCGACGTCCGGACGGTGCCCGGCGCCTCGCCATCCGCTATTTCATGCTCGCCGACCCGGACGGCAACCTGCTGAGCTGGTACCAGGAACTCGACTAGCGCCGTGGCGCCGGCCGGAAACTGAGTTGTCGGGCCGGCCCGACTGCGTCAATGATGTCCGGGTGGATCCCGCCCCGGCCCTGCAGTGGCGCCCGGTCGCCCCGGCCGACGTCCCGGCGATGACCGCCATGCTGGCCGACATCGAGCAGGCCGACCAGTACGGCTGGCACTTCGGCGCTGACTTCCTGGCCCTGTGGCTGGCCGACCCGCTGATCGATCTCGCCCGCGGGTCGATCGCGGCCTTCGACGCGGGCCGCATGGTGGCGCTGGGCGTGCTGGCCGCCCGGGTGGAGGCCGACCCCGTCCACGCGATGCACTACGAGGGCGGCGTTCACCCTGCCTACCGCGGCCGGGGCCTGGGCACGGCACTGCTGGACTGGGCCGCGGCGGCCGCCGGGCCGCTGCACGCCGACCGGTTCGCGGGGCAGCCGCTCACGGTGCAGTGCGGGTTCCCGGTGGCTGACCGGGCGGCCGCCGAGCTGTTCGAGCGGCACGGGTTCGCGCCGGTGCGCTACTTCCGGAAGATGACTCGCGGGCTGGACGGCGGGGACCTGCCGCCGGTGCGCGTGCCCGACGGGATCGAGATCGTGCCCTACCGGGCCGACCTCGACGAGCCGATGCGCGTGGCCAAGAACGAGGCGTTCCGCGAGCACTGGGACGTCACGCCGTCCACGCCCGAGGCGTGGCGCTCCCTGTTCACCGGCGCGGAGTTCCGGCCCGCGCTCTCGCCGCTCGCGGTCAGTGCCGGGACCGGCCAGATCGTCGGCCTCATCGTCACGCACGAGAGCGAGGCCGAGACGGCCGCCACCGGCCGGCCGGACGCGCACCTGAACAACGTCGGGACGCTGCCGCAGGCCCGCGGCCGGGGAGTGGCGACCGCGCTCATCGCGACGATGCTCCGCGCCGCCCGCGACGAGGGGTATGCCACGGCGTCACTCGACGTGGACTCCGCGAACCCGACTGGCGCGATCGGCGTCTACGAGAAGTCGGGGTTCGCGGTGGTCGACACCTGGGTCACGTACGCCCGCCCGATCCCGGTCACAGTCGGCGGCTGATCCCGGCGGGTCAGCTCGGGCCTGGGCCGGCCGGTTCCGGGCCGGCCCGCTCCGGGCCGCCCGGTTCCGGGCCGGCCGGTTCCGGGTGGAGGTGGGGTTCCGTGGGCCAGGCGATGCGCGTGAGCAGGCTGATCAGCTGCTCGCGCTCGGCGGGCGTGAGGCCGGCGGTCAGCTCGTCGTTGGCCCGGCCGCCCAGCTGCTCGGTGCGGTGCAGGCGGCGCCGCCCGCTGGCCGAGATGGCGATGACGTTCTTCCGGCGATCGCCGGGGTCGGGGGTGCGGGTCACCAGGCCCGCGGCCTGGAGGTCGTTGACGATCGCGACCATGTCCTTGGGATCGACGCTCAGGCTGCGGCCCAGCTCCGCCTGCGACACGGGCTCCAGCTCGGCGACGGCCGACAGGACGGCGTGGTGCATCATCCGCATGCCCTCCCCGGCCAGGGCCTGGGCGACCAGGCGGTGCCCGCGGGCGGCGGCGCGGCCCAGCAGCCAGCTGGGCAGGACCCGGATGCGGGCCGGCGCGTAGGGAACTTCGTCCATGGCCGCAGGGTATCCGAAATCATTGGTCGGCCCAATGACATTCTGATACTGTTGGGTCTCCCAACGACCTGGAGGTGTCCATGCGGCGAGTCCGCTTCTATGCCTGCGGCGGCCCCGAGGTGCTCCGCCTCGAGGAGGCGCCCGCGCCGGCGGCCGGGCCGGGCGAGCTGCTGGTCGCCACCGAGGCCATCGGCGTGACGCTGCCCGCCGTCCGGAAGGTCCGCGGGGAAGGCGGCGCGCCGGGGCTGCCCGGGGTGATCGGAGGCGAGGTGGCCGGGGAGGTGGTCGCGGCCGGCCCGGGCGTGACGGGCTTCCGGGCGGGGGACCGGGTCACCGGCCTCCCGTTCAGCGGCTCGTACGCCGAGCTGGCCGTCGTGGCCGCCCCCATGGCGAGCCGCATCCCGGACGGGGCGAGCGCCGTGCAGGCCGTCGCGCTCGTGCGCGGCGGTCACGTCGCGCTGGCTGCGCTGGCTGCGCTGGACGCGCTGGCTGCGGGGGCCGCGGCGGGCGGGGCTGCGGCCGGGTCGGTCCTGATCACGGGAGCCGCGAGCGGCGTCGGGCACCTGGCGATCCAGCTGGCCCGGATCCAGGGCGCCGGGCGGGTCGTGGCGGCGGTGAGCTCGCCGGCCAAGGCGGGCTTCCTGCGGGCGCTGGGCGCGGACGAGGTCGTCACCTACGACAGCGAGAGCTGGGGCGAGCCGGTCGATTCCGTCCTGGACGGCGTCGGCGGGGACGTGCTCGCGCGGGCCGTGGCCGCCCTCGCGCCGGGCGGGCGCATGGTCTTCTTCGGCTCCGGGGGCGGCACCGTTCCCGCCTTCGACCTGCTGGCCGGGTCGAAGACCATCACCGGTCTCAGCATGGCGCGGTTCTCGACTACCCAGCGCGAGCTGTATGACCGGCACGGCGAGCAGTTGTGGGAGCTCACCTTGTCCGGGCGGCTGCGGCCCGCCGTGCATGCCGAGATCCCGCTGGCCGAGGCCGCGCGGGCGCACGAGATCATCGAGGCCCGGGCCAATCTCGGCAAGGTCGTCCTGCTCCCCTAGCGGCCCCTAGCGGGACAGCTGGCCTCGGTTTCAGTCGCTGTCGTATCTGTGGGGGCGGGTGGTGTAAGTGCGTCCGGCGGGGGTGGTCCAGCGGAAGGTGCCGGGCTCGGGCTGAGTGAGCGTCCAGCCGGGGTGCTGCTTGAGCTGGTGGTGCCTGCGGCACAGGGCACCGAGGTCGCAGGGGCAGGTGCGGCCTCCGTGGTCATACGGGATGGTGTGGTCGAGGTCGGCGCGCCAGGCGGGCTGGCCGCAGCGCGGTCCGCGGCAGGTGCCATCGCGGGCGGTCACGTGCTCGCGGATCCTCGGCGGCGGCCGGTAAGCCGGCGAGGCCATGGTGTGGGCGCAGCCGCCGAGAGTGTGGCGGTCGGCGTCAGCTCGCTGCTGGGCGTGGTCGCGGGCGCGCCGGGCGGCATGGAGAAGGCGGGCGTAGATGCCGCGGCTGAGGCGGGGGTTCGCGGGCGGGGCGGTGTCGAGGGCGTCGGCGGGCAGCACGATGGTGACCCGCCCGATGATCCCGGTGAGCTCGGTAGTGCCGGTGCCGGTGCCGGTGCCGGTGGTGCCGGTGGTGCCAGTGCCGGTGGGCGCGGCGGGCGGGTCGTGGGTGCCGGCCGCAGGCCGGAATCGGGGGAGGCGCGTGAGGGCGATGGCGCGCCCGTCAGCGTCGGTGAGGATGATGCGCCACTGGGTGGCGGCGCTGCGCAGGGCGAGTGAGGCCAGGCGGCGGGCTTCGGGGGCGGTGATGGCGCCGATGCGGCCGAGGGTTCCGGCGGCGTCGGTGGTGCCGGTGAAGGTGGTCCAGGGCAGGGTGAGGTCGAGCAGCCCGGCGGGCGGCGGGCGTCCGGAGGCGTGGCCGGCGGAGCCGTGGTTGGCGGAGGCGTGGCCGGGTGTGCCGTCGCCTGGGGGTACGGCGCCGGCGGCGGCGGGAATCAGGGGCGGGATGGATGGCCACGGCCACTGGACGCCGGGGTCGGCGAAGTCGTCGTCCAGGGGGTCGCCGCGGGCCGGATCCCAGTCGGGGCTGTCCGGGGGCGGGGCGCCAGCGTCGCGGTAGCCGTCGTCTTCGGGGAGGTCGGCGTCGGTGAGCGGCGGGACCTCAGGCCAGGGATCAGTAGCCGGGGCGGACCCAGGTCCTGGCGCGGGCACGGGCTGGCCGTCGTATGGCGGGTCGTCGTGGGACGAGTCCTCGTAGGGCCTGCCGTCGTGGGGCTGGCGGTCGCGTGGCTGGCGGTCGCGTGGCTGGCGGTCGCGTGGCTGGCTGTCGCGTGGCGGGCGGTCGCGTGGCGGGCCGCCACGTGGCGGGTCGTCGTGGGGCGGGCGGTCGCGTGGCGGGCGGTCGCGTGGCGGGTCGTCGTGGGGCGCGCGGTCGCGGGTTGCCGGATCGCCGCCGGTGCCGTCGCCGGGTGGTGTCCAGCCGTCGTCTTCATCGTCGGGGGGCGGCTCAGCGTCGGGGGGTCCGCCGGGTGGCGGCGGGATGGGGGGCAGGGTGTCGAGGATCTTGCCGAGCAGGGCCTGGGCACGCAGGAACTGGATGCCGCCGCCCGCGCCGGCTGCCTTCATCGCGGTGGCGATGGCGGTGATCTTGGCGTAGGCCGCGGCCGCCTCAGGGCCGGGCAGACAATACCCGGCCAGCGTCGCGGTGCCGTCGTGATCGGGATAGAGGCTGACCTTGGCCCGGCGCTCGGCGGACTGCCGCCGGTGCTCGGCCCCTTCCGGGTCAGCGGCGATCACCGCGCGGCGGACCGCGGCGTGCATCTGCCCGTAGGTGAGATCGCCGGCCACCGGGATGACCCGGTCCTCCACGGCCTTCGCGGCGGCATCGGACAGCGGGATGACGGCCTCGGCGACGATCTTGGCCCGGTACGGATCGATCCGGCCCTCAGCCAGCGCCGCGGCGGTCGCCGGGAGCCGCCACCGCAGCGAGACAGCAAGGCCGGTCCACGCCTCGGCGCCGGGCCGGGACAACGTGAGCTCGAGGGAGACCTGGGCGGCAGCGTCGTCGGTGACGTGCGCGGGGCGCCCGTCGGCCCCTAACCCGGCCTTCGGGTCAGCCGCCGCCGACCGGGACGCGACGTGCGCGATCAGCTCCAGCTCGCGGGCCTGCGCCCAGGACGCGACCCGGCGGAACGCCCCGGCCATCCCGACCAGGTCCCCGTCGGTCGCGGCCGCGGGATCCTGGCCGGCCAGCCACGCGGCCAGGCCCGGCCCGGTCGGGAGGACCTCGGCGATGGCACCGGCCAGGTCCCCGCCGCGGCCCGGCCGGATGCCAGCCGGGCCGTGCCCGCCCCCGGCCGGGCCGCACGGACTGCCGGCCGGGTCGTGCGCGCTGCTGGCCTGGTCCACGCCGGCCTCCCGCGGACCGGGGCTCGCAGGCCCGGCTGGACAGGACCGGCCGTCAGCCGGCTCGCCCCGGCCGTTGGCGGCGCCGTCGCCGGTCCCGGCCCGGAGATCGGCCACTTCGGGCGCCCCATCGGGCGGCTCAGGCGGGACGTCAGTGAACCCCAGGGCGGCCGACTCGGCGGCGAGGTCTTCCTCCTGGTCCACGCCGTCCCAGTCGCGCAGCGGCCGTCCGATCGCCTCCAGCGCCGATGCCAGGTCCAGCTCGAACGACCACACCAGCCCGCCCGCGCCCGCCGGGTCGATCTCCCGGCCGCCGCCGGGGACGCCGGGCTCGCCGCTGTCCGCCACCTGAGCACCTCCCTGCCCGCGAGAACGGCCGTTCCGTCATCCGCCCCGTTCCGGAGCGGATGTCCTGTTCCTAGCTAAGGCTATCGGTACCCTCTGACATTTCCTCACCATGATCGATAATAAGTTCGATAACCAGGCCGGCCCGCCGCACGCCCGTTGCTGCTACCGGCGGCCGACTGCCCGTCCTCGCGAACGAGATGACCGGCCGCACCCGATTGGCCTGGCTCGGCGGGCGGCAACGGCCGGCGCCGCGATTGCGCCCGGTGCCCGGCCGCGGCGCCCGGTGCCGGGCCGCGGCGCCCGGCTGATGAGCCGTGATCCTGTTCCCGGCGAAGGAACGCCGGGTCGGCCCGGCGCGACGAAAAGCCGCCCGGATTCCCCGCCCCAGGCAATCTCGGCAGGTTTCCGAGCAATGCGGCCGCCTCGGCGTGTTGACCGGCTATTGGCCGCATCATGCCGTAAGTTCAATCGTCGGCACCTAGGTGGCTAGGTGGGGAGCGCGAGGGCCACTCGGGCAGTTGGAGGTGCGTGTGGGACTCCGCGAAGCCGCCGTCCGGCTGGGCCTGGTCGAGCACGATGACGACGACCCGATGTACGACGACGATACTTCCTCCGCCGACGGCTACGCCGAGGACGACCAGCTGCTCGAGGATGAGGAAACCGGCGGCCTGCCCGACGTCGGCCCCGGCTATCACATCGCCTCGGTCAAGCCGCAGAACTTCGCGGACGCCCACACCATCGGCGAGTACTTCCGGCACGACATCCCGGTGATCATCAACCTGCACGGCATGACCACGGCGGACGCCAAGCGCATCGTCGATTTCGCGTCCGGGCTGATCTTCGGGCGCCGGGGGGACATCGAGCGGCTGTCGAACCTGGTGTTCCTGATCATGCCGGCCCACGGCCGGATCCTGAAGGACCCGGCGCCGCCGCCGGATAAGACGTTCTTCAATCAGGCCTGATATCGAACTGGTATTTAAAGCCCTTTCTTAATTCGATACTTTGTGCTATGATTAGGGAACTGGCTGCTAGCCTCGCTGGCATGAATTCCGCCCCTGCTCATGCCGAAGCAGAAATAGCCACCCGGGACCTGCGCTACGCCGATCAGGAGACCCCGCTTACCGGATTCCTGTGCTGGAATCCCGCGCCGGGCCGCCCGGCGCCCGGCATCCTGCTCATCCACGGCGGGGCCGGCCTGGACGATCACGCCCGGCAGCAGGCCCGCCGTTATGCGGCGCTCGGTTACACGGTGCTCGCGGCCGACATGTACGGCGACGGCGTGGCCGGCGACCGGGAGCAGGTGATGGCCGCGCTGCTGGCGCTGCGGGACGACCCCGCTGCCCTGGTTCGCCGCGGCGCGGCCGGCCTGACCGCGCTGGCGGCCTGCCCGGAAGCAGCCGGGCCGGAGACGGGCGGGCCGGAGACGGGCGGGCCAGAGACGGGCGGGCCAGAGACACCCGGCCGGGAGACGACCCCACCTGGCCTGGCCGCAGTTGGCTTCTGCTTCGGGGGCCTGGCCGCCCTGGCCCTGGCCCGGTCGGGTCAGGCGGACCTAGCCGCGGTCGTGACCATGCACGGCAGCCTGGCCACCGCCGCCCCGGCCGCCCCGGGCGCGGTGGACGCCCGGCTGCTGGTCTGCCACGGCGCGCAGGACCCGCACGTCCCGATGGCCGACGTCACCGCCTTCGCCGCGGAGATGACCGCGGCGGGCGCCGACTGGCAGCTGAACATGTACGGGGGTGCCATGCACGGCTTCACTCATCAGCACGCGGCGCCCGGAGCCCAGCCCGGCGTGGCCTACGACCTGGCCGGCGACAAGCGCTCGTTCGCGGCCGCGAGCGACTTCCTGGCGGCCACGCTGCTCGGCCGTCGCCAGTACAGCCAATCCCGCCAGTAACTGCCATCACGACCGGCGGCTGGGCGCCGGGGCGGTCCGCCCGCGCACCGAGCCCGACCGCGCACCCAGCCCGCCCGCGCACCCAGCCCGCCCGCGCACCGAGCCCGCCCGGGCACCCAGCCGGGCCGCGCACCCAGCCCGCCCGGGCACCGAGCCCGCCCGCGCACCCAGCCGGCCCGCGCACCCAGCCCGCCCGCGCACCCAGCCGGGCCGGTCCGCTGGCTCACTCCCGCCCGGAGGCCCCGGCCGCCGCCGCGATGGTGGCCGTCATGGTGGCCAGCATCTCCTCGGTCGGCATCGCCGCCCCGCCGGTCACAGCCTGGCGGAACGCCGCCGCGCAGGCCCGGTGCCCCTTGTCCGGACTGCCCTTCCAGATGACCTTGCCGTCGGCCGTCGCGCGCCGGAAGTCGTCGATGACGATCCGGCGCTCGCCGGCGGTCACCTCAATCCATTCCTTGCCCGCCCGGGCCGGAACGCTGGCGTAGGCGATGGTGGCCAGCGATCCGTCGGTGAAGCGCAGCGAGACCGCCGCGTCGTCGCCCGGCGCGCCGCCGCCGGGCAGCCCGGCCGCCTCCTCGATCTGCGCGCCGATCAGCGCCTGGGCCGTGTCCACGAAGTGGCAGACCTCGCCGAGCAGCCGGCCGCCGTGCCGCCGGTCGCGGTACCAGTGCCCGTCCGGCACCGGCCCGGCCGCGACCCGGTAGACCAGCAGCTTCGGCCCGCCGGCCGCGGCCAGCAGCGGGCGGGCGGCGAGCACGGCCGGGGACCAGCGCCGGTTGAAGCCGACCGCGAGCTGCCGCCCGGAGTCCTGCCAGGCGGCCGCGACCTGGTCCAGCTCGGCCATGCTCAGCGCCAGCGGCTTCTCGCACCACACGTGCCGCCCGGCCCGAAGGGCCAGGGCCGCGAGCTCGGCGTGGGTGTCGTGCGGGGTGACGATCACCACGACGTCGGTGTCGGCGTCCTCGACGACGTTGAAGCCGCCTGACACGGCCCGGGCGAAGCCGTGCCGCTCCGCGGCGCGGTGCGCGCTGACGCCGCTGGCTGAGGCGATCGCGGTGAGCCGGCGGAACCCGGCGGCCCGGAACGCGGGCAGCAGCGTCCCGGAACTGAACGCGCCCGCCCCGACCCAGCCCACCCCCGGGTCGGCGGGCTGCTCCCGGCGCGCCCCGGCGTCCCGGCGCGCGGCCGCGCCGGTCCCCGGCCCGGGCTCGGCGGCGGCCGCGCCCGGCGGGTAGCTGATCGCGATGGCCAGGTACGGCTCGGCGCGCTCCTCGATGAGC
This sequence comes from Streptosporangiaceae bacterium, assembly GCA_036501025.1. Lineage (GTDB taxonomy): Bacteria > Actinomycetota > Actinomycetes > Streptosporangiales > Streptosporangiaceae > DASUBV01. The sequence continues at coordinate 57,206 of DASYBB010000113.1, forward strand.
CGGTAGGCCCGGGCCGCCGAGGCGATGTCGAAGGTGTGCGTCACCAGGTCGGCGACCTGGAGCCGCCCGGCGGCCAGCAGGTCGAGCACGGCCTCGAAGTTGCGGCCCTCGGTCCAGCGAACCTGCCCGGCCGGGTAGTCCACGCCCCACGCCTCATACGACGGGTCGTACCGGCCCGGCCCGTAGGAGCGGGCGAAGCGCAGCGAGAGCTCCTTCTCGTAGAACGGGGTCCGGTCCAGCTCCAGGCCGGTGTCGCCGATGATGACCACCGGCGCCCGGTCGCGGCACAGCGCCGGCGCACGCAGCACCGGGACGGACGACTTGCTGGCCGCGCAGACCAGCACCGCGTCCGCGCCGCGGCCCCGCGACCAGTCCAGGATCCGCCCGGTGGTCGCGTCGCCCAGCTCGTCCAGGGCCAGCAGCCCCGAGCCGGCCGCCACCGACCGCGCGTGCGGTGCCGGGTCGATCCCGGCCACGTCACACCCCGCCGCCAGGGCCAGCCGCGCGGCCAGCTGCCCGACCAGGCCGAGCCCGCTGACGACGACCTTGGCGCCCGGCCCGACCTCGGCCTGCCGCAGGCCGTGCAGCGCGATCGACGCCACCGTGGTGAAGGCCGCGTCGGCCGGCGGCACGCCGTCCGGGAGCACCGCGCACAGCAGCCCCGGCACCGCCTGGAACTGCGCATGGCTGGCCTTGCCCGCGCCGCCGGTGGCGACCAGCTGGCCCGGCCGGATGCCGCTGACCGCCGTCCCGACCTCGAGGACCTCGCCCGCCGCCGAGTAGCCGAGCAGCAGGTCCTCGGCCAGCCGCCCGCGCACCGCCCGGGCCGTCGCGCCGAGCCCGTCGGCGCGGGCCTTGCGCGCCACCTGGCGGACCAGGTCGGGCCGCGCCCGGGCCTTGGCCAGCAGGCTGGCCTGGGCCAGCGCCGTGACCGCGCGCTCGGTCCCGGGCGAGATCACCGAGGCGATCGTGGCCACCAGGACCTCGGTCGGGCCCGGGACCGGCCGCGGCACGTCCAGCACCTCGACCGGGCCGCCCTTGATCGGCTGCACGACGGTCTTCACGCAGGCCCCCCGCTCGGGTCGGCGGCGCCGGCCCGGCACCAGCTGGTGGTCAGGCGGACGGGCAGGACCGCGTCCAGCCGGCAGGTAACGACCGGCGCGGCGGCGGTGCGCTGAAAGCCGGTGGCCACCGGCGCGGACTCGACACCCATCCGGAACGGGGCCGTCCCCGCCACGGTCACCGCAAACTCGCCGGCCGCCGTCGCGACGGTCGCACCGCCCGGCCGGAGGCGGACGCCCGCGCCCGGCGGCAGGTGCCAGCGCAGCGCCACCTCATGCCGGCCCTCGCCGGTCACCTCGTCATCGACCTGGAGCCCGCCGCTGGTCAGCGACCACCGGCGGCGGTGGCACGGCCGCCCGCGCAGGTGGCGGTAGCCGTCGTGGGCGGCCAGGGCGGTCATGCCGTCGGCGGCCAGCCGGGCCACCGGCCCGTGCACCCGGGCGCGGCGGCCGGCCCGGAACGCGCCCCACACCTCGGTCGAGTCGGCGCCGTCGATCTCTACCGTGTTGTGCGCGGCGGTGGACCGCTCGTAATCGCGGACCGGCCCGGCGGCGTACGTCGAGGTGCCGGTGTCGACCAGGAGGGGCTGCCCGCCGACGTGGGCGACGCAGCTGAGCGTGTCGGCGTGCGCGTGCGCGGGCAGGTCGTCGGGGCAGGCCGGGCCCGCGTCGGCGAGCAGGTGCCAGTCGCCGGCCGCGCCGCGGATCAGCCCGGTGTCGGCCAGGGTGACCAGCGGGCCGGGCGGGACCGGTGCCGGGCGCAGCGCCGCGACCAGGGCGCCGGGCACCGGGAAGCCGTCGTTCAGCAGCGGGACGGCGCCGTCCGGGGTCAGCACCGCGCCGAGCCAGCGGCGCATCCGGGCGATGGCCAGCGTCAGCGCCGGCGCGGGCACCTGGCCGGCTGCGCTGAGCAGGTCGGTCACGTCGATCAGGTCGGCCAGCACCTGGCAGTGGTAGGCCGGGGCGCGCTCATAGTGGCCGCCGTCGGGCAGCACCTGCACGGCCAGCTGCCCGGTCAGCAGCCGCAGCGAGCGGCGCAGCAGCGGCTCGTCGCCGAGGAAGACGGCCAGCCCGGCCAGCGCCTTGAGGTTCTTGACCAGGTGGTTGCCGCCGACGTCGGACTCGAGGTGCCGGCGCAGGAACCCGGCGTGCGCGGCCAGCTCGCGGCAGAACTCGCCCGCCAGCCCGGTCCCGGCGACCAGGTCGCGGTACAGCCCGCACCAGGACCAGGCGCGCAGCGCCGCCGGGTAGGGCCGCCATGCGTCGCCCGCGCCGAAGGCGCACGACGCCCGCCACGACCGCCACAGCACCGCGAACAGGTCCCGCGCCGCGCTCCGGTCCGGGTCGGCGGCCAGGCCCCAGGCCCAGTCCCAGTAGTGCAGGTGAAACCGCCACAGCTGCGGCGCGTCGGGCTGCTGCCAGTCGACCGCCGCCGAGCCCGGCGGGCGCCCGGCGGCCGGCCGCCAGTCCGCCCCGCCCCAGTCCGGGCCGGTCCAGTTCGCGCTGAAGGAGTCCGCGCTGATCCGGCCCGCGCCGGCCCTGTTCGCGCTGGCCCTGTTCGCGCTGGCCCCGTTCGCGCTGGCCCCGTTCGCGCTGGCCCCGTTCGCGCTGGCCCAGTCCGCGCTGGCCCAGTTCGCGCTGGCCCAGTCCGCGCTGGCCCCGTCCGCGCTGGCCCAGTCCGTGCTGAAGGAGTCCTCGCTGGCCCAGCCCGCCCGGAAGGAGTCCTCGCTGGCCCAGCTCGCCCTGATCTGTTCCGCGCTGGCCCAGTTCGCGCCGGCCCAGTCCGCGCCGAAGGAGTCCGCGGGCAGCCGCGGTGCGGGTGGCCGGTGCCCGCCGGGCAGGGTGCCGCCGGGGCGGCGCCGCGGCAGCGGCGGGGCGGGCGGGTCGCCGAGCCGCCGGGTCACGCCGAGCAGCCGGATCTGGCCGGCCCGCAGCTCGGCCAGGCCCGGCCAGTGCGGGGGCGAGGTGACGGTCAGCGCGGTCGCGTCGAGCGGGCGGAAATCGGCGGGCCAGCCCGGCATAGCCGCCGGGTCGGGGCCGCCGCGCGGCCGCCCGGCCAGCAGCCGCTCGCCGGCCTGCGGGAACCGGTGCAGGGCCGCGGCCTGGGCGCGCAGCCGGGCCCGGTGCGCGATCTGGGCCGGCCGCAGGTGCGCGGCGGTCCGTCCGAGCAGGGCGAGTTCCTCGCCCGTCATGCCGCCAGGCCCAGCGCCCGGGCCTCGGACCGGATCCCGGCCGCGAACGAGCGCGGCGCGAAGCCGAGGTCGCGGGCCGCCGGCCGGATCCCGAACGCCTTGTCCTCCGCGAGCCGGCGGACCTGCTCGGCCCGGATCCGGGGGCTCCGGCTGACCAGCTCGTAGCCGCGGGCGGCGGCCAGCACCGGAGGCAGCGGCACCGGGACGAACCGGGTCCGGCTGCCCACCGCCTGCCCCGCCGTGCGCAGCAGCTCGCCGAAGGTCAGCGGCACCGGCCCGGCCAGGTCGTAGGTCACGCCGCCCGGCCGGTCGCTGGCCGGCCCGTCGCTGCCCGGCCGGTCGCTGCCCGCCTGGGCGCCGGCCGGGCCGGCGCCGCCGATCCGCTCGGCCGCCGCCAGGACGGCGTGGGCCACGTCGGCCACGTGCACCGGCTGCTGCAGGTGGCCGCCGCCGGGCACCGGGAGCACCGGAACCCGGCACAGCAGCGGCAGCAGCCGGGACAGGTTCCGGTCGCCGGGCGCGCCGTAGATCATCGTCGGCCGCAGGATGATCCAGTCCAGGCCCGACTCCGCGATCCGCTGCTCGGCGGCCAGCCGCACCCGCTTGCTCGCGGCGGGCAGCGTGGTCGTCACCGCGGTCGTGGAGACGAACACCGCCCCGCGGACCTGCGCCCGCTCCGCGGCCGCGACGATCGCCGGGGCGTCCCCGAACCCGAGCGAGGCCAGGTTGACGAGCACGTCCCCGGCGGCGAAAGCCTGCGCCAGCGCCGCGGCGGCGGCCGGGCCGCGGGCGGCCAGGTCCCCCTCGACCGGCCGGGCGCCGAGCGCGCGCACCGCCGCGGCCGCCGCCGGGCTGCGGGTCAGCGCCGCCACCTCATACCCGCGCCGCGCGGCCTCGCGCAGCACGAAGCGGCCTAGGAAGCCGCTGCCCCCCGTCACCATCAGCCTCACGGCCGCCCGTCCTTACTGGCCGGGTCCGGCCCGGCCGCACTCGTCGGGTTGTCCAGGATCTTGCGGTACTGCCGGGCGAGGTCGCCGCGGTCGAAGAAGCGCTCCACGTACGCGCGGCCCTGCCCGGCCATGGCCCCGCGCCGCCGCGGGTCGGCGGCCAGCGCGCTGATGGCCGCGGCGAGGGCCGCGTGGTCACCGGGCGGCACGACGACGGCGCCCGCCTCCCGCAGGATCTGCGCCGCCTCGCCCGCCACCGCGCCGATGACCGGCCGCCCGGCCGCCAGGTACTCGAACATCTTCGACGGGATGAACGTCGCGAACAGCGGCACATCCCGGAGCGTGACCAGCAGTATGTCTGCGGTGGCCAGCAGGGACGGCACCAGTTTCGCCGGGATAGCGTTGGCCAGGGTGACGTTCCCCAGTTCCAGCTCCGTCACCTTCTGCCGCAGTCGCTGCTTGTCGGCGCCCGTGCCGACGAAGGCCAGGTGCACGGGCTGGCCGGCCAGGGGCACGGCCGCCTGGACCGCCTCGGGCAGGCCCTGCGAGATCCCGTGCGTGCCCGCGTACAGGACCAGGCACTCGTGCGGGCGGGCGCCGAGCCCGGCCCGCAGGTACGGGTCGGGCGGGGTGGCCGGGTCGAACCGGTCGGCGCTGACGCCGTTGCGGATGGTGTGCACCTTGGCGGCGGGCACGCCGCGGCCGATGAGGTTGGCCCGGAAGCCGTCGCTGACCACCACGACCTCGTCGGCGGCGGCGTAGGCGGCCAGCTCCAGCCGCTCCAGGACCGCGATCACCCGGCGGTTCGTGAGCACGCCCAGCTCGACGAAGATGGCGGGCCACAGGTCGCGGACCTCCACGACGAGCCGGGCGCGCTTGAGCTTGGCCAGGACCCAGGCCGAGGCGATCGAGAAGAACGTGGGGGAGGACACCACGACGGTGTCGGCCGGGCCGCTGGCCCGCCACCCGAGCAGCACGCTGGACAGCATGAAGCTCAGGTGGGAGGCGGTCTTGCGGGCGATGCCCTCGTTCGGCGTCGCGTACAGCCAGGTCCGCAGCACCGCGTAGCCGTCCCGGCGCTCCCGCCGCCGGATCGCGCGGCGGTACTCGGGCGGCAGCACCCCGGTCGGGTGGTTCGGCATCCCGGTCAGCACCGTGACGTCGTCCCCGCCGGCCGCCCACGCGGCGGCCAGCGCGGACAGCCGGGCCTGCGGGGCGCCGGTCTCGGGCGGGAAGTAGTGGCTGACGATCAGCGTCCGCATGTCAGGCCGTCCCGCCGGGCGCGGCCGCGGGCTGCTCGCCGGGCGCGGGCTCGGGCACCTGCGGCGGCCGGGGCGCGGGCACAGCCGGGAGGGGCCAGACGACGGGCACGGTGCTGCCGGGGCCGGCCGGCGCCGGCGCGGGCTGGCCGAGCCACATCGGGGCGCGCAGGTAGGCGGCGAGCAGGGCCAGGCCGGCCAGGTCGGCGGCGGCCCGGGCCAGCGGGCTGGGCGTGAGGCTGACCGCGCCGAGCAGGCTCAGCCCGGCGGTCAGCGCGGCGGTCACCGCGGTCACCCGCTGGTGCGACCAGCCCGCGTCGGTCAGCCGCTGGTAGGCGTGCGTGCGGTGGGCCAGCAGCCACGGCTCCCCGGCCCGGATCCGGCGCTGCAGGGTCCACCCGGTGTCGGCCAGGTAGAGGGCGAGCGGGCCGAGCGCGGCCTCGGGCGGCAGGCCCGCGATGACCACGGCGCACGCGGCCAGCACGGCCAGGGCCGCGCCCAGGGCGTAGCTGCCCACGTCGCCGAGGAAGACCCGGGCGCGGACCGCGTTCCAGGGCAGGAAGGCCGCCGCGCCGCCCGCGACCGCCGCGCCGCCGACGGCCAGCAGCGCGTCGCCGTGCCACAGGCCCAGGCCGGCGTAGCAGGCGCCGCCGACCAGGGCATGCGCGCCGGAGATGCCGTTCACGCCGTCCATGAAGTTGAACGCGTTGACGAAGCCGGTGATCCAGGCGGCCATGGCCACGGCCGCCAGGGCCGCCGCCGGGGCCGGCAGGCCGGCCGCGCGGGCCAGCAGCCAGCCGGCCGCCAGGCCCGCCGCGGCCTGCATCGCCAGCCGGCCGCGGGCGGGCAGGCCGTGCAGGTCATCGGCCAGTCCGAGGGCGGCGAAGACGGCCACCGCGGCACCGAAGATCAGCGCCGCGCTGGCCGGGATCAGCGCGGCCGCGAGCACCAGGGCAATGGCGATGGGGGCGCCGCCGCCGCGCGGGGTCGGCACCGTGTGCGACGAGCGCAGGTTGGGCGTGTCGATCGCGGCGGCGCGGCGCAGCAGCGGGATGGTCACCGGCTCGGCCGCCGTCACGAGGACCGCGCTCAGGACGGCCGCGCCCGCCGCGGTTGCGAGGTACCCATGCACGGTGCTGGATCCTACCGACCAGATTCACGGTGCGTGGCAGTTCGAATACGTTACGTTAAAGAAGTGGCTGCGCCTGAGACCGTGAGACCGGAGGAACCGCTGCTCGCCCCGGCCCGGTCGGTCGCGGTCGTGGGGCTCGGCTACATCGGCCTGCCGACGGCCGTGTGCCTGGCCACCGGCGGCCTGCAGGTCACCGGCGTTGACGTCAGCCCGGGCATCGTCGAGCTGGTCAACCGGGGCGAGGCCCCGTTCGCCGAGCCCGACCTGTCCGTCGGGGTCAGCGGCGCGGTGGCCATGGGCCGGCTGACCGCGCAGCGCGAGATGCCGGCCGCCAGCGCGTTCATCATCGCCGTGCCGACGCCGTTCGCCGACGGCCACCGGCCGGACCTGTCCGCCGTGCTGGCCGCGGCCCGGGCCATCGCGCCGGTGCTGCGCGGCGGCGAGGTCATCGTCCTGGAGTCGACGGTGCCGCCCGGCACCACCCGGCGGATCAGCGAGCTGATCGGCTCGCTGCGCCCCGACCTGCGGCTCCCGCACGCCGGCGGCGACGCCGACGTGCACGTGGCGCACTGCCCCGAGCGCGTCCTGCCCGGCCGGATCATGATCGAGATCGCGACCAACGACCGGGTCATCGGCGGCCTCACCCCGGCCTGCGCGGAGCGCGCCGCCGGGCTGTACCGGACGTTCTGCCACGGCCAGCTGCTCATCACCGACGCGGCGAGCGCCGAGATGGCCAAGCTGGCCGAGAACGCCTACCGCGACGTCAACATCGCCTACGCCAACGAGCTGTCCCTGATCTGCCACCGGCTCGGGCTGGACGTGTGGGAGATCCGCCAGCTGGCCAACCACCACCCGCGGGTCGACATCCTGCGGCCGGGGCCGGGCGTCGGCGGGCACTGCATCGCGGTGGACCCGTGGTTCATCGTCGACGCCGCGCCCGAGCAGGCCGCCCTGATCGCCGCCGCCCGGCGCGTCAACGACCAGATGCCCGGCCACACCGCGGCCCAGATCGTGGCCACCTCGCGGCGGTTCCGGGACCCGCGCGTGGCCTGCCTCGGCCTGTCGTTCAAGGCCGACGTCGAGGACCTGCGGGGCAGCCCGGCCGTGGAGGTCGTCCGCCACGTCGCGGCCGAGCTGCCCGACACCAAGGTGCTGGCCGTCGAGCCGCACGCCGGGGCGCTGCCGGACGCGCTGGACAGGCTCGGCAACGTCGTGCTCACCGACACGGACGACGCCCTCCGCGACGCGGATGTCGTGGCGCTGCTCACCGACCACTCGTGCTTCCGCGCCATCCGCCGCACAGCCCTCGCGGGGAAGGTCGTCTACGACACCCGCGGGCTGTGGTCCTGACGACCCGGGTCACTTACCCCTTCTCGGGGTCCCCGCGCCGGCTCCCGTAGCGCGCTCCCGGCGCGGCCCGGGCGAGTTCCCGGCCCGGGCCGGAATCCTGCGCCCGGGGCGGGCAGAAGCGGCCCCCGCGCCCGAATTAAGATAGTTCAAGCGAATTGGCCGCGGAGATCGGCGGCGGAACGGCCGCAGTCGCGGACGATCATCGGCGGCTGGGGCGCACTGGGGCCGGGCGGCCTATATCGTTCTCGGGTTCGCGCATGCTGACAGTCATCACATCGGCTCACGGACCCGGTCATCGGCCGCGGTGCCGGGCAATTCTAGACCCCGCGGAACACGCTGGGACACCAGGATCAGCCCAGTCCCACTGGCCCGCCCCGGCCGAAGTTTCTTGGCCGGGAAGTCTTGCGCAGGACGGCGGAAACAGGGACAAGGAGTAAGAACGGGAAAATAGATCATGCCGGCTCCCAACGGCGGCGAGACCGGCCGCAGGCCGCTCGGCCCGCCATTCCCGGCACCGGCTCCTGCCCGCACGCGCCCAGCCATTCAGCACACGGAAGACGAAAGCTCTGAGAAGAGGCACCACTACCGTGAGTAGTCATATCGAGGCAGCCACCGAGGCTGTCATCGAGAACATCGGCGCCTGGGTGCCGGAGAATGCCCTCGACCTCGACCTGTTCCTGGCGGGCCTGCCGCGGCTGTTCGAGGCCCTGGCATCGTCGGTGGCCGGCGTGGCCGAGCGACTGGGCGCCGAGTTCCCGGTCCACCCCTCCGTCCCCGACCACCTGCAGGAGATTGCCGCCACGGTCGCCGGGATGGGCGAGTTCGCCGGGGAGGCACATGCCCTTCACCGCGTCGCGCACGCCGCGGAGATGGAGCGGATCGAGAACCCCCGGCCGAATGAGAGTCTCTGGGATGTTGTCGAGAATCAGTGACCGGCCGGGCCTGCGGCCCGCGCCCATCGCTCCGGCCCGGCCGGCCGTGCCCGCCGCTCCGCCCGGGGCCGCCGCGCCCGCGAGCGTGCCGCTGGCCCGGCGCCGTGCGCTGCGGGTCGGCGTGCCGGCCGCCGTCGGGGTGTACGCCGCGGGCACGCTGCTCGCCGCCTTCGACCTGCCCCCGCTCGCGCTCGGGATCGGGTGCCTGGCCCTGGGCGCGGTGCTGGTCGTGACGGCCCTGGTGCGGGGCGAGCCGGACCTGCGCACCGCCCACAGCGCGGCCTGCGGGGCCGCGGCGGCGGCCTGGCTGGCGTTCGCGGGCACCGCCGCGCCGTGGGCCTGGCCCGCGGCGGCGCTCCTGGTGCTGGCGGCCGCGGCCGGCACCTGGCTCTACCCGCGGATCGTCGAGCGGGAGAACCGCGCGCAGGAGGAGGCCCGCCGCGCCGCGCTGATCGCCCGCGCGCAGCGCGAGCAGCGCCGGTGGCCCGACCTGCTGGCCCGCATCGGGCATCCCGGCGTGCGGTTCGCCGGGCGGGAGGACACCCAGGCCGGCTACCTGGTCCACCTGCAGCTGCCGGGGTCGGGCCAGGTCACCTACTCGGCCCTGGTCCCGGCGACGGAGAAGCTGGAGGTCGCCGCCCGGCTGCGGCACGGCTCGCTGCGGTTCGAGCGCGGCGACCAGGCGCACAAGGTGATCCTGCACGTGGCCGAGCGGGACGTGCTCGGCGAGACGATCCCGTTCCCGGTCCCGGCGCCGGACGGCGCGGACGTGCTCAGCATCGTGAACCCGATCCCGGTCGGGCTGTACGAGGACGGCCAGGCCTGCGCGGTGACCCTGCGCGAGATGGCCACCCTGATCGTCGGCCTGCGCGGCACCGGCAAGTCGAACCTGCTGAACGTGCTGCTGGCCCAGCTGTCCCGGTGCGCGGACGTGCTGATCTTCGCCATCGACCTGAAGGGCGGGCGGATGGCCGCGCCCTGGATCGAGCCGTGGCTCGACGGGCGCAGCCCCCGGCCGGTGGTCGACTGGCTGGCCACCGACCGGGAGGAAGCCGAGCGCATGCTCCGCGCGCTGCTGCGGGCCGTGCAGGCCCGGTCCCGGTCCGGCAGCGGCGGCGAGAAGGTCATGCCGTCGGCCCGGCAGCCCGCCATCTTGCTGGTGTGCGACGAGATCGCCGTCATCCTGGGCACGGGCATGGGCGGGCCGCGTTTCGGCGAGGGGGTCACCAACCTGACCCTGGCCGGCCTGGCCACCCAGCTGGTGATGACGGGGCGGTCCGAGGCGATCGACCTGATCATGGCCACCCAGCGGGGCTCGGTCACGATGACCGGGTCGGCCGACCTGAAGTCGCAGTGCGCGCTGCGGGTCGGCCTCGGCGTCTCGTCTGAGGGGGACGCCCGGCTGATCATCCCCGACGACGTGAAGATCGCGGCTGACCTGGCCCGGCTGCGCCATCCCGGCACGGGGATCGTCCAGCAGGGCAAGCAGGGCCGCGTCCTGCCGGTCAAGTTCTTCCGGATCGAGCACGAGGCGATCAGCGCGATCGCCGAGCGCGGCAGCCAGATCCGGCCCGGCCCGGACCCGCTGCTGGAGGCGGCGCTGGGCGAGGACTACGCCCGGCGCTGGGACTACGACCGGGCGCAGAAGATTCCGGGCGTCTCCAGCCGGGCCATGGTCCCGGCCGCGATCGCCGCGCCGGTCCCCGAGCCCGTGCTCGACCCCGCGCCGGGGGAGCTCGTGCGCAGCCCGGCGGAGGAGGCCGCGCCGGGGCCGCCCGGGCCAGAGCAGGCCGAGCCGGCCCGGCGGCGGATGACCGCCATGCTCCAGGCGGCCGGGGTCCGGGGGATGACGATCCGCGCCATCGCCGAGCAGCTGGCCGCGGGCGGGCAGGAGGTCGCGCACCAGACCATCTACCGCTGGCTCAACGAGGAGCTGGTGGCCGGCCGCGCGCAGGACGCCTCCTACGGCCGGTGGAAATGGCGGCCGGGCCGCCCGGCGGACCCGGAACCCGGGTAGCGGCCCGCCGCGGAACGGGCGGCTGGCTGCCGGGCCGGCCGGGGTCTAGCGTGGCCGCTATGGACGATCCGTCCCTGCGCGTCTCCGACGCTGACCGGGAGCAGGCCGTCAGCGCGCTGCGCGAGCACCTGCTGGCGGGCCGGCTCACCCTGGAGGAATTCTCCGACCGCGTCGGGGCCGCCCTGCAGGCGCGGGTCGGCACCGACCTGGCACAGGCCCAGGCGGGGCTGCCCGCCGTGACGGCGGACGCCGTCCCGCCCCGGCCGGCCCGCTGGTCGGTCGCCCTGCTCAGCCACGTCGAGCGCCGCGGCCGGATGCGCCTGCGGCGCCGCGCGATGGCGGTCAGCGTCCTCGGCGACCTCGACCTCGACCTGCGCCAGGCCCGGGTCGACCGCCGGGAGACGGTGATCACCGTGCTGGCCGTGTGCGGCAACGTCGACATCTACGTGCCCGACGCCGTGTACGCCGACGTCAGCGGGATCGCCGTGCTGGGCCACCTCCGGGCCAAGGGCCAGCCCGCCGCCCGGCCCGACGCCCCGGCCATCCACGTCCGGGTGCTCGGCTGCGCCGGCACCGTCGATGTCTGGCACGTGCCGCACGACCTGCGGGCCGGCACCTATGACGAGATCATCCGCCAGATGCGGCGGCGGTCGGGTTCGCCTCCGTCCGGTATCCGCCCGTGAGGCCGTGGCCGGCGCGGGCCGCGGCGGTGCCCGGCGCAGCTGGCGGCGGCGGTGCCGGCGCGGGCGGCTGCGGGCGGTGCCGGCGGCTGGCGGCGGCGATACCCTTCGGGCCATGAGCGACGAGACCCAGGCCGAGAAGGACGCGCGCGTCGCCCGCGCCTTCGCGGCGGCCAGCGTGACTCGCGACGACGCCGGCCCGCGGGCGGACCGCAGCGCGGCCGACGTGGTCGAGGGCTACGCGATGGAGCTGCTCGACCACCTGGACGGCAGCGTCCCGCGGGCCCTGTCCGCGGCCCGGGCGGCCTGCCTGGCCGCGGCCGGCGAAGTCGCGCACCCCGGCCGCTGGCGCACGGCGATGCTGGCCGTGGAGCTGTGCCGCCGCGCCGCCCACCTGGCCGGCCACGACGGCGAGGACCCCGAGCCCCCGCCGGGCGGGGCGGTGCACCCGGCTGCGGGCCGCGCTGACGCGGCACCCTCGGAGGCGGCCCCTCCTTGATCGCGCCGGATTCTGGCCAGGCGGGGTACACCAGGTCTCTGCCGCCAGCCGGGCCGGCTGTTACGTTCGCGCTATGTCGGTTGTCCTGGTTACTGGCGGCAGCAGCGGAATTGGCCTGGCCATCGTGCGGCGCCTGGCCGCCGCGGGCCACCAGGTGTTCAGCGCGTCGAGGAACCCCGACCGGCCGGGGCGGCCGGGCGGCGTGACGCCGGTCGCCGTGGACGTGGGCGACGCGGAGTCGGGCCGCGCGGCGATCGGCGCCGTGGTCGGCGCGGCGGGCCGGCTGGACGTCCTGATCAACAACGCCGGGGCCGGCGCGCCCGGCGCGCTGGAGGAGATCCCCGACCAGCGGGCGCACGAGATCTTCGAGGTCAACCTGTTCGGGCCGATGCGGCTCGCGGCCGCCGCCGTGCCCGTCATGCGCGCCGGGGGCGGCGGCCGGATCATCAACGTGACCTCGGGCAACGACACCGTCCCGGCGCCGTTCGCCGGCTGGTACTCGGCCAGCAAGGCGGCCCTGGCCAGCGCCAGCACCGTGCTGGACGCCGAGGTGCACCAGTTCGGGATCTTCGTGACGGTGGTCGCGCCGGGCCTGTTCCGGACCCCGATGGCCGAGCGGCTGGCCGACCCGCTGGACAGCGCGGGCTCCCGCTACGCCGCCGCGCTGACCGCGCTGCCCGGCCGCGGCGCCGCCGCGCTCGAGCACGCCGGCGACCCGGACGAGGTGGCCCGGGCCATCGAGGCGTGCATCGCGGCCGACGACCCGCCGGCCCGGCTGGTCGTCGGCGGCGACGCCGAGCAGATGATCAAGATGGTGCAGGACGCCGGCCCCGGCGGCCTGGCCCGCGTGCTGCGTGAGTACGTCGCCGGGCTGGTGCCCTGACCGCCGGGCCGCCTCCGGGCAGCAACCGCAACGTTGCCGTTGGCCCCGCTTAGAATCGGGTCATGGCCTGGGACACCGAGGGGACCCGCCGCCGCCTCCAGGAGGCGGCGACGATCGAGTTCGCCGAGCGCGGACCCGACGGGACGACCATGGCCCGCATCGCCGAGCGGGCCGGGATCAACAAGGAGCGCCTGTACAAGTACTTCGGTGACAAGCAGGCCCTGTTCGAGACGGTGCTGTCCGGCGAGCTCGAGAAACTGGCCGCCGCGGTGCAGCCGCTGGCGGGCGGCCTCGAGGACATCGGCGAGTTCGCCGGGCGCACCTTCGACTACCAGGCGGCGCATCCTGAGCTTGTCCGGCTGCTGCTGTGGGAGGGCCTGGCGGGCGGGCCGGTCGCCGACGAGGCGGGCCGCACGGCCCACTACCGGGACAAATCGCGGGCCTACGCGGCCGCGCAGCGGGCCGGCATCCTCGATGACGACCTCGACCCCGACCACCTGGTGTTCCTGATCATCGGGCTGGCCGCCTGGTGGTTTTCCGTGCCGCAGCTGGCCCGCATGCTCACCGGCGCCGAAGACACCGACGCGGCCGAGCACGCCCGCCGCCGCGCCACGGTCGTGGCCGCCGCCCAGCGGCTCGCCCGCCCGCGCGGCTGATGGCCGCCCGCCCCTGGTCAGCCGCGTATGCCCCGGCTGTCGCCGGGGCGCTCGCGCCGTTACCGTGTAGGCATGTCATCGCCCACCTGGCCGCGCCCGGGCAAGCTCACCCGCGCGCTGGGGTTCACGGAGCCGGGCGCCCCGGCTCCGGGCCGCGGGCCGGGTGACGGGGGCCGCCCCGGCGACCGCAGCAGCCCGGGCGGCAAGGACAGCCAGGGCGGCCGGCGCGGCCCGGCGCCCCGCCGCGGCCAGCGGGACCGGCGTGCGCAGCTGGCGCCGGACGCGACGGTCACCCTGGAGGGCGAGCGCGCGGCCGCGGGCATCGACGGCATCCTCCGGTCGCTCGACCATGACCTGGTCGGCCTGCTCCCGGTGAAGAAGAAGACCGAGGAGATCGCGGCCCTGCTCCTGGTCGACCGGCTGCGCCGCCGGTTCGGGCTCGATGCCGCCCGGCCCAGCCTGCACATGTGCTTCACCGGCGCGCCCGGCACCGGCAAGACCACCGTGGCCCTGCGGATGGCCGGCCTGCTGCACCAGCTCGGCTACCTGGAGCGGGGCCAGCTGGTCCACGCCATGCGCGATGACCTGGTCGGCGAGTACATCGGGCAGACCGCGCCGAAGACCAAGCACATCCTCAACCGGGCCATGGGCGGCGTGCTGTTCATCGACGAGGCCTACTACCTGTACCGGGACACCGACTCCAAGGACTACGGCCAGGAAGCGATCGAGATCCTGCTCCAGGTCATGGAGAACGACCGGGACAAGCTGGTGGTGATCCTGGCCGGCTACAAGGACCGGATGGACGTGTTCTTCTCGTCCAATCCCGGCATGAGCTCGCGGATCGCCCACCACCTCGACTTCGGCGAATACCAGCTCGATGAGCTCGTGGCCATCGGGAAGATCATGCTGGAGGAGGCGAAGTACTACCTCTCGCCGGAAGCCGAGATCGCGTTCCGGGATTACCTCATCCGCCGGATGCAGCAGCCCCGGTTCGCCAACGCCCGGAGCGTCCGCAACGAGCTGGAGCGGGCCCGGCTGCGGCATGCGCACCGGCTGGCCGGCGAGCCGCTCCTCGCCCGGACCCGCGATGACCTGATGCGCATCGAGCCCGCGGACATCCTGGCCAGCGCCGTGTTCTCGCTGCTGGCCGGCGAGCAGCTCCACTAGGGCGGCGCTAGCTGGTGCGCCGGTGCAGGAGCCAGACCGCCGCGCCGAGGGCCGCGGCCGCGAGGACCAGGAACAGGCCGCCCTCGATGAGCTGCAGGGGCCAGAACCGGCCGGCCGGCTGGTAGGTCACGACCAGGTGCGCGGCCCGGGGCACCACGCTGAGCTGCCAGTCGCCGGCGTGGCCGGTGTAGGGCGGCAGCGCGTTGGTGCTGAAATCGCAGCTGCTGGCGGGGCACGCGACCTGGACGTGGAGGGGCGCCAGGAAGTGGTAGGGCCGGACGTAGGCCTCGATCACGCCCCGGATGACGAGCCACGGGACGAACGCGGCCACCATGGCGCCGATGCTGTTGCGCAGGAGCAGCCCGGCCAGCACCGCGAGCCCGAACGCGCACAGCAGGTAGCAGGTCGCGGCGACGCCCTCGTAGTCGAAGGCGTAGGCGAAGTGCCCGGTGAGCCGGTCCATCGGCGCCCGGTACCAGGTGATCACCGCGGTCATCGCCGCGCCCAGGACCACCAGCCCGCCGGTGACCAGGGCCAGCCTGCTGACCAGCCACCGGGTCCGGGGCACGGTCTGGCTCCAGGCCAGCCGCCAGGTGCCGGTCTCCAGCTCGCGGCCGAGCAGCGGCGCCCCGACGACGACGCCGGCCAGGCCGGGCAGCAGGATGAGGACCGCCCACGCGGTGGTGTTGACCCCGGTGCCGAACCGGGTGAGGAAGGAGCCGATGGGCGCCGGGCAGCCCGCGGCCCCGCTGCGCGACAGGCAGGCGGTGAGGCCGTCGGCCCCGGCCGCCGTGCGCATCGTGACGCCGACCGCGACGGCGAACGCCGCCACCGCGGCGAGCAGCCCGAGGCAGGCC
This sequence comes from Streptosporangiaceae bacterium, assembly GCA_036501025.1. GTDB lineage: Bacteria > Actinomycetota > Actinomycetes > Streptosporangiales > Streptosporangiaceae > DASUBV01. The sequence continues at coordinate 72,838 of DASYBB010000113.1, forward strand.
ATGGCCTGCGTGCGGTGCTGGCGCCAGGTGACCCACGTCATCGCGCCGACTCCGTCCCGGTCAGCGCGGCCGGGACCCGGCCGCCGTCCGCGCCCGCCCCCGGCGGGCGCTGCAGGTAGGCCAGCACGAGCTGCTCGAAGCCGGCCGGCTCGGCCGGCCAGCCGCGCAGCGGCGCCTCGTCGCGCCGGTCCGGGTCGATGCGGACGAGCACGGTGGAGTGCCGGTCACTGTCGACGCGGCGGACGGGCAGGCCGGGCAGCAGCGCGTCCGGTAGCCGCCGGGGCACGGTCAGCAGCTGGTGGCCGGCGACCAGGTCGTCGACCGGTCCCGCGACCTGCAGCCGGCCGCCGGCCAGCACCAGCAGCCAGTCGCACAGCCGGGCCAGCTCGGAGACCACGTGCGAGGCGATGAGGACGGTCAGGCCGGTGCCGGCCGACTCGGCCATCACGTCCCGCATGAACTCCAGCCGGGCCACCGGGTCCAGGCTGGCCACCGGCTCGTCGAGGACCAGCAGCGGCGCGCGCCGGGCCAGGGCCATGGCCAGCGAGACCTGCGCCTGCTGGCCGCCCGACAGGGACTTGACCTTCCGCTTCAGCGGGATGCCGAGCGCGGCCAGCCGGCCCGCGGCCAGCGCCTGGTCCCAGACCGGGTTCATCGAGCGGCCCAGCCGCAGCATGTCCGCGACGCTGAAGTCGCGGTACAGCGGGTGGTCCTGCGCGACGTAACTGACCCGGGCCAGGGCGGCCGCGGCGTGCGCGCGCGAGGTCTCGCCGAACACCGCCACCGAGCCCTCGGTGGGCGCCAGCAGGCCGGCGATGACGGCCAGCAGGGTGCTCTTGCCGGCCCCGTTCGGGCCGACCAGGCCCACCACCGACCCGGCCGGCACGGCGAACGTGCAGTCCCGCAGGCCCCAGTGGCGGCCGTAGCGCTTGCCCAGCCGGTCAGCGGCCAGCGCCGGGGCGGGGCCGCCGGCGTGCACGTCGGTCATCCGACCTTCTCCTTCAGGTCCTGGCGGACCACGGCGATGAGGGCCGTCACCGCCTCGTCGTTGAGCCCGGCCTGCCCGGCGTCGCGCAGCCAGCGCTCCAGCGCGGCCCGCAGCGCCTCGTAGTCGTAGGGCGTGTCCGGGGCCAGGGTGCCGGTGATGAACGTGCCCTGGCCCGGCCGGCCGCCGGCCAGCCCCTCGTGCTCCAGCTGCCGGTAGGCCTTGACCACCGTGTTCGGGTTGATCGCCAGGTCCCCGGCGACCTCCTTGACGGTCGGCAGCCGGTCGCCGTGCTGCAGGTAGCCCAGCAGCAGCGACTGCCGCACCTGGTGGACGATCTGCAGGTAGGGCGGGACGCCCGACGCGCCGTCCAGCTGGAACCGGAACATCCGCCTTCTTCCGTCAACCCATTATTCTATGATGCTGGTAAAACAGTAAAAGGCAGCGCCGCCCACTGTCAAGCCGCCGGGACCGAGGGGGCCCCGCCCGCGGAAACGGCTCTACAATCCGAAAATGGGGCCGGGCATCCTGGAGCGCGAGTCCGAGCTGGCCGTGCTGGCCCGGGCCGCGACGGCGGCCGGGCGCGGGGCCGGATCGGTGGTGCTGGTGTCCGGCGAGGCCGGCATCGGCAAGTCGAGCCTGGTCGACGCGGTCCGCGCCCAGCTCCCCGCCGAGGGCCGGATGCTGGTCGGCTACTGCGACGACCTGGCCACGCCGCGCACGCTGGGCCCGTTCCGGGACCTGATCGGCAGCGTCGGGACGGAGCTGAGCCGGTCGCTGACCGACGGCAGCGACCGGGACCGGCTGCTGGCCGCCCTGCGCGCCGAGCTGGACTGGCGCAACCGGCCGACGATCCTGGTCATCGAGGACGTGCACTGGGCCGATGACGCGACCCTGGACGCGCTGCGCTACCTCGTCCGGCGGATGGCCGGGCTGCCCGCCGTGCTGGTCCTGACCTACCGTGACGACGAGCCGGACCGGGGGCACGCGCTGCCCGGGCTGCTCGGCCTGGCGTCCCGCAGCGAGCAGGTCCACCGCCTGCCGCTGGCGCGGCTGTCGGCCGACGCCGTGCGCGCGCTCAGCTCCGGCACCCCGGTCGACGCCGCCGGCCTGTACGCGCTCACGTCGGGCAATCCGTTCTTTGTCAATGAGCTTCTGGTGTCCGCGCAGGGGAACGCCGTGCCGCCGTCGATCGCGGACGCCGTCCTGGCCCGGGTCCGGCGGCTGGACCCGGCGGCCCAGGACCTGCTGGAGCAGCTCGCCGTGGTGCCCGCCGCGCTGGACCGGTGGCTGGTCGACGCGCTGGCGACGGGGCTGTCGCCGAGCCCGCTGGCGGCCCTGGCCGCCGCCGAGCAGGGCGGGCTGCTGAGCGTGTCGCCGCGGCGGATCGCGTTCCGGCACGAGCTGACCCGGCGCGCGATCGAGGGCGCGGTGCCGGCCGCGCGGCTCATGGCGCTGAACCAGCGGGTGCTCGGCGTGCTGACCGGGCGGCCGGGGTCAGACCCGGCGCAGCTCGTGCACCACGCGGCCCGGGCGGGCGACGCCGACGCCATCGCGGCCTACGGCCCGGCCGCGGCGCGGGACGCGGCCCGCGCGGGGGCGCACCGCGAGGCCGTGGCCCACTTCGCGCTGGTGCTCGAGCAGGCGGCCCGGTTCAGCCCCGCCGAGCGCGCCGACCTGCTGCAGGAGCACGCGATCGAGAGCTACACGATCGGCGCGGCCGCGTCGGTCGGCATCCAGCGCCAGGCCGTCGAGCTGAACCGGTCGCTGGGCGACCCGGCCCGGCTCGGGGCCAGCCTGCGCTGGCTGTCGCGGATGCACTGGCTGCAGGGCGACCGGGCCGGGGCCGAGCGGGCGGGCCGGGACGCGGTCGAGGTGCTGGAGGGGGCCGGGGACGGCGGCCTGCTCGCGCTCGCGCTGAGCAACCAGTCGCAGCTGCTCATGCTCCGGCACGAGACGGCCGCGGCCATCGAGTACGGCCAGCGCGCCGTCACCCTGGCCCGCCAGGCGCAGGACCCGGCCACGACGTCGCACGCCCTGACGAACATCGGCACCGCGCAGTGGTTCATTCCCGACCCGGCCGCGCAGGCGACGCTGGATGCCGCCCTGGCGATCGCCCTGGACGCCCGCGACGCGGAGAACGCCTGCCGGGCCTACGTCAACACGGTGTGGAATCTGCTGGACTGGTTCCGCCTGGACGAGGCCGAGCGGTACCTGACGGCGGCCCTGAAGTTCACCGAGGAGGCCGAGTTCCTCGGGTTCTTGTCCTACCTGCAGGCCGCGCAGGCGCGGCTGGAGTTCTCGCGCAGCCGGTGGGACGCGGCGTGCGCCCTGGCCGGGCCCGGCCGGGACGCCCACGCGCAGGCCCGGTGCCCGTCGCTCACGCTGCTGGGCTGGGCGAGCGTGCGGCGCGGGCAGCCCGGCGCCGACGGCCTGCTGAGCGAGGCCTGGGAGCTGGCCGTCCAGCTCGACGAGCTGCAGCGGATGGCCCCGGTCGCGGCGGCCCGGGCCGAGGCGGCGTGGCTGCGCGGCGACCACGCGGCGGTGCGCGCCGCCGCCGCCCCCGTCCACGAGCTTTCCGCGCGCCTCGGCGACCAGCCGAGCCAGGCCGAGCTCGGCTACTGGCTGGGCCGGGCCGGAGCCCGCGTGCCGGCCCCCGGCGAGCACCCGTACGCGCTGCAGGCGGCGGGGCGGTGGCAGGAGGCGGCCGCCGCCTGGGCCGCCGCCGGGAGCCCCTACGAGCAGGCCGCGGCGCTGGCCCAGGGCCCCGGCACCGGGCCGCTGCTGGCCGCGCTGGAGGTCCTCGACGAGCTGGGCGCCCGGCCGCTGGCCGCGCTGGTCCGCGGCGAGCTGCGGAGCCGCGGGCTGACCCGGATCCCGCGCGGCCCGACCGAGGGGACCCGGGGCAACCCGGCCGGCCTGACCGCGCGCCAGGTGGACGTGCTGCGCCGGCTCGGCCAGGGCCGGACCAACGCGCAGATCGCCAGCGAGCTGGTGGTATCGGTCCGCACCGTCGACAGCCACGTGGCCGCGCTGCTCGGCAAGCTGGGCGCGGCCGACCGCCGCGCCGCCGCCGCGCGGGCCGCCGAGCTCGGGCTGCTGGACGCCGGAGATCAGTAGCCGCGCGGGCCGGTGTCGGTAGCGGCTGCCGATCCGCGCCGGGCCTGGCCGGCGCGAGCCTGGAGTCCTCGGGCCGGTCACGGCCACCGCATCCGGAGGGGATACCCACCATGGACATCGACCAGGACAAGCTCATGGACTTCCTGCACAAGTTCGTCGGGGACCTGGGCGCCACGATCGCCGCGGGCAGCGTGGTCGTGGGCGACCGGCTCGGCCTGTACCGGGCGCTGGCGCAGCGCCCGATGACGCCCGGCGAGCTGGCCCAGGAGACCGGCACGGCCACCCGCTACGTGGACGAGTGGCTGCGCGGCCAGGCGGCCGGCGGCTACGTGGAGTACGACCCGCAGGCCGGGACCTACTCGCTGACCCCCGAACAGGCCTTCGCCCTGACCGACCCGGACGGGGCGGTGTTCGCGCCGGGCGCGTTCCAGCTCGCGCTCGGCACGCTGCAGGCCCTGCCGCGGGTCACCGAGGCGTTCACGACCGGCGCCGGCATCGGCTGGCACGAGCACGACGCCGAGGTGTTCGCCGGGTGCGAGCGGTTCTTCCGGCCCGGCTACTCGGCCAACCTGGTGTCGGCCTGGCTGCCCGCGCTGGACGGCGCGGAGGCCGCGCTGCGCGCGGGCGGCCGCGTCGCCGACGTGGGCTGCGGCCACGGCGCGTCCACCGCGCTGATGGCCCGCGCCTACCCCGCCGCCACCTTCACCGGCTCGGACTACCACGAGGGCTCGGTCCGCCAGGCCCGTGCGCGGATCGCCGACGCGGGGCTGGCCGGCCGGGTGACGTTCGAGGTCGCGTCGGCGCAGGACTTCGCCGGCGGCCCGTACGACCTGGTCACGTCGTTCGACTGCCTGCACGACATGGGCGACCCGCTCGGCGCGGCCCGGCACGTCCGCGAGCAGCTCGCGCCCGACGGCACCTGGATGGTGGTCGAGCCGGCCGCCGGCGGGAGCGTCGCCGAGAACCTCAATCCGGTCGGCCGGGTGTACTACTCGTTCTCCACGTTCCTGTGCGTGCCGAGCGCGCTGGCCCAGGAGGGGGGCTACTCGCTCGGCGCCCAGGCCGGCGAGGCGGCCATCGCCAAGCTGGCCGCCGACGCGGGCTTCACCCGCTTCCGCCGCGCCGCGGAGACGCCGTTCAACATCGTCTACGAGGCCCGGCCCTAGCCGCCGCGGAAAGGGCCGCGCGGGAACTACGCGCGGCCCTGCCCGACTGGCTGGTCAGCCCGCCGGGCGGCCCGGCTGCGGGCCCGTCGCGGCGGCGGCCTCGCCGTACGGCGACCGGTCGCCGCCGCGGGCCTTGTGCTCGCCAGAACGCGGTGCCCGGCGCCCGCCGCGCTCAGAATCGTGATCCCGCCGCGCGGAATCGTGCCGGGCCGCGTCGCGCTGGGCGGCCCGCTCACGGGCCGTCCGGGGCCGGGCCGGGGCGTGCGGGGCCAGGTCCGGCAGGTCGGACGGCGGCCGCTGGATGGCGGGCATGAAGGACGTCAGGGCCTGGCCGGCCTGCTCGGCGGCCTGCTGCTGCTCGATCCGTTCCTCAACCCTGACCGTGGCCGCCTCGAGCCGGTCGGTCATCGAGCGGAGCCGCCGGGTGCGGGCCCGGGCCTTGACCAGCCGGTCTGCCCCATAGAGCGCCAGGACCACGCAGATAATGCCAATGAGGGGCAGCACACGCACGAAGTTCCGCCTTTCCAGCGAAGCCGTCCAGATGACTTCAGGCTATGTCAGGGCGGGCCGGACCCGGCGCATTGACGGGCCGCGAGGACTGGGCTAACGTAACGGACACAACTAATAGTAAAGTTTCCTATTAGTTGAATGCGGGGGGAGCGGACCTCGACCTCCTGGGGATGACATGAGAGCTGCCCAGCCCGCCCGCCCGACCGCCGCCCGCCGCGCCTGGCGGCGCGGCCTGCCCCTGCTCGCGCCGTTAGCCCTCGCCGCCCTCGGCCTGGCCGCCGGGCCGGCCGCCGGGGCGACGGCCGCCGCCAGCCTGCTCGTCAACGGCAGCTTCGCGACCGGCAGCACCGCGGGCTGGACGTGCTCGGCCGCCGACACCGTGGTCACCTCGCCGGTCGCGCCGGGCTCGTCGTTCGCGCTGTCGGGCACCCCGACCAGCAGTGACTTCGCCCAGTGCAGCCAGGTCGTGAGCGTCCAGCCCAGTTCCGCCTACACGCTGACCGGCCAGGTCGACGGCGGATTCGCGTTCATCGGCGACAGCGGGACCGGCGGCAGCGACACCGACAACTTCTCCCCGTCGGCCGCCACGTGGACGGCGCTGTCGACCAGCTTCACCACCGGCGCGGCCACGACCAGCGTGACCATCTACGTGCACGGCTGGTACGCCCAGCCGACGTTCTTCGCCGACAACCTGGTGCTGACCGGCCCGGCCGGCGCCGGGGGCGGGGGCGGGGGCGGCGGGACGGCCGCGCCGGCCGCGCCCGCCGCCCTCACCGTGACCGGCACCACCTCGTCGTCGGTCTCGCTGTCCTGGACTGCCCCGGCCGGCCCGGTAACCAGCTACACCGTGCTGGAGAACGGCACCACGGCCGCCACCGTGACCGGGACCAGCGCGACCGTCACCGGGCTCGCCCCCTCGACCGCGTACACCTTCGCCGTGACGGCGGTGAACTCGGCCGGGACCTCGCCGTCGTCCGCCACGGTCAGCGCGACGACGCCGGCCGCGCCCGGCGGCGGGGGCGGCGGGGGAGGGAGCAGCGGGCTGCCCGCGCACCTGCTGATGGGCTACTGGCAGGACTTCACCAACGGCGCCATGCCGCTCAGCCTGGCCGCCGTGCCGTCCAGCTACAACCTCATCGCGGTAGCGTTCGGCAACGCGACCGCCACCCCCGGCCAGGTGACGTTCAGCGTGGACTCCGGCCTGGCCGCGGCCCTCGGCGGGTACACCCAGGCCCAGTTCATCAGCGACATCAAGACGCTGCACGCGCGCGGCCAGAAGGTCATCCTGTCGGTCGGCGGGCAGAACGGCAGCATCAGCGTCACCGACGCGGCCAGCGCGTCCGAGTTCGCCGCCAGCGTCAGCTCCATCATCAGCCAGTACGGCTTCGACGGCGTCGACATCGACCTGGAGAACGGGGTCAGCCCGACGTTCATGGCCTCGGCGCTGGAGCAGCTGTCCGGTGACGTGGGACCCGGGCTGATCATCACGCTGGCGCCGCAGACGGTGGACACCCAGTCGGCCGGCGACGACTACTTCCAGCTGGCGCTGAACATCAAGAGCATCCTCACGATGATCAACACCCAGTACTACAACTCGGGCACGATGAACGGCTGCGACGGGAACGTCTACGCCGAGGCGACGGAGAACTTCATGACCGCGCTGGCCTGCACCGAGCTCCAGGGCGGCCTGTCGGCCGCCCAGGTCGGCCTCGGCCTGCCTGCCTCGCCGTCGGCGGCCGGCAGCGGGTACGCCAGCCCGTCGGTGGTGAACGACGCGCTGGACTGCCTGGCCGCCCGGACCAGCTGCGGCAGCTTCGTCCCCCAGGCCGCGTCGCCGGGCCTGCGCGGCGTGATGACGTGGTCCATCAACTGGGACGCGTCCAGCGGCTACAACTTCGCCGACACCGTCGCCCCGCACCTGGCGTCGCTGCCCTGATCCGGCGGCCCGGCCGCCGTTTCGCATTGCCGGGCGTTTCCCGGAACCTCATGCCGCTGCGGTGCAATAGAGGGGCGATGGAAGCGCCCGCTGCGAGGAGGAACGTCATGAGCCTGGGGATCACCGCCGCGGCGCGCCCCTGGCCGGGGGCCGGGCGGCTGCTGCGGATTGAGCTGCGGCGCAGCGCGATGCTGTGGCTGCTGCCGCTGGCCGCGGCGCTGTACTACTACCAGGCCTACCGGCGGGCCCTGGCGCTGCCGCCGGTGTGGGGCCTGCGGGCCATGACCCTCCAGAACGATGCGCTGCTGGACTTCGCCATGCCCGTGGCCGGCGGTGCGGCCTGGGTGGGCACCCGGGAGAGCCGCCGTCACCTGGCCGACCTGCTGGCCGGCACGGCCCGGTCGCGGTGGGCGCGGCAGCTGGCCGCCTGGGCCGCGGTCACCTGCTGGGCGCTGGCCGGCTACCTGGCCTGCACCGGCGTGGTGTACGCGATCACGGCCCGGCAGGCGGCCTGGGGCGGGCCGCTGTGGTGGCCGCTCGCGGTCGACGCGGCCGGCGTGGGTCTGGTCTCGGCGGCCGGGTTCGCGGCCGGGGCGCTGCTGCCGAGCCGGTTCACCGCGCCGCTGGCCGCCGTGGCCGCGTTCTTCGCGCTGGGGTTCTCGATCGAGGCGGTTCACGGCGGGAGCTCATCCTGGCTGGTCGCGCCGGGGGTCGCGGGCAGCGCCCTCGGGCCGAACCTGGGCGTGGCGACCTTCTACGGCTTCCTGCCTGACCTGTCCATCGCCCAGGTGATGTTCCTCATCGGGCTGGCCGCGGCCGTGCTGGGCGGCATGGGGCTGGTCCGCGGGGCGGCCGGGCGGCGGGCGCGCGCGGCCGCCGCGGCCCTGGCCCTGGCCGGCCTGGCCGCGGCGGGCACGGCCGCCGGGCTGGCCGGCACGGCCCGCTTCGACAGCCACGGCATGACGGTCATCCCGGCGCTCCACGACGCGGCCAGCGGCGCGCCGGTGCCGTTTACCCCCGCATGCGCCGCCGGGCCGGTCCCGGTCTGCCTGCACCCGGCCTTCGCCGGGTACCTGCCGGCCGTGTCGGCTGCGCTCCGGGGCGTGCTCAGCGAGGTGGCCGGGCTGCCCGGCGCGCCGTCGCGGGTGACCGAGGCGGCGCCGGCCTACTCGCTGAGCCCGTCGAACGAGATCAGCGCCGGCTCGGGCGTCCGCGGCGGCGGCGCGGTCTTCCTGATCCTGCCCGAGCCGCCGCCCGGGGTGGCGGTGAACGGCGTGACCGTGACCACCGCGGAGTTCGCGGCCCAGGTGGAGGCCGATGTCGCGCCGGACATCGTGGGCCGCGTGATCGGCGGCCAGCGCAGTCCCGCCCAGGCGGCCGTCACGGCCGCCCTGCTGCGGGACGGCGCGGCCGGCCTGGCCACGCCGGAGTTCTCGATCGGCGGCCAGGGTCCGCGCGTGAGCGGGCGCCCGCCCGCCGGCGGGGCCGCGGCGTTCCGGCGGTTCGCCGCGCTGCCGCCCGCCGTCCGGCACGCCTGGCTGGCCGCCCACCTGGCCGCCCTGCGCGCCGGTCGCGTCTCGCTGGCGCAGCTCCCGTGACCGCGGACCTGACCCGTCGCGGCGGCCCGGCCGCCACCCGCCCGGCCCGGATGGCCGCGCCGCCGTGGCCGGCCCCGCGGCTGATCTGGCTGCACGCCGTCAGCCGCCGGCTCCCTGTCGCCCTGGCCGCCATCGCCGGCTGCGCCGTCGGGCTGCGGGTCGCGCTGCTCTGGTCCTTCGACAGCTACGGCGCCCTGCAGCTGCCGCTGCTGTTCGAGGCGGCCGCGGCCGCGGTCATCGGGGTCACGGCGGCCAGCCCGCTCGGCGACCCGGAGCGCGTGACCGGCCGGTGGCTGCCGTTCCTGCGGCTGGGCGGGGCGCTCGCGCTGACCGCCGTCGCCGCCGCCGCGCTGGTCGCCGCCGGAACGGGCGCGCACCTGGCGGGCGGCACCCTGGACGTGGTCCGCAACCTGGCTGGGCTGGCCGGCCTCAGCCTGCTGTGCGCTGCGGTCCTCGGCGGCGGGCTGTCCTGGACCGCGCCGCTGGCCTGCCTGATGGCCGGCACCTACGCCCTGTACTCGGACTGGCACGGGCCGGCCATCACCACGCCGTGGCTGTGGCCGGGCCGGCCCCCGCACGACGCCGGCGCGGCGATCTGCGCCGGGCTGGTCCTGGCCGCCGGGCTGGCGGCCGTCGCGGTCCGCGGCGCCCGCGACCCGGCGGGGGAGTAGCGCCGCCGGGCTAGGACGCCGGCCGGCTGTGGCCGCGGACCCGGGCCAGGACCAGGGTGATGTCGTCCTCGCCGTGCGGGCGCAGGGCCTGGGTCACCATGTCGCCCGCCTCGCTCAGCGGCGAGGCCGGGTCGGCCAGCGCGGCGCACAGCAGCTCGCGCAGCGCGGCCAGGCCGTCGCCCAGGGACCGGTCCCGGCTCTCGACCAGGCCGTCGGTGAACAGCGCGAGGGTGGCGCCGGGCGGCAGGCTGACCAGGGTGGACTCGAACGTGCCGGCCTCCAGCCCGAGCGGCAGGCCGGGCGGCAGGTCGAGCATCCGCCCGGCCCCGCTGGGCAGCACCAGGGCGGGCGGCAGGTGCCCGGCCTGGGCGATCAGGCAGGAGCTGGCCGCCGGGTCGATGATGGCGTAGATGCAGGTCGCGAACGGCGCGGCCAGGCCCGCCGCGAGCTCGTCCAGCCGCCGCAGGATGTCGCCCGGCGGCAGGTCGAGGGCGGCCAGGGTATGGGCCGCGGTACGCAGCTGGACCATCACGGCCGCCGCCTCCGGCCCGTGCCCCATCGCGTCGCCGACGATCAGGGCGGCCCGGCCGCCGGGCAGCGGGACGATGTCATGCCAGTCACCGCCGACGACGCTGTCGCCGACGGGCAGGTAGCGCCGGGCCACCTCCAGGCCCTCCGGGATGTCCGGCTTCCCGGGCAGCAGCCCGCGCTGCAGGGCCAGCGCCGTGCGCCGTTCCCGCGCGTACAGCCGGGCGTTGTCGATGGAGACCGCGGCCCGGTACAGGAGCTCGCCGGCCGCCGCGATGTCGGCGTCGCCGAACGGCGCGAAGCCGGCCCGGCGGGCGAACGTGGCGCTGCCCACCACGGCCCCCCGCGCGGCCAGCGGCATGGCCAGGAAGGAGCTGAACCCGGCCACCGCCTGCCGGCCGCCCGGCCGCCGGGCCAGCCGCTCGGCGGTATCGCGGTCCAGCTTCGCGCTGACCGTCGGCGAGCCGCTCACCATCGCCCGCAGGGACGAGGACTCCGGGCCGAGGACCACCACCTCGCCCGGCGCCAGCACGCTGTGCACGGCCGCGATCGGCTCGCCGGCCACCTGGACGGCGAGGCGCCGCACGACAATGCCCTGGCCGCCCTCCGGCCGGGTCACCTCGTCCGCGGCGAGCAGCCGCTCGGCCACGAAGACAGTGGCCGCGTCGGCGAAGCCCGGCACGGCCGCGTCGACGACCTCGCCCGCGGTCTTCCCCAGGTCCAGGGTGGTGCCGATCCGGGCCGCGGCCTCCCGCAGCCGGCCCAGGTCCGGCTCACGCCGCGGTGGCGGAATGGCCTCGCCGTCCGCCGGTGCCGCTGACTCCACCGTTACCTAGCACCCGCCTCGTTGTGCTCGCCGAGCCGCCTCGAGCAGGTAATGCCGGCAGCCCGAGATATCGCACGAAAGAAGAATGTATCGCAGCAGGACGCCCGAAATAGGCCGTGCCGCCTCCCCTCCGGAGTTATTGCCCGCCGGGCGGGCCGGCATACGTCCTGAGCTGCCCGAGCGTCGTCCCGGCCAGGCCCGCCGGCCGGGGCCGGCGGGATGTCGATGACTGTCAGCCTGGGGGCCGTTACGCTGGGCCACGTGATTCTCGTGGGGCGGCCGGGCCGCGCGTGACGCAGATCCTGGTGCTGTGCACCGCCAACGTGTGCCGGTCGCCGATAGCGACGGCCATGCTGGCGCGGGAACTGGCCGCCCGCGGGCAGCACGCTCAGGTGACCTCGGCCGGGATCGCCGCGGACGGCATCGCCTCAGTGCCCGCCGAGGTCGCCGCGGTCCTGGGCGACTACGGCCTGGACGTGACCGGGCACCGCAGCACCCCGGTGACGGCCGGCGACCTGGCCCGCGCCGACCTGGTCCTGACCATGGCCCGCGAGCACCTGCGCCACGCCGTCGTGCTGGAGCCGCTCGCCTGGCCGCGGGCCTTCACGCTGCGGGAACTGGCCCGGCGCGGTGCCCTGGCCGGCCCGCGGGCGCCCGGGGAGCCGCTGGCCGGGTGGCTGGCCCGCGCGCACGCCGGGCGCAGCCGGATGGAACTGCTCGGCGATGGCGAGCCGGATGACGTGGCCGACCCGTTCGGTGGCCGGCTGACCGATTACCAGCGCGCGGCCGCCCAGATCAGCGGCGCCGTCGGCGAGGTCGCCGAGCTGGGCTGGGGACGGGGCAGCGGGCCGGGCGGCTAACGGGCGGCCAGCACCTCGGCTATCTTGGCCGCCGCGCCGGGCGGGTCGCTGGCGTCGTGCAGGACCTCGCCCCACGACCAGCGGTAGTACCAGAACAGGCGGCCGTCATCGTCGGTTCCGGGCATGCAGTCGATGCTCTCGGCCAGCATGCTGGCGCCGGGCATGAATACATGGAGGGCGCAGGGGTAGGTGGTGCGAACCGTGGCGTGGAACCCCTGGGTGTCCAGCGCCGCTGCCAGCCTGTGCAGGTAGTAGCTGCGTGCGTGATCAGGACCACCCTGCTGCATGTCACCTGCCTCATGCGGGTCAATGCCGGAAAAGTCTCCGCGCCGACAGGCCAAGCCTGCTAAGCCAGCGGTCCGCGCCCCGCTAGCACCGTCCCGTCAGTAGCCAGGGTAGCTGCCGTAGGTGCCTGCGCCATAGCCCGAGTCCGGGGTACCGTACCCGTTTTGATCTTGCTGGCCGCCGGGGGCCTCGGCCGGCTGGTACGCCGACTGGTCGTAAAGGCTGCCGGAGTACGGCGCCGCCGGGTACTCCGCCGCCCCGTAGACGCCCGCCGGGGGACTGCCCGCCGGGTAGCCTTCCGCAGCTGACGGCCGGTACAGGCCGGCCGCGGGGTCATGCCCCGGCGTACTGGCGCCGGGCGTCCCGTACCAGGACCGGCCGTAGTTGCCGGCCCCCGGTTCCGGTCCGGCGGGCACCGGCGCGGCGTGCATCGGCACCCCCGGCGAACCGCCAATATTCGCCGGAACTGGGTAGCCCCCCGCCGCGCCGTTTCCCAGCAGGTGATCACCCGCCGGGTACCCGAGGCCGGCCCCAGCCGGGGCCTGGCCCTGGCCCGCATAGCCGAGCGGGGCGTAACCCAGCGGGGCCTGGCCGGGTGCTGCGTGCCCGTTGGCTGCGTGCCCGTTGGCTGCGGACGGGGACTGGGCCAGGTGGCGGCCCGCGGGCGGGCCGTAGCCCTGGCTGTCCGCGGCGGGCGCGTAGCCGCCGTAGCCGTCGCCGTTGGCCAGCGCCGGGGCGGCCGCGGCCGGCGCGACGTAGCTGCCGTAGGGGTTGCCCGGCGGAGCGCCCGCCGAGACCGTCGGCAGCTCGGCGTAATCCCGGTAGCCCGCCGCCGGCGCTGACGGCGCTGACGGCGCCGCCGGCGTGGAGTAGGCGTCGGGTGCGGCCGCGGCGCGTCCGGCCTGCTCGCCGTATCCGCCCGCCTGGTCGTCCGGCCGCGCCCGCCGGCCCCGGGACGGGGCCGGGGTAGCCGGGTGGGTGTCATAGCCGACGAGGGGGTCCGCCGACGCGGCCGGGTAGCCGGCGGCAGCTGGCTGAGGCCCGCTCGCCGGGTAGCTCCCAGATCCCCGGCGCCCAGATCCGCGACCGCCAGTTCCCTGGCCGCTTCCCTGGCCGCCAGATCCGTGGCTGCCGTTCCCTCGATTGCCCAATTCCTGTGCGCCTGTTTCCTGGCTGCCCGCTCGGTGGCTTCTGGGATTCTGACTTCCCGGGGAACCATTTCCGGGCGCACGGCCGCCGGACGAGCGGCTGTCGGAGGGGTAGTTGCCGGAGGGGTAGTTGCCGGACGAGCGACTGTCAGACGGGTAATGGCCGCTCGGGTAATCACCGGACGAGTAACCAGCCGAGGAATAATTGCCGGAAGATTGGCTGCCTGAAGGGTAGCCACCGGATGAGTGGCTGCCGGATGAGTGGCTGCCTGACGAGTAGCCGTCCGACGAGTAGCCGCCCGCGGGCTGGTCTTCTGGCCGGCGCGACCGGTAGGACCGGCTGTCCTCATCGCGGATGGCCGGGAAGGACGGGCTGGTCAGCGGATCGTCGTCCAGAATGGGCGGTGGGCTGACGCTGGTGCCCGCGCCGCCGAGCCGGGCCAGCGCGGCGATTCCGCCGGTGTCCCGGGAGTCTCCGTACGGCGTGGCCGGAAGATCGCGCGACCGGCGGGAGCCCGCCCCCGGCGATGCAGCCCGCCCGGCGCCGTTGTCCCGCCCGCCGCCGTTGTCCCGGCTGGCACCGTTGTCCCGCCCGGCGCGGCTGTCCCGCCCGGCGCGGCTGTCCCGGCTGGTGCGCTCGGGCTGGTCGGCGAGCAGGCCGCGGTCGCCGCGGTCGCGGCGCGAGCCCTGGCCGCCGGGCAGCAGCGGCCCGCCCGCGGAACCGCGTTGCGGGCTCGAGAGCACCGCGGTGACGTCGCTGGCCGCGGCGGACCCGTTGCGGCTGGCCGGGCCGTCGGCCTGGGAGCCGGCGTCCGGGCGGCCGGCCCGGCCCCGGCGATCGGACCGCGCGGCGCCCGCCGCGGGCAGGTCGGCCGCGAAGCCCGGCTCGGAACCGCCGCCAGCGCCGGCCGGCTGCGCCGTCGTCGTCAGCGGCTTGTCCGAGGCCAGCTCGGCCCAGTAGTCGACATCGGAAAGCGAGTCCCAGTCCTTGCCGGACATCTCGCCGCCGCGCTTGGCCCGCGCGCTCCGGGTGCTCGAGGCCGGCCGGCCGGCCGGACGGCCCGCATCACGCCGAGCCGGGTCGCCCGAATCCTGGCCGCCGAGTCCCTGGCCGGCCCGGACGGGCTGGGAGCGGCCCAGGTCAACGCGGCTGTCGGCGCCTAGCAGCTGGGTGCTCTCAGCGTCGGTCGCGGCCCACCCCCGCGCGCCCGCCGGCGCCGCCGCGGCCGACGGCTGCCCATCAGCATCCTGCGGGCTGAAGCTGAACCGCCGGTCACCGTATCCGCGATCGTCAGCGACCCCGCCGCCGGCCCGCGCCGACGGGTTAGCGATGAACTCACGACTGTTGCGCCCGCGGCCCGGCCGGCCGGTCTCGCGGCCGACGGCGTCGCGGCCCCCATCCTGGCGTCCGCCATCCGGGCGGCTGGACGCCGGGCGGCTGGACGCCTGGCGACTGCTGCTCTGGCGACTGCTGCTCTGGCGACTGCTGCCCTGGCGGCGGGAACGCCCGGAGTCCGTGTCCTGGAGGCTGAGGTCCGGATAGCCCTGGTCCTGGATGTCACGGTCCTGGAAGTCGCGGTCAAGGAAGCCGCGGTCGTGCCGGTCGTGGTCATCGAAGTCGCGGCCGCGGTCCGGGAAATCACGACCCGCGAGGTCGCGGCCTCCGCGCTCACGGCCGGCCAGCTCACGGCCGGCCAGATCACGGCCTGCGGCGTCACGGGCCGCGAGGTCGCGGCCCCCCCGGTCACGACCTGCGAGGTCACGGGCGGCGAGGTCACGGCCACCGAGGTCACGGCCGGCGAGGTCACGGCCACCGAGGTCACGGCCGGCGAGGTCACGGCCGGCGAGGTCACGGCCTCCGAGGTCACGGGCGGCGAGGTCACGGTCCGTGCGGGCGCCAGCCGCGCTCGGCAGCGAGGCGCCCTGGCGCCCGGAACGCCCGCGCGACGGCCGGTCAGCCCCCGCGACGGGAGCGTCCGCGTCCTGGTAGCCGCGTCCGCCCCGGCCGGAGCGGCCCATCGGCGCAGCGGTTTTGTCGTCCAGCCCAAAGTCCCGGTCTCCGGCGCGGTCATCGGCTCGGCCGCGGGCGCGGCTCGGCTCGGCGGGCTCGTCGTCGAAGTCGTCGGTGTCGTCGGCCCGCAGGAATCTCATCGCGAAAAATCCGATGGCGAGGATCAGCAGCAGCACTGCCGCGAGGGAGATCGCGATCTTGGTCATCGCACCATCCAACGGTGACGGCCGTTCGGGTTGGCGTCGCTAGGCCGCGTGGCCATCGACGCGGCCTCCCCCGTACTGCACGACACCCTGAGATGAGCGGTAAGGCAGCTAATCGCCTGACCACCGATTGTGTAGGACCGCTACGGTCGTTGTCATGCATTTCGAGAAGTTTGACACCCGTGTCGGTCCGGGCCGGACCCGCATTTACCAGGGGTAATCCCACCACAGGGCGCCCGGCCCGCCGCTCGCACCGGCACGGCGCCAGCCGACCCGGCGTCCGCCGCCCGGCGCCCGCCTCCTGGACCCCAGCAGTACTGTCCCGCCGGGTGGTTGCGCGGGCTCGCTCACCGCGCGGCGGCGGCTGTTTCATGATCCCGCCGGGTTGTGGTTGTCCCAGCAGCCAAAACCCTGCGCGAGAGTGGGGCGGGGTTAGGAGCGGGCGGTGGCGGTGAGGCGGCCGCGGGCGATTACTCGCTGGGCGATAGCGGTCCAGGCGGCCTTCATCGGGGTTCCGTTCGGCTGGTTCACCTTGGCGTTGAGCGCGTACACGGTGAACCGGTACCGGTGCGAGCCGCCGGCCGGCGGGCACGGCGGGTCGTAGCCGAGCTTGCCGGTGCTGTTGCGGGCCTGGCGGGCGCCGGTCGGCAGCGCTCCGGCCTGCAGGTCGCTGGCGGCCGGGCTGATGTTGAACACGATCCAGTAGACCCGGGGCGTGATCGGGGCGGCGGCGTCGTCCACGACCAGCGCCACTGACTTGGTGTCGGTCGGCATCCCGGACCAGAAGATGGGCGGGCTCTGGCCGGCGCCGTCGCAGGTGTACTGCGTGGACATGACGTGCTGCTCGACCATCGGGCTGGTCACGGTCATCGTCTCGGTGGTCTCGTCGAGCAGCGCCTTCGGCGTGCCCACCAGGCCGCATCCGCTCAGCAGGAACATCGACGCGGCCCCCGCCGCCACGGCGGAGCGCCCATACCGGCCCAAGCCTGCTGCCCTCCAGATGTCCCGCGCGCACGAACCCGGTGCGTGGATACTACGCGGGCCGGGGCGTGCCCGGCGCGTAAGTCACCGCCGGGCCTGGCCCCGGTGCGGGCTCAGTCGGGCTGGCGCGAGTTGCCCAGCATGATCTCGTCCCAGGACGGGACGGATGCCCGCCGGTTGCGCCCGGCCTTGCGGCCCGGCCGGGCGGGGGCGGCCGGAGCCTCGGGCTCAGCCGGGCCGGCCGCCTCGCTGGCCGCGGTCGTCCCGCCCGCGGCCGCGGTGCGCGCTGACTCGGCGCTGCGCGGCGCCGCCGCCGGGCCGACCCCGCGGGCCGCGCCGGCGGACGCATCGGCCGCGGCCTGCTCAGCGCTGGCCGGGGAGGTGCTCGCGGGCGGCGTGCTGGCGTGGCGGCCACCGGGCTTCGCCGCTGCGGCCGCATCGGCCGCGGACGAGCCGGTACTGGCGGCCGGGCTGGCCGGGCGGCCGGTCTCCGCGGCACGACCGGAGTCCGCGGCACGACCTGAGTCCGCGGTACCGCCCGTCGCAGGTGCGGCGTTCGCCTCCGCGGCGCGGAGTTCCGCGACGCGGCGCTCGGCGGCCTTGAGCTCCGCCGAGCGGGGCGACGCCCCGGGCTCAGCCGGCCTGGTCTCGCCCGCTCGGGCCGGGGCGGCCGCGTTGATGCGGTCGGTGCTGAAGTAGTCGGTGCTGGCGTACTCCGGGCTGGCGTACTCCGGGCTGGCGTACTCGGGGCTGGCCTGCTCCGGGCTGGGCTGCTCCGGGCTGGCGTACTCCGGGCTGGCGACCTGGGCGGCCGGCGTGGCGGTGCGGTCGGGCTCCGGCGCCCGGGCGGCCGGAACGGGCGGCGCCTCGCGGGCCCAGCCCGGCTCGCGGGCCTCTCGGGACCACGGCGCGTGGCTCGGCGCGGCGGGCCCCGCGTGGGCGCCGCGAGCCAGCGCCCGGTCCGAATCGGCCCGGGCGTCGGCCCGCGCATCAGGCCGGCTCTCGGCGTGGTGGCCGCCGAGCCGGGAGCCAATCGGGGTCACCGTCGCGGTCGGCGCGCCGAGCGCGCCCAGGCGGCCGGCCGGCCAGTCGACCTGCGGCAGGCACAGCCGGCGGGCCAGGTCGTCGGCCGGGATGACGTGCCGCCGCCGGGGATCGAAGACCCACTCGGCCAGCTGCGGGCGGTGCTCGAGGGTGAACTGGAGCTGGACCTGCCAGTTCCCGTCGGCGCGCTTGCGGGAGTCCCAGGCCAGGCTCTCGGTCGGTGCCCCGGCTTCAGTGAGCCGCTCGGCGACGACCTCGCCCAGGCGCGGCCCGGGACCGGACTCGGTGTGACCGCGCACGGTCGACCGCTGCGCCTCCTGGGCACGGTACTCGCGCTCGGCGAGCACGGGACCCTCGAACCGGCGCACTCGGTCGATGGGAATCCCGGCCGTATCCGCGATCTCCTCGGCCGTCTCACCAGCGCGGATACGGTCCTGGATCTCCTTCGGTCGCAACGGATTCTCCACTTCGATCTCGTACTGCGCGAGCCTCGAGAACTGGCCGCGAGCTACCGTCCTCAGCCGGTCGTCGATGGGCAACACGAACCTGCCGCCTCGCCCTGGCACCGCGAGGACCGCATACGTGCCGTCCTCGCTCACTGCGACGAGGCGCAGCTCCTGCATAGGCGTCCCTTTCGCGCTGCCCGGCCGCGCAGGGGCGGAACTCGGACCTCCCCTGCTAGGAGTCTGTCGGCCCGGAAGCCGCCTGGCCAGCACCGCGCCCGGCATGTCCCGGACGAGCCTGGCCTTTATTTCTCCGGCGGCGTCTATTCTTCGCGCCGGCGCGACGACGGCCCGGCCCGGCCGGCCGGACTGCGTCCGCCTGATCAGTATTCAGCACCCGCCGCCGGGGCGGGGCCAAACCGGCCGCGCTGGACCGGACGGGCCCGGACATGGTGAGGTAAAGCATGGTCGCGCCGTCCGTCAGCCCGCAGCTGGACCCCGCCCCGCCGCTCGACCCGTACGGCCTGGCCGTGGCCGACGCGGTGTCCCGGCTGCGCCGGGCCATGCGCCGCGCGGCCCGGGCGCAGGGCAGCGGCGGGCTCCCCGGCGGGCTGTCGGTCGCCCAGCTGGAGTTCCTGTCCTGCCTGGCCGAGAACCCGGGCGCCCGGCCCGGCCAGCTGGCCCGGCTGCTGCGCCTGGCGCCCAGCTCGGTGGCCACGCTGGTGCACGCACTGGCCCGCGAGCAGCTCATCGAGCGGATCGGCGGCGTCTCCGACCGGCGCACGGCGGTGCTGAGCCTGACCGCGGCGGGGGCCGGAGTGGTGACCAGCTGGCAGCAGGTGAACGCGCAGATCGTCACCGTGGCGCTGAGCCGGATGGAGCCGGCCAGCCGCGCGGTGCTGGAGCAGGCCCTGCCCGCGCTGGGCGAGCTCAC
The DNA here is from genome assembly GCA_036501025.1 of Streptosporangiaceae bacterium. GTDB lineage: Bacteria > Actinomycetota > Actinomycetes > Streptosporangiales > Streptosporangiaceae > DASUBV01. The sequence goes on from DASYBB010000113.1 coordinate 92,087, forward strand.
CGGCGCCGTCGACGCCCTGGCCGACGAGGCCCTGGCCGGCCCGCCGTAGACGCCGAGCCCGGCGGGCCCAGTGGTCGGCGGTTCCCCATAAGCTCCTCCCATGCATATCGACGCGATTTTTGGCGCGATCGGACGCTGGTCCGTGCGCCTGCGCTGGCTTGTCGTACTCATCTGGGTCGTCGGGGCCGTCGTCGCGGTGAATCAGCTGCCGTCGCTGAACAGCGTGACCCAGAGCAATAACGCCAAGTTCCTGCCGGCGAGCGCGCCGAGCCAGCACGCGATCGATCTGGCCGCCCCCTTCGGCAATTCCAACCAGCTCCCCATCCCGGTCCTGGCCGCGACCACCAGCGGGCCGCTGACGCCCGCGGACGTCAGCGCGCTGACTGCGCTGCAGCAGCAGCTCACCACCGTGCCGGGCGTCAAGGTGGTCAAGGACGTGGGGCGGTCGGCCAACGGGCAGGCCGAGCAGCTCCTGGCCCTGGCCGGCACGGCGGGCAGCAGCAACCCGAACTACCTCAAGAGCCTGGTCGGCGGGATGCGGGCGAAGATCGCCAGCGCCGGCCTGCCGTCCGGGCTGCGCGTGCACCTGGCCGGTGACACGGCCGTTCAGGTGGATGAGCAGAAGGCCTCCGGGAACACCGGCAGTCAGGTCCAGGACATCTCGCTGCTGTTCATCATCTTGCTGCTGGTGCTGATCTTCCGGTCGCTGACGCTCGCCCTGACCACGGTCGTGCCCGCCCTGGTGGCCGTGGTCATCTCCGGCCCGCTGGTGGCCGAGGCGGCCAAGCACGGCCTGCAGGTCTCGCCGCTGGCCCAGTACCTGCTGATTGTCCTCGTGCTGGGAGCCGGCACCGACTACGGGCTGTTCCTGGTATTCCGGACCCGGGAGGAGCTGCGCCGGTCCGGGCACGACGTGACGGGCGTGGACAGCGCGACCGTGGCCGACCGCGGCTGGCTGCGCACCGTCGCCTCCGACCTGGCCGGCCCGCGGCCGGCCGCGCGGACCGCGCTGGTCGAGGCCGTCACCCGGGTCGGGGAGTCGATCACCTTCTCGGCCGCCACGGTGATCGCGGCGGTGCTGACCCTGCTGACCGCCAGCTTCCCGTTCTACTCCGACCTCGGCATCCCGTTCGCCATCGCGGTCGGGGTCACCCTGATCGCGGGCCTGACGCTGCTGCCCGCCCTGCTGTCCATCCGGCTGTCGCTGCTGGCCATCAAGCGCCGCACGTTCAGCGCGGTGTTCCGCCGGCCCAAGCTGATCCCGTGGAGCATCCAGGGCCAGTCCGGCGGCGCGGGCGTGTGGGGCCGGATCGCCGGGCGGATCGTCCGGCGGCCGGCGATCACACTGGTCATCGGCGTGGTCGCGTTCGGCGCGGTGGCCCTCGGCGTGCTCGGCTACGCCGCGGCGGGCTTCGGCGGCACCACCACCGCGCCGGCCGGCAGCGACTCCGCGGCCGGCACGGCGCTGCTGACCAAGTACTTCCCGCAGTCCGCGGCCAACCCGACGACGCCCATCTTCAAGTTCAGCCAGCCGGTCTGGACCGACCCGCAGGTGCTGGCCAAGACGGCCACCGAGCTGCGGGCTAGCAGCCTGTTTACCCAGGTGGCGGCCCCGCTCAGCCCGACGGGCGCGGCGCTGCCGCCCGCCGACTACGCCGCGCTGCACGCTGGCCTCGGCCCGGCCGGCGCGCTGCCGGCGACGCAGCCGACGACCGGTCCGGCGACCAAGGTCCCGCCGGGCGTCTACCAGCTGTACCGGGCCACGGCGAACTTCATCAGCGCCGACGGGCGGACGGTGCAGTTCTCGGTCGGCCTGAAGGCCGGTGATCCGGGCGCGACCCCGGCGCTGCACGCGGTGCCGGCCATCCGGGCCGAGATCTCGAAGGTGGCCGCCTCGGTCCGCGCGGCGGACTCCGGCGTCGGCGGCGAGGCCCCCGCCCTTTATGACATCAGCTCCGTGTCTAACAGCGACCTGGCCCGGGTCATCCCGATCGCCATCGTGGCCATCGGCATCCTGCTGGCCCTGGTCCTGCGCAGCCTGGTCGCTCCGCTCTACCTGATCGCCTCGGTCGGGCTGTCGTACCTGGCCGCGCTGGGCCTGTCGGTGCTGCTGTTCATCAAGCTCGCGGGCGACCAGGGGCTGGTCTTCTTCCTGCCGTTCCTGATGTTCATCTTCCTGCTGGCGCTGGGCGAGGATTACAACATCCTGGTCATGACGCGGATCCGGGAGGAGGCGCACAAGCTGCCGCTGCGCGAGGCCGTCACCAAGGCCATCTCGGTCACCGGCACGACGGTGACCTCGGCCGGGCTGGTGCTGGCGGGCACGTTCATCGTGTTCGGCCTGGTGGCCGGCGGCCAGTCGGGCGGCAGCCAGTTCCGCGACATCGCGCTCGGGCTGGCGCTGGGCATCCTGATGGACACCTTCCTGGTCCGCACCCTGCTGGTGCCCTCCATCGTGGTGCTCCTCGGCCGGTGGAACTGGTGGCCGTCCAAGATCACGATCGACCAGGCCGGGCCGCCGGCCGGGCCGTCCGGGAACGGTCAGTCCGGGCACGGGCAGTCCGGACACGGCCGGGGGGTGGCGCCGCCCGGGCGGCCCGCGCCCGAGGCGGCTGCCACGCCGGCGCCCGAGCTGACCTGACGGGCCGCCGCGCATGAACGGCCCGCCGCTGATCAGCGTCGTCATCCCGGTCTACGACGTCGCCGCCTACCTGCCGCAATGCCTGGACTCGGTGCTGCCGCCAGGCGGCGACGTCGAGGTCATCGCGGTCGATGACGCCTCGCTGGACGGCTGCGGCGCGCTGTTAGACGAGCGGGCCGCCGCCGACCCGCGGCTGCGCGTCGTGCACCTGGCCGCCAACGGCGGCCCGGGCGCGGCCCGCACCGCCGGCCTGGACCGGGCCTGTGGCGAGTACGTCTGGTTCGTCGACGCCGACGACCGCCTGGCCGACGGCGCCCTGGCCGCGGTGACCGCGGCGCTCGCCCCGCGGCCGGACGTGCTGCTCGTCGGCTGGGACGCCACCTACGACGGCCCGCCCGGGCGGGCAGCGATGCGGACCGTGCCCGGTCCGGGCCGCGAGGTCCTGGACCGGGTGCCCGCGGCGGGCACCACGCTGGACGCGCAGCCGGGGCTGATCGAGCTGAGCATGACGTCGTGGAGCAAGCTGCTGCGCCGGGAGTTCCTGGCCAAGCTCGGCGCCGGGTTCGGGCCCGGCATTCACGAGGACGTCATCGTGACCTGCGCGGCGCTGCTGGCCGCGGAGTCGGTCGGCGCGGTGGCCCGGCCCTGCTACCGCTACCGGCGGGACCGCCGCGGCCAGTTCATGGGCACGCCCGGCCCCGCGCACCTGGGCATCTTCGCGGCCTACCAGCAGGTGTTCGACCTCCTGGAGAGCCGCGCGGCGGCGGGCGCGGCGGCCAGCCCCGCGGTCGCGGCGGCCATCTTCGAGCGGGCCATCTGGCACTACACGACGGTGTTCCAGGCCACCGGGGCCTGGCCCGGCCGGGGCAGCCTGGTGCCGCGCGCGGCGCGGCGCGCGTTCTTCGCCCGGATGCACGCCGACTTCACCGCGCACCGCCCGCCCGGCTACCGGCGGCCACGCGGCGCGCGCGGCCTGAAGTTCGCGCTCATCGAGCGGAACGCCTACCTGCCCTACGTCGCGCTGGAGCCGCTCAACCGGCTCCGCATCGTCGCGCGCGGCCTCCGGTGATCACGACGACTTTCCTGGCCAGGACAAGGAGAAAGTCGTCGTGATCACGATGGCCGCGGGCTGCTGCCACCGCGGCGGGCGGCTGGGCCGGGGCGGCCCCCGTTTCGGATGGTCGGGGGCTGGCGCCCGGGACTCGACGGCGACGACGGCCCGGGTCAGACGAAGGCACCGGTGCCGGTGATCGCGCGGCCCACGATCAGCGTGTTGATCTCCCGGGTGCCCTCGTAGGAGTAGATCGCCTCGGCGTCGGCCACGAACCGGCCGACGTGGTGGTCGAGCAGGATCCCGTTGCCGCCGAGCAGCTCGCGGGCCAGGCCGACCGTCTCCCGCATCCGCACGGTGCAGAACACCTTGGCCAGCGCCGAGTGCTCGTCGCGGGCGTGGCCGCCGTCCTGCATCTGCGACAGCCGGACGCACATGCACTCCGCCGCGGTCACGTTGGCCAGCATCTTGACCAGCTGGTCCTGGACGAGCTGGAAGCCGCCGATCGGCCGGCCGAACTGCTGCCGCTCCTTGGCGTAGGCGAGCGCGTGCTCGTAGGCGCCGCGGGCGCAGCCGACGGCCTCCCAGGCCACGCCGGCCCGGGTCATCCGCAGGACGGCCGACATGTCGTGGAACGAGCTGGCCCCGGGCAGCCGGTTCGCCTCCGGGACGCGGGCGTTCTCCAGGGTGATCTCGGCGTTCTGCACGGCCCGCAGCGCGATCTTGTTGTGCATCTTGACCGGGGTGAAGCCCGGCGTGCCCTGCTCCACGACGAAGCCCTTGACCTGGTGATCGGCCTCGTCGCGGGCCCAGATGACGACGTAGTCGGCGAACGTGGCGTTCCCGATCCACTTCTTGGCGCCGTTCAGGATCCACTCGTCGCCGTCGCGGCGGGCGGTGGTGGCCAGGCCGCCGGCGATGCCGGAGCCCACGTCGGGCTCGGTCAGGCCGAAGGCGCCGATCTTCTCCAGCCGGGCCATCTCCGGCAGCCAGCGCTGCTTCTGCTCCTGTGAGCCGAACAGGTAGATCGAGCCCATGGCCAGGCCGCTGTGCACGCCCATGAACGTCGACATCGACGAGTCGACCCGGGCGATCTGCATGGACACCATGCCGCTGAGCAGGCTGCTCTGCCCGCCGCAGCCGTAGCCGGAGTAGGACAGGCCCGCGATGCCGAGCCCGGCCAGCTGCGGGATCAGCTGGTACGGGAACTCCTCGCGCACCCAGTAGTCGTTGATGACCGGCTCGACTTCCTTCTCCATGAACTGCCGGACCTGGTGCAGCAAGTCCCGCCCGCTGTCGTCCACCAGCAGCTCAAGCGCGTAGAAGTCGCTGTCGCGGGCTCCGGTCATCAGTGCCTCCTCGAGCGGTATCGCCAGCCCCCGGGCTCACCTGCCCGGGGCGCGGCCGGTCAACCCTGGGGGG
>DASYBB010000114.1:0-24394 GCA_036501025.1 Streptosporangiaceae bacterium
GGAGCTGTGCCACGCCGCCGGGGACCCCTGGTTCACCGCCACCGCCCTGAACGTGCTGGCCGAGACCGCCCTGCACGCCCGGCGCCCGGACGACGCCCGGCACCGGTCGACCGAGGCGCTGGAGCAGGCCCGGCAGGCGGGCGACAAGTGGAACCAGGGCTACGCGCTCGGCAGCCTGGCCGCCGCGCTGGCCGCGCTCGGCCAGCTGGCCGAGGCCCGCCAGGCGGCGGAGGCCGGCCTGGCGCTGATGCTGGAGATCGACCAGCAGTGGGGCGCGGCGCGCACCCTGCTCGGCCTGGCCAACCTGTCGCGGGTGCTGGGCGACCTGGACGCCGCGCGCGGCCACTACCTGGCCGCGCTCAACCTGCTGCGCCAGGTCAAGGGCGACCCGGAGATCGCGCGGTGCCTGGCCGGCCTCGGCCGGATCGCGCTGGACACCGGGGACCTGGCCCAGGCCCGCAGCTACCTGGCCCAGGGCCTGCGGCTGAGCCTGGCCACGGGCAGCCGGACCGGGATCTCGCGCAGCCTGCTGGCGTTCGCCACGCTGGCCGGCCGGGAGGGCCGGCCGGACCGCGCGGTGCTGCTGGCCGCGGCCGTCACGGCGCTGAGCGAGACCGCGCAGCTGCCGCCGCCGCCCGCGCAGGAGCACCACTCGCTGCGCGAGGGCACGCGCCTGCCGCCGCGGATCGCCGGCCGGGTCAGGCGGTACCTGGACGCGGCGGCTGGCCTGGGCGAGGCCGAGGTGGCCCGGCTGTGGGCGGCCGGGCTGGAGCTGACCACCCGGGCCGCGGCCGAGGTCGCCCTGCAAGCGCCCGCCGGGGAACCGGCCGACGGGGAATCAGTGCCGCCGCCCGGCGGGCGGTGGCCGGCCTCGCACCCGGCGGCCCAGAACGGCGCGGCCCGCGGCAGCGCCGCCCAGAACGGCACGGCCGGGACCGGGCCGGGCGGAACCGGGCCCGCCGCGCCCGGGCCGGGCCCGGCGCTGACCGCGCGGGAGCGGGAGGTGGTCGCGCTGATCGCGCTCGGCGCCAGCAACAAGGCCATCGCGCAGGAGCTGTTCATCAGCCCGGCCACCGCGGCCCGGCACGTGGCCAACATCCTGGGCAAGCTCGGCTACAGCTCGCGCAGCCAGGTCGCGGCGTGGGCGGCCGCCGCCAGCGCGGGCGCTAGCTCGGGTCGAACAGGGCGCTGACCGACTCGCCCTCGTGGATCCGCCGGATGGCCTCGGCCAGCGCCGGCGCCACCGAGATGACGTGCAGCTTGGCCTTGGCCGCGGTGACGCCGTCCTCGTCCGGCGCGGCCGTCCCGGCGGTGCCGGGCGGGTGCGGGGCCTCGGCCTTGCTGCCGGGCACGGTCCCGGCCGGGCCGGTGCCCACCGACACGGTGCTGGCCGGGACCGGGACGGTGTTGGTGCAGACGATCTCCTGCACCTCGGGCCGGGCGGCGATCCGCTCCAGCGCGCCGTCGCAGAACAGCCCGTGGGTGCAGGCGATCCGCACCGACCGGGCGCCGCGCTCGCGCAGCACCGACAGCAGCTCCATGATCGTGGTGCCGCGGGCGATCTCGTCGTCCAGGACGATCACGTCGCGGCCCGCCACCTCGCCGATGATGGCGCTGATGGTGACCTGGGAGTCGCTGTGCCGGACCTTGGCCCCGGCCGCCACCGGCAGGCCGAGCATCCGGGCCAGCGCCGCGGCCGGCTTGGCGTTGCCCAGGTCCGGGGAGACCACCACGGTGTTGCCGAGGTCGCGGCTGCCGAAGTGATGGGCCAGCTCGCGCAGCGCGTGCAGGTGATCGACGGGCACCGAGAAGAAACCGTGTACCTGCGGCGCGTGCAGGGTCATCGCCAGCACCCGGCTGACGCCGGCGGTCACCAGCAGGTCCGCGACCAGGCGGCCGCCGATGGACACGCGCGGCATGTCCTTCTTGTCGGACCGGGCGTAGGCGTAGTGCGGGATGACCGCTGTGACCCGGGCGGCCGAGGCGCCGCGGGCCGCGTCGAGCATGAGCAGGAGCTCGACCAGGTTCTCCTGGACCGGCGGCCCGAGCGGCTGGATCAGGAAGACGTCGCGCTCCCGGCAGTTGTCCTGGAGCTGCACCTCCAGGCAGTCGTTGGCGAACCGGCGCAGGCGCACCGGCCGCAGCGGCACGCCGAGGTGCGCGCAGATCTCCGCTGCCAGCGCGGGATGGGAACTACCGCCGAAAACCGCTATCTCTCGCACATGCCCAGGCTAGGTCGTCCGGCCTGCCCGTCTCATCCGGGTGGCCCGGGTGGCCCGGGTTGGTGCGGGTGAGCTGCGTCACCCCCGCCGTCACCCCCCTGTCACCCGGCCGCCGGCCAGCCGCCGGGCGGCCTCGTCCAGCCAGCGCGCCGGGTCGGCCATGGCCGCGGCGGCGCCCCCGGCCAGGCCGGCCAGCTCCACGGACTGGGGCACCGGCGGCCCGGCCTCGGCGCCGCCCGCGATCAGCCCGGCCACGACCGCCACGGGCACCCCGGCCCGCCGCGCGGCGGCGCGCACCGCGCCGACCACCTTCCCGGTCCCCGAGGTGGCGTCATAGCGGCCCTCGCCGGTGATGACCAGGCCGGCCCCGGCCAGCGCCGCGTCCAGGCCCGCGATCCGGGCCACCTCGGCCGAGCCCGCGATGAGCTGCGCGCCCCAGCAGGCCAGGCCGTAGCCGGTCCCGCCGGCCGCGCCGGCCCCCGGCTGCGCGGGGTCGCCGCCCAGCGCGGCGGCCAGCCGGGCCAGGCCCGCCTCCAGCACCGCGATCTGGGCGGGCGTGGCGCCCTTCTGCGGGCCGAACACCGCCGCGGCGCCGGCCGGGCCGAGCAGCGGCGCCCGGACGTCGGTCAGGCAGGCCGCCCCGCCCGGCGGCGGGGGCCGGAGCGCGGACAGGTCGGCGGCGGCCAGCCCGGCCAGCGCGCCGCCGCCGCTCGCCAGGCCGCGGCCCGCGGCGTCGCGGAAGGCGGCGCCGAGGGCGCGCAGCGCGCCGGACCCGCCGTCGGTGGAGGCCGAGCCGCCCAGGCCGACCGTGACCCGCCGCGCGCCGGCGTCCAGCGCCGCGCCGATCAGCTCGCCGACCCCGGTGGTGTGGGCGCCGAGCGGGTCGGGCCGGGGCAGCTGCGGCAGGCCGGCCGCGCTGGCCAGCTCGATGACGTGGGTGCGGTCACCGAGCTCGAGCCAGCGGGCGGTGACCGGCCGGGTGCCGGGGCCGCTGACCTGCGCCTCGTGCCACCGGGCGGCCGGGTCGGCGGCGGCCAGCACGGCCAGGGTCCCCTCGCCGCCGTCGGCCAGCGGCACGCAGATCAGCTCGTCGGCCGGGCGGGCCGCCCGCCAGCCGGCGGCCAGCGCCTCGGCGGCGCCGGCCGCCCCGATCGTGCCCTTGAACGAGTCCGGCGCGAGGACGACCCGCACCGGCTAGCGCCCCTTGTAGGGCGGCAGGCCCAGCGCCTTCCGGATCTCGTCGTGGACGTCTTCCTTGTCCCCCTGGGTGTCCACGGTGACCACGTACTCCTTGCGGCGGAAGATCTCCAGCACCGGGTCGGTCTTGCTGTGGTACTCCCGCAGCCGGACGGCCAGGGCCTCCTCGGTGTCGTCCTCCCGCCGGATCAGCTCCCCGCCGCAGGCGTCGCACCGGCCGTCGGACCGGGGGCTGTTGTCGATCAGGTTGTAGTCCACGCCGCAGTCGGCGCACAGCCGCCGGGCCAGGACCCGGCGCCGGACCTCGCTGTCGGGCAGGTACAGGTGGATGACGCCGTCGATGTCGTAGCTCTCCAGGAAGAAGTTCGCCTGGCGCTCGCTGCGCGGGAACCCGTCAATGACGAAGCCGTAGTTCCAGTCGTGCTGGTCCAGCCGGTCCTTGACCACGCTCTCGATGACGTCGTCGCTGACCAGGCTGCCTGCCGCCATGGTGCGCCGGATCTGGGCGCCCAGCTTGGTGTGGTGCTGGACGTTCCACCGCAGGATGTCCCCGACGCCGATGTGGACGAGGTCGAGATCCTCGGCCAGCATGGCGCTGTGGGTGCCCTTGCCGCTGCCCTGGACTCCCATGATGACGTATTTCCGCATGCCGCCACCCTAAGCAGCGGGCCGCTGCCGCTGCGGGCGGACCCGGCAGTTGACCCGGCGGTTACCCGCGGCCGGCATCGGCCTGCTCCGGGGCCTGCTCGGGGGCCGGCCCGGCCGCCCCGGCGGCGGGGGCGCCGGCCAGGGCGAACCGGCGCTCGCACGAGCGCCGCAGCCGCGGGTCGAGCGCCGCCGCGATCAGCGGCCAGTCCCGGGCCAGCAGGGCGGCGTTGAGGAACCGCTTGACGTCGTTGCGCTGGCCCTGGGTCAGCACGATGCCGTACATGCTGCGCCGGGTGGCGTCGTCGGTGACGTCGAACTCGCGCATGCCGGGCCAGGACAGGTGCCGGGGCAGCACGATGACGCCGCGGGCCGGCCCGCGCAGGTCCTCGATCCGGTCGGGCAGCCGGCCGCGGTGGCCGAGCCGGCCCGCGAGCAGGTGAGCTAGGGACATGGACCCGATTATCACGCAGCCGGGCCGGTCTCGGCCAGTGACGCGCGGCTGACCGGCCGTGACGGAGCGGGCCCGGCCGGGAACGCACCCGTTTCGGACGGTTTAATCGGTTTGCGGAGCCGGGGGCGGGATCGCGATGATCGGCGTCATGGACGTGTCGGGCGCTCCCCCGGAGGAACTGAGCAGCGACGGCGTGACCTTGCGCCGGTGGCGGGCCGCGGACGCCGGGCTGGTGTACCGGCTGGTCAGCGAGTCGGAGACGTACCTGCGGCCGTGGCTGCCGTGGGCGGCGGGCTACACGCCGGCGGTGGCCCGCGCGTTCACGCAGGGCTGCGAGCAGGACTGGGCGTCCGCCGCGGGCTTCCAGTACCTGATCGAGCACGAGGGCGCGCCGGCCGGCGGTGCCGGGCTGAGCGCCCGCCGCGGCCCGGGCGTGCTGGAGATCGGGTACTGGGTGCACCCCGCGCACGCCGGCCAGGGCGTGGCCACCGCGGCGGCGGGCGCGCTGACCCGGGCCGCGCTCGGGCTGCCGGGCATCGGCCGGGTGGAGATCCTGCACGATCTCAGCAACGCGGCCAGCGCGCAGGTGCCCCGCAAGCTCGGCTACGCCCGGGTCGGCACCGAGCCGGGCCGGTTCGAGCGCGCCCCGGCCGAGTGCGGCACCGCGGTGGTGTGGCGCATCGTGCGCCCGGCTGGCTGACCGGTGCCGCGGCGGCGCTAGGCTCACCTTTATGTCCAGCGCTGCGCCGTCGCCCGCCGCGCCGTCGTCGCGATGGCGGTTCGTCCTCACCCCGCGGTGGCTGGCGTGGCACGTGTTCACCGTGGCGGCCGTTATCGGGATGCTGTGGCTGGGCGACTGGCAGTTTCACCGCGCGATCGACGGAAACGCGCTCAGCTGGGCGTATACCTTTGAGTGGCCGGTGTTCGCCGTCTTCGGGGTGGTCTTCTGGGCCAAGACCATCCTGGACGAGGGCCGGCCCCCCGGCGCCAAGGCGAGGGCCCTGGCCGCGCCGCAGAGCCGGGCCGAGGCCGGCCTGGACCTGCCCGGCGCCGGCGGGCCCGCCGGCGGCGGGACAGACGGCGCACCCGCGGAAGAGGCCGACCCCGACCTCGACCAGTACAACGCGTACCTGGACCGCCTCAACCGGCAGGCGCAGGCCGGCCGGGGCCGGCGGCCGCGCTAGCCCCCCGCGCAGGCCCCTGCGCCACCCCCTGAAGGAGGTCCCGGTGCGTGCCAGCACGCTCGTCCCGGTGGTCACCGCGTACCGGGTCATGGCCTACGTGACCGGCGTGGTGCTCATGGTCCTGGTCTTCGTCGGCATCCCGCTGCAGCTCTGGGCCCAGAACCTGGTCATCGTCAAGTACGTGGGCACCGCCCACGGCGTCTTGTATATCGGCTACGTCATCATCGCCTTCGCCATGACCCGGGTCGTGGGCATCCCGATCGCCAGCCCCCGGACGGTCATCGTGCTGCTGGCGGGCACGGTCCCGGTGCTGACGTTCGTGGTCGAGCGCTGGGTCACCCGCCGCTACATCGTCCCCGCGCTGGCGGCCGCGGGAGCGGGCCCCCGTGAGCACCCAGTACTTCGCTGAGCGGCCCGGCGCCGCGCACCGGCCGGGGTCGGTCCACGTGGTGCTGCCCGACGTGCACCTGGAGCTGGCCACCGACTCCGGGGTGTTCTCCCCGGCCCGGCTGGACCCGGGCACGCGGCTGCTCCTCGACGCGGCCCCGCCGCCCCCGGCGGCGGGGAACCTGCTCGACCTGGGCTGCGGCTACGGGCCGCTGGCCCTGGTCCTCGCCGCCCGCGCGCCGCGCGCCGCGGTGTGGGCCACCGACGTGAACACGAGGGCGCTGGCCCTGTGCGCGCGCAACGCGGAGGCCGCCGGGCTGCCCGTCCGGTGCCTGCCGCCGGGCGACCCGGCCCTGCCCGCCCGCTACGACCTGATCTGGTCCAACCCGCCCATCCGGATCGGCAAGGCGGCCCTGCACGAGCTGCTGGCCGCGTGGCTGGGCAAGCTGGCCCCGGCCGGCGCCGCGTACCTGGTCGTGCAGCGGAACCTGGGGTCGGACTCGCTGCAGCGCTGGCTGGGCGGCGCGGGCTGGGCCGCCGACCGGGTCGCGGCCCGGGCCGGGTACCGGCTGCTGCGGGTCGGCCGCCCGTGACGACCCCGGTGCCGGGACGGCGGCAGCTCGGCCCGACGGACGTCAAGCGGCTGAACCGGTCGTGGCGGCGGCGCACCGGCGCGCGGATCGGGCTGCTGCTGGACTCGGTCGGGCAGCCGTTCAACGTCGGGTCGATCATCCGGACCGCGGCCGCGTTCGGCGTCGACCAGCTGTGGCTGTGCGGCGACACCGCCTCGCCCGACCATCCCTCGGCCCGCAAGACCGCGCTCGGCACCGGCCGCTACCTGCCCTGGGAGCAGCTGCCCGACGCGGCCGCCGGGGTCGCCGCCGCACGGGCCGCCGGGCTGACCGTGGTCGCGGTCGAGCTGGTCTCCGGCGCCGTCGCGCTGCACGAGGCGGCGCTGGCGGGCGACATCTGCCTGGCCCTGGGCCACGAGGACCGGGGCTGCTCGGCCGCCCTGCTGGCCGCCGCCGACCAGGTCGCCTACATCCCGCAGGCGGGCAAGGTCGGCTCCCTGAACGTGGCCGCCGCGGCGGCCGTGGCGCTGGCCGAGGCCCGCCGCCGGGAGTGGGCGGCCGGCCCCGGCGATCCGGCCTGACCTGCGCCGGAGCCGGCCGCGCTGCGCGGCCGCGGCGGGGCCGGGGGCCATACTGGGGCCGTGGCAGACGGCTTCCTCGACCATCCCCGGCCGCTGGCCTTCGCCCACCGCGGCGGCGCGGGCCACTACCCGGAGAACTCCTGGGCGGCCTTCGAGCACGCCGTGGGGCTCGGCTATGCCTACCTGGAGACCGACGCCCACGCGACCGCCGACGGCCAGGTCGTCGCGTTCCACGACAAGACCCTGGACCGGGTGACCGACGCCGCGGGCGCGATCGCCGGGCTGCCCTGGGCGCAGGTGTCCCGCGCCCGGATCGCCGGGACCGAGCCCATCCCGCTGCTGGCCGACCTGCTGGCCCGCTGGCCCGACGTCCGGTTCAACATCGACATCAAGGCCGCCCCGGCGGCCCGCCCGGTGGCCGAGCTCATCGCGCGGGCGGGCGCCTTCGACCGGGTCTGCCTGACCTCGTTCTCCGGGACGCGGCTGGCCGCCGCCGTGCGGGCGCTGGACCGGCCGGTGTGCCTGGCCGCCCCGCCCGGCGAGATCGGGCTGTTCCGGACCGGCATGCCGGTCACCGCCCTGGCCGCCCGGCTGGCCGCCCGCGGGATCCGCTGCGCGCAGGTGCCGGGCCGGGTGGCCAGCGCCCGGTTCGTCCGCCGGGCGCACGCCGCCGGGCTCCAGGTCCACGTCTGGACCGTCAACGACCCGGCGGCGATGACCCGGCTGCTGGACCTCGGCGCCGACGGCATCATGACCGACCAGACCTGCGCCCTGCGCGAGGTCCTGGTCGCCCGCGGCAGCTGGCATCCGCGGGCGCCGGCCTAGCCCCCTCCGGCCCGCGGACGGACCCGGCGCAACCCGGGCAAACCGAGATCTGGGCTGCCCAGCGGGGTTGGAACTGCTCCGAGCAGGGAATCTTGTCCGGGTACTCACCGTTGTCAGGTAGGACGGCTGAGCGCCTGAGAGGCAGTGGAATATATGGCCGAACGCGCACTACGCGGCACCCGACTCGGAGCTACCAGCTACGAGAACGACCGCAACACCGACCTGGCACCCCGCCAGGAGGTTGCTTTCGACTGCCCCAAGGGGCACCGCTTCACGGTGCCCTTTTCCGCCGAGGCCGAACTGCCCGCCAACTGGGAGTGCCGGGTCTGCGGCGCGACCGCGTTCACCGTGACCGGTGACACGCCCGCGCCCAAGAAGGCCAAGGCGCCGCGCAGTCACTGGGACATGCTGATGGAGCGGCGCACGCTCGCCGACCTGGAGGAAGTGCTGGCCGAGCGGCTGGCGGTGATCCGCGGCGAGCGCGGCACCGACGCGGCGCCGGCCCGGGCCGCGCACACCGCGCGGCAGCGCAAGAGCGCCTAGCCCGCAGCGGGCGGGCATGCGGCAGCGGCTGCACCCGGCTACCGGTAGTAGCCCCGGTGCAGTCGCTTGGCCACGCCCCACTGCGCTACCCGCCAGAACGCCTCGGCGATGATGACGTTGCTCATCTTGCTGGCGCCGCGGGTCCGCTCGGTGAACGTGATCGGCACCTCGCGGATGATCATGCCCATGGCGGCGGTGCGGCGGGTCAGGTCCACCTGGAAGCAGTAGCCCTGGGACTCGACCTGGTCCAGGCCGATGGCGCGCAGGGTGTCGGCCCGGTAGGCCCGGTAGCCGCCGGTGGCGTCGCGGACGCCGATGCCGAGGGCCAGCCGCACGTACAGGTTCCCGCCGCGCGAGATCACCAGCCGTGACCGGGGCCAGTTCCGCAGCTGGCCGCCCGGCACCCAGCGGGAGCCGATGACCAGGTCGGCGTCCGCCAGGGCGGTCAGCATGCCCGGCAGCTGCGCGGGGTCGTGCGAGCCGTCCGCGTCCATCTCGACCAGCGTGCCGTAGCCGCGCTCCAGCGCCCAGCCGAAGCCGGCGATGTAGGCGGCCCCGAGGCCGTTCTTGCCGGGCCGGTGCAGCACCTTCACGTGGTCGTCGCCGGCCGCCAGCTTGTCGGCCAGCTCCCCGGTCCCGTCGGGGCTGTTGTCGTCGACCACGAGGATGTCCGCCGCGGGAACCGCGGCGCGCACCCGCCCGACAATGTCCTCCAGGTTGGCGAGCTCGTTGTAGGTGGGGATGATCACGGCGACGTGGCCGATGGGGCCACGCGGGCTGTCCTTGCGGACGGTGGACGTCACTTTGCCTGCCTCAGGCCTTCGGCAGCCGCCGGCGATAGGTACATGCGTCACCAAACGACCGCAACAGCACTCTGGTTCCAGCCAGGCCTCGTCCCGCGCCCACGGCGCGGAAGAGGGCCCGGGACACCCTTCGGACCGGACTGCGTCCCGTCGGTAACGGGATCTTATCCGTTGTCTACTGGGTACCCGGGCCCGCTCCTGGGTCCGACCACCCCGACGCGTCCGGGCGGCGAGCCCCCGCGGCCGGGTGTCTCCGGTGTCGGACTGCCCAGAAACATACCGCCGATGCGCGCGCTGTCAACCGGTCCCACCAGGAAAGACAGGCTCCGCGGGGGCCGGGCGGCGGGCTGCCCGGGCCTGTCGGGCGTTACCGGGCGGCGATACGATTAAGGCTCCCGTAGCAAGTGAAGGCAGCATGACAGGGCGGTCATGGGCGACCGGCTGGAGGGAACACAATGACAGAAAGCTCGGAGTCGGAATCCGTAGTCTCGGAGAGCCAGATCGCCGTTCACTGGCGCGAGGAGGAGTACTACCAGCCGCCAGCGAGCTTCGTCGCGCAGGCCAACGCCAGCGACCCGGCCATCTTCGACCGGTTCAGCGAGGACAAGTTCCCGGAGTGCTTCCGGGAATACGCCGACCTGCTGACCTGGGACCAGCCCTGGGAGACGACCCTCGATACGTCCAACCCGCCATTCTGGAAGTGGTTTGTCGGCGGCAAGCTGAACGCCAGCTATAACTGCGTCGACCGGCACGCGGAGGCCCGCCCGGACAAGGACGCGATCATCTGGGTCGCCGAGCCGGAGGAAGACGAGCCGGTCCGCATCACCTACGCCGAGCTGCTGACCCGGGTCAACGAGTTCGCCGCGCTGCTGCGCGACTTCGCGGGCCTGAAGCAGGGCGACCGGGTCACGCTGCACATGCCGATGGTGCCCGAGCTGCCGATCACGATGCTGGCCTGCGCCCGCCTCGGCGTCGTCCACTCGCAGGTCTTCGGCGGCTTCAGCGGCAACGCGTGCGGCACCCGGATCGCCGACTCCGGCAGCCGGGTCCTGATCACCATGGACGGCTACTTCCGCTCGGGTGACCTGATCGACCACAAGGTCAAGGCCGACGAGGCGCTGGCCGAGGCGGACAAGCAGGGCCAGCAGGTCGACAAGGTCCTGGTCTGGCGCCGCCACCCCGGCCAGTACGCGTCGCAGACGCCGATGACGCAGGGCCGGGACTTCTTCGTGGACGAGGAGCTGGCCGCCTTCGCCGGCCAGGCCGTCGCGCCGGTGTCGCTGCCGGCCGATGCGCCGCTGTTCCTGATGTACACCAGCGGGACCACCGGGCGGCCCAAGGGCGCCCAGCACAGCACCGGCGGGTACCTGTCCTACGTCGCCGGGACGTCGAAGTACTACCAGGACATCCACCCCGACGACATGTACTGGTGCATGGCCGACATCGGCTGGATCACCGGGCACTCCTACATCGTCTACGGCCCGCTGGCCCTCGGCACCACCACGGTCATCTACGAGGGCACGCCGAACTACCCCGACGCCGGGCGCCCCTGGCGGATCGCCGAGAAGCTCGGCGTGAACATCTTCCACACCTCGCCCACCGCCATCCGGATGCTGCGCAAGGTCGGGCCGGACGAGCCGGCCAAGTACGACTACCACTTCAAGCACATGACCACGGTCGGCGAGCCGATCGAGCCCGAGGTATGGCGCTGGTACCTGCACTCGGTCGGCAAGGACGAGGCGGTCATCGTCGACACCTGGTGGCAGACCGAGACCGGCGGCTTCATCGGCTCCACGCTGCCGGCCCTGAACCCGATGAAGCCCGGCAGCTGCGGCCCGTCCGCGCTCGGCATCTACGGCGTCATCTACGACGAGGACCGCAACGCCATCCCGGCCGGCAGCGGCACGGCCGGCAACATCTGCATCCGCAACCCGTGGCCGGGCATCATGCAGACCATCTGGGGCCAGCCCGAGCGCTTCGTCGACGTGTACTACCGCAAGTACAACGCCGACCCCGACAGCAAGGACTGGCGCGACTGGCCGTACTTCGCCGGCGACGGCGCCGTCCAGGCCGCCGACGGCTACTACCGGATCCTGGGCCGGGTCGACGACGTCATCAACGTGGCCGGCCACCGCCTCGGCACCAAGGAGCTGGAGTCCGCCGCGCTGACCGTCAGCGAGGTGGCCGAGGCCGCCGCCGTCCCGGTGGTCGACGACATCCGCGGCCGCGCGGTCGAGATGTACATCGCGGTCAAGCCGGGCGTCGACGCGGCCGGCATGGCGGCCAAGGTCACCGGGGCCATCGAGACCGAGATCGGCAAGATCGCCCGGCCGAAGAACGTCTGGATCGTGCCCGACATGCCGAAGACCCGGTCCGGCAAGATCATGCGCCGGGTCATTGCCGCGGTGTCCAATTTCACCGACGTGGGAGATGTCACCACCCTGGCCAATCCCGAGGTGGTCGAGGTCATCCGGCGCCAGGTGCAGCACGCCAAGTCGCAGCGCGGCGAGGCGCCGCGCGAGCTGACCGAGGCCGAGCAGGCCGAGATCGCCACCTTCGGCTCCGAGTAGCCGTCCGGAACGGGCCGCCCGGGCTTGACCGGGCGGCCCTTTTCCGGCTCAGGCGCCGCCGCGGGAACGGCCCGGAATACGAAACGTTCGCCGGCCCGCTACCCAAAGTTCGAATGGCCTCAGACCTCCCGCGCGGGTCGCTGAGTACGTTATGGGGATGAGCCGACCCCTCCGTTATCTCGCCCTCGCCGCCCTTTCCTGCGGCGCGTGCGGACTGCTGCCCGCCGGGCTGGCCGCCGCCGCGCCGGCGGCCAGTTCCGTCCTGCGCATCCACACCCTGCTCGGCGGCGGCCACGTATCGCCGTTCGCGGGCCAGGCCGTGTCCGGGGTGCCGGGCATCGTCACCGAGGTGACCTCGAGCGAGTTCTTCCTCCAGGACCCCGACCCGGTGGGCCGCACCCCGTTCAAGCAGGCCATCGCGGTCTTCACCGGCAGCAAGCCCACCGTGGCGGCCGGCGACAGCGTGACGGTGGCGGGCACCGTCAGCGAGTTCTTCCCCGACCAGTCGGACACCCCGTCGGCGCTGCCGGTGGCCGAGATCGACGACCCGGTCGTCACCGTCGTCTCGGCCGGCAACCCGCTCCCGGCGCCGGTCATCATCGGATCGCAGGGCGTGCTGCCGCCCGCGCAGAACATCTTCATCCCGCTGCACGGCACGAGCACCGACGTGGACACGGTCACCTCGTTCGCGCCGGCCCTGCGGGCGCTGGACTTCTACCAGGGGCTGGACTCCGCCCTGGTCGAGGTCCAGGACCCGGTCGCGGTCGGCCCGGAGAACGGCGGCGCCTTCGCCGTCGCCCCCGACAACGGCGCCGGCGCGGGCCTGCGGACCCCGGCGGGCGGGCTGGCCGACTTCGGCCCCGGCGTGGTCAACTCCCGGCGGCTGGCCGTCTTCCCCGAGAGCGGCGTGAAGGCCCCGGCCGTGAACACCGGCGATCACTTCTCCGGGCCGGTCGAGGGCATCATGTCCGAGTTCGAGGGCAACCCCGAGCTGGAGCTCACCTCGGCCACCACCGCCGTCTCCAGCGGCCTGACCCCGCAGGTCGCCGCGCCGGCCGGGCCGGGCCAGCTGACCGTGGCGACCTACAACGTGGACAACCTGTCGCCCAAGACGGCCAAGTCGAAGTTCGCCAGCCTGGGCACCCAGATCGCGGTCAACCTCGGCGCGCCCGACATCCTGGGCATCCAGGAGATCCAGGACAACGACGGCGCCACCGACGACGGCGTGGTCGCCGCCGACGTCACCCTGGCCGACCTGACCGCCGCCATCACCGCGGCGGGCGGCCCGGCCTACAGCTGGACCCAGATCGACCCCGTCAACGACGCCGACGGCGGCCAGCCCGGCGGCAACATCCGCCAGGTCATCCTGTACCGGACCGACACCGGCCTGACCTTCGACGCCGCCCCCGGCGGCAGCGCCACCGCGGCCGACTCGGTGACGGGCTCGGGCGCCGCGACCGCGCTGGCCCAGAGCCCGGGCCGGATCGACCCGTCCGCCCCGGCGTGGTCGGGCGCCGAGACCCTGACCGACCCCAGCGGCAGCGGCCGGACCATGCCGGGCGCGCAGAGCCGCAAGCCGCTCGCGGCCCAGTTCACCTGGCAGGGCCACACCGTCTTCGTGATCAACAACCACCTGACGGCCAAGCTCCAGGACGACGCCGACTTCGGCCGCTTCCAGCCCCCGGTGCTGTTCACCGAGATCCAGCGCACCCAGCAGGCCCAGATCCTGCACGCCTTCGTCCAGTCCATCGAGAAGGCCAGCCCGCGGGCCGACGTGATCATGATGGGCGACCTCAACGACCAGGGCTTCACCCCCACCTTCGCCACCCTCGAGGGCGGCGGCGCCCTGGTCGACCCGATCAGCCGCCTGCCGCTCAGCCAGCGCTATGACTACGACTTCGACGGCAACAGCGAGACCCTCTCGGGCCTGCTCGTCAGCCCCGCGCTGGCCCCCCTCGTGACGTCCGAGAACGCCGTCCACATCAACGCCAACTTCGCCGGCCAGACCAGCGACCACGACCCCCTGCTGGCCGACATCACCTTCCCCCAGTAGCACCCCCGCCCCGCCCGTCCCGTGCAACCGGCGCCTAGCCCCGGCTGCGCAGGACGCCCTCGTCCGGGCCGGCGCCGCCCGGCGCCACCCGGGGACGCCCCTCGTCCGGGCCGACGCCGCTTCTTGCTGTTATCAGCCCCCCGGGGCCGTGGCGGGCCGCCTTCGGCCGCCCAATGTCCCGGCCAGGCGGCCACTTCTTGCTGTTATCAAAGTCGAGGGAAGTGCCGTCATGATCGCGAAGGGCTTGGCATGCCAGGACGTGCCAAATCCTTCGCGATCATGGAGCCCCCCTCGGGAAGCGGTTATCCGGCCGGGACCACGACAGTGCCTGTCGCGGTGACGGCGACGGACGGCTCGGGCAGCGCCTTGGCCGCGGAAGGGCCGCGGGCGGGGTCGGCGCGGCAGACGACGCGGGCCTCGAAGGACAGCTCGCGGCTGCGGCGGCCGGCCCGGGTGACGACGGCGGTGACCTCGAGCACGTCACCGGCCCGGACCGGGGCGCGGAACTGGACATCGGAGTAGGCGGCGAACAGGCCCTCGTCGCCGTCGGCCTGGATGCACACCTCGGTGGCCACGTCGCCGAACAGGCCGAGGACGTAGGCGCCGTCCACCAGGCTGCCGCCATAGTGAGCGTGGCTGTAGGGCACGTAGCGGCGGTGGGTCACGGTCAGCCCGAGACGCGGGTCAGGCTGGCTCACCGGCTGCTCCCCACCGGGACGCCGCTGCCGGGAGCGCTGCCTCCGGGAGCGCCGTCCGCGGGAGGGCCGCCTGCCGGAGGGCCGCCTGCGGCAGCGCCGCCGCCGGGAGCGTGATCGGCGGGCGCGGGAGCCGGGGCCGGGGCCGGCGTCAGGGCGTAGGCCAGGTAGCTGGCGACCTCGCCGGGGGTGGTGCCGCGGCCGAAGATCTTGTCGACGCCGAGGCTGGCGGCGGCGGCCGGGTCGAAGCGGGGGCCGCCGACGACCAGGAGCGGCCGCTGCGGGACGGCGCCGAAGGCGGCGGCCAGCTCGCGGGCGCCGGCGATGTGCGCGTCCCGCTGGGTCACGACCTGGCTGACCAGGACGGCGTCGGCGCCCTCGGCCCGGGCGCGGGTGACCAGGGCCGGCACCTCGACCTGGGCGCCGAGGTTGACCACGCGGATCTCCCGGTAGTACTCCAGGCCCTTCTCCCCCGCGTGGCCCTTGACGTTGAGGATGGCGTCGATGCCGACGGTGTGCGCGTCGGTGCCGATGCACGCTCCCACCACCACGAGCTTGCGGCCGAGCCCGGACCGGATCCGGAGGTTGACCTCGGCGGAGGACAGCAGCGGGAACTCGCGTTCGGCCACGACGACCTCTGACAGGTCGACCAGGTGGCCGACGCGGCCGTACACGATGAAGAACGTGAACCCGGTGCCCATCCCCTTGGCGTGCACGACCATGGCCGGGGCCAGGCCCATCTTGCCCGCCAGCTGCAGGGCCGCGCCCTCGGCGCGGGACCGCTCGGCGGGCGTGCCGAACGGGACCGGGAGGGTGAACGACACCTGGACCCGGCCGTCGCCGGTGGTGTCGCCGTAGGGGCGGATGACGGCGGGCTGCTCGCCGCCGGGCGGCGCGGGGCTCGCGGGCTGGGTCATGGCCGCGCTCCGATCTTGGTCAGCGCCGCGGCGGGCGGCGGGGCGGCGGGCGAGCGTTCTGGATCCTCGAGGATTTCGCGGGCGGGGTTGACGTAGCCGGGGGCCTGCTCGATGACGCCGTCCAGGCCGCGGCCGCCGTCGGCCGGGCGGCGGGTGATGCCGAAGGTGCCGTCGGCGATCGCGGTCAGCAGGCCGTCGTCGGTGATGCGGCGCAGCAGGGCGACGGCCTCGGCCAGGACCTCGCTCGCCCGGCGGTCGAGGAAGCCGCCGGGCACCGGGCGGAAGCTCTCGCCGAGCCGGGCGGCGGCGTCGCGCACGTAGCGGACGTTCTCCAGGGCCAGGTCCCGGTCGGCCAGGAACGGGGTGTGGATGCCCTCGGTCATCATGCCGACCAGCAGGATCGACTGGTCGGTCAGGACCCCGGCCAGGTTGAAGAACGCGTCCAGCAGGTAGCCGGCGAAGACGTTGCCGGTCATGTGCTTGGTCGGCGGCATGTACTTGAGCGGGGCGCGCGGGAACAGCTCGCGGATGAGCTGGGCGTGGGCCAGCTCGAGGACGAACGAGTCGGGCACCTCGGGGCTGATCTCGAAGGCGTGGCCGAGCCCGAGCTGGCTGTCGGCCAGGCCGGCCTCCTTGCCGAAGAACTCGTTGAGCAGCTGGCTGACGACCACGGTGTGGGCGGCGTCGACGGCGTCGGCGGTGGTCAGGTAGTTGTCCTCGCCGGTGTTGATGACGATCCCGGCCCGGGCGTGGATCTGCCGGGAGAAGCGCTGGTCGATGAACGTCCGGCGGGGGTTGATGTCGCGGAAGATGATCCCGTACATGCAGTCGTTGAGCATCATGTCGAGGCGCTCCAGGCCGGCCAGCGCGGCGATCTCGGGCATGCACAGCCCGGACGCGTAGTTGGTCAGCCGGACGTAGCGGCCCAGCTCGCGGGAGACGTCGTCCAGGGCGGCGCGCATCAGGCGGAAGTTCTCCTGGGTCGCGTAGGTGCCGGCGAAGCCCTCCCGGGTGGCCCCCTCGGGCACGTAGTCGAGCAGCGACTGGCCGGTCGACCGGATCACGGCGATGACGTCCGCGCCGGCCCGCGCGGCGGCCTGGGCCTGCGGGATGTCCTCGTAGATGTCGCCGGTGGCCACGATGAGGTAGATCCACGGCATCCGCGGCTGCGACGTCGCGGCGATGAGCTGGTCCCGGGCGGCGCGCTGGGCGTCGATCCGGCCGATCCCGGCGGCCAGCGCAGCGTCGGCGGCCGACCGGGCGGCGCGGGCGTCGGCGCCCTCGGGGACCCGGAACCGCACCTGGCCGGCCGCCGCGGCCCGGGCCAGCGCGCCCAGGTCGGGATAGTTCCCGGTGCGCAGGGCGTCCCAGGCGGGCAGCGCAACGCCGTGCTCGAGCCCGGCGGAGGCGGCGACGGCGTCGCACAGCCGGTTCACCCACGGCATGCCGTCGCCGTCGGCGCCGGCCAGGCCGGCCAGCCGCAGCACGGCCCGCTCGACCGACACGGTGGTATGGGTCCGGGCCAGGTCCACGATCGGCTGCCCGGCCCGCCGGGCCAGCTCGCGGGCCTCGCGGACGAGGGCCGGGTCGAGGCTGAGCCGGGGCGTGACCTGAGGTGCGTGCTCCATGTCTGCTCCTGTGGCGAGTCGGTCCGGCGGCTAGTCGATCCGGCGGGTGAACAGGCCGCGCGCGCCGGGCTCGGACCGGATCAGGTCCAGGGCCAGCTCGGCGTGGCCGGGCACGTACCCGTTGCCGACCAGCATGGTCACGTCCGCGGCGGCGCCCTCGGCGCCGAGGGCGGCGGCGGAGAAGGACGTGGCCATCGAGAAGAAGATCACGGTGCCGCCCGGCGCGGTGGACAGGATCGCGCCGCCCTCGCAGCCGGGCACGTCGACGCAGACCACGGTGACATCCGCGGGGCCGCCGGCCCGCTCGACGGCGGCCGACACGCCGACCGGGTCGCGGGCGTCGGCGATGACGACCTCGTCGGCCAGGCCGGCCGCCTTGAGCAGCCCGGCCTCGGCCTCGTGCGGGACGACGCCGATGACGCGGCCCGCGCCGGCCCGGCGGGCCGCGGCGGCCGACAGCGACCCGCTCTTGCCGGCCGCGCCGAGGATGGCCACGACGGGGGCGGCCGGGGCGGCGGCCACGACGCGGTGGGTCAGGGCGGGCGCGCCGCAGACGTCGAGCACGGCCAGGGACAGCTCGGCGGGCAGGTCGGGGGGCAGCACGGCGGCGATGGAGCGGCCGAACAAGATCGCGTGGCCCGCGCACGGGACCTGCTCGGACCGGCCGTCCCAGCGCTCCAGCCCGTCGGTGATGACCAGCGGGGTCAGGCTGAGCGAGACCAGCGTGGCGACCTGGTCCCCCGGCGCCAGGCCGAGCGGGGAGTCCGGGCCGGCCGCCTCGACGACGCCGGTGAGCATGCCGCCCGAGCCGGTCACCGGGTTCTGCATCTTGCCCCGGCTGGCCACGATGCCCAGGACGGCCGCGCGGACGGCATCCGGGTCGCCCCCGGCGGCCTCGGTGAGCTGCCGGAACGAGGCGGCGTCGAGGTTGAGGCGGCGGACGCCGATCCGGACCTCGTCGGGCCAGATGTCCGGGCTGGGGTCCAGCCGGCGGGCCGCCTGGGGCAGCACCCCGGCGGGCTCCAGCACCCGGTGCAGGCCGAGCGGCGAGCTGACGGCGGACGGGCCGGCGGCCGCGGATGCGGGCTGCGGTCGGGTCACTCTGGTCCGTCCCTTCGCTATGGCCACTCCAGGCAGTAGAATCTCTTGAATGCGAGTATACAGACAGTATCTTCTGTCGTAGGGGTCTGTAACTTCGGGCCATTCGCCCCGGAGCGCGGGCCTATACAGCGAGGGGTCACCATGATCGAGCAGCCGTACAGCTACCGGCACCGGGAACTGGCCGAGCCAGACTGGCGGCGGCTGCCCGGCTGGGCCGACGTCACGCCCGAGCAGTGGGAGTCGGCGCAGTGGCAGCGGGCGCACTGCGTGAAGAGCATCCGCCAGCTCCGCCAGCTCATGGGCACCGGCCTCGACGAGCGGTTCTACGCCGACCTCGAGCAGGACCAGGCCCTGCGGGCGACGATGTCCATGCTGGTGCCCCCGCAGATGATCAACACCATGGCCCCGCTGACCGCGGCGGGCGACCCGGGCTTCACGGACGCGTTCTACGCCGATCCGGTCCGGCGGTACATGATCCCGGTCTTCAGCGACCGGCGGGCCGACTGGCCGTCGCACCCGCTGGCGTCGCGGGACTCGCTGCACGAGGCGGAGATGTGGGCCGTCGAGGGGCTCACCCACCGCTACCCGACCAAGGTGCTGGCCGAGGTGCTCCCCACCTGCCCGCAGTACTGCGGCCACTGCACCCGGATGGACCTGGTCGGCAACCCCACCGCGGTGGTCGACAAGGTCAAGTTCGGCCTGTCCCGCGACGACCGGCTGGCCGCGATGATCGCCTACCTGCGCGCGACGCCCGGCGTCCGCGACGTCGTCGTGTCCGGCGGCGACGTGGCCAACCTGCCCTGGCCGCGGCTGGAGGCGTTCGTCGCCGACCTGCTGAGCGTGGACAGCGTCCGGGACATCCGGCTGGCCAGCAAGGCGCTGATGGGGCTGCCGCAGTTCTGGCTCACCGACGAGGTCCGGGCCGGGATGGAGCGGCTGGCCGCCACGGCCGCGCGCCGGGACGTGAGCCTGGCCATCCACACCCACGTGAACTCCGCCCAGTCGGTGACGCCGCTGGTGGCCCGGGCGGCCAAGGCCATGCTGGAGACCGGCATCCGGGACGTGCGCAACCAGGGCGTGCTGCTGCGCGGCACCAACGACAGCGTCGCCGAGCTGCTGGACCTGTGCTTCGCCCTGCTCGATGACGCGAAGATCATGCCGTACTACTTCTACATGTGCGACATGATCCCCAACAGCGAGCACTGGCGGCTGTCGCTGGCCGAGGCCCAGCAGCTCCAGCACGGCATCATGGGGTACCTGCCGGGCTTCGCCACGCCCCGGTTCATCTGCGACGTCCCCTACGTCGGGAAGCGGTGGGTGCACCAGGCCGAGCGCTACGACACCGAGCGGGGCATCTCGTACTGGACCAAGAACTACCGCACCGGCGTGGAGCACGGCGACGAGCTCGCCCTGGAGCGGCAGTACGAGTACTACGACCCGATCTACGTGCTGCCGGAGGCGGGCCAGGCCTGGTGGCGGGCGCACGCCGACGCCTCGGTCAGCGCGGTCGGGGCGGTCAGCTAGCGGCGTTACCGGACCGTCAGCGGCCCGTGGGCGGCGAAGCTCACCCGCAGGCCGGCCGTGCTCGGCTGGGCGGTGCTGCTCGTGTCGCACCGGCCGTTGCGCTTCGGCAGGGTCCCGGTGATGGTGATGACGGCCGTGCCGCTGCCGGTGGCGCCCGCGAACGCGCCGGTGCTCTTGCCCGGCAGCACGGTGTAGGTGGAGTGCTGGCCGAAGGCGAACTTGCAGGTCTTCGTGCTCAGCAGCTTCTGGCTCCCGGAGCCCTGGGTATGCCGGACGGTCAGCTTGCCCCGCGCCGTCGTGATCGTCACCGGGCTGCGCTGGGCGCTGCTCAGGTGCACGCTGGCCGTGGTATTGACCAGCCCGGTCAGCCGGAGCGGGATGGTCGCGGAACTGGCCAGGGCGGCCGGGCCGGCCAGCGAGCCGGCCAGGGCCTGGGTGCCGGTGCGGGATGTGCCGGTGCCGGCCGAGGCGGCCGGGGCCGGGGCGCTGGAGCCGCACGCGGCGGCGGCCAGGGCGGCGGCGGCGATGACCGCGGCGGCCGCGAGGTAGCTGTGCGCTGGTGCCCGTTTCACTGCGTCCTCCTTGCCGGACGGCCGCCGCCCCTGTCAGATGGTAACTACCCAGTCACGAAGGGTTGACAGCCGCCGGCGCAGTCACGAGGGCGAGCGAAGTTTCTGGGCACCGATCACCGATAGCAGCCGGAGCTTGTCATGGCTGTCGGTGCCGGGCGTGGCGGTAAAGACGAGCAGGGCCTGGTCCTGGTCGAGGTCGTACAGCATCTGGCAGTACACCTCGAGCACGCCCAGCTCGGCCGTCCGGATGCGTTTCTCGCGGCCGCGCGGGACCGCTATCTCGTGCTCGCTCCAGAGCCGGGCGAACTCGGGACTGACGTCAAGCAGCCTCTGGGCGAGGGCGGCGGCGCGGCTCCCGGGACCGTGCCGGGCGACGAGCGACCGCAGGTCGGCTGTGAAGGCCCGGCTGTGCAGGTCGTGATCCTCGGCCGGGTAGATCTGGCGGGTGTCGGGCCGGGTGAACCAGCGGTGGACCAGGCTGCGGTCGGGGCCGGTGTAGGCGGTCTCGTCCCCGAGCAGAGCGACGGCCGGCGGGGTCTGCATCAGGGTCTCGCCGAGGCTGGTGACGACCTGGGCCGGGGTGTCCTGCAGCCGGTCCAGCACGCGCATGAGGCCGGCGTCGACGTGCTCCAGGAGCAGCTCGCGGGCCGGCGTGGGGTGCCCGGCCAGGCGGAACAGGTGGTCGCGCTCATCCAGGGACAGGTGCAGGCCGCGGGCGATGGCGGCCAGCATCGGCTCCGACGGCCGGCTGCCGCGCTGCTGCTCTATGCGGCTGTAGTAGTCAGCCGACATGCCGCACAGTGCCGCGACCTCCTCGCGGCGCAGCCCGCCGGTGCGGCGGCGCTGCCCGCGGGGCAGCCCCACGTCCTCAGGCTGCAGCGCCTCCCGGCGGGTGCGGAGAAAGTCAGCGAGCTGGCTGCGGTCCATTGTCAGCGCGCCGCGGCGACCGCCGGGAAGCCGACCCGGGCCAGCCGCTCGGCCTCAGCCCAGATCCGGGTCGCCGAGTCGCGGTCCTCGGCGGCGCGGTAGAGCTTCTGCTCGGCCGGCCCGCCGGTGAGGTGGGCGAAGCCGTCGGGGCCGTAGAAGGCGCCGCCCCGCGCGTCGGGACTGGTCGCCGCGTACAGCGCGGGCAGCGCCCCGGCCTGGGGCGGCTGGACCAGGAACGGGAAGACCCTCGAGGTCTGCCGGAACACGGCGGTGCGCGCGCTGGGCTTGTCGCGGCCCATGTTCCACCCCGAGGACTGCAGGTTGGTCAGCGCCAGGCCCGGGTGCGCCGTGTTGGACACGATGCCCCAGCCGGCCGCGCGGCTGCGCCGGTCCAGCTCGAGCGCGAACAGCATCTCGGCCAGCTTGGACTGGCTGTAGGCCTTCATGGCGTCGTACTTGCCCTGGTACTGCAGGTCATCCCACTGGAACGAGCCGGAGCGGGCACCGAGGGCGGACAGCGTGGTCACCCGCGCGGATGCCTCGCGCAGCAGCGGGAAGATGCGGGCGGTCAGCGCGAAGTGGCCCAGGAAGTTGGTCCCGAATTGCAGCTCGAACCCGTCCCGGGTCTGGTGGCGGGCCGGCGGGGTCATCACCCCGGCGTTGTTGATCAGGATGTCGACCGGCCGGCCATCCGCCAGGAGCCTGTCGGCCAGCCCGCGGACCGACTCCAGGGAGGCGAGGTCGAGATCCGTCGTGGTGACGCTGGCTCGCGGCGCGGCGGCGCGGATGCGCTCGGCCGCGGCCGCACCCTTGCCCGGGTTGCGGACCGGCAGCACCAGGTCGGCCCCGGCCGAGGCGAGCCTGCTGGCGATCTGCAGCCCCAGCCCGTCGCTGGCACCGGTGACGACTGCTAGCTTCCCGGCCTGGCCGGGGATCTCATAGGTGTTCCTGGTCATCGCTATCCGCTCCTTCCGCAGCCTGCGGTGATTGTGACTGGCTGGCATGTCCAACAGTCCCCGGTCGCGTCGCGGAGATGAAGGCCCTCCTTATCCCCGGACGGGTTGTCCGCGGCTCGGGAGGGCGGCTGCCCGCACCGTCCGTTAGCGGGGATCTGCGCCAGGCGGGCACGATGGCCTCGCCGAGCCGGACGACGAACCCGACCGTCGCCGCCGCCGCGGATGGTCTTGCGGTGACATGCACGCCCAATCTGCATCATCCTGCCCCCTGAGTAGCTCCTGCTGACGTCAGCCTGCCCCATCGCCGCGGCCGGATTCAGCGACAGCCAGCCCGCCAGGGACTTCCCCACCGCAAGGCGGCGGGTCAGCGCGGCACGCTGCAGGCCGAGCACCCCCGGCAGCTACCAGCCCGATGACCCGTCCTACGCCACGGCGCAGCTGCTCAGCGCGGGCAGCTGACGGCGGCGGGCCGGGGCTCGGCGCCGGGCTCCCCCGCGCGGCACGTACGTGCGGGCGTCGTAGCGCCATCGCGTGGGCAGCAGCGCCGTGACGGCAGCGGCGGCGATCAGGCAGGCCAGGCCACCGGAGACGATCACGGTCCGGGCCGACCCGGTCAGCGCCGCAGCCAGGCCGGACTCCGGATTCCCGGCAGGCTCGCCGGTCGGCGCACATTCCCGATACCTCCGGCTTTATCACCTGGGCGCCGGCGTCAGACGCGGCCCGCCGACTCGGCCTGCGGGCCCGGGTCTAGTGCGCGGCCTGCCGCGGTGAGAAGCCCTCAGGGCGCCTGCCGCGCCGAAGACCAGGACGCCGGGCTCAGCCGCGGTCGTGGAGGGTCACCTGGTAGCCGTCGGGGTCGGCGAACGTGAAAGTGCGGCCGAACGGCCCGTCGACGGGCGCTGAGACGATTGTCGTGCCGGCGGCGGCGAGGGCGTCGTGGATGTCCTGCGCGTCGGGGGCGTGCAGCCACAGCGCCATTCCCTGGCCCGGCTGCGCGATCGCGTCCAGGTCGGTGCCCGCGGCGACGTCGCGGACGGCGAAGGCAATCGGCTTGGTGCCGAACACGACGGCGTGCGGCGGTCCCGCGTCGGAGCGCTTCAGCCCCAGGTACTGCTCGTAGAAGGCGGCGGAACGCTCCAGGTCGCGCACCTGCAGTGAAACGAAGTCGGGTCCGGTGACGGCCATGATCCCTGCCTCTCATTGGATGTCAGTCTTCTGACACATCGCAACCTATGTCAGACTGCTGACATGAGTCAAGGCGAGCCCGGAGTCGAGCTGGACACATCGCTGGGGTACCTGCTGAAGGCGGCCGCGAGCGCCCTGCACGCTGCCCTGGAGGCCGTGCTGAGGCCGCTCGGCATGACGATCACCCACTACGCCTGCCTGGAGCTGCTCGCCCAGCGGCCGGGCCTGTCGAACTCCGAGCTCGCCCGCGGCACGTTCGTCACCCGGCAGTCGATGAACGTGCTCCTGCAGGCTCTCGAACGCCAGGGACTCGTCGTCCGCCCGGCACAGGCCCCCGTCGGCAGGGCCCTGCCGACCGAGCTGACCGCCCGCGGGCGCCGCCAGCTCACGGTGGCCAGCGCCGCGGTTCGCCGCGTGGAGCAAGACATGCTGGCCCATCTGGATACCGGCGAGCAAGATCAGATGCGGCGCCTGCTCACCGCGTGCATCGCCGCACTGACCGAACCGCCCGCAGCAGCGACGTAACTGCTCCGGAATCTAC
The DNA here is from genome assembly GCA_036501025.1 of Streptosporangiaceae bacterium. Classification (GTDB taxonomy): domain Bacteria; phylum Actinomycetota; class Actinomycetes; order Streptosporangiales; family Streptosporangiaceae; genus DASUBV01. Next base: position 24,083 of record DASYBB010000114.1, read on the forward strand.
GACTCTGCCGTGTCCCTGGGAGAAGATCACTATCGAGGCTCTCGCGGGTCAGGGACGGGGAGGGCAAGCGCGTCGTACCGCCAGAGCGCGGGCCGGGCCAGGGTGACTGCGACGGCGCCGACCAGGCAGGCCACGCCACCGCTGACGACCGCGATCCGCACCGAGCCGGTCAGCGACGCGGCCAGCCCGGACTCCAGACCGCCAGAGGGCTCGCCGGCTGGCACAGATTCCTGATCACTATCAGCAGCTCAGCCACCGGGCTTGTGACGCTGCTGCGCCCGACCGGCCCGGGCGCCTGACTGCAATTCACCC
>DASYBB010000115.1:0-4581 GCA_036501025.1 Streptosporangiaceae bacterium
GCCGGCCCGGACGCCCACGTCGTCTACGCCGACATCGACCCGGTCGCCGTCGCCCACAGCCGCGCCATCCTCGCCGGCCACCCGAACACCGCCGCCATCGAGGCCGACCTGCGCGACCCGGCCGCCATCCTGGGCGACGCCACGACCCGCCGCCTGATCGACTTCCGCCAGCCAGTCGGGCTGCTGCTCGTGTCCGTCCTGCCCTTCCTCGGCGACGCCGAGGAGCCCGCGCAGCTGGTGGCGACCCTGCGCGACGCCCTCGCGCCGGGCAGCTATCTCGTCCTGTGCCACGCTGCCGAGGCGGGCCCCATCATGGCCCAGCCCCTGGAGAAGGTCTACAACCAGAGCGTGAGCGGATCGCTGCGCATCCGTTCTGGCTCGGAGATCTTGCCGTTCTTCGAGGGGTTCGAGCTCGTGGACCCCGGCCTGGTCTCCGGCCCGCAGTGGCGGCCCGACCCGGCCGCCGTCGCGCGCGGCGAGGCCGGCCACATGTGGGGCCTGCTGGCCGGGGTCGGGCGCAAGCCGTGACCGCTCAGCTGCCCCGGTAGGTGGAGTACGCGTACGGGCTGAGCAGCAGCGGGACGTGATAGTGCGACGCCGGATCGGTGATCCGGAAAACGATCACAACGACTGGATAGAACGTTGGGACCGCCAGGTACTCCTCTGTCTCGAAGGTGAGCTGGTACACCCCGGGGGTCAGCTCGCCGCCCGGCGCGAAGGCGGCGATCCGCCCGTCGGCGTCGGTCCGGGCGCTGGCCAGGTCGGCCCAGCCGGCGCCGCGGCGGCGGGCCAGCCCGACCCGCAGGCCGGCCGCCGGGCGGCCGGACACCGCGTCGAGGACGTGCGTGGAGACCGTCACCGGGCTGGCTCCGGGGCGGCCGGCGGGGCCTGCGCGCGGTTCCTCACCGCAGGGCCCGGGCCAGGCGGAGCGCGACGATGCCGCGCAGCTCGTCGCGGACGACCTCGCGCTCGGCGGCCGGCTCGTGGCCGAGCCGCTCGCGCAGCGCGGCCAGCATCTCCGCCGCCGAGCGGCCGCTGGCCCGGATCAGGAACACGTGGCCGAACCGCGCCTCGTAGGCGGCGTTAGCGGCGGCCAGCTCATCCCGGTCGGCCGCGCCGGCCCGGGTGGCCGCCTGCTGCTCGGCCGCCGACCAGGCCGCCTCCTGCCCAGAGCCGGCCAGCGAAGCGCCGATCCGGGGGTGCGCCGCCAGCGCCTCTTCCAGGTCGGGCCACTCCAGGCCGCCGAGGGCAGCGTCCGAGGCAGCGGTCAGCCCGGCCAGGTCACCGTAGGGGCGGCCGGCGACCAGCTCGCGCGCCCAGCGGCGGCTGGCGCAGCAGGGCGCCAGCACGGCGGCCGCGCGGGCCGGGTCGAGCTGGTCGAACTCCGTCACCGCCAGGATGTCCGGCTGCTGCTCAGGCACGCCTCCCACGATAGGGGGACGGCCGGTTCCAGCGGCGCGGCACCGGGGATGCCACCATGATCAGGACGGACGGCGAACAGCGGGACGGAGGCGCCGGTGCAGCAGGAACAGCGCGCCCCGGCCGCCGAGCTGCGGCTGCGCGCGCGGCGCATCATCACCCCGGCGGGCGAGCGTGACGGGGTGGTCGTGGCGCGCGGCGGCGTGATCACGGAGGTCGCCGGCGCGGAGGCCGCCACGGGGGCCGAGACCGTGGTGCCCGACGACTGCGTGCTGCTGCCCGGGCTGGTGGACAGCCACGTGCACGTGAACGAGCCGGGCCGGACCCAGTGGGAGGGGTTCGCCACGGCCACCGCCGCCGCCACGGCGGGCGGCATCACCACCATCGCGGACATGCCGCTCAACAGCATCCCGCCCACGGTCGACGTGGCCAGCCTGGCCGTCAAGCGGGCCGCGGCGCGCGGCCAGCTGTCCGCGGACGTCGCGTTCTGGGGCGGCGCTGTCCCCGGTAACACCCCGGACCTGGCCGCCCTGCACGAGGCGGGCGTCATCGGGTTCAAGTGCTTCCTGCTGCCGTCGGGCGTGCCGGAGTTCCCGCCGCTGGATGCCGCCGGGCTGCTGGCCGCGATGACCGAGATCGCCGCGTTCGACGGCCTGCTCATCGCGCACGCCGAGGACCCCGGCGTGATCGAGGCCGCCCCGGCCGCCCGCGGGCCGGACTACGCGGGCTTCCTGGCCTCCCGCCCGGCGGGAGCCGAGGTCACCGCCGTGCGCGGGCTGCTGGCCGCCGCCCGGCGGACCGGCTGCCGGACGCACATCGTGCACCTGTCCGCGGCCGCCGCGCTGCCCGACATCGCGCGGGCGCGGAGCGACGGGGTGCCCGTCACCGTGGAGACCTGCCCGCACTACCTGGCCCTCGCCGCCGAGCAGGTCCCCGACGGCGCGACGCAGTTCAAGTGCTGCCCGCCGGTCCGCGGCGCGGAAAACCGGGAGCAGCTGTGGCAGGCCCTGGCCAGCGGGCTGATCGACTGCGTGGTGTCCGACCACTCGCCGTGCCCGGTGGCCGACAAGGTGCTGGACACCGGGGATTTCGGGGCGGCCTGGGGCGGGATCGCCTCGCTGCAGCTCAGCCTGCCGGTGACCTGGACCGCCGCGACAGCCCGGGGGCACTCGCTGGCGCAGGTCGCGCACTGGATGGCGGCGGCGCCCGCGCGGCTGGCCGGCTTGCGCGACCGCGGCGAGATCCGGCCGGGAACGCAGGCCGATTTCTGCGTGCTCGCGCCGGACGAGGAGTTCACCGTCGATCCGGCCCAGCTGGCGCAGCGTCACCCGCTGACGCCATACGCGGGGCTGACGCTGCGCGGCGTGGTCCGCCAGACGTGGCTGCGCGGCGAGCCGGCCCGCCGTGGGGCGGGGCAGCTGGTCACGCCCGGAGGAAGGGAGCAGCATGGCTAGAGACAGCGCGGATTCCGGCAGTACGGATTCCGGCAGTACGGCTGGGGACTTCCGGGTCCTGCCCGACCTGGCCAGCCGGAAGCTCGGTGGCAGCGTGATCTACGCGAGCGACGAGTTCTACGGCCCCGCCTACAGCCTGATCGAGGCCGGCCCGGCGGCGCACGACCCGGCGCTGTTCGGGCCGCGCGGCAAGGTCTACGACGGCTGGGAGACGCGCCGCCGGCGCCAGCCCGGCACCGACTTCGTGATCGTCCGCATGGCCGCACCCGCGGTCGTGCGGGGCGTGGTCATCGACACCGCCCACTTCCGGGGCAACTTCCCTCCGTCCGCGTCGGTCGCCGGGACCATGCTGGCCGGCTACCCGGACGCCGGCGAGGTGCTGGCCGCGCGCTGGGACAGCCTGGCGGGCCTGATCAGCCTGGCCGGCGATACGGCCACCGCCTACGCAGTGACCGGCCCCGGGCCGCTCGTGTCGCACGTCCGGCTGACCATCGACCCCGACGGCGGCGTGGCCCGGTTCCGCGTGCACGGCGAAGTCATCCCTGACCCGCGATTGCTCGGCAGCCGGGTCGACCTGGCCGCGACGCTGGCCGGCGGGCAGGTCGTGAGCTGCAGCAACATGTTCTACTCGGCGCCCGGCAACGTCCTGGCGCCCGGCCTCGCGACGGTCATGTCGGACGGCTGGGAAACGGCCCGACGCCGCAACGACGGCCACGACTGGCTGGTCGTCGCGCTGGCCGCGCCCGGCCTCCTGCACGACGCGGTCATCGACACCTCCCGGTTCGCCGGCAACGCGCCGGGCTGGGCCACACTGACCGACGACGAGACCGGCGCCGAGCTGCTCGGCCGGACCCGGCTGCTACCCGACACCGAGCACCGGTTCCGGCTCCAGGCCCCCGGCCCGGTCAGCCGGGTCCGGCTGGACATCTTCCCCGACGGCGGCATCTCCCGCCTGCGGCTGAACGGCGAGGTCGCGCCCGAGGCCCGGACGGCCGTCACCGACCGCTGGCTCGGCCTGCTCCCCGCCGACCTAGCCGCCCGCGCCGACCCGGCCGACTTCTTCACCTAACTTAGTGCCGTGGCAGGCAACGTTTGCCTAGTTGGCGGTGTGACTCCCATCCGGCGATCTGGGGCAGTTCAGCTCGGAGCGATACCGTGCGGTTCGCTGGCCTCAGAACCAGTCCCTCCTGGCGCGGCCGCCGGACTACGACGAGAGTTCATCCCGCCGCGACCACCAGGCCTCGGCGGCGGTCATTGCGCTCTCGGCCTCGTGGATGCCGTCGCCCACGAGCCCTGCGGTGGCTGCCCAGTGCAGGGGTATAAGGGCCAGAGCCCCGGGGAGCCATCGGTGCTCGTCGCGAGTGAGCGGTTCCGGAGCCGTGCTTTGGTAGGCGCCGAGCAGTCGTCGCGGCTCGGGCAATTCGCCGTCCTGTGCGACGTGGTGCAGGCTGGCCGCGATGTCGTACAGCCGCTCCCTGACCCTCGCGAAATCCAGGTCGAAGGTGGCCCATGAGCCGTCTGACAGTTCTCCCCCGTTGCCCAATTTGTAGTCCCCATGAATCGGAGTGCATGGCAGTTCGACCTCCTTCCGGAGCTTGGAGAGCTCGCCAGTCAGTTGGCGCATCCGATGCACGACCGGCTCGCTGCGGGGTCCGAGCCTGCGGCGTGTGAAGCCGACCGAGTAACGCAGTTGGCCGAAGGTTCTGTG
>DASYBB010000116.1:0-67454 GCA_036501025.1 Streptosporangiaceae bacterium
CTGTTCGGCCGGCGGACGTACGAGATCTTCGCCCGCTCCTGGGGAGCAATCGAAGAGATGCGCGCTCTCCCCGTCGGCGTCGCGTTGAATGAGACGCCCAAGTACGTCGCATCGACTACGCTGGCCGACCCACAGTGGGCGGGCACGACCGTCGTGACTGGCGACGTCGCCGCCGCCGTCCGTGATCTGAAGGCGCAGCAAGACGGCGACCTGCTGGTGCCCGGCAGCGGTGCCCTTGTCCGATGGCTGCTCGCCAACGACCTGGTCGACCAGTTCGACCTGCTCACCTATCCCGTCGTCGTCGGCCAGGGCACACGGCTGTTCCCCGATACCGGTCCGGACACCGCGCTCGAACTGGTCACCTCGCGGGCCACTTCCGGGGGCATAACCATCCAGACCTATCGGCCTGCTGGGCGCCCGGACTACGCAACGTCCACGGCCGACCCGAGCACATGACCTAGCTGCGCCCGGACCCACGCCGCGGCATGACCGCCGCACCAGAAAGTTCTCGAAAGAAGATCCGGAGGCGGTGTCGGATCGGAGCAGAGGTGTTCGTAGCAGGGGTGAGCGGCCGCCCACGAGGGGCGCCCGCAATGAGAAGGGAAGGACGATCATGAAACTGACGACCAACACGCAGGTCTCTGTCGACGGCGTGATGCAGGGAAACGGCGGGCGGCATCCGGACATCGACCCCGGATTCGAGCGCGGCGGATGGGCCAGGCCACTGTTCGACTACGAGGCCATGACGTTCGTCGACCAGGTGTACCAGCGCGCCGACGCGTTCCTGTTCGGCCGGCGCACCTACGAGGTCTTCGCCGGCTACTGGGGAGTAATGGATCCGGGCAGCGGCCCCATCGCGGATGCCTTGAACACGCGACCCAAGTACCTCGCATCGAACACGCTTACCGAACCGCGTTGGGCGGACACGACCGTCCTCTCTGGTGACCTCGCGGCGGCCATCGGCGAGCTGAAGGCCAAGCCGGGAGGCGAGCTGCAGGTGCACGGCAGCGGCAACCTGGTCCGCTGGCTCCTCGACAACCAGCTGGTCGACGAGATCACCCTGCTCGTCTGCCCCGTGGTCGTCGGCGAGGGCACACGGCTGTTCCCCGCCACCGGCCCGGACATGGCGCTTGACCTGGTCGAATCGCGATCTTTCCCGAAGGGCATAACGATCCAGGTCTACCGGCCGGCCGGGCGCCCGCAGTACGCGACCGACTGAAGCACGTGAGGTAGGTGACGCTCTAGACGAGCGACCGGTTCCAGCCGGATGGCCAAGACCCACCCGCGTTGGAGACGAGAAGTACCTCGCCGAGTTCGCTGAGGTTAGAGCTGCGGCCGCCCAGGCCGTCTGGCACGCGGAGCCTTCGCCGCAGAGGTGACGCTGGCGGCCGCCCGCAGCCTCCAGGACCGGGCGGGCTCGCCGCTGCGGGAAGTACTGCGCGAGCTGATGTCGGCGGCTGGGCTCGTGCGGCGAATTGGCACGAATTTGAATCAGGCGGTGACCCGGTTAAATGCGACGGGACAGCCGGGCGAGGATCTGGTCCCGTCAGCCGAGTTCTGCGTACGAGTGATCCACCATCTGGATGAAGCAGCGGAGCAGGTGCGCGCCACTGATCCGAAGACCCGGATGTTGCGCACGCCGAAGCGCTCGCCGAACCGTTTGAATTGCATCCTGGTGGGCGCGTACCTCGTCCATCGTGACGGCACGACGCGGAGCCTCAACCCACGTGCGAATCGGGTGATCGGGACGTGTCATACATCGCCTAGGCCGGGTGTCAACGGAAAGCGAAAACTGACCAGCTGGCGGCCGCGCGGTGATCAGTATTCGCCTGCCGCCGACACCGGGCTGGCCAGCCGCCCGCCGGTACGCAGCATCTGTCAAGGGTGCTCAGGTGTCGAGAAAGCGATCCTGGCTACGACCACACCATGAGCACCGATGAACTCGGCTTCGACCAGGGAGGTCTACCCGTCATGTCAGTTGTTCGCGTTCACAACTTTTCCGTCTCGCTCGATGGCTTCAGCACTGGTGCTGACCAGAGCCTGGAGGCACCCTTCGGGCATGCCGGCGACCGGCTGATGCGGTGGTTCACGGGCACCCGTTCATTCCACGTCCAGCAAGGCCAGCAAGGTGGGAGCACCGGCATCGACGATGCCTTCGCGAGCAACTGGGGGCCGGGCATCGGCGTGGAGATCATGGGGCGCAACAAGTTCGGCCCGCAGCGCGGGCCGTGGACCGACGAGGAGTGGAAGGGCTGGTGGGGCGAGGAGCCGCCGTTCCATACCCCCGTCTTCGTGCTCACCCATCACGTCAGGCCCTCGATCGAGATGAAGGGCGGCACCACCTTCCACTTCATCGACGCCAGCCCGGCGGAGGCGCTTGCGGCGGCCAGGGAGGCCGCAGGCGGCCTCGACGTCCGCATCGGCGGCGGCCCGGCCACCGTCCGCCAGTTCCTCGCCGCCGGCCTGATCGACCACATGCACGTCGTGGTCGAGCCGATCCTCCTCGGCCGCGGCGAGTCCCTCTGGGACGGCCTGGAGGGCCTGGAGGAGCGCTTCGCCATCGAGTCGGTGAGCTCCCCCAGCGGCGTCACCCACGTCACGTTCACCCGTCGTTAGAGCGCCGCCGCCTTCTCGAGCGTCTCCGGCTCGGTGGCCCGGGCGGCCTGGCCATCGAGGGTCAGGTCCATGCCGGGACCTTCACGCCGCAGCTCACCATTCACTCCGAGCGCGAGCTGACCGTGGAGATAGTCGCGGGCGAGGGCACCGGCTTCGCGGTCACGCCCGCCAGCGGCGGGTTCCTGCGGCTGACCGGCCCGATCGAGGTCAGGCCAGGCGGACGGGAAGGGACTCCAGGCCGTTCATCAGGCTGACCGGCCGCCACCGGAGCGCCTCCGGGGGGACCGCGAGCGACAGTCCGGGGAAGCGGGCGAGCAGCGCGCCGAAGGCGATCTCGGCCTCCATGCGGGCCAGCGGAGCGCCCAGGCAGTGGTGCACGCCGTGGCCGAAAGCGACGTGGCCGCTGGCGTCGCGGCTGAGGTCAAGGCAGTCCGGGTCGGTGAACTGAGCGGGATCCCCGTTGGCGGAGCTGGTCGCGGGGAAGACCCACTCGCCGGCCGGGATCACGACGTCGCCGACGGGCACGTCCTCGGTGGTGAACCGGTCGTTCGCGTGGTTCACCGGGCTCGTGAACCGGAGCAGCTCCTCGACGGCCGCCGGGAGCAGCGACGGGTCCGCGCGCAGCCGGGCCATCTCCCCGGGATGCGTCAGCAGCGCCAGGGTGCCGGAGGCGATCAGGTTGGTGGTGGTGTCGAAGCCCGCCATGACCAGCACGTAGACCGTGGACACGAGCTCGTAGTCGCTCAGCGCGTCCGCGGCTCCCGCACCGTCGCGGGCGAGCGCCGACACCAGGTCGTCGCCGGGCTCGGCGCGCTTGGCGGCGATCAGCTCGGTGAAGTAAGCGGCCAGCTCGCGCTCCACGCGCTCGTGCTCCCCGCTGTCGTCGTAGGCGGTCACGGTGACCTCGATCCACGCGCGGTCCGCCGCCGGGATGCCCAGCAGCTCGCAGAGCACCGCGATCGGAAGGGGGCGGGCGAATGCGCGGAGCAGGTCGATCACGTCGCCGCGGGCCGCCGCCAGCTCGTCCAGCAGGCCCGCGGCGATCTCGCGGGCTCTCGGCCGCAGCGCCGCGCGCCGCGGCGCGAACTCCTTCTGCACCAGGCGGCGCAGCCGGGTGTGGTCCGGCGGGTCGGCGTGCAGCATGTGGGCGTAGACGCCCGTTGCCTCGCTCGGCCGGGACCGGCCGCCGCCCGGCCACCGCCGGACGTCCCTCGCGACCCGGGGGTCGGTCAGGACCGCCCGCACGTCCGCGTGGCGGGTGACCACCCAGGCCCGCCCGTAGCCCGGCATGCGGACCGGGGCGACCGGCCGGGACTCGCGCAGCCGCGCGAAGAGCCCCTGCGGGTCCTGGTAGTAGGAGTCCTCGTCCAGTGACTCCGGCTCTATGGGGTCCGCCACGGTCCACACCGTAGGCGTCCGGCCACGCAGCTGACGATCGGTTTTCTCTGCGGCCCGGCGGGCTGCGGCATCACAGGCTGCGGTGTCAGCTCGCGAGCGGAGCGCGGCCCACGCTGGCCAGGGCCGCGTTCAGCACCTCGCGGGTGAGCTCCGGGCGCGGCGTGCCGCCCGGCTCGAACACGTGCAGCCACGTGCGCCCCTGCCCGCCGCCGTTGAAGCCGAACGTGGTGCCCTCGGGCAGCGCGCCGACGATCGCGTGTCGCAGCGGGGCGTCCAGCTCCTGGCCTTCCGGCAGGTACACCGCGTCCTCGGGAACGGCCGGCGGGGCGTTCCTGGCCGCCAGGACGGCGGCCTCCAGCACGTCCAGGTCGGCCAGCCCGGCCAGTGCGCGCGCGGGGACTGACTCCCGGTTCCGGATCATGGACACGAAAGCGTGCTCCAGGCCGAGGTAGGAGTCGCCCAGCTCGGCCGCGATCTCCGCGCCCCAGATCTGCACGTGGTCACCGCCCTGGGCAAGCCGCGGAGCAGCCGGGGGCGTGTAGCCGGGACTGCGGAGGATGTCGAGCACGGCGGCCTCGGCCTGGCCGAGGTCAACCAGGTCCGCGATCACGCTCACCGGCCACCCGCCGTCGTGCAGCATCCCCAGGAACAGGTGCTCCGCCCCGCCGGCCGGGCTCCCCTGAGCCCGGGCGATCTCGGCGGCCCGGCCCTGGATCTCGTAGTAGTGCGGGCTAAGCGACAGCATCCCGTCACATGACCCTGGCATAGTCCCACGATAGGCGCGCCGCAAGGCGCGGCCCAGCCACTAGCCTCCAGCTGCCAGGCGAACGCGGGTACCCGGTCAGGCGGGCGCGTCAGCGTCCTGCAGGGAGGCCGCGAGCTCCTCGGGGCCGGGCTGGGCCGCCGCCGGATTCATCCACATGACCTGCCAGCCATGGCCGTCGAGGTCGAAGAAGCTGCGTGAGTACATGAAGCCGTGGTCCTCGGGGCCGTCCGCCTCGGCGCCGCCCGCGGCGAGCGCGGCCTCAGCGACGGTGTCGACCTCATCGCGGGCTGACACGCTGAAGCAGTAGAGCGCCAGCGCGTGCGTGGCGGGATCGGCCATCGGCAGCTTCGCGAACTGCGCGAACTTCTCGTGGCTGAGCAGCATGACGGAGGCCTGCTCGCCGACCAGCATGCAGGCGGCCGTCTCGTCAGTGAACATGGGGTTGAAGCTGAACCCGAGCCGCGCGAAGAACGCCGTGCTGCGCTCGACGTCCGCCACGGGCATGTTCACGAACAGCATGCGGCCGGCGTGTGCAGGTGCGGTCATGATGGGGCCTCCAGTCCGGGAGTCGATGGTGCATGTCAGGTAGACCGGCCAGCCCGCGGAACTCATCGGTGATCTCGGGTCCCTAGAATCCGGCCAGCCACGCGAGCACGCGGCCCTGCGACCAGCAGCGGCCGACGGACTCGGCGCGCAGCTCGGAGTGGCCGAACACCGCCACGCCGATGATGCTGTGCCCGGACGCGCGGCGGTCGCCGAAGGTCTGGATTCCCGGCGCGACGCCGACGCCCTCCGCGGACACCCACGCCACCGCCCGGCCCGCCGCCGCGTCGCCGAGCCGGTGCAGGAACCGCAGCCGCTGCTCGGGCGGAAAGCGCGACAGCGTCCACGTCGTGGTGACAACTGGCAGCGCGCCGGGCGGAACGCGGGCCAGGGCGTCCGGCAGCACCGCCACGGCATCGCCCGTCAGCAGCACCGGCGGGGCCGCCGCCGCCAGCGCGATCTCCGCGTCGAGCAGCGCGGCCCGCTCGTGCTGGTCCGGCGGCACGCAGGCGCGCAGCCAGCGGGCGGCATCCGGGTCGGTGACGTCGGCCGGGTCGAGGTCAATGCCGATCCGGGCGGCGACCCGCGGCATGGCCCGCGCCGGGACCGGCATGCCGCCCGCGACCGAGCATGACAGCTGCACCGGAGAAGCCGGGTCGCCCAGCATCACCCCGTTACTGTAGGTAATGCCGATACGGTCGACGCTGAGGCTGAGCCCGGCCGAGCAGCCCACGTCGATCAGCCCGACCGCGTCCGCGCCGGCCCGCCGCGCCGCCTCGGCAATGGCCGGGTACAGCACGGCGCCGCGGCCGGCCTCGCCGGCCCGCGCCGGCCAGCGCACGGCGGCGGCCACGACCGCGCCGGTCATCCCCAGCAGCGTGCCGGCCGCCGCGCCCGCGGCCGCGCCGGCGTCCCCGGCGGCATAGGCCGCGGCCAGCGCCGGGGCGCGCCCGGCCAGGGCAAGGTCGTGCAGCGCGGCGAGGATCACCGCCGGGCTCCGCTTGCGGGCCGGCGCCGCCTCGATGGCGCGCAGCGCCTCCGCGGACTCGCTCAGGGCGACGGCGACGCGCCCGTACAGCGGCGAGTTCCCGGCCGCCTCGGCCGCACCGAAGCGGCGGTACACCTGAGCGAGCGTGCGGGGCGTCGGCATCCCGGCGAGTCTACGAGCCGCATGCTCAGCCCTCAGTCGTCGTGCTTCAGGTGCGGCCACAGCGCCTTCCAGGACCCGGACGGGCCGGTGCAGACGCCGATCGGCAGGTCGTTCCAGTCGCTCGTCACCTGGCTGGGCGGGTTGTAGACGGCCAGCTGCCGGCAGTGCGCGAAGTACGGCGCCAGCTGCGCGGACGCGTCGACGTACAGGACCGTCGCGTCGGATGCGCCCCCCGGTCCCCACGTCCAGAACGAGTTGTGCCCCGAGATCACCGGCGGCAGGTGGCGCGGCCCGCCGTACACGTCCAGCGCGCCGGCCTCCGCGTAGGCACCGGTGAAGACGGACGTCGGCGGCTGGCCGGCCCGGGTGAGCGCCGCGTCCTGCGCCGCCACGTCGGCGGCCAGCTGCGGCCAGCCGATGCCGTCGGCGATGGTGGTCGTGCCGCTCACCTTGTGCAGGCTCGCGACCGGCAGCAGGGGCAGCACGCTCGGCAGGATGACCGCCGTGCCGGCCAGCGCGAGGACGCCGATGGCCGCCCGCCGGGCGCGCGGCCGGCCCGCCCGCGCGATCCAGCCCTCGGCCGACACGGACCCGGCGGCCAGGACTGCGGGCAGTATCCCGTCGGCGTAATACACCTTCCCCGGTATCCAGGCCAGGACGTAGATCAGGATCAGGGTGGCGGTGACGGCGAGGAACCGGAGCCGCTCCTCGCGCCAGAGCCGGATCAGCCCTGCGATGACCAGCGGAATCCCCAGCAGGCCCGCGTAGACGAGCTGCGCGGGCAGCCCGCCGAGGTAGTCGCCCGCGGAGGTGTTCTGCTGGTGCAGCGCGGATGCCATCGTCAGCTGCGGCCAGCCGCTGGCGAACTGCCAGGCCAGGTTCGGCAGCCAGATCGCCAGCGCGATGATGCCGCCGAGCCACGGCCACCAGGTGGCCAGGACCGCCCGGTGGGCCGAGGTGACGAGAATGCCGATGACCAGGGCCGCGAGCAGGGTCAGGATCAGGTACTCGTCCTCGACGCCGAGGCCGGCCGCGACGCCGGCGCCGAGCCACCATCGCGGCCGGCCCCGCAGCAGCGCCGTGGCCGCGCACGCCGTGACGGCCGTCCAGGCCAGCAGGTCGTAGGGCGTGGTGTTGCCGATGTGCATGGCGCCGAGGAAGACCGGCGCGATGGCGACGGCCAGGGCCGCGGTCACCCGCGCGGCGCGGCCGCCGCCGAAGAGCGCGGCGAGCCGCGCGGCGAGCACCACCATCGCGCCCCCGGCCAGGGCGGGCAGGATCCGGATCGCGGCCGGGTGCACGCCGAGCACGTCGGTGGTGCGGGCCAGCAGCACCGCGAGCGGCGGCTGGTCCACGTACCCGAGTGCCAGGTGGTGGCTGGCCACCAGGAAGTACAGCTCGTCCTGCTGGAAGCCGTACCGGTTGCTGACGGCCAGCTCGAGAGCCACGTAAGCGGCGGCAATGACCCACGCGGCCAGCGGCACGCGGTCGTCGTGCCGAACGGCCGGGCCCGTCACGGGCACGTCCGCAGCCGATCTCCGCCCTGATTCCATGGCCTCACGATGGCACCCGGGGCGAATGGGCGGCTATCGGCCATGCGGGGGAAATCCGCTATCAGCCCAGAGGAGGAGCGCCGGCCAGGCCGGCCTGGTCGGGGGTGATGACGAGCTGGACCCGGTCCCGGGTGCCGAGCTTGGCCAGCAGCCGGGCCACGCGGGTCTTGGCGGTGCTGTTCAGGCGGTCGCCGGGGATGCGGCCGGGCCGGGGGGCATGCTGGCCGCGGCGGCGCGGGCCAGGGCGGCGACGGGCAGGGACGTGGCGTGGGCGGGCCAGGCGAGCAGGAGGCTGACCGGGGGGAGGTCTGTCACCGGGACGATGGCCAGGTCGTCGCGCAGCGGCCTGGTCAGCACCCGCGGCAGGACAGCGACCGTGCGTCCCAGGGCGATCAGGTGCATCAGCTCGCTGAGGCTCTTCATCGCGGCGGGATCGGCGGGCTTGCGGTGCAGGTTCTCACCCGCCAGGTCGGCCATCTGCAGGCTCGCGCGCCGGGCGAGCGGGTGGGAGGCGGGCAGGACGGCGACCGGTGCCTCGGTCAGCAGTATCTCGGTGTCCAGCCCGTCCAGCTCGTCGGGCGGCGCGTGCAGCAGGGCCGCCTCCGCCTGTCCCTCGCGCAGCATGCGAGACGGGCTCGCCCCGAAGGCCACCTCGACCGGCAGCGCGCCTGGCTCGCGTTCGTATGCGGCGAGGATGGCCGGGAGCAGGCCCGCGTCGCCGCCGGGCTTCATGGCCAGGATCACGCGCGGGGCGGGGGCGCCGGCCCGCTGCGCTCGCAGCGCCGCGGCGGACACTGCCTCCAGCGCGACGCGCGCCTCGCGGCGCAGGACCCGCCCGGCCTCGGTCAGCGACACGGCGCGGCTGGTTCGCTCGAGCAAGGTGACGCCCAGCCGGCGCTCCAGCTGCCGGACCGTCTTGGACAGCGCGGGCTGCGCGATGCCCAGCCGGGCCGCGGCGCGGCCGAAGTGAAGCTCGTCGGCCACCGCCAGGAAGTAGGCCAGTTCCCGGGTCTCGAGCCGATCCATTCCTCCAGGCTATCGGTCCCGGCCCGGCCGGCCTTGGACGTGCCGCGCGGCCCGGTGATGGGCTGAGGCCATCACCTCCCGCCTGGCCGGCGCACGGCCCTCGTCCAAGGAGATCACCATGCCCGCAATCGCGCTCGTGGCCGCCGGGGCCCGCCTGGGCCTGTCCCTCGGCCGCGTCTTCGGCGGCCGCGGCTTCAGCGTCGCGCTGATCGCCCGCTCAGGGGAGCGACTCGGTGAGCTCACCGGAAAGCTCGCGGCCGAGGGGATCACGGCGGCCGGCTTTGCCGCCGACGTGACCGACCGTCCCGCGCTGGCCGCGGCCCTGGACACCGCCGCGGAGCGGCTCGGCGGGATCACCGTGCTGCACTACGCCAGCCCGGGCGCGGGAACCACCCGGGAACTGCGCAGCACGGGACCGCTGGACGTCACGGTCGGCAACCTCGCGCCGCAGGTCGAGTGCACCTGCTACGGCGCGATCACCGCGGCCCGCGCGGTGCTGCCGGCGATGCTGGACGCCGGCACGGGAACACTGCTGTTCACCACCGGCGGATCCTCGGTCACTCCCGCGCCGGTGTTCGTCAGCGCCGGCATGGCCGGGGCCGCCCTGCGCAAATGGGCCCTCACGCTCAACGGCGCGCTGGCCGGCACGGGCGTCTACGCCGGCCATGTCGCCATCGGCACCTGGATCGCCGGCACGCCAGGCGCCCCCGCGGGCGTGCCGCTCGCGGAACCCGATGACATCGCGCGCGTCTACTGGGACCTGCACGCCCGCCGCGAGCCCGCGGAGCACCTCGTCACAGCCTGACGTGCGACACCGGGCCCGCAGCCCGCCAGCGGCCGGGCCCGTCCCCGCGCGCGGCGCGATCAGCGCCGCCACGCGCCCACCGTGCCCTATCCGCTGCCCATGGGCGATGACTTTCGCGGTGGCCGCGCGTCTTGTCTGCGAGACGCTGATAGCCACGATGGCGCTGGACGATGGAAGGGGTGCTTCATGGAGATCACCAACCTGGGCAAGGCCGACGGCCTGCCGCCGGTGGACTGGGCGGCGGTTGCGGAGAAGCTCGACGCGGGGTCGGCGCCCGCTGCGGGCGCGCACAATTCCCGCACGACCTGGCTCTCGACCGTCAACGAGGACGGCAGCCCCCATGTGACCGCGGTCGGTGCGCTCTGGCACGACGGGGCCTTCTGGTTCCAGACCGGTGCGGGCACCCGGAAGGGACGCAACGTCGCGCGCGATCCGCGGTGCTCAGTCGCGGTGTCGGTCCGCGACGCGGACGTCGTCATCGAGGGCGACGCCGCGCGCGTGACCGAGCCGGGCGCGCTGACGCGCATTGCGCAGGCGTGGGCCGACGGCGGCTGGCCCGCCGAGCCCGACGACAGCGGGTCCGGGATCACCGCGCCGTTCAACGCCCCGTCGCTGGGACCGCCGCCGTGGAACGTGTACCGCATTCAGCCGCGCTCGGCGGTCGTGACCCTGGGGACGGAGCCCGGCGGGCTGACTCGCTTCCGGTTCTGACGCCGCTGGCCGGCTGGGCCGCCTGACATACTCGGCCGTGGCGCTGGCGGACCGGCAGGCAACACCCGGGGGCTCACGAGGAGCGCCAGGGAGCGTGCCGTTGGCAGGGAACGAGGACCCGGCGCCTGGCTCGGTGCGGCTCGCTTCCGCCGCCGGTCGCTGGGTGCTGGCGGTCGCGGTCCTGGGCGACGCGATGATTCTGCTGGAGGCCACGGTTGTCAACGTGGCGCTGCCCACGATCGGCCGTGATCTCGGCGCCGGCGTCGCCGGGCTGCAGTGGACGCTGAACAGCTATGTGCTGACGCTCGCGGCTCTTGTCCTGGTGGGCGGCTCGCTCAGCGACATCTATGGCCGGCGCCGAATGTTCATCCTCGGGGTCGTGGTCTTCGTGGCCGCGTCGGCGCTCTGCGCGGCCGCCCCGACGATCGAGCTGCTCGTCATTGCCCGGTTCGCTCAGGGGATCGGCGGGGCTCTGCTGACGCCGGGAAGCCTGGCGATCATCGACGCGGTCTTTCATCCCGACGACCGCACCCGGGCGATCGGTGCCTGGGCCGGCCTTGGCGCGGTCGCGGGCGCGATCGGCCCCTCCGTGGGCGGGTACCTGACGGACGCGCTGTCGTGGCGCGCGGTCTTCCTGATCAATCTTCCGGTGGGGGCCTTCGTCGTCGTGGCCGCGGTCCGTCATGTGCCGGAGACCCGGGACCCGACGCGTGCGGGCGGCCTGGACCTGCGCGGCGCCGCGCTCGCCACCCTGGCCATCGCCGGCGTGTGCTTCGCGCTGACCGAGGCGTCCGGGGGCCTGATGCCAGCGGTGATCGCCGCCCTGGCCGCTGGCCTGGCCGCCGCGGCGGCCTTTGTCGCCGTCGAGCGGCGGGCCAGGTTCCCTATGCTTCCCCTGGAGTTGTTCCGTTCCCGGCAGTTCGCCAGCGCCAACCTGCTCGCGCTGGTCACTTACGCGGCCCTTGGCGGCGTGATCTTCCTGTTCGTCGCGTTCTTGCAGGTCACACTCGGCTATACCGCACTTCAGGCCGGGGCCGCCACGCTGCCGATCACCTTGCTGCTGCTGACCCTCTCCAGTCCGTCAGGGGCGATCGCCCAGCGAATCGGCCCGCGGATCCCGCTGGTGATCGGGGCTGCCCTGGCCGGCGCGGGACTGCTGCTGATGGCAGCGATCCACCCCGGCGACGGGTACCTCACCGGGGTGCTGCCCTCGCTGATCGTTTTCGGGGTCGGTCTCGGCATTATGATCACCCCGATCACCGCGACGGTCCTGGCGAGCGTCGATGCACAGCACTCCGGGATCGCTTCCGCCGTCAACAACGCGCTCTCGCGGCTCGGCCAGATGATCGCGGTTGCCGCTCTCCCCCTGGCCGCCGGGCTTTCCGGCGCCGCCTTCGACGACCCGGCCAGGATGGCAGCCGGTTTCCCGGTCGCCATGACCGTCGCCGCCGGGGCGTCTTTCGCAGCCGCGCTGCTCGCCTGGACCACTATCAGCGACGACGTCCTCCGCCGGTCCGGCACCGACGCCGGGCACGTACCAGCGGAACTCCCGCCGTCCCTCAGGCGGCACTGCCCGGTAGCAGGTACCCCGCTCGCCCCGAACCAGGAAACCCCGCCCGGCTCCCGCCCGCCGGCAGCCCGGAAGCCGTGATCGCCGGCCGCCACGCCCACGATGCCGGCGCCATCGGGCTGAGCCGGCCGGCTCGCAGCCGCGACCGGTCCTCATGGCCGGACTTGTCGGCGTGGGCATGCGGGATGATTCTGCCCGGGCGCCGCGTTGAAGGGTTATAGACGCGACATATCGTGTTGCTGAGTAGGCCCAGCCTTGACGGGCTCCGGGCCTGGAGGGGTGAGCGCAATGACGGGTTGGCATGCGGAGCGGGCGCCCGGCAGTCCGGCCAGGAGCATGATCGCGATGACGCTGCTCGCGCTGCTGCTGGTGGCGGCCGTGCCCGTGGCTTTCGTGGCCGCGATCGTCGTGCTGGCGCTGGGACACGTCGTCGCCGGGCTCGCGGTCATCGGCGGCTCGGTTCTCGTCGCGGCGATAGCGGTAACGCTCGCGGGCATGAGCGGGATGCGGCAGCTGCGCAAGCTGGTCTCCCGGGACAGCTTCCGCGTCGTGCGGCTGGACGGCAGCCAGTACGCCGACGTGGCCAAGCCCGGTGACAGCTACACCAAGCTCGTGGAGCTCGATCCCAGCGAGTACACCAGCTCGCGCGGTTAATCTCCGTCGAGGGCCGGCCAGCGGGGAGCCGTCCTGCTGGCGCTCCTGGCCGAGGACCCGCGGGTAACATCACCCCGGCCGGCAGAACCCGGTCACTTCGACTTCGCTTCGACGACGGTGGTGACCAGGCCCGTCCGGACGTCATAGACATGACCGGAGACCCGGACGTCCGGCGGGATCTCCCCGGCCCACAGCACCCGCGCGACATCGGTCCGGACGGTGCGGGCCGGATCCAGGACGGGGGTGTCGGCGAGAGCTCTCTCGTCGGTACCGACCCGCTGGGCGAAGCCGTGCCGCAGCTCGTCATCGGCCAGCAGGGTCGATCCGCAGTCAGTGTGGTGAATGATCGCGACCTCGAACCAGGGGCCCTCCGGCGCCTTGGTCTCCACCAGGTAGCTGACGTAGGCGATGTCGCGGATGACGGCCGGGGTTACCCGGCCGCCGATGTTCCGCTGCACGAGCGCCTCACCCAGCCTGACCTGGAGAATCTCGGCCGGATCGACCCGGCAGTCGATGCACGTGACGATGTAGAGGTTCAGCCGCGGGATGAACGGAAGCGGCGGCATGTTCTGGCGGGCGTCCGTGCGGGCGAACGCCTGGTTACGGTCAAGGAGCGGAGCGATGTTGGACATGGCTGAGCTGCCTTCCTGGCTGGTGAGCTGGCGCCGTTGGCGTGCCCCTCCGGGCAAAGAGCCGGGATGTCGGTGCACACGTCCCATGCTCGATCGCGCGCCAGGCGGCGGCGAGCGGCAAGCCTGCCGGATGTCGTCAGGATCGTGCCCCGTCATCCCCCCGCAACCGGGTGCGAACGGGTCCGGCGGCCGGCGCCGGCGGCCTGGCGGCCCTGGTAGGCGGCCCGGTAGGCGGTGGGCGTTGTCCCGGCGTCGCGGGCCAGGTGCAGGCGCAGGTTGGCGGCCGTGCCGAGTCCGCAGCGACGGGCGACGTCCTCGACCGGCAGGTCGCTGACCTCCAGCAGGCGCCGGGCCTCCCGCACCCGGGCGGCGGCGACCCAGCGCAGCGGCGCCATGCCGGTCTCGGCTGCAAAGCGGCGGGAGAACGTGCGCGGCGCCCAGCCCGCATGGCGGGCCAGGACCGCGACGGTCAGCGGTTCGGCCAGGTGCTCCAGGGCCCACTCGCCGGTCCGGCCAGGCCGGCGCTGGTCAGCACGTCGCCCTCATCCACCCACAGCACGTCCGGGTCGACCTTGACCGCCGGGTACCGGCCGGCGAGCTCGTCGGCGTACTGCCAGTGCGTGGCGGCCCGGCGGTTGTCCAGCAGGCCGGCCGCGGCCAGCGCGAACGCGCCGGTGCACACCGAGACCACGCGCGCGCCGCGGGCGGCTGCCCGGCGCAGCGCCGAGCAGGCCTCCTCCCCTGGGTCATCCAGCGGCAGGTAGCCCGGAACGACCACCGTGTCCGCGGCGGCGAGAGCCTCCAGGCCGTGCTCGGCGTGCACCGCGTACCCGGTCGTGGCTGCCACCAGCCCTGGCGCGGGCGAGCAGACCGTGAAGCGGTAGCGCCCCGCCTGCCGACGGTCACCGAAGACCTGCGCGGGGATGGCCAGGTCAAAGGCCTCCACCGCGGGCAAGGCGAGCGCGGCCACGGCGTGCACAAGACAAATCCTAGAACGCAGCCTCTCCGCCCGTGACCGCGCCAGGCCGAGCCGCAACGCGGGCGGGCCGACGCACCAGCCGGGCTGTGTCCCTAGGCGCTGGTGTTGCACCGATTTAGGATCGACTGAGGCAATGGCAGCGGAGAAGGGCGGCGGCATGACCGACACGAACCGGCCGCGGCGGAGCCTGTGGATGTACGGCCTGGAGTCCGAGGAGCCCAGCTACGACCAGCGCGTCGCGGCGGCCGCGAAGATCTCGGAGCGGCTCGGCACGGAACTGACCGCGCCCCGCATCCCCTCCGCCGGCGAGCTCGAGCTCCGCGCGCCCAGGATCAAGCCGCCCGACAAGCTCGCCGCGTTCTGCTCCTCCGCCACCTGGGAGCGCGCCTACCACTCCTACGGCAGCGAGCGCTCCCTGCACGGCGTGCTCGGCCACTACCCGAACCCGCCCGACGTGGTCGCCCACCCGCGCAACGAGGCCGAGGTCGAGGCGGTCCTGGCCTGGTGCTCGGACAAGGGCTACTGCGCGATCCCCTACGGCGGCGGCAGCTCGGTGGTCGGCGGCGTCACCCCGCCGCAGGACGCCGGCCCGGTGGTCACGATCGCGCTGGACGAGCTGGACAAGGTCCTCGAGGTCGACGACATCTCCCGGGCCGCCCGGATCCAGGCCGGCGTGTTCGGCCCGCACCTGGAGGACCAGCTGCGCCCGCGCGGCTACACCCTGCGGCACTTCCCGCAGAGCTTCACCGGGTCGACGCTCGGCGGGTGGATCGCCACCCGCTCCGGCGGCCACTACGCGACCAACCACACCCACATCGACGACTTCGTCGAGACCGCTCGGATGCTCACCCCGGCCGGCTGGTGGGAGGCGCGGCGGCTGCCCGCCTCCGGGGCCGGGCCGGACCCGAACCGGCTCGTCATCGGGTCGGAGGGCATCCTCGGGATCATCACCGAGGCGTGGATGCGGATCCAGGCCCGGCCGCGGTTCCGCGGCACGGCCAGCATCCGGTTCCCGACCTGGGAGGCCGGCTACGAGGCGACCCGGCACATCGCGCAGGCCAAGCTGTGGCCGGCCAACCTGCGGCTGCTCGACCCGGAGCTGGCCGCCGGCAGCGCGGGGCTGGACGGCACCCAGGCCGCGCTCATCGTCGGCTTCGAGTCGGCCGAGCTGACCCAGCGCGGGCCGCTGGAGCAGGCCGTGAGCATCGCCCGGCACAGCGGCGGGATCGTCGAGCCGGACGAGCTGCTGGTCGACGACGGGACCGGCGAGGCCACCGGCCGGTCAGGCGCGGCCGGCGCGTGGCGCAGCGCGTTCATCCCGTCGGGGATGGGGCTGTCGGCCGGCCTCGGCCTCATCGGCGGGACCTTCGAGACGTCCATCACCTGGGACCGCTGGCCCGCGTTCGACGCCGCGGTGCGCGAGGCGGCCCGGCACGTGCTCCAGCGCGCCTGCGGCGGCGGCACCGTGAACTGCCGGTTCACCCACGTGTACCCCGACGGCCCGGCGCCGTACTACACCTTCTCCGGCGCCTACCGGCCGGGCGCCGACGCGGGCGCCACCCTGGCCGAGATCAAGGCCGGCGTGTCCGACGCGGTCATGGCCGCGGGCGGCACCATCACCCACCACCACGCGGTCGGGCGCCAGCACCGCCCGTGGTACGACACCGAGCGGCCCGAGCCGTTCGCGATCGCGCTGCGCGCGGCCAAGAAGGCCCTCGACCCGGCGGGCGTCCTCAACCCCGGCGTCCTCGTCGATCCGTGAGCGAGGCAGACCGTCCTGGCGAAACGGGGTGCTTCCGGAACGGCCACGTTTCGTATTCAAGGGCAGCCGGGCCGGGCACACTGAGCCGGTGGAATACGTGGGCCGGGTGCCCGCCCCGCCGCTGGACCGGTTCATCGACGATGTCTACTGCCTGACCGGGGTGCCGCGGCACCGCCGGATGAACGTCCCGCCGATGCCGTCGGCGCACCTGTTCCTCCACCTGGGCGCGGGCCGGTCGGCATGCGGGACTCCGACCCCTCCGTGCCGCCGGCCGTGTTCGCCGACGCATGGTTCATGGGCCTGTGGACCAGGCGGTTCGTCTTCGAGTACCCCGCCCGGGTCCGGCTCGCCGGGGTGCACTTCAAGCCATGGGGCATGTCGCCGTTCACCGGCCTGCCGGCGGCCGAGCTGCGGGACCGGTGGGTGCCGGCCGACGCCGTCTGGCCGCGGGCCGCGGACCGGATGCGCAGCCGGCTCGGCGGCATCGCGTCCGCCGCCGAGACGCTGGCGGTGCTGGAGGAGGAACTGCGCTGGCGGCTGGCCGGGGCGCCGCCGCGCGGCCTCGGCCTGGTCGGGCACGCCCCCGGACCGCGGCCCGATGCCCGCGGAGTGATTTCTTACAAGCCCGCCGGGCCGCCGGGCCGACAAGATCGGGGACGGCGACCCGGGCTACGACCATTCCGGCACCGGAGGCGGCTTCCGGGTCTCCCGGGCCTCGGCGGAGTACGTCCGGCCGATGTGGGCGGCGATCGGGACCAGCGTGATGGGCCGCCACTTCTTCGACCTGATGAACGGCTGGGAGGGCCGCCCGCCCGCGGGCGACCACGTGGTCGTGCTGTCGCACCGGCCCAAGCCCGCGGGCTGGCATCCGGAGGCGTCCTACCACTTCGTCGATGACGTCACGGCCGCGGTCGCGAAGGCCCGGGACCTCGCCGGGGAGCGGACCGTCATCGTGAATGCGGGCGAGGCGGGCGGCCAGGTCCTCGCGGCTGGCCTCGTGGACGAGGTGGCGATGGACGTGGTGCCGGTGGTGTTCGGGTCGGGCAAGCGCTACTTCGGCAGCATCGACGGGCAGCACCTGCTGGAGGATCCCCACGTCATCCAGGGCGACCGGGTCCTGCACCTGAGGTTCCGGTCCGCCGCTAGGTGCCCGCGTACCTCCCGCGCATGGAGAACGGGGAGATCACCTCCATCGTGGTCACCTTCGACCCGCGGCCGCTCACGGACGGCCAGCGGCGGTGACTTGTCCCTCCCCCAGATGGGGCGTAGCGTCATGAGCGGAGGGTACTCGTCCGGCTACATTGAGCGAGGTTGAGCTCTTTCGGGAGGCTCACATGAACGCAAGCAAGGTCCTGGTCCGCCCGCGCGCCCGCCGGATGATCGCCGGGGTCTGCGCCGGGTTCGCGGACTACCTCGGCGTCGACGTGACCCTGATCCGCGTCCTGGTCGCGGCCCTGGCGGTGATCACCGGCGGGGCGGGGCTGCTGGCCTACCTGGTGGCCTGGGCGCTCATCCCGAACGAGACCGAGGACCTGCGGGTCCCCGACGACATGGTCAGCAGCAGGCGGGGCGCCCCGCCGGACTGACCCCGGCGCGGGGCTGCGGCGGCCTCACTCGACGAGGGTGAGGATGCTGCCCGGCGGCGCGTCCAGGGCATCGGCGGTGCGGCGGGCCGCCTCGTCGACGTGGATGCGCGGCGGGCCGGGCGGCTCGCGCTCGTAGAAGGTGCCGGGGCCGTAGAGCTGCCCGTAGCGCAGCGTCACGCCGCCGGCCGCGCGGACCTGGCGCTCGTGGTCCTCGACGGCGGCCTGCGCCGAGTCGCTGAGTCTCCAGGCGACGCTCTGGGAGAGCAGGCCCGCGCTGATGCCCTCAGTGGCCGCGATGAGGTTGCGGATGCCCTCGCGGCGGATCCGGTTGTGCGCGTCCCGGAACTCCGCGATCCGGGCGGCGTCGTCGGGCAGGTCGGTCAGCTCGTCGATGACCAGGTCCGGCCCGAAGGCGGCGACGGCGGCCCGGACCGCCGCCGGGTCGAGCGCGTCGCACACGGCCGGCTCGGCGCCCAGCGCCCGCAGCCGGTCCCCGCTGGCGGCGGCGCGGGTCAGGCCGGTCACGGTGTGCCCGGCGGCCACGAGCAGCGGCACCAGCCGGATCCCGATCACCCCGGTGGCGCCCGCCACGAGGATGCGCATGTCCTTCACGGGCCGAGGCTAGCGGCGGCCCGCCGTCATGCCGAGTTCTTTTAGCCCGGGTCCACCCAGAGCCGGACGGCCAGGCCGAGCCCGACCAGGGCCACGGCCCAGCGCAGGACGCCGGCCGGCACCCGCCGGGTGATCGCCGGGCCGATCATGGCCCCCGCGAGCATGCCCGCGGCCAGCGGCGCCGCGGCGGCCCAGTCGACCGACCCGGCCACGATGAACGTGCCGGCCGCCACGACCGACCCCGCGCCGATGAGCATGTTCTTCAGCGCGTTGGCCACGGGCAGGTCGGGCTCGGCGGTGATCAGGACCAGGGCCAGGGTCATGACGCCGGCCCCGGCGCCGAAGTAGCCGTTGTAGGCCGACACCAGGACCAGGCCGGCGGGCAGCAGGAGCGCGCCCGCCCGCGCGGAGCCCCGCTCGCGCCAGGCCGTCAGGCGCGGCTGGAGCAGCAGCGCCAGCGAGCCGGCCGCCACCAGGTACGGCACGACCCGGGTGAACGCCCCCGGCGGCGTGGACAGCAGCAGCACCGCCCCGGCTCCCCCGCCCGCGGCGGCGGCCAGCGCCCGGGGCCAGAGCCACGATCCGCGCCCGCGAAGCTCGGGGCGGGAGCCCAGCGCCGAGCCCGGCCAGCACGCGACGAGCGCCACGATGTTGGCCACGTTCGCGGCCAGCGGCGGGATGCCCGCCAGCAGCAGGGCCGGGTAGGAGACCAGCGAGGTGATGCCGCCGGCGGAGCCCACCGCCCCGGCGAGCACGCCGGCGAGGAGCAGCAGCGCGGCCGTGAGGACCGTCATGCGGCGGGCGCGGGCGGTGCCGGTACTGCGCCAGATGCGATAACGCTACTCTGATATCTCATGAAAAAGGATACCAGTGCCGCGCGGCTGGCGGCGTGGCTGCGCAGCGAGGCCCGCGCCGCGCGCGCCGGCGACCGGCTGCCGTCCACCCGCGCGCTGGCCCGGCAGCACGGCGTCAGCCCGGTCACGGTGTCGCGCGTGCTGGCCGCGCTGAGCGCCGAGGGCCTGGTGGTCAGCCGGCCCGGCGCCGGCACGTTCACGGCCCGGCCGCCGGGTCCCCGCGCGGCCGCCGACTACTCGTGGCAGACCCTCGCGCTGGCCGACCGGACCATCGACGCCGCCGGCCTGTCCCCGCTGGCCGACCCGCCCGACGACGACAGCCTCATCTCGCTGGCCACCGGGTACCTGCACCAGTCCCTCATGCCGACCCGGGCGCTGGGCGCGGCGCTGGCCCGCGCCGCCCGCCGGCCCGGCGCCTGGGACCGGCCGCCCGCCGCCGGGCTGCACGGCCTGCGCGCCTGGTTCGCCCAGAGCGCCGGTCCCGGCACCGACGCCCGCGACGTCCTGGTGACCCCCGGCGGCCAGGGCGCCCTGACGGCCGCGTTCCGCGCGCTGGCCCCGGCGGGCGCCCCGCTGCTGGTGGAGTCCCCCAGCTACCCCGGCGCGCTGGCCGTCGCCCGGGCCGCCGGCATCCGCCCGGTGCCGGTCCCCGCCGACGGCGACGGCGTGATCCCGGAGTTCCTGGCCGAGGCCTTCGCCCGCACCGGCGCCCAGGCGTTCTACTGCCAGCCGGCCTACGCCAACCCGACCGGGGCGGTCCTGAGCGGGCCCCGCCGCGCCGCGGTCCTGGCCGCCGCCGCGGCCGCGGGCGCCTTCGTCATCGAGGACGACTGCGCCCGGTACCTGTCGCACGGCCGCCGCCCGCCGCCGCCGCTGCTGGCCGACGACGGCGACGGGCGCGTGGTCCTGGTCACCTCGCTGACCAAGGCGGCGTCGCCGAGCCTGCGGGTCGGCGCGCTGATCGCGCGCGGCCCGGTGGCCGGCCGCCTGGCCGCCATCCGCGCGGTGGACGACATGTTCGTGCCGCGGCCGGTCCAGGAGGCCGCCCTCGACCTGGTCAGCCAGCCCGCCTGGGGCCGGCACCTGCGCGATCTCGGCCGCGCGCTGGCCGACCGCAGCCAGGCCCTCGGCCAGGCCCTGGCCGCGCGGCTGCCCGCCCTGGACGTCGCGCCGCCGGCCGGCGGCATGCACCTGTGGGCCGCGCTGCCGGCCGGCCTGGACGACGCCGAGGTCGCCCTGGCCGCCCGCGGCGGCGGCACCGTCGTCATGGCCGGGCGGCCGTTCTTCCCGGCCGAGGCGCCCGGCCCCTACCTCCGGCTCACGTTCTGCGCCGCCCCGAGCGTGGCCGACCTCGACGCCGGGGTCCGCCGCCTGGCCGCTGCCGTCCCCGCCCTCAGCGCGGCTCGCAGATGATCACCGGGATCTCGCGCCGGGTCTTGTCCTGGTAGCCGCCGTAACCGGGGTTGGCCGCCAGGATCCGCGGCCACAGCTCCGCCTTCTCCGCCGCCGACGCCGTGCGCGCCCGCATCAGGCGGCGGCGGCCGGCGACGGTCACCTCGACGTCGGGATCGGCGACCAGGTTGCGGTACCAGTCCGGGTCCCGGTCGTCGCCGCCCTTGGACGCGACCAGCACGACGCGCCCCGCGCCGGCGACCGGCGCGGTGAGCATGGTCCGGCGCGGCTGCCCGGACTTGCGGCCGGTGGTGCGCAGCTCGACGACGGGCATCCCGGCGACGGTCCCCAGGACCCGGCCCCCGCTCAGCGCCAGGACCGCGCGGTGGAAGCGGTTCACGACCCGGAACCCGAGGTCGGCGAGCGGCAGCGGCACGTTCATCCCGCGACCCTACCCAGCCGGCGGCCGCGGGTGCGGATCGCGCTACCGGGCCCGCATCCGGTTGCTGCGGGCGTTGTGCTCGACCTCGGCCAGGCCGAGCGCCTCCAGGACGGGCGGGACGTAGTTGCCGAACCGGCCGCGCAGCCCCTTCTTCATCCCGTACCAGCCGCCGACCGGGTTGCCGGGGTCGCGGCCCCAGGCCTCGACGGTGCCGTCGGCGGCGGGCTTCTGCTCATCGGCGTTGCCCAGCGGGACCCAGTCGCCCCGCTCCTTGAGCATCGCGTGCAGGTCCTCGATGCAGCGCAGCTGATAGCGCAGCTGGGTGGTGCCGACCTGGACGACCAGGGCGGGCGGGTCGGCGGCGTCGTCCCGCCACGCCTCGAAGTCTGACCTGCCGGGCGGCGTGGCCAGGATCCACGGATCCGCCGCGGTCCCCGCGCCGGCGGTGGTGTCGGTCATCGCGCTGCTCCCCTCCTCGCAGACGGTGCTCACTGACCAGGCCATTGTGGCAGCCGATACACGACATCACGTGTCAGGTTTCCGGGCTAATCTGGGCTCATGCGCGCCAGCCGGCTCGTCGCCCTGCTGAGCCTGCTGCAGGCCCGCGGCCAGATGAGCGCCCCGCAGCTCGCCGCCGAGCTGGAGGTGTCGCCGCGCACGATCCTGCGCGACATCGAGGCGCTGTCGTCGGCGGGCATCCCGGTCTACGCGGTCCGCGGCCGGGACGGGGGGTTCGCGCTGCTGGACGGGTTCGCCGCCGAGCTGCCCGCGGCCCGGTACGCGCCGCGGCGGCCGGCTCCCGGCCGGGTCGAGCGCGCCCGCATCCGCCTGTCGCCGCGCGGCCGCCGGCTCGCCGCCCTGACCGGGCGCCCGGCCGGCCTGCGAATCCGGCGCAGCGGCCGCCCGGAGGCCGGCGGCCGGGACTGGGTGCAGGCGTGGATCCGGGTCGAGTCGGCCGAGGCCACGGTGCTGGACCTGCTCGCCCTCGGCCCCGACGCCGAGGTCATCGGCCCGCCCGGCCTGCGCGCCGCGGTCGCCCGGGCCGCCACCCAGATCGCCGAGCTCAACGCGGCCCGGCCGGCGGACACTTAGTCGCGTGGTACCGGCACCGGCCCGATCAGGGCGCCATGCCCTCGTCAACCCAGCGCGCGAAGGCGGCGGTCCGCTCGGGCGGCCACGCGCCGTCGCAGGGCATGGTGCCGGCCTGAAGGCGGGCGAGGATCTCGGGGGCGTGGGTCGTGACGTCGTCGCGGGACCACAGGTCGAAGGCGAACCGCATGGAGCGGCGGTCGACCTCGCGGAACATGGTCTTGACGTGCGCGGCGAAGCTGGGGGTCTCGCCGGCGGCGGGCAGCGTGACCGGCACGTCGGCGGCGGGCGCGGGGCTGACCGCGGAGACGCGGCTGCCGGGCGGGCCGGCCGCGGTCTGCCAGCCCCAGCTGGGCATCGGCATGTGCTGCGGCGGCCGGGAGTCGGCCTGGGAGTTCTCCACTGCCAGCCGCGAGCCCCATTCGATGTAGGAGCCGAACGCGGCGCGGAACTCGGGATCGTTGGGCAGGCCGGCCTCGGCGGCGGCCGTGGTCAGCAGGCTCACCCACCGTGCCCGGTGCTCGTCGTCGATGTGCCTGCCCACGTGCTGGGAGATCATCCGGGGGTAGCCGCCGTAGCTGCCGCTGTACCGGGCCGGGCCGCCGAACACCTCGCCCAGCCACGCCGCGACCCGCTGCGGATGATCGGGTGACATGCCCGCGAACAGCGGCCCGAGCAGGTCGTCGGCCGGGACGTGCTTCTCGTAGAACAGGCGCGTCATCCGCAGCAGCGCCGGGTACCCGCCGAGCCACTCGTAGACCGTGGGCTGGTCGGGCCGCGGCGGGTCGTGGAACTCGACGTACCAGTGCATGCCCGAGCAGAAGGGCTTGTTCTGCGAGTGGCCGCACCGGCACAGCGCGCAGTGCTCCTCCGAGGCGCCCTGCGCCCGCGGGATCGGCTGCCCGCCGCCGTCGAGGACGTCGATCCCGCCGGTCAGCCGGTAGGGGCCGTCGGCCGTGATCATGATGCTGGCCGGGCGGGTCCCGTCCCAGTCCGCCTGCGCGCGGGCCTCGATGTCGTCGTCGATCCCGAACGACAGCGCCCCGGACGGGCAGTCGCGCACCGCCCGGATGATCTCGTCCATGCGCCCGCCGCTCGGGGTGACGAACGGCTCGCCGCCGGCGTGGAAGACCCCGGGCAGCCGGTCGCTGCAGTAGCCGGAATGCTGGCAGATCCCCCGGTTGTCGAAGATGGTGACCTGCTGGCCGTGGTAGGTGTCGCGCCGGTCGGGAACCCGGTCCGGGCTCTTGGCGTCGTCGAACCCGGCCCGGATGCAGGCCGCGTCGCAGGCGGGCTTGGACGCTGACTGGCCGCACCGGCACAGCGCGGTCTTCCCGGCGTGGTCCACCTCCGCCCCGAGGTGGTCGGTGATGGTCACCGGGCCGAGCACCAGGTTCGGCCCGTTGCGGATGACGACCACCGCGGGCCGCTCCGGCGCGGCCGCGTCGCTGCGCAGCCAGGCGGTGACGCTGTCCGGCCAGCCCGCGGCCTGGCCGGCAGCGGCGATCTCGGCGAGGTCGGCCATGGGTATCGGCTCCTTCGGTGCCTGTCAGCGGGCGGTTCGGAGCGCCACCGTACTCCCCGGTGCCTGCCAGCGCCGTGTCACGGGCGCTGCGCCCTCAGCGCTCGCCCCGGAAAGCGAGGCACGTGCGCGACGCTACCGGCGGCGTCCCGCCGGCAGCGCGCAACGCGCCGGGCCTGGTGATCACCGGGACTTGCGGGCCGGGACGGGCGGACGCCGCTCGGCGTGGCCGCCGAGCCCCTCAGGGTTCAGCTGGAGACGTTCCTCGATGAGCACCGGGCCGCGCTGCACGCGTGCCTCGACGGCCTGACCGAGGAACAGGCCCGGCGCTCGCTCGTCCCGTCCCGCACGACGCTGCTGGGCCTGGTCAAGCACGTGACGTACGGGGAAAGGGTGTGGTTCGGCGAAGCTGTCACCGGGCGCCCGCGGCAGGAGCTCGGGCTCCCGCCAGCGGCCGGCGACGCGTTCATCCTCACCCCCGACGACACCATCGAGTCGATCCGCCGCGCACACGGCGAGGCGTGCGCGGCCTCCCGCCGGGCCGCGGCCGGCCTCGGCCTGGATGACGTCCTCCGCGGGCACCGCTTCGGGCCGCTGCCCCTGCGCTGGGTCTATCTGCACGTCCTCCGCGAGCTCGCCCAGCACTGCGGCCACGCCGACATCCTCCGAGAGCAGATCCTGAGCGCGGGGTAGAGGGAGAGCAGTGCTGGTGCTGTCATGCGCCGCGCCGGCCTGCTCACGCCCCCGGCGGCGCGGCCGCCGCCGCGATGCTGGCCTCGGTGGCCGCCTTGTCGAGGCCGAGCCCCGTGAGGGCGCCGGAGCCGCCCTCGAGCTCGAGCAGGGCCAGCAGGATGTGCTCGGTGCCGACGTAGCTGTGCCCCAGCCGCAGGGCCTCGCGGAAGGTGAGCTCCAGGGCCTTCTTGGCCTGCGCGTCGAACGGGATGAGCGCGGGAACCACGGCGGCCGCACCGGGCAGCGCGGCCGCCACCGTCCGCCGGATGGTGTCCGGCATGACGCCCTGCTCCTGGATGGCCGTCATGGCCAGCCCGTCGGGCTGGCTCAGCAGCCCCAGGATCAGGTGCGGCGTCCCGATCTCGGCGTGGCTGCCGGCCCGGGCTTCCTCCTGGGCCGACACGATGACGTTCCTGGCCAGCCGGGTGTACCGGCTGAACCCGTCGCTGGCGTTCAGGTCGGCCGCCTCGCCGGGCGCCTTGGGCACGAACCGCTTGCGGGCCGCCTGCTTGGTGACGCCCATGCTCGCGCCGATCTCGGTCCACGACGCGCCCGACCGGCGGGCCTGGTCGACGAAGTGGCCGATGAGGTGGTCGGCGATGTCGCCGAGGTGGTCCGCCGCGAGCACGGCGTCCGAGAGCCGGTCGAGGGCATCGGCGTGCACCTTCGTGATCGCGTCGATGAGGTCGTCGAGCCGGACTGCGCCGGCCATCTGAACGGGTTGAGTCATGGGACAACCTTAGGTTGTCGAACGCGAAAACGTCAACCACAGATTGTCGCCTTCCTTGCCCGCCCGCGGGCGGGCGTCAGGCGTCGCGGGTCATCATCCTCCAGGCTCCGAGCACGGACCAGGCGACGATCCAGCCGACGATCACCGAGATCATGGCCCAGGTCGGCATCGGCGGTATGCCGAGGGCTCCCCGCCCGCCGAACAGCACCCCGCCGGGGCCGGGGCCGCCGCCCCCGGCGGCCGGCGCCAGCGCCGCGGGGCGCAGCTGATCCATGGCGACGCCGACGTCGAGCCGCTGACCGTCCAGGAAGTAGGGAATCGCGGTGCGGGCCAGGATCGGGGTGACGATGATCTCGAGCCCGATCAGCAGGATGGCCGACAGCGTGCGCTGCCCGGTGAGCGAGCCCAGCCCGAGCCCGACCAGGAACCCGATGCCGACCTCGAGCTCGAGCCACAGCCCGATCTTGAACATCTCGTTGGCGGCCGGATTGAACTGGGCGTCCTCAGCCGAGGTGTACTGGGTGTACTCGGTGCCGATGTCGCCGGGCCTCGCCGGGCTCACCGGGCCGGAGCCGGGAGCGGCCGGGCCGCCGGAGAACGCCTGCGCCGCCCGGGCCGGATGCCGGACGACCCACGTCTGCAGCTGGGCCTGGTCCAGGCCCGCCGGTACCGAGATGCTGCTGTTCATGCCCACCGTGGCCGGCTGCGGGACGCCCTCGTAGGCCGTGACCAGGCACAGCATGGTGAACGCCACGGCCACGGCCGGGCCCAGGATGGCCAGGCCGGCCGGAATCCGGGCCAGGTACAGGGCCAGGCGCGACCGGCCGGTGATCACCAGGTAGCGGAACATGCCGTCGTTCAGGTCGGTGGTCGCGGCCGCCGCGCCGACCAGGGCCGCGACGATGAATCCGAACTCCGCGATCAGGTTCGCGATCACGGCGAACAGGCCGGGCGCCCCGGCCGGCCCGTAGCGGGCCGGGTCGAACAGGTGGAACGCCAGCCGCAGGCCCAGGATCAGTACCGTCGGCGCGATGGTCAGCACCGCGACCGTGATCATGAGGCCGCGGCGCTTGCGCAGTTCCAGGTGCCTGGTGGCGATCAGGTCCCAGGTCGGCAGGGCGGCGCCGAGGCGCCCCGCGGCCAGCGTGCGGCCGGGCCGGGCCTTCGGTCGCCTTCCGGACACCAGCGGCTCGGCCGCGGGGGCGGGGCTGGTCACGGGCTCTCTCCCAGTCGGGTGGTCACGGACAGGAACCAGTCCTCCAGCGAGGCGCGGGCCTCCTGGAGGCCGTACACCGGGATCCCCGCGCCGACCAGCCGCTGGTTGATCTCGGCGACCAGCTCGCGCGAGGCCCCCGCGGGCAGGGTGACCTCCAGCCCGGCGTCGGTCACGGAGGTGCCCGCCGCGATCCCCGCGGCGTCGATGAGGCGGGCCGCCCCGGCCGGGTCGGCGCAGTCCACCTGAACCGATGCCGTGCCCGCGCCCCGGGTCAGCTCATCGATCGGGCCCTGGCGGACGACCCGCCCGCGGTCCACGATCGCCACCGTGTCGCACGTGCGCTCGACCTCGTCGAGCAGGTGCGAGGACAGCATCACGGTCCGGCCCTCGTCGGCCAGGCTCCGGATCATCGCCCGCATCTGGTGCATCCCGGCCGGGTCGAGCCCGTTCATCGGCTCGTCCAGGATCAGCAGCTCCGGGTCCCCGATCAGGCACGAGGCCACCCCGAGGCGCTGGCGCATGCCCATCGAGTACGAGGCGACCTTGTCGTCAGCGCGCTCGGACAGGCCCACCCGCTCCAGCGACGGCCCGATCCGCTGGCGCGCGCCGCCGCCGCGGGCCGCGGCCAGCAGCCGGAGGTTGTCGCGGCCGGTCAGGTGGGGATGGAACCGGGGCTCGTCGACGATCGCCCCGACCCGGGCCTGAGCCCGGCTCCGCTCGGCCGGGACCGGGATCCCGAGCAGCGACATCGTGCCGTCGTCGGCCCGGGTCAGGCCGAGCAGCGTGCGGATGAGCGTGGTCTTGCCGGCGCCGTTGGGCCCGAGATAGCCGAACGCGGACCCCCGCGGGACGAGCAGCGCGACGTCGTTGACCGCGACGTTCGCGCCGAACCGCTTGGTCAGGCCGCGGGTCTCGACCGCCCGCCCCGGGGCCGGCCCGTCGCGGAGAGCGACGGCGCGGGCCGGGCGGGCACGCTCCTCGGCGGCCGCCAGGCGGAGGTCCTCCCCGGTGAGCCGGGGTGCGGACGGCCCGGCCGGCTCCGGCGCGCCGGCCGCGCCACCGGGCGCGGCCGTGCCCGCCGCAGGCGGGTCCCGCCGCTGCGGAAGCCAGGCTGAGTCCTTTCCCTGGTCTCCGCCGCGCCGCCGGCGGCCGAGGCGGGTAGCCCCGAAGCCCAGCCCGGCGAGCGCCAGGATCGCGAGCAGCGGCAGCCCGGGGGGCAGGCCGCCGTGCGGGGTCGGGGCGGCCGCGAGCGCCGCCGCATGCACCGAGATGCTCATGGGAAGCAATCGTGGGCGATCGATGACGCGCTGTCGTCGTGCGCGGGAACCACCTCCGCGTCATTCCCGGGACTGACGCCAGGGCGGCCGCTCACGTCATCGTGATGAGCCCCGACTCGTAGGCGAGGATGACCAGCTGGGTGCGGTCGCGCGCGCCGAGCTTGGTCAGGATCCGGCTCACGTGCGTCTTGGCCGTCGGCAGGCCCACGCGCAGCGCCTGGGCGAGCTCGGCGTTCGACAGTCCCCGGGCGACCAGGCCCAGCACTTCCCGCTCGCGCTCGGTGAGGTCCGCCAGGCCCGGCGGTGTCCTGGCGCGCATCCGGGCATGGTCGGTGAAATGCGCGATGAGCCGGCGGGTCACGGTCGGGGCCAGGAGCGCCTCGCCCGCGGCGACCGTGCGGATCGCGGCCAGCAGCTCGTCGAGCGGGCGGCTCTTGAGCGCGAAGCCGCTGGCTCCCGCCTGCAGCGCCTCGAAGACGTACTCATCGAGGTCGAAGGTCGTGAGGATGAGGACCCGGGGCGCGCCCGCGCCCCGGTCGCCCATGATCTGCCGGGTCGCCTCGATCCCGTCCATCACCGGCATCCGGACGTCCATGACGACGACGTCCGGCGACAGGCGCGCCGCGAGCTCGACCGCCTGCCGGCCGTCGGCGGCCGCGCCGACGGCTTCCAGGTCGTCCTCGGCGTCGATGAGCGAGGAGAACGCGGTGCGCAGCAGCGCCTGGTCGTCGACGACGAGGACGCTGGTCGTCACACCGTCGCCTCGACCGGGACCTCGGCGAGGACGTGAAAGCCGCCGCCGGCGAGCGGCCCGGCCACGAGCCAGCCGCCGAACGCCCCGATCCGCTCGCGCATGCCGACGATCCCGTGGCCCGTGCCCGTGATGACCGGCCGCGCCCCGGTGCCCGCCGGGCGGACGGGCGGCCCGCCGTCATCGCGGACCTCGATCCGGATCTCCGTGGCCGAGACCGCGACGTCGACCGTCGCGCGGGCTCCCGGCGCATGCCGGACGACGTTGGTGAGCGCCTCCTGGACGACCCGGTAGACGGTCAGCTCGAGCGCCGGGGAGAGGTGACCGTCGGTGCCCGATGCTCGCAGCTCGACGTGCGTCCCGGAGGCGTGCACCGTGTCGGCCAGCTCCTTGAGGTCGACGAGCCCGGGCGCCGGGGCCAGCGCGGCCGTCTCGGCCTCCTCCCCGCGCAGCAGCCCGAGCGCCACCCGCAGCTCGTCCTGGGCGGTCCGGCCGATCATCTCGATCGACTCGAGCGCGGTCCGGGCCTCCTCCGGGCGCTTCTCCATCAGGCGCCTGCCCACCCCGGCCTGGACGGTGATCACCGTCAGGGTGTGGGCGATGACGTCGTGCAGCTCGCGTGCGATGCGCACCCGCTCCTCCCGGACCCCCTGGCGGGCGCGCTCCGCCTCGGCCGCCCGCTCGCGCTCGGCCTGCTCGGCCAGCCCCGCCACGTAACGCCGGCGCGCGGCCACGCTGTCGCCGATGAACCACGCCGCCGCCAGCGGCAGGAGACCCACCACGCCCTCGGCGGCGAGCGGGGCGATGCCCCGCGTGATCCCGGCGAACGCCAGCGCCCCGCCGAGAGCCGTCGCCGCGGCCACCACCGCGCGGATTGACGACCGGCGCGGAAGGCCAGCGGCGACGATGTACGCGGCCACGCCGAGTATCAGGCTCAGCCCCAGCGACGAGCTGCCCGACCCCATCGACACGACGGCCAGGGCGGTGGCCAGCCCGAGGACCGGAAGCGGCCATCGCCGGCCGAGCGCCGCCAGCGGGACGCACGGCAGGAGCGCCAGGTCGAGCCCCGGCCCCTGTGCATGCGCCGTGAGACGGAACAGCAGGGCGATCAGGGTCAGGCAGGCAATCACGGCCAGCCCGGCGAGCCCGAGCCGGTGACGCTCGATGGTGGTCAGCAGCGCCGGCGGTCGCGGCGGCCCCGCGGCCGAGGAATTCGTCGACACCTAACCGACCGTAGCGAGCACGCCGCGCCTTTGCATCAGCCCTGAGGATGACGCGGCACCCGGCCGTTATCCCCTTCGTGAGGCGGGTTCTTGATCCCGCACTCCCGATCGCCGGCGCGGCCGCCGACCGCGGCCCGATCCCGGTTAGCTTCGAAGCGCCCGGAAAGCCGGGGCGGGACAAAGCCGCCGCCGGCTTTCCGGGATAGGCGGAGTTTCTCGGCGTTCCCCGGGAATCAGCCGCCGCCGGGCAGCATGACCTCGCGCGGTCAGGCGGCCGGGTCGCCGAACCACCTCTCCAGCTGGCCGGCCAGCCCGGGCTGGTCATCACCGGCCCACGCCACGTGGCCGTCCGGGCGCAGCAGCGCCGCGGGCACGTCCAGCTCCTCGCTGACGTCGATCACGTGGTCGACGCGGTCGGCCCAGCCCGCCACCGACAGGCGGCCGGCCTGGTCGAGCAGCAGCCCGCGGCCGGCGTGCATCAGGTCATACAGGCGGCCCCGCTTCAGCATGACGTCGCGCAGCCGCCGGCCGACCAGGTCCGGACCCGGGCCGAGGTCGTAGCGGATCCCGGTCGCCGTGATCTTCTCGATCAGGTAGCGGTTGGCGTCCTCGAAGTTCGTCAGCTCCGCGATGACCTGCCGCACCGCCGCCGGACCCGGCTCGGTGGACATCAGCTCCATCTGCGCGCGGGTGTTGACCAGCACGCTGGCGGCCACCGGGCGCCGCTCGAGCTCGTAGCTGTCCAGCAGCCCCGCCGGCGCCCAGCCGGCGACCGCGGCGGCCAGCTTCCAGCCCAGGTTGAACGCGTCCTGGACGCCGAGGTTGAGCCCCTGGCCGCCGGTCGGCGGGTGGATGTGGGCGGCGTCCCCGGCCAGCAGCACCCGGCCGGCCCGGTACCGGTCGGCCAGCCGGGTGGCGTCGCCGAAGCGGGACAGCCAGCGCGGCGAGTGCACCCCGAAGTCGGTGCCCGCGATGGCCCGCAGCTGGTGCCGGAACTCCTCCAGGGTCGGCGCGACCGCGCGGTCCTCGGCCACCTCCGCGGCTGGCACGATGACGCGGCTGACCCCGCCGGCGAGCGGGATGACGCCGAACCGCAGCTGGGTCCTGCGGACCTTCTCGACGACGGCGGCCATGACCGCGGGGTCCTCAGTGACCTCCACCTCGCCCAGCAGCGTCTCGGCCCTGGAGGGCTCGCCGGGGAAGCCGACGCCGAGGAGCTTGCGCACGGTGCTGCGGCCGCCGTCGCAGCCGACCAGCCAGCGCGCCCGCAGCTCGCTCCCGCTGGCCAGGCCGACGGTCACGCCGTCCTGGTCCTGGCTCAGCCCGGTGAGCTCGCTGCCGCGCCGGATCTCGGCGCCGGCCTCGGCGGCGTGCTCGGCCAGCAGCCGGTCGGTGGCGGTCTGCGGGATGCCGAGGACGTAGTTGTGGGCGGTGTCCAGGCCCGGGTCCGGCTGGGTCAGGCCGACGAAGCCGAAGACCGGATGCCGCGTGCCGAGGGCGAGGAAGCGGTCCAGCAGGCCGCGCTGGTCCATGACCTCGATGCTGCGCGGGTGCAGGCCGAGCGCGCGGACCACCGGCGTCGGCTCCGCGTCCTGCTCCAGCACGACCACGTGCACCCCGTGCAAGCGCAGCTCGCTGGCCAGCATCAGGCCGGTCGGCCCGCCGCCGGCCACGATCACGTCAATCATGAAAATCCCCCATTCGGGACGGCTGCATTTCCGGTTCCGGGTGGAGATTCTGCAGCACGCCCCGGGTCTTGCGGCAAGTCCCGGGCTGCGCTATAGATTGATAGTGGCAAGGAGAACCTGTTCTCCCTGCCCTTTTCTTTGCCCGCCCGGGCGGGTTCTCCCGCCCGGGTGCGCGGGTTCTCCGGCCCGCCGAAGCCGGGGCCGCCCGCTACCGCCGTACCGCGTTCAGCGCCACCGCGCCCCGCGTTCAGCGCTCTCCCGGGTACCGCCGAATTCGGGCTTATGTCCGGCACGCCCTAATCCAGAAGGATGCCCGCATCGGCTAACGCTCCGTATACAATCTACGACTATGGTGTCAACGCCCGTCACGGCCACCGTCGGCAGTACGCACCGCCCGCTGCGCGACGTCGTCGCGACCGAGATGCGGCGGCTCATCCTCGACGGGACGCTGCGCCCCGGCGAGCGCCTCATCGAGGACCGGCTGGCCGAGCAGCTGGGCGTGTCCCGCAACCCGGTCCGCGAGGCCATCCGGGTCCTGGAGGGCGAGGGCTTCCTGGACGTGGCCGCCCGGCGCGGGTCGTTCGTGGCCACCCTGTCGGCCAAGCAGGCCGCCGACCTGTTCGAGATCCGGCTCGCCCTCGAGCCGCTCGGCGCGCGGCTGGCCGCCTGCCAGGTGTCGCCGGCCCGGACCGCGCGGATGAAGGAGATCCTGGCCCGGGCGCAGACCGACCCCGACCACACGGACCTGGACACCCTCGCTGAGCTGCACACCGAGCTGCACTCGCTGATCTTCGAGATGACCGGCAACACCTACCTCACCGCGATGGCCATCCCCATGGTCAAGCGCGGCCAGTGGCTGCTGCGCCAGAGCGCGCCACTGCGGACCCCGGAGGCCTGGTCCGAGCACCACGGGCTGATCGCCGCCATCGAGGCGGGCGACCCGGACCTGGCCGAGGTGCTGGCCCGCCACCACGTGCTCAGCGTGCGCAGCTCGATGCGCGCCCAGCTGCCGCCCGCGACCGACTGAGTCTCCGCCCGCCGGAGCCGGCGCAGTTCCCGCGCGGCACCCGGCTGAGCTCCCCTCCGCCGCGCAGCTGAGCTGCCGCCCGGCGCCTGCCCGCGCCCCCGCCCGCCGCCCGGCTGCCCCGGTCGGCCCTCGCCCGCCCGGCCCCGATCCGGGTAAACGCGCGGGTATACCCGCATACGCGAAACGACGCCTTTTTGCGCTTGTAACGTGCCTGTAGCCCATGCTACGTATACAAGATACATAACAGCCATACCCGACGCCCCCAGTCACGTCGCGCAGAGGAACCGCCGCCAGAGATCATCTCGCCCCCGCCGTAAGGAGCCCCGCCGATGACTGACCTGCCTGGCCGCAGACCCGCCCGCCCGACCGCCGACAGTGCCCTCGAGCTGCGGGCCCGGCTGGTGTCGCGGCGCCAGCTGTTCGGGATCGGGGGCGCCCTGGCCGCCGGGGTCGGGCTGGCGCCCGTCCTCGCCGCCTGCGGCACCTCCAGCAACTCCTCCGCCTCGGGCGGCTCGGGCAAGGCCGGCGGCACGCTGACCATGGGCATCAACGCCCCGCCCGACACCCTGGACCCGGGCGCGACCGGCCTGGCCCTGACGCTGATGCTCAGCATGGCCATGTTCGACCCGCTGGTGTGGTGGCTGCCGGACGCCACGGGCAGCGGCACCGAGTTCGTGCCGGGCCTGGCCGAGAGCTACTCCGTCAATGCCGACGCGTCGGTCTTCACGTTCAAGCTGAAGAAGGGCGTGACCTTCCACGACGGCACCAAGTTCGACGCCACCGCGGTCAAGGCCACCTACGACCACATCGTCGACCCGGCGACCAAGTCCAAGAGCGGCCTCGGTGCCCTGGGCCCGTACCAGGAGACCAAGATCATTGACCCGTACACGGTCCAGATCGTGTTCTCCAAGCCGAACGCCGGATTCCTGCACCAGCAGGCCGCCGGCAACTTCGGCATCGCCTCCCCGGCCGCGCTGAAGAAGTACGGCCCGACCGGCTTCGGCAGCCACCCTGTCGGAACGGGGCCGTTCAAGTTCGAGTCCTACGCGACCGGCAGCCAGCTCAACCTGGTCAAGAATGCCGCCTACACCTGGGGCCCGGATGCCCTGAGCAGCAAGCCGCCCAAGCTGGACAAGCTGATCTTCCGGATCGTCACCGACGACAGCGGGCGGTACTCCGCGCTGCAGTCCGGCCAGCTCCAGATCGCGCTCGGCCTGCCGCCCAACGACATCGCCGCGGCGAAGAAGTCGGGCCAGTTCAAGCAGCTCACGGTGCAGGCCATCGGCACGCCGCTCGGCTTCCCGATCAACGTGACCAAGGCGCCGACCAACGACCCGCTGGTCCGCCAGGCCATCATGTACGCGGTCGACCAGGAGAAGCTGGTCAACCAGGTGCTGTTCGGCGTGGACACCCCGGCCCACACCGTGCTGACCCCGATCACGCCGGGCTACAGCGCGGCCTCGGGCAAGCTCTACTCCTACGACCCGGACAAGTCCAAGGCGCTGCTGGACCAGGCGGGCTGGAAGGTCGGCCCCGGCGGGGTGCGGGTCAAGAACGGCCAGAAGCTGTTCCTGAAGATCATCCTGTTCAGCGACAGCGGCCTGGACCTGCCGACCGAGTTCGTGGCCTCGGAGCTGAGCAAGATCGGCTTCTCGTCGTCCACCACCGTGCAGCCGTTCACCACCGCGCAGGGCTCGTTCAACGCCGGGCTGCACAACCTCGGCGCGTTCGGCTACTACGGCACCGACCCCTACCTGCTGAACATCTGGGTCAACTCCAACGCGATCAAGTCGGGCTTCAACTGGTCGCACTACTCCAACCCGAAGGTCGACGCGATGATCGCCCAGGCCAACGCGACGGCCGACGCCAGCGCGCGCAACGCCCTGTACGAGGAGGTGTGCGTCATCCTGATGAAGGACGCGATGTACCTGCCGCTGTGGAACGTGAACGAGCCGTTCACGATGTCGCCGTCGGTCGCCGGGCTGCACTCGACGCTGAACGGCTACGTCACCTTCCACTCGGCCAGCGTCTGACGCCATGGCCTTCGCGCTCCGCCGGCTGGCGGCCGCCGTCCCGGTGCTCATCGGCGTCACGGTCATCGCGTTCCTGCTGATTCACCTGATCCCGGGCAACCCGGCCAAGGTGATCCTGTTCGGATCGCAGGCCACGCCGCAGCAGATCGCCCGGCTGACCACCGAGCTGGGCCTGAACAACCCGCTGTGGCGGCAGTACGCCGACTTCATCGGGCAGCTGCTGCACGGCAACCTGGGCACCTCGTACGCGACCCAGACCTCGGTCGCGCACGAGCTGCTGTCGCGGACCCCCAGCACCCTGATCCTGACCGGCGCGGCTCTGCTCGTGGCGATCGTGGTCGGGGTCCCGCTGGGGGTCATCGCGGGCGCCCGGCCCGGCTCGCTGATCGACCGGGCCGCCCGCGGCGTCTCGTTCCTCGGCGTGGCCGTCCCGTACTTCTTCCTGGCCCTGGTGCTGGTCCTGCTGTTCAGCGTCCGGCTGCGCTGGTTCCCGGCCATCGACAACGGGACCACGGGGGCGCTCGTGCTCCCGGCCGTCTCGCTGGGCTGGGGCTACGCCGCCATCCTGACCCGGCTGGTCCGCGGCCGGATCATCGAGGAGTACCAGAGCGAGTACGTGAAGTCGGCCCGGGCGCGGGGCTGCGCGGAGTGGCGGATCCTGCTCCGGCACGCGCTGCGCAACTCCTCGATCCCGGCCATCACCACCATCGGCCTGCAGTTCGGCAACATCCTGACCGGTGCCGCGGTGACCGAGGTCATCTTCGGCCGGGCCGGCCTCGGGAGTTACCTGGCCGAGGCCATCACCAGCAAGAACATCCCCGTCGTGCAGGGCGCCGTCGTCCTGATCGGCCTCGGCTACGTGATCATCAACCTGGCTGTCGACCTCATCGTCGGCACGGTTGACCCGCGCGCCCGGGTCGCCTGAGAGAGGGGCCTTCCCGCATGGCTCTGGCTACGGCCACCACCACCCCGCTGATCAGCGCCGACGCGCCGGGCCGCATGTCGCGCGCGCGGCGCGCCGCCGGCCAGGCCGTCATCGTGATCGCGGCCCTGGCCGTGATCGTGCTGCTGGCCTGGCCCGGGATCATCGCCCACGTGGGCCCGACCGTGACCGGCGACGACATCCTGCGCGGGCCGAGCGCCGCGCACTGGTTCGGCACCGACCAGCTCGGCCGCGACGTGTTCAGCCGGACCGTCTACGGCGCCCGGCCGGTGCTGATCGCCAGCCTGCTCGGCGTGGTGCTGGCCACGGTGGCCGGCGTCGGCATCGGGCTGGCCGCCGGCACCGCGCCGCGCTGGCTCAACTCGGTCATCATGCGGGTCGTCGACGTGCTGCTGGCCATCCCGGTGCTGATGATCGCGCTGATCCTGATCGCCACGGCCGGGTCCGGGGTGCGCAGCATCGTCATCGCCATCGGGGTCGCGTTCACGCCGGGCTTCGCCCGGATCGTCGAGGCCTCGGTCCGCAAGCTGCGCTCCGCGGAGTACGTGCAGGCGGCCAGGGTGTTCGGGTCGAGCCCGGCCCGGACCTCGGTCCGGCACCTGCTGCCCAACCTGCTGACCGAGGTCGTGGTGCTGGGCACCAGCGCCATCGGCTGGGCCGTGCTGACCGCGACCACGCTCAGCTTCCTCGGCCTCGGCGTCCAGCTGCCCCAGCCCGACTGGGGCACCGACCTGGCGGCGGGCGCCACCAACCTGGCCACCTCGTGGTGGCTGTCGGTGTTCCCCGGCCTGGCCATCACGGTGACGATCCTGGCCGCGAACTTCATCGGCGACTACCTGCTGACCGCCGCCGATCCCGGCGGCGGGCTGCGCCGCGCCCACGACCTGCGGGCCATGCTGCTCGGGCGGCGCCGCCCGGCGGCCGCCCGGCCGGCCGCGGGCATCCCGGCGGCGGGCGGCACCACGGCCAGCGACGCGACCGCCGGCGGCGCGGCCGCGGGCGGCGCCCGGGCTGAGCCGCCGGCCGGCGGCCCGCAGGCCGGGGGCGCCGCGTGAGCCTGCTGGAGATCACCGACCTGCGGACCCAGATCGCCACCGCGGACGGCCTGGTCCGCCCGGTCGACGGCGTCACGCTCAGCGTCGAGGAGGGCCAGTGCGTCGGCCTGGTCGGCGAGTCCGGCTCGGGCAAGACCATGACCGGGATGTCGGTGATGCGGCTGCTGCCGCCCGGCGGGTCCATCGCGGGCGGGTCGGTCCGGTTCGGCGGCACCGAGCTGACCAGCCTGGACGACGCGGCGATGCGGCAGCTGCGGGGCAACGACATCGCGCTCATCTCGCAGGACCCGATGACGTCGCTGAACCCGACCCGGACCATCGGCAGCCAGCTGCGCGAGGCCTACAAGATCCACACCGGCGCGAGCCGG
This sequence comes from Streptosporangiaceae bacterium, assembly GCA_036501025.1. Taxonomy (GTDB): domain Bacteria; phylum Actinomycetota; class Actinomycetes; order Streptosporangiales; family Streptosporangiaceae; genus DASUBV01. Next base: position 36,706 of record DASYBB010000116.1, read on the forward strand.
GCGGCGGCCAACAGCCGGGCCACCGACGTGCTGGGCCTGGTCGGGATGCCCCGGCCGGCCGAGCGGCTGGGCGACTACCCGCACCAGCTGTCGGGCGGAATGCGGCAGCGGGCCATGATCGCGATGGGCCTGCTGTGCGAGCCGCGGCTGCTCATCGCCGACGAGCCGACCACCGCGCTGGACGTGTCGATCCAGGCCCAGATCCTGGCCCTGCTGGACGAGCTGCGGTCGCGGCTGTCGATGAGCATCCTGCTCATCACCCACGACATGGGGGTCATCGCCGGGCACACCGACGCGGTCGCGGTCATGTACGGCGGGCGGATCGTCGAGCGCGCCGACACCGGGGCGCTGTTCCGCGACCGCAGGCACCGCTACACCGAGGCGCTGTTCGAGTCGATGCCGACCATGGACCTGGACTCGACCGCCACGCTGGCGACCATCCCGGGCACTCCCCCGAAGCTGATCGGGCTCCCGGCGATGTGCCGCTTCGCCCCGCGCTGCCGTTTCGCCGAGTCAGACTGCCAGGAGACGGATCCGCCGCTCGCCGAGGTCGCGCCAGGGCACGCGCACGCCTGCCTGCACCCGCGCGCCGACGGGACCGCCGCGCTCGACGCGGTGGCCGTCGGCAGCCGGCCCGCCCTGGTCCCGGGCGGGCCGGGCAGTGAGCGAGTCCCGCTGCTGGAGGTCACCGACGTCGTCAAGCAGTTCGCCGTCCGGTCCACCCGGCCCCTGCAGCACCGGCGGGCGGTCCAGGCCGTGTCCGGGGTGTCGCTGCGGGTCTTCGCGGGCGAGACGGTCGGCATCGTCGGGGAGTCGGGCTGCGGCAAGACCACCCTCGGCCGGATGCTGGTCGGCCTGGAGCGGCCGACCAGCGGCTCGGTCGCGTTCGACGGGGCGGACCTGGGCACGCTGCGGGCCGCCGACTTCCGGCGGCGGCGGCGTGACCTGCAGATGATGTTCCAGGACTCGGCGGCCGCTCTCGACCCGCGGATGCCGGTGTCCGCGCTGGTCGCCGAGCCGCTGGCGGCCCAGCACGCGGGCAGCCGCCGCTCCCGCCGGGCCGCCGTGGACGAGCTGCTGGACGCGGTCGGGCTGAGCGGCGACATCGGCCACCGCTACGCCCGCGAGTTCTCCGGCGGGCAGCGCCAGCGCATCGCCATGGCGCGCGCGCTGGCGCTGCAGCCGAAGGTCATCGTGGCCGACGAGCCGGTCTCCGCGCTCGACGTGTCGGTGCAGGCCCAGATCCTGAACCTGATGCGGTCGCTGCAGGACCGGTTCGGGCTGACCTACGTGGTCATCTCGCACGACCTGGCGCTGCTGAAGTACCTGGCCGACCGGATCGGCGTGATGTACCTCGGCAAGCTGGTCGAGCTGGGCACCAGCGAGCAGGTCTACAGCGCGCCGCGGCACCCGTACACGGCCGGGCTGATCCAGTCCATCCCGCTGCCGGACCCGGCGCACGAGCGGGCCAAGACCACGGCCGGGCTGGGCGGCGAGCTGCCCAGCGCCATCGACCCGCCGAGCGGCTGCCGGTTCCGCACCCGGTGCCCGCTGGCCACCGACAAGTGCGCCGAGGAGACCCCGGTGCTGTCCGCCGGCGGCGGTGACCACGCGGTGGCCTGCCATTACCCGCTGACCAGCGCGACGCTGACCCAGGCTGGCTGAGCCGGGGCCTTTGCGGCAGGCTGGCAGCATGTGCCGCATATGCGCGCCCGGCACCGGGCGCGCGCGAGAGGGAGGACACCGATGACGAGCCACCGGCTGGATCCGGAGCCATCGACCACCGCGGACGTGTTCAGCCGGGAGCACGAGCCCGTGCTGACCATCGACCCCGGCGACACGGTGACCGTGCGGTCGCTGGACGCGTCGGGCCACCTGGAGCGGCAGACCACCCCGGGCGAGGTCAAGCCGAGGATGTTCCCGGTCCCCCGCGGGCACTGCCTGACCGGGCCGATCGCGGTGCGCGGCGCGCAGCCCGGCGACATGCTGGCCCTGCGGCTGACCGACCTGCGGCCGGGCGAGTGGGGCTGGACGGTGGCCGCGGCCCAGGACACCCCGGTCACCCGGCGCCTCGGGCTGGCCGGCGGGCCGCCCGCCTGGCTGCTGTGGGAGCTGGATGCCGACGCGGGCAAGGGCACGGCCGACCGGGGCTTCACCCGCGCGCTGGCCCCGTTCCTCGGCGTGATGGGGCTGGCCCCGCCGGAGGCGGGCGAGCACTCGACGATCCCGCCGCGGGCGTCGTCGGGGGGCAACATCGACTGCCGGGAGCTGGTCGCCGGGGCCACCCTGTTCCTGCCGGTGAGCGTGCCCGGAGCGCTGCTGTACCTGGGCGACGGGCACGCCGCGCAGGGCGACGGCGAGGTCGGCGGCACGGCCATCGAGTGCCCGATGACGACCACGGCGGTGGTGGACCTGGCGACCGGTCGGCCGCTGGCGTCGGTGCACGCCGAGACGCCGGCCGGGCGGATCACGTTCGGATTCTCCGCCGACCTCAACGAGGCCATGGGGGACGCGCTGGACGCGATGGTGGTGTGGATGCAGGGGATCTTCTCGCTGGACAAGGGAACGGCGCTGGCGCTGGCCAGCACGTGCGTGGACCTGCGCGTGACCCAGGTGGCCAACCAGACGTGGGGCGTGCACGCGCTGCTGCCCGAGGGAGTCATCGCCTGAGGGCCGGCGGCCGGTGCTGGCAGCGCCGGCGGCCGGGGCCCGGATCGGCCCCCCGCCGCCGGCAGCAGGCCCCGGCTCGCCGCCATCAGGCCCCCGTCGCCGGCATTAGGCCCTCGTCGCCGGCATTAGCCCTCGGTCACCGGCACCAGTCCCCGGCTCGTCGGCGGCTCGGCGGCTCGGCCGCTCGGCGGTGGCAGTGTCAGGCCGAGGCCCCTGCGGCCAGCGAGACGCAAGGAAGCGGATGGCAGCCCGGTGGTCTCCGGCAGGGCGGAAGCAGCGGCCGCCCGGCTCCGGGAACGACATGGGCGTGAGATTACTGCTGCTATGGCAGCAGCGACTCTACGTTCATGTCGTTGCCGCCGCGGGCCGGCAGCCGACGCCGCGATGCGCCAAGGCAGCGCCCGCGCACCGTTGTCCCCGTCAGTCACCTCATCCCCGCGGGAAACGCGGTCACCGCGCCCGGAGCTCGTCGCCGTGGCGTCGGGTTGGCACGCGCCCGATCGCCAGTGCCAGCGGGACGGCATAACGCGGCGCGATCATCGAAACCCTCCTCGCCGGGCGGGGCGCGCAGGGTATCGCCTGATATGTCGGCGGGTGTTAGCTTGACGAAGAGGACAGCTTCCTAAAGCAGGGCGGGCGCACATGAGAACCTGCGGAACTCGACTCCCCGGCCGCGCATTACGGCGGAGCCGGAACGGCGGGCGCGCGCCGCGCACAGCGGTCGGCGGCCGCCGGTCAGCGTGAGCCCGCCCGGCGCCGACGCCGCGCGGAGTCCTGACGCCGTGCGGGATCCTCACGCCGTGCGGGATCCTGACGGCGCGCGGGGGGCTGGCGGGGCGCTGCGGGTGGCGCTGGTGAACATGCCGTGGGCCCGGGCCGAGGTCCCGTCCATCCAGTGCGGGCTGCTGAAGGCGGGCCTGGAGCGACGCGGCTACCCGGCTGACGTGCACTACCTGAACCTGGAGCTGTCGGCCCTGCTCGGGCCGCAGCCCTACCGCGCGGTCATGTCCCTGCGGGCCGACCGGTCGCACCTGCTCGGCGAGTGGCTGTTCAGCACCGCGGCGTTCGGCCGCCAGGATGACGGGTCGGACTACTTCGCGGCGGTCCTGGGCGAGGACTCAGGCCTGGAGTTCTCCCCGGTCGAGCTGCTGCGGCTGCGTGACGAGGTACTGCCGGGGTGGCTCGACCGGGTGGCGGCCGAGGACCGGTGGCAGCCGTACGGCGTCGTCGGCTTCACCTCGACCTTCGAGCAGAACGTGGCGTCGCTGGCCCTGGCCCTCCGGCTGAAGGACCGGTACCCGGCCCAGGTCAACGTTTTCGGCGGCGCCAACTTCGACGGCGAGATGGGCGTCGAGTACGTCCGGGCCATCGACTGGATCGACTACGCCGTGATCGGCGAGGGCGACCGGGCCCTGCCTGAGCTGGTGCAGCGCCTGGCCGACGGCCAGGACGCGGCCGGCGTGCCGGGGGTGTGCCACCGGGGCGCCGGCCTGGCCGTCACCGGGAAGCAGCCCGCGCCGCAGGTCGCGGACCTGGACTCGCTGCCGGCGCCGGACTACGAGGAGTACTTCGCGGCGCTGGCCCGGCTGGGCCGCGAGGCCGTCCTCGGCCCGGCCCGGCCGCACCTGCTGTATGAGTCGTCGCGGGGCTGCTGGTGGGGCGAGAAGCATCACTGCACGTTCTGCGGCCTCAACGGCAGCGGCATGAAGTACCGGGCCAAGTCGGCGCAGGCCGTGATCCGCGACATCCGGGACCTGACCGCCCGGCATCACGTCCTGACCATTGACGCGGTGGACAACATCCTGGACATGTCCTACTTCCGGTCCGTGCTGCCCGCGCTGCAGGCGCAGGCCTGGGACCTGAGGATGTTCTACGAGGTGAAGGCCAACCTGACCGCCGACCAGCTGCGCCTGCTGCGGGGCGCGGGGGTCGCGACGATCCAGCCCGGCATCGAGAGCCTGAGCACGCACGTGCTGGGCCTGATGCGCAAGGGCAGCACGATGCTCATCAACCTGCGGCTGCTGAAATGGGCGCAGGCCTACGGCATCGAGACCGTGTGGAACATCCTGACCGGGTTCCCCGGCGAGACCGACGAGGACTACGAGCGCCAGATCGACCTCATCCCCTCGCTGCACCACCTGAACCCGCCCGGCGGCTGCGGCGCCATCTGGCTGGAGCGGTTCAGCCCGTACTTCTTCGACTCCGCGTTCCCCATCCGGGACGTGGCGCCCAGCGCGGCCTACCGGCACGTCTATCCCCCGCCCGTCCGGGCCGACCAGATCGCCTACTACTTCGACTACGTCGCGGGCGACACCGCCTCCCCCGCGGTCCGGGCGCGGCTCGGCGAGGCCGTGCGGGACTGGCAGGCGCGGTGGGCGGCCGGGCGCCGGCCGGAGCTGCGGTCCGAGCGCGGGCCGGGCTGGCTGCGGATCGCCGACACACGCGGCCCGCGCTACCGGGAGGCCGTGCTCGACGACTGGCGGGCCGGCGCCTACGAGCACTGCGGCCGCACCGCGCACTCGGCGGCGGCGGCGCTCGCGCGGCTGCACGCGGACGGCGCGGACCAGGTCACCGAGCGGCGGCTGCTCAGCTTCCTGCGGTCATGCGTCGCCGAACGGCTCATGGCGGAGGAGGACGGTCACTACCTGAGCCTGGCCATCCCGGCCGGGACGGGCGAAGCGACGGCCGGGCCGGCAGCGCCAGGGTGAGGTAGCGGCCCCCCTCGGTGACCGCGAGCCGCTGGGTGACGCACGCCTCCAGGAACCGGCGCGCGGCGGCGGCGCTGACCTCCCCGGCGCCCTCCCCGGCCCCGGCACTCGCCCCGGCCGTGGCACCGTCCGCGGGGGCGGCACCGTCCGCGGGGGCGGCACCGTCCCCGGCGGCGGCGCCGTCCGCGGCGGCGGCCAGGCGGGCCACGGCACGCTCGGGCGACAGCGCGGTGACGCCGCACAGCTCGTAGAGCGACGCCCGCCAGCCGCGGAGGGTCGCGCGGCGGATCTCCCCCGACCGGGTGTCGGTCAGCACGGCGAAGCCCGGTCCCCGGCTCATGGTCAGGGTCGGCGGCAGGCCCGGGCCGCGGGCGGCCGCCCGCCATTCCTGGACGGCCTCATACAGCTGCCGCATCGACCGGGCCGACGCGCGGGACCGGGCCTGGTACTCGAAGAAATAGGCGATCTTCGCGTGATCAATGCCGGCGACGGGATAGACGTGCGGATAGGACCGGGCCGGGCGGGTCGGCATCAGGCCGAGGCCGGGATCCTCGAAGAACGGGCTGAACCGCTCCAGCCAGATCCGCCCGCAGCCGCCGGGCGGCGCCAGGTGATGCAGCGACGGCAGCAGCTCGGCCTGCCGGCGGTAATCCTCGTCGCATTCACCGGGAAATCCCATCAGCACATTCCAGACGACGCGGATGTCATAGGCCGTCGCCCATTTCAGGAAGCGCACGTTGAGCAGCATGTCCGTGCCCTTGCGCATCAGCTCGAGCACATGACTGGACAGGCTCTCGATTCCGGGCTGGAGACCGGAAATTCCCGCCCGGCGCAGCGCCAGCAGCTGATCAGGCCGGGTGTTCGCCTTGATCTCGTAGAAGATGTCGTAGTCATTTCCCGCCGCCGTGAGCAGCGCGGCCAGCGTCACCGCGTAGTCGGGCGCGATGATGTCATCCACCATGTCGACCCGGAGGGTCTCGTGCCGGCTGGTCAGGTAGGCCAGCTCGCGCGCGGTGCGGCCGGCCGACTTGGCCCGGAAGGCCATCCCGGCGTCATTGAGCCCGCAGAAGGTGCAGTGATGCTTCTCGCCCCACCAGCAGCCCCGCGACGTCTCCATCAGCAGGTGCGGCCGGCCGCCCTCGGACAGCTGGTCCCAGCCGAGGCGCTTGAGGGTGGCGTAGTACGCGTCGTAGTCGGGCATCGGCAGGGCGTCGAGATCACGGATGCGGGCCGCCCGCGGCGGGACGCCGTCTTCCCCGGCCGCCTGCCGGGCGGCCCGGCACAGCACGCCGGGAATGGGCCGCCGCGGCTCGCCGGCCGCCAGGGCGCGGACGAGCTCGGGCAGGGCGCTGTCCCCCTCGCCGGACACGACGTAGTCCAGCCAGGGCAGGCACCGCTGGTACTCCGCGCCCATCGTCCCGTCGAAGTTGGCCCCGCCGAACACGAGCGGCACCTGCGGGCACCGCTCGCGGATGGCGCGGGACAGCGCGAGGCTCGCGCAGTTCTGCTCGAAGCAGCTGCTGAACCCGACCAGGAGGTAGTCGTCCCAGCTGATGCCCGCGCAGGTGTCGGCGACCCAGCGGGGCAGGATGTCGTTGCGGAGCTCCTGCATCTCCCGGAACGAACTGCCCGCGGCGGCCAGGTAGGCCGACAGGCCGCGGCTGTCGCGCCAGTACGCGGTGTCGTCGCCGGCCTCGCCGAAGGCCGCGACGCCGAACAGCCACTCGCCCAGCAGGTTCCGGCGGTCGGCCCGGTAGCTGGAGACGGTCCGGTACCGGCGCGCCCCGATGGCGGCCGCGCACTCGAGGTTGAGGTAGTGCACGTCGACCCGGACGCCCAGCTCGGCCAGCTCCGCGGCGAGCAGGCCGCACTGCAGCGAGGGCGTGCCGACCTCGTCCCAGGGGGCATCGATGAGCGCGACCCGCAGCCCGGCCGGCAGCGGCGCGGCGGGGCGCGGCGCGGGACTTCGCCCGGGCCCCGGCAGCATCACCTCCGCGCCCATCAGCGGCCGGCCGGCACGAGGCGGAGGGCCGCCGCGACCCGCGGCTGCGGGTAGCAGGTCCACCGGATGAGCCCGGCCCGGGCCAGGCCGTCCAGCAGCGCGGTCAGGCGGGCCTCGGGAATCCCCGTCTCCCGGGCCAGGACGGCGGGCGTCCGGGTGCCGTCGGCCTGGCGCAGGACCGCGTGCACGAGCGGGCTGGCCAGGAAGACCCGGCCCTCCAGCGCCTGGTCCTTGACGACGACGACCGCGCAGTCGCGATCCGCGGGGACGGCGGGCGCGGCGGGCGAGGTGTCGCCGGGCCGGGCGCGCAGGACTGTCTCGCGCCGGCTGAGCAGGAACCGCACCGCCGCGGGCGGGTACACGCGGAGCCGGATCATGGCCGCGGACTGCGGGCAGGCGGCGTAGCTGCCTTCCGCGTCGGTCCAGCCCCCGGCGCGGGCTACCGCCGGCGGGAGGGCGCCGTCCGGCTCGCCGGGCGGCGCGGCGCCGTCCGGGGACCCGGTGTCGCAGGCCAGCCACAGCAGGTCCGCCTCGGCCTGCACGGTCTGCCACCGGGCATCGTCGCGGTGCCGGGCCATCGCCTCGTCCACGAGGGCGACGAGCCGGGCCGGCCCGGTCTCGGCCGGCGTTCCCGCGAGGCGGGCCAGCCAGTCGTCGCTCTCCTGGAGGGCGACCGCGACCAGGCCGGGGGCGTAGCGGGCCAGCAGGCCGCGGGCCAGGCCCGCAGCGTCGTCGTCAGCCGTCCCGGCCGGGGCGGCAGCACCCGCCAGGGCGGCAGTGCCTGCCGGGGCGCGAGGGGCAGCCGAGACGCCAGCCTCTGCCGGCACACCGGCGTCTGCCAGCACGCCGGGTCCGGCCGAGGCGGGGACACGGGGGCCGGCCGAGACGGGAAGCGCCGCGGCGAAGGCCTCGATCCGGCTGATCACGCCGTCGAGCTCACGGCGGGCCTCCGCGACCAGGCCGGGGACGGCCGCCGGCCGCTCGCCGGACGCGGCCGCGAGCGCGGCGGCCAGGCCGCGCCGCAGCTGGCTGCCGTCGCGCGGGTCGGGGACCGTGGTGATGGCGGGCGCCGACTGCAGCGGCGCGGCGAGCTTGCCGGTCACCTCGCCGGAGGCCAGGACCGGGACACCGCAGGCCAGGACCTCGCGCATCAGCGACGGGCCGTGCTGCGGGATCGGGAAGCCGTGCTCCAGGACCGCGATCACGTCGCAGGCGCGGATGAATTCCGGGACCCGCCAGTGCGGGAGGAAGGGCAGCGTCCAGACGTCCCCGGCCAGGCCCAGCGAGTCAATGGCCTGCCGGACTCGCGGCATGAGGATCCCGCCGCCCATCATGACGATGGCCGGGCGGCGCCCGGGCCTCATCGCGGCTACCGCTTCCAGCAGCGCCATCGTTCCCTTAGGCCGGCCTACTTTCCCGTACTGCCCGAGGATCGGCCGGCCGGCGTCCAGCGGGGCGCGGCTGGTGATTGCCGGGCAGCCGAGCCCGGCCATGCGGTCGATCGCGGCCTGGATGCCGAGGGCGGTGCCGTACGGGGCGAAGGACTCGGGCATGAAGGAGACGGCGGGCCCGTCGATGAGGCGCGCCGCGGGAATGCCGAAGCCGGCCAGGGTGTCGCCGTTGGCGATGATGCCGCCGGCCTCGCGCAGCACCTGGCGGTAGACCGGGCCCAGCTCCGGGTTCTTCATGAGCGCGTAGCGGTCGCTGCCGGCGTGGCGCGTCACGAACGGCACGCCGGTGACCCGGCTCGCGTAGGCGGCCGCGATTCCGTAGGGCTGCAGGTAGTAGGAGAGGATGAGGTCGCTGCCACGCCGGCGGACGGTCTCGGCGGCGAGGCTGGCCAGCCGCTCGGACGCCGGGTTGCCGGCCGGGATGTGATGCCACCGGCCCTCGTCCCACGGGCTCGTCCACACGACGTCCAGGCGGCCGCCGCCAGGGAACCGGCCCTGCAGCAGGCCCAGGTCCGCGGCCTCGAGCCAGATCCGGTAGCCGGGCTCCACCTCGGCGGCGTTGGTCACGACCGTCACGTCGTGGCCTTTCTCGGCCAGCGCCCGGCACAGCCAGTAGCTCTGGGCGCTGACCCCGCCCTGGATGGGCGGGTACTTGACGACGGCGCAGATTCTCACGTCACCCGCCATGCCGGACGGAAAGGAGGTGGTTGCTGAGCGCCAGCCGGAGCAGGCGCGCCCGCGGGCCGGACAGCTCGCCCCGGTACCGGGACGGGCAGGCCAGCACGGCCAGCTCGGCCGGGCCGAGGCGGAACACCGAGCGTTTCCCGGCCGGGGACACGCCGATGGCCAGGCACAGCGCGCCCGCGTGGGCGGCGGCCAGCGCGCGCAGCGAGGACAGGCTGGGGGCGGCCTCGGCCAGGAGCTCATCGCGGACCCGGACGGCGTCGAACGGCAGCGTGACCAGCCGCGTCGGCTCCCGCCGGACCAGCTCGGCCTGCGGGCAGAGCACCAGCCCGGCGGCGTCCCGGTCGGCGTGGTTGCAGCCGCAGCCCGGGCGGCCGGGAGCGGCCGGGGCGCGGTCCGCGGCCTGCCCGGCCAGGAAGAGCTCGGACTCCAGGTCGGCGAGCGCCGCGAGCTCCGGGGCGCCGAGCTCGCCGGCCAGGTCGGCCGCGTACCGCCGGAACTGCTCGGCCTCGGCCGCCCGCACGCCCAGCTCGTCCTCCAGGGCGCGCAGCCGCGGCCGCTGCCGGAAGAAGGCGCGGCCCGCGGCCTGCCGGGAGCCGGCCGCGCTGCCGGCCACCGCCAGGGTGGCCGGGTAGGCCCCGGCGATGAACCCCATCCGGCTGGCCGCGGCGTCGTCGAGGAACGCCCGCAGGCGGTCGCCGGCGGGGGCCGGCCCGGTGCCGGCCACGTGCTCGCCCAGCCGCCGCTCCAGGTCGGGCTGGGAGGAGGCGGCGAGCCGCTCGGCCGGCCGCGCCGGGCCGCCCAGGCCCGGCCCGGTGCCGCCCGGCCGCACCCGGCCGGGCGATTCGAGAATGGCCCGGGCGCGGCTCAGCTCGCCGAGCAGCGGCTCGAGGTCGGCCGGGAAGCGCGCGTCACGCTCGAGCAGGACGCCCTTGAGCTCAGTCCGCCGGCAGACATCCGCGAGGAGGTCCCAGACGTGCTCGCCGACCGGCTGGTCGTGGGTGTCGATGAGGTAGCCGTCCTGCCACCGGCCGCCGGCCAGGTGCACCTGGACGACCCGGTCCAGATCCAGGCGGCGCAGGAACGCGCGCGTGTCCCAGCCCGTGCACAGGCACCGGCTGTGCAGGTTGGCCAGGTCGAGCAGGATGCCGCAGTCGGCCTGCGCGGCGATGAGGTTCAGGAACGCCGGCTCGTCCAGGTCGCCGCCCGGGTCCAGCAGGCTGGCGACGTTCTCGAGCAGCATGACCGCGCCGGCGGCCGCCTGGAGCGCGCGGACCCGGTCCGCGATCCGGGCCGCCGTCGGCCGGTCCCGGAACGGGGGCATGAACGCGCCGAGGGTGACGCGCGGCAGCCGGTTGAAGGCGAGGTGATCCGAGAACCACGGCGCGCCCGCCGCGCGGGCGACCTCGGCCACCCCGGCGGCATACCCGTCCGGCGGGCCGTCCGCGGAGCCGACCGACAGCTCGAGACTGTGCGGAATGCAGGGAAAGACGCCGGTCAGCGCGGACAGCCGCGCCGTCCGCCGGCCGTCCAGCGGCATGAACTGATCGCTGATGACTTCCAGCCAGTCAATCCGGTCGGCGGCGGCGAGAATCTGATCATGCAGGGCGGCCCGGTAACCCAGGCCAGCACCAAGTACCGGGAGCTCAGCCTTGGAAAATGACATCTCACTCCGCTGACTGGGCCAGTGCGGCTGGAATCAGAAGTCGGCCGAGTCTCCGCCGTCGACCCGGCAGATTGGCCCGTAGGCGAGGTCAACAAGATCTGTGGACTCGGCGATGAGCTCGAATTGAATCGACTCATCCTCATCGGGGGCGTCGGTGATCACTGTCTCGAAGTCAGTGGCCGGATCGAGCGACACAAGGGCTCCCTTCCCGTGCTCGGACGATTGAATACAGTCAAGTCGAGCACCAAGGTTGTGTCAATATCTGTCCATACTTGTGCACTCTTGTTACTAATGTTAACCAGGAATAGGAAAGGGCACCTGCTGCCCGGCCCACGCCAGCGCTGCCGCGGAGGACATCATGCCGGGCGATGACCAGGCCGGACTCGGCCGCGACTTCGGCTGGCTGTGGTCCGGGCAGACGGTCAGCCAGCTCGGCAGCATGGTCACCACGGTGGCGCTGCCCCTGGTGGTCGTGCTGCGGCTGCACGGCTCCACCTTCGAGGTCGGCCTCGTCGAGGCGCTGCAGTGGCTGCCGACGGCGGTCATCAGCCTGCCCGTCGGCGCCTGGGCCGACCGGCGCCACAAGCGGCCGCTGCTGATCGCCGCCAACCTGGGGCAGGCGGCGGCGGTCGGCAGCATCCCGGCGGCGGCCGCCCTGGGGCGCCTGACCCTGGCCCAGGTCCTGGCCGCCGCCCTGGTCATCGGGCTGTTCGAGCTGGTCTTCCAGGTGAGCTACGGCAACTACCTGCGGAGCCTGGTGCCGGACCGCACGCTGCTGCGGCTGGCCAACACGCGCTCGCAGGCGGCTGACTCCGCCACCCGGGTGGGCGGCCCGGGCCTGGCCGGGGTGCTCGTGAGCGCCTTCGGCGCGCCCTTCGCCCTCGTCGCCGACGCCGCCAGCTTCGTGCTCTCCACGGCGGCGCTCCTGGTGATCCGGGCCGCCGAGCCGCCGGAGTCCCGCTCCGCGCGCACCGTTGCGTACCTGGCGGCCATCCGGGAAGGCCTGGCGTTCACGTTCCGGGACCCGCTGCTGCGGAACCTGACCGTGTCGGCCAGCCTGGCCAACATGTGCCTGACTGCCCTCGGCGCCATCGAGATCCCGTACCTGGCCCGCGACCTCGGCGCCCCGGCCGCCGCCATCGGCGTGGTCATCGCCGCGGGCAGCATCGGCGGCCTGGCCGGCGCCGCGGCCGCCGGCCGGCTGTCCCGGGTCCTCGGCGACGGGCGGCTGAGCCGGCTGGCGCTGGCCGGGACGGCGCCGTTCGGGCTGCTGCTGCCCGCCGCCGGCCGCGGCGCCGGCCTTGCCCTGTTCGTGGCCGGCCTGGCCTTCCTCGAGGCCGGGATCGTCATCTCCGCGATCGTCGTCAACACGTTCCGCCAGTCGTACTGCCCGCACGACATGCTCGGCCGGGTCAGCGCATCGATGCAGACCCTGCAGCTGGGCCTGGTGCCCGTCGGCGCGCTGGCGGGCGGCGCGCTGGCCGCCGCGGCCGGGAACCGGGCCGCGCTGTGGATCCTGTGCGCCGCCAACCTCGCGCCGGCGGGGTGGCGGCTGCTGTCGCCCGGGCTGCGGCAGCGCGACCTGCCGGCGGAGCCGTCCCTCAGCCCGGGGGCGCCCGGCTCCCGCCAGCCGGCCCAGTAGCGGCGCGCCGTGTGCGGAATCGCGGGGGCCATCGGGCACGACGTGCCCCGGCACGTGACCGGCGCCATGCTGGACGCGATCGCGCACCGCGGCCCGGACGGCCGCGGCATCCGCCACGGCCCGGGGGTGACCGTGGGCGCCGTCCGGCTCGCCATCGTGGGCGGGGCCGGCGGCGGCCAGCCGGTCCGCTCCCCCGGCGGCGCGGCGTGCATCGTCTTCAACGGCGAGATCTACAACTACCGCCGCCTGCGCCAGTCCCTGGCCGCCGGCGGCTACCGGTTCGGCACGCAGACCGACACCGAGGTCATCCTCGGCCTGTACCGGCGGGACGGGCCGGACTGCGTCCGGCACCTGGAGGGGATGTACGCCTTCGCCGTCGCCGACGCCGGCTCCCTGTTCCTGGCCCGGGACCCCGTCGGCATGAAGCCGCTGTATGTCTACCCTGAGCCCGGCGGCCGGGCGCTGTACTTCGCGTCCGAGATCAAGGCGCTGCTGCAGGTACCGGGCCTGACGCCGGCGCTGGACCGGTCCGCGCTGGCCGACAGCGCGCTGGTCGGCCACCCGTGCGGCAGCGCCACGTTCGTGGCCGGCGTCCGCTGCCTGATGCCCGGCGAGACGCTCACCGCCCGCCTGGACGGCGGCCGGCTTGAGGTCGGCGGCGCGCCGCCGTCCCGGCCCGCGCCGATCGGCCCCGGCGGAGCGCGCGACCTGGCCGGCGAGCGCCGCGCCCGGGCCGCGCTCGGCCGCGCGGTGGCCAGTCACCTGGAGGCGGACCCGGAGGTGGCCCTCGCCCTGTCCGGCGGCGTCGACTCCGCTTTGCTCGCCGCCGTGGCCGGCCGGCCGCTGAGCTCGTTCACGGTCTGCGCGGCGGGCGACGACCCGGATGCGGCCGCCGCCCGCGGCGTGGCCGGGCAGCTGGGCCTGCGCCATCGCGAGGTCCTCGTCCGGCCCGCCAGCTACGCCGCCCGCATCGCCGCCGCCGTGGCCACCGAGGAGCAGCCGCCCGCGCTCGGGGCCCTGCCGCTGGCGTTCCTGTTCGGCACGGTGGCCCGCCAGGCCAAGGTGTGCCTGATGGGCGAGGGCGCCGACGAGGTGTTCGGCGGCTACCTGGATCACGTCCGGCCCGGCCCGGCGGCGGCCTGGCAGCCGGGCGGGCGGCAGGCCCGGCTGGCCCGGGTGAGCCGGGCCGGGCTGCGGCCGACGGCGGCCGCGCTGGAGCTGGCCGACCTGCGCGGCCGCGGGCCGGAGAGCGCGCTGCGGGCCGACCTGGGCGCCCCCCTCGTGCGCCAGCACCTGGAACTGGTCGACAAGTACTCGATGGCCGCGGGCGTCGAGGTGCGCCTGCCCTACCTCGACGCGCACGTGTACGAGTCCGGGCTCGCCCTGACGTCCGGGTCGCGGCTGGGCGAGGCCGGCACCGTGCGCAAGCGCCTGCTGCGGGAGATGCTGGCCGAGCGGATGCCGGCCGGCAGCGCCGGCATCCTGGCCGCGCCCAAGCGGGGCTTCCCGGCCAGCGGCATCGGCCTGCTGCGGGGCTTCGCGCGCTACTGCGCCGAGCACATCCCGGAGCGGTACGCGCAGCGCCACGAGCTGGCCGCGGTCTACGAGCGGACCTACCAGCTCGTGCTGTTCGACCTGTTCCGGCACGTCATGCTGGAGCACCGGGGCCGCGTGCCGGACGGGTTCCGGCTCGGGGACTTCCTGGCCTCGTGCCGGTAACGCGGGGAAGCAGCTTCCCGGCCAGGGCCACGTTTCGGATGGAAGGACGCCGGGCGGCGGAAGCGTCACCCGCGGCCCGCGGCGGGGGCGTGAACTGCTTTCGCGGCCGTCGCTGATAACCAGTGACATGACCGCGAGAGTGAAGGGGTACCCACATGGATCGGGCTCGTGCATGAGACAGGCGCACGGCCGGGCGCCAGCCGCTCACGACCCGCAGCCCGCGGACGACGCGCGGTGCATCGAGCGGTCCCGGCGGGAGCCGGAGCAGTTCGCCGCGCTGTTCGACCGGCACGCCCCGCGCATCCACCGCTACGTCGCCCGCCGGGTCGGCCGCGGCATCGCCGATGACCTGGTCGCCGAGACGTTCCTGGCCGCCTTCGCGAAACGGGCGCAGTACGACACGGCCTACGCCGACGCCGGGCCGTGGCTGTACGGGATCGCCACCAACCTGATCGGCCAGCACCGCCGGGACGAGGCCCGCCAGTTCCGGATCCGCCGCGCCGCCGTGCCCGACCTGGACGTGCCCGGCCACGCTGACCGCGTCGCCGCTGACGTCACGGCCAGCTCCGTGCGGGACCTGCTCGCCGCGGCGCTGGCCGGGCTGCCCGGCGGAGACCGGGACGTCGTCGTCCTGATCGCCTGGGAGCAGCTCACCTACGAGCAGACGGCCCGCGCGCTCGGCATCCCGGTCGGCACCGTCCGGTCCCGGCTGAACCGGGCCCGGGCCAGCCTGCGCCGCGCCCTGGCCGCGACCGGCCGCCACGAGACTTTCGAGGAGATCCTCAGCAATGACTGACCTGGACCTGATCAGGGAACTGCGGCCGGAGGAGGCGCTGGCCGGGCCCGGCGAGCTGGCCGGCGCCCGCGAGCTGCTGGCCGCCGCGATCGCGGCGGAGATCAGCGCCGATGGCGCCGCGGGCGGCAGCCGGAGCGAGCCGCGGCCGGCCACGCCCCGCGCCCGGCCGCCGCACCGAGCGCCGCGGCGGGCGCCGCACCGGACGCGATGGGCGCTGGCCGGCCTGGCCGCCACGGCGGCGGCCGCCTGCGCGGCCGCGGCCGTGCTGGTGGCGGGGCAGTCCAGCCCGGCCAGCCGGACCGCCGGGCCGCCCGCCCATCCGCTGGCCGGCCGCCTGACGGCGGCCCGGTTCCTGGCCGCCGCGGCGCACGCCGCGCTCCAGCTGCCGGCCGGGCCGCCCCGGCCGGGCCAGTGGGTCTACAGCGAGACCGAGGACGCCAACGGCGTGCGCACGCAGACCTGGCTGTCCGCGGACGGCAGCCAGGCGGGGGTGGTCCGGACGTCGAGGGCGGCACCGGCACCATCGGGCAGCCCGGCGCCGGCCGGGACGCCGGCCGGTCCCGGCGACGGGATCCCGGCCTGCACGGCGGCGCAGGCCGCGTCGGCCGGCTGCTACCCGGCCGCCGGCTACTTCCCCGGCCTGCCCACCCAGCCCGGCGCCGTCCTGGCCTACCTGAGCCGGATCCAGCTCGCCCGGGACCAGGCCCCGCCCGGCGAGGGGGCGAGCTGGCTGGCCAATGACCTGGGCAAGGCCATGATGACGCTGATGGGCCAGGCCTACCTGCGGCCGGCCCAGCGCGCGGCCCTGTACGAGCTGATGGCGCGGACGCCGGGCTTCACGGTCGTGCCGGGCGTGCGCGATGCGACCGGCCGCGCCGGCGTGGGCATCGAGTGGGTGTACGAGGGCGGCCGGGCCGTGAACATCTTCGATCCGAAGACGTACGCCTACCTCGGCGTCCGGACCTGGCCCGCGGCCGGCTACCACGGTCCCGCCGCGCACCAGTACGACGGGAGCGCCCTCATCCAGATCGCGGTCGTCGACCATTCCGGGCAGCTGCCCTGACGCCAGGGCGGCAGGCTTACCCGGCGAGGCAGCCGTTTCGCCGGGTAAGCCTTTCAGCCCGCCGCGCCAGCCCGCCGCCAGCGGGGATCCGGCGTGCGGGCTCGCCACTCTTGATCAAGGACGGCGTACGAGCCGCACACGATGGGCTCAGCTGGCGCGGATGAGCCTGGCCGCCTTGACCGGGTCGTTCTCCCCGATGCCCGCGGACGGGCACAGCGGGGCGATCGGGCACGCCCCGCAGGCCGGCCGGCGGGCGAAGCACACCCGGCGGCCGTGCCAGGTGATGCGCTGCGACAGCACGGCCCAGTCCTTGCGCGGGATGAGCGCGGCGATGTCGGCCTCGATCTTCACCGGGTCGGCCTCGGTCGTCCAGCCGAACCGGGGCGCGAGCCGGGCGACGTGGGTGTCGACCGCGATGCCGGGCACCCCGAAGGCGTTGCCGAGGACGATGTTGGCCGTCTTCCGGCCGAACCCGGGCAGGGTCACCAGGTCCTTGAGCCGGCCGGGCAGCTCGCCGCCGAACCGCTCGGTCAGCTGCTGGCCCAGCATGATCAGGGTGTTGGCCTTGGCCCGGAAGAACCCGGTGGCATGGATCATGTCCTCCAGCTCCGCGCGGTCCGCGGCGGCGTAGGCCGCGGCGTCGGGGTAGCGGGCGAACAGCGCGGGCGTGACCTCATTGATCTTCTTGTCGGTGCTCTGGGCCGACAGGATGGTCGCGACGGCCAGCTCGAACGGCGTGCTGAAGTTCAGCTCGACGTGCGCGCCGGGGTACAGCTCCCCCAGCTCCCGGTTGATGCGGCGGGCGCGCCGGGTCCGGGCCAGCGGCGTCTCCTCCGCCATGCGCGCGGTCACGGCCGCGCCGGCCCAGGACGGAGCCGCTGCGCGACGACGGCGGCGAGGCTCAGCACGATGACGACCACGGCGTAGACGATACTGGTCGGCCGCAGTCCCGCGTCGGTACTGGCGATACCCGCCGCCACCGCGGGCAGGCTGAAGGCCAGGTAGGAGATGACGAAGGCGACCGCGAACAGCTCGCTGCGCTGCGCCGGGACGGCCAGGTGGCCGAGCGTGCCGAAGGTGGCCAGCGAGCTGATGCCGAAGCCGACGCCGGCCAGCGCCGTGCCCGCCCCGCTGAGCGCGGTGCTGCTGGCCAGCAGCCCGCCCAGCGCCACGGCCGTCCCGGCGGCCAGCAGGACGGCACCCGGAACCACCAGCCGCGGCGCCGGCCGGTTCCGCAGCGCGTAGGCGGTGACGGCACCGGGACCGCACAGCAGCGTGACGACCAGCCCGCCGACCAGGTGGCTGGTCAGCCCGAACAGGCCGGCCGCGACGGACGGCCCCAGGGCCAGGTAGAGCCCGCCGAGCGCCCAGCTGGCCAGCATGACCGGCACGAGCGCGTAGAACTCGGGCCGGATCGGGGCCGGGACGCCGAGCCGGGGCGCCAGCGAGGCCAGCGCGCCGGGCCGCCGGACGGCCGCGTCGGGGATCACGGCGACGACCACCGCGGCCAGCGCCATCCCGCCCAGCAGCAGCGCCCACACCAGCCGCGTCGGCGCCGGCGCGAACTGCACCAGGGCGCCGCAGCCGAGCGCGCCGAAGGCCAGCCCGGCCGCGGGGACGACGCTGTTGACGGTGCCGGCCCGGCCCGGTGCCTGCGGCGGGTTCAGGTCGACCAGGGTCGCGCCGAGGGTGGTCAGCGCGATCCCGGTGGCGACGCCCTGGACCAGCCGGGCGGCCAGCAGCAGCGGGACGCCGCCGGCGGCGATGAACAGCACCAGCGAGGCCGCCTCCAGCGCGATCGACGCCGCCAATAGCGGGCGCCGGCCGACGTGGTCGGACAGCCCGCCGAGGACCAGCAGCGCGCCGAGCAGGCCCAGCACGTAGACGGCGAACACGACGGTCAGCGTCGCGGCCGAGAAGCCCCACTCCCGCTGGTAGACGACGTACAGCGGCGACGGGGCGCTGGAGGCGGTCATGAACAGGACGTACACCGCGGCGATGGCCGTGAAGCTGCGGCCCGCCGACAGGCGCCAGGACGCCGGCGCCGGGCGGGGCAGGGACGCGCCGGTCACGGCGCCCCCGGCGGGCACGGGCTAGCGCCGCGCTGGTGATCCGTCATCGCCGCTCCAGACATGTCCGACTCGCTCGCACCAGGCTCCATTCTGACCAGGCGCGCGGCCGGCCGCGCAGCCGGGCGACGTCCATGTCGCTTTCCCGCTCCAACCGGGGCGCCTTGACGCCGGCCGGCCCGCGGTAAATGCTCAGCACGGGGCGTCAGCTGTCGCGGGGCGCTCCCCGCGACAGCGCTGTCGCGGCACCGGTGCCCGCAGGTCCAGCTGGCGGCGGGCCCGCCCGCCGGCACGGCCCGTCCGCGCGGGCGGCCGGGCTGATCGCGGTCGCCGAGGACCTGGCCGGCGAGCTGTCGCTGCGGCCGCTGCTGGAGCGGATCCTGGTCCACGCCACCGGCCTGCTGCACGGGGACGCGGGCTCGGTGTGCAGCGTCGACGAGGCGGCCGGCGCCTACCGCAAGGAAGCCGACATCGGCGTGGCCTGCCAGTCGGGGCAGGTGTTCCCGCTGACCGAGGGGATGACCGGCATCGTGGTCGCGCGCCGGGCGCCGGCCTGGTTCCGCCGTTATGACCAGGTCCCCGGCGGGCACGTGGCCCAGCCCGAGCGGGCCGCGCTGCGCGGGGTCATCGGCGTGCCGCTGGAGTGGCGCGGCCGCATCATCGGCGCCTGCATCGTGTTCAGCCGGGACGAGCGGCGCGTGTTCGGCGCCGACGACGCCGAGCTGCTCGAACTGTTCGCCCGGCACGCGGCCATCGCGCTGGCCCACGCCCGGATGCTGGATGCCGCCGAGGAGCGCGCCCGCAGCCAGGCCGCCGCCGAGCGCGACCGGCTGCTGGCCGACCTGCACGACACCCTGGCCCAGCGGCTGGTCAGCGTCCGGGTGCACATCGACGCCGCCCGGCAGGAGCCGGTGCCCGGCCCGGCCGCCGCGCACCTGGATCAGGCCAGCGCGGCCGCCGGCGACGCCCTGGCCCAGCCCGGCTGACCCTGCTCGCCGTGGGGTCCTCGCCGCTGGACGGCCGCACGCTCGACGCCGCCCTGCAGTCGGAGGCGACGTGGGCGCAGAGCACCGGGGCGCTGGATGTCCGGGTCGTGACCGCGGGCGCGCCGGTGCCGGTGGACGGGGCCGTCGCCCGGGAGCTGGTCCGCGTCGCCCGCGAGGCCCTGACCAACATCGTCCGGCACGCCGCCGCGCGCACCGTCCGGCTCGGCCTGCTGTACGAGGCGGCCGCCGTGTCGCTGCTGGTCCAGGACGACGGCCAGGGCCATCGTCAACAACTACACCGGCGACCGGATGGCGTTCGAGATGGGCCAGGAGATGGCCGAGGCCGACGGCATCACCGTCGGCACCCTGCTGGTCGACGACGACGTCGCGGTCAAGGACTCCACCTACACCGTCGGCCGCCGCGGCGTGGCCGGGAACTTTTTCGTGATCAAGGCGGTCGGGGCCGCCTCCGAGCGCGGCGCGGACCTGGACGAGCTGCTGCGCATCGGGCAGAAGGTCAACTCGGTGACCCGGACCATGGGCATGGCCCTGACCTCCTGCACGCCGCCGGCCAAGGGCTCGCCGCTGTTCGAGCTGGGCGCCGACGAGATGGAGATGGGCGTCGGCATCCACGGCGAGCCCGGCCGCCGCCGGGAGAAGCTGGCCAGCGCCAACGCGATCGTCGACGAGCTGCTCGAGGCCGTAGTCACCGACTTGCCGTTCGCCAGCGGCGACGACGTCGCGCTGATGGTCAACGGCCTCGGCGGCACGCCGGTCAGCGAGCTGTACCTGCTGTACGGGTACGCGCACGAGCAGCTGGTCAGGCGCGGCATCAGCGTCCGGCGCAATTACGTGGGCTACTACTGCACCTCGCTGGACATGGCCGGCACGTCCATCACGCTCAGCCGGCTCGACGACGAGGTCGCGGACCTGCTGGCCGCGCCGGCGGAAATCGCCATCCGCACCTTCTGACCCGGGGCATGGCCGGGCCGGCCGTCTCAGGGCCGGGCCGGCCGCCCGGGCTGCTCGCGGCTAGCCAAACGGGATTCCGCCCAGCTGGCGGGGCGGCGGGTGCAGGCGCTGGCACTGGCTGATCCTGGCCGTGAACTGCGGTGAATGCGAGTAAGCCAGGCTGATGCCGTGAGCGGATAGCGGGAAATAGGGGCGCCCCTGGGGATCGGAGGCGGGGTCAGGGAAATTCGGCACTCCGTGGGAGCGCATGCAGCGGGCAAACGGGAGCATGCCGCGCAGCAGGAACGGCACCTCGGCCGGGGGAAACCGGTCGTCGGTCCCAGCCGGGAGCAGGTGCTGGCAGGCACTCTGCGCCGCCTGGAGCTGGGTGGCGCTGGCGCTGAGCTGCGCTGCGGTCGGGACCTTCTCGTTGCTGGCGCCTGGCTGGGGGTCAGGGAAGTCCGGCACCCCGTGGGACCGCATGCACCGGGCGAAGCTGACCAGCTGAGAGTCCGGTGTCCCGCCCGCACCCGGCGTGCCGCCCGGATGAGCCGCGGGCGAGCCGCCGCATGCCGCCGCCAGCAGGGCCGCGGCGGCCGCCGCGATGATGGCGGCCGCGGATCGCGGCACGGGCGGCCGTCCCCGCCCTGGCCGGCCCATGACGACGGTGGTCTGGTCCATCAGGCCCTCCTGAGGGCTGGGTGGTCGTCCTGGCCGCCGGCGTCCGGCGCCCGGTGCGGCGCGCATGGAGGCCCGGCACGCGGGACTAGCTTCCTGCCCACCGTTCTACGACACGGCGGGTGACATCAGCGCTACCGCCGATGATGAACGGATGTCATGCCCCCGGCGCCTGACGGTCAGCTGCGGGTGCCGGCGGCCGCGGGCCAGGCGGCGCCGCCCCGCGGCCGACCTGGTCGCCGAGCATCGAGACGGTCTGGGCGCTCCAGTACCGCCGGAACGCCCGCTCCCGCAGCAGCGGCGGCAGCCGCCGTGCGACCCGCCCGGCCGCCGCGGCCGCGCCCGCCACCGCAGCTGCCGACGTGGCCGGCGCAGCCGCCCCCGCCGGTGCCTGTGCCTCTCCCGGCTCGCCCAGCTCGGCCGGCTCGGACGGCGCGGTCACGTCCCGGCGTCCCCTCCCGGTGCCGCGCCGGACAGGTCGCCGGGAAACGCCAGGTGCAGGTAGGCGACCTGGCGGGCGCCCGGCGGGCACAGCTCCGGGTGCTCCACGCGCCCGCCGAACCGGGCCAGCCGGGCGCGCTCCTGCTCGGCCAGCTCAGCGAGCTCGCCGGCCGTGACGTACAGCGTCGTGTCGCCGAAGTGGGCCGCGTGCTGCCATGGCGCCGGGGCCAGGTGCCTGCTCTCGAGCCAGCTCAGCAGGTGCTCGAAGTAGCGGCCGGCCAGCACCGCGGCGAGCTGGTCGCCGGCCGCCGCCAGGTCCGGGTCCTCGGCGGTGTCGGGCCAGGCCGTGGCCTGCGCCGTCGCCCGCCACGGCCGCTCCCGCCCGCGGCCCCCGCCCGCCTCCCCGGCCAGCCCGTACTTGGCCAGCTGGCGCAGGTGGAACGAGCAGCTGGCCGGGCTCTCGCCGAGCAGCTAACCCGCCCGGGTGGCGGTCATCGGGCCGTCCCGGCGCAGCAGCCCGATCAGCGACAGCCGGGTCGGGTGGGCCAGCGCCCGCAGCGCCCGCGGGTCGGTGAGCCGCCTGACCGACCCGGCCGGCGGCCGCGCGCCCGCCGGGCCGGCCGGCGCGGCGGCTGTCTCGTCATCCATGCTTTCCTCTGACCTGTGCCGCTCCCGGACCGGGGCGCAGAGGCGCGCGTCATCCCGGCCCCGAGGAGTCCCGCCCGGCCGGCCGGCCGGGCGCCGGCACCCTTTCAGGGCAGATCGCCGGACAGCGCCGTGCGGAGCTCCCGCCGGGAGCCGATCCCGAGCTTCCCGAACACCTTGCGCAGGTGCCACTCCACGGTGCGCGGGCTCAGGAACAGCTGGGCGGCGATCTCCGCGTTCGTCTGCCCGCCGACGGCCAGGCGCGCGACCTGCGCCTCCTGCGGGGTCAGCTGGTCGAGCGTCGCCACGGTGCGCTTGCGCACCGTCTCGCCGGTGGCGGTGAGCTCGCGGCGGGCGCGCTCGGCGAATGCCTCCATGCCCATGTCCGACAGCATCGTGTGCGCGGCCCGCAGCTGGACGCGGGCGTCCACCCGGCGGTGCTCGCGCCGAAGCCACTCGCCGTACAGGAGGTGGGCGCGGGCCAGCGTCGCGCGGGCCCGGACGCGCGACAGCCGCTCGATCGCCGCCCGGTACAGCCGCTCGGCGGCTTCTCCCCCGGCCAGCATCGCCGCCGCGCGCGCGTGGGTCCCGGCCGCCCAGTCCGTGCCGGCCGCCTGCGCGATCGCGGCGAGCTGGGCGAGCGGGGCCACCGCGCGCTCGGCGTGGCCGCTGCGCACGGCCGCCTCGATCAGCTCGGCCAGCAGCAGGATCGGCGGCCCCAGGCCGCCGGCCGCCCCGGCGGCCTGCTCGGCCTGGGCCAGGGCCTCCTCGTAGCGGCCGAGCCCGTTGTAGCGGATCGCGCTGCCCCAGTCGTTGGCGGCGAGCCAGAGCCCCTCGCCGCGGCGCAGCACGTCCTGTCGGCGCGCCTCGATGAGCGCCACGGCCTCGGCGTCCTGGCCCCGCCAGTTGGCCAGCACGATCGACGTTCGCAGCGCCAGGTGACTGCCGGTGGCCTCGATGACGGCATCCGACTCGGCGGCCAGCGACATGGCCGGCCCGGCCCGCCCGGAGAACAGCTCGACCAGCACGCGGTCGGTCAGCGCCACGGGGAGCGCGGCGAGGGCGCCGACGCGGCGTGCGAGCTCGAGATGGCGCGCGGTGAGCTCGTCCCACGCCTCGTCGTCGGCCAGCGCCCGGGCGATCCGGCCGGCCAGCCACAGCCAGCGCAGCTCGTCCTCCTCGGACAGCGGCTCGTCGCGGAATGCGCGCAGCGCGACCTTCAGCGCCGGCGCCCCCGCCCCGTAGCCCTCGCGGACGAGGCGGGCGAGCCCGTCCAGCAGCAGGTCGCTGGCCCGCGCCGGGCCTGCCCGGCCGCCGGCCAGGACGGCCGCCGCGACCTGGCCCGTGTCGCCCTCGCCCGCCAGGCGGTCCGCGGACAGCGCCGCCGCGAACGCCTCGAGGTAGGTCTCGCGGGCGAGCACCGGATCCAGCGGCTCGAGCCGCCGGGCCGCCTCCAGCAGCAGCGGCGGAGCCTCGCGGCCCCGCGTCATCGCGAACGTGATCTGCGCGTGCAGCAGCTGCGCGCGGGCTCGCTCGGGCTCGTCCAGCGGCCCCGCCTGCGCCACCGCCAGCAGCCGCAGCGCCGCGTCCGGCGCGCCGGCCTGGTGCTTGCCCCGGGCGGCCAGCAGCGCGCGCTGCGCCCGGCGCCTCGGATCGGGCGTCAGCTCCACGGCCCGCTCGTGAAACGCCGCGCCCGCGGCCAGGCCGCCGCGCGCCCGCGCGCGGCCGGCCGAGCGCTCCAGCTCGGCGGCGACGTCCTCGTCGAGCCCGGCCGCCGCCTGCGCGCGGTGCCAGGCCCGGCGGTCGGGAGCAGCGTCCGCATCGGTGGCCGCGGCCAGCGCCGCGTGGACGCGCTGGCGCTCCTCCGGGCCCGCGGCGCCGTAGACCGCCGACCGCACCAGCGGATGACCGAAGCGCACCTGCGCGCCGAAGTCGACCAGCCCCGCGACGGTCGCCGGCCCGGCGGCATCCGGCCCGATGCCCAGGCCGGCCGCGGCCCGCCACACCAGCACCGGGTCCCCCACCGGCTCGGCCGCCGCCACCAGCAGGAGCAGCCGCGTCGCCGGCGGCAGCGGCGCCAGCCGCTGCCGGAAGCTCTGCTCGATCCGCCCCGGCACCGGCGAGCCGCCGGGCAGCCCGAATCCGCCCGCGAGCTCGGCGGGCGTCCGGCCGCGGGGCAGCTCCAGCAGCGCGAGCGGGTTGCCGCGGGTCTCGGCCACGATCCGGTCACGCACCCGCTCGTCCAGCGGGCCGGCCACCACCGTCGCGAGCAGCTCCCGGGCCTCGCGGTCGCCCAGCCCGCCCACGATAAGGTCCGGCAG
This sequence comes from Streptosporangiaceae bacterium, assembly GCA_036501025.1. Classification (GTDB taxonomy): domain Bacteria; phylum Actinomycetota; class Actinomycetes; order Streptosporangiales; family Streptosporangiaceae; genus DASUBV01. The sequence goes on from DASYBB010000116.1 coordinate 61,198, forward strand.
GCCGGCGAGGTGCCGGTCCCCGCCCGGCTCGCGCACGGCGAACACGAGCCCGACCGACTCCGCGCCCAGGCGCCGCGCGACGAAGGCCAGCGCCTGGGCGGAGGCCGCGTCGAGCCACTGCGCGTCGTCCACGACGCAGACCCGCGGCCGCTCCTCGGCGATTTCCGACAGCAGGCTCAGCACGGCCAGGCCGACGAGGAACCGGTCCGGCGCGCCGCCCTCGCGCAGGCCGAACGCGGTGCCCAGCGCATCGCGCTGCGGGCCGGGCAGGCGCTCCAGGCGATCGAGGAACGGGGCGCACAGCTGCTGCAGCCCTGCGTACGCGAGCTCCATCTCGGACTCGACGCCGGCCGCCCGGGCCACGCCGCACCCGGCCGCGTGCCGTACCAGGTACTCCAGCAGCGCGCTCTTCCCGGCCCCGGCCTCCCCGCGCAGCACCAGCGTCCGGCTCGGGCCCGCGCGGACGCTCGCCACCAGCTGATCCAGGGCCGCGCACTCGACACCCCGGCCGAGCAGGCGCTGCGCTGAATCGGGCGCCGACATCGCCACCTGTGTCCGCCATCCCCCTTTCCCGCCGGTACGCGCGGTCTGCCCGCATGCCGCGGGCGGCCGCCGGCCACGGCACGACCGGCACCCCGGGGCCTGGCACCAGGGTCCGTGACGGGCGCGACGGGCGGGCGCGGAGACCACGCTTGAAGGCATCAGCACTACGAAGACTAACCGGGTCTTCTTCCTCATCAGGAGGCAGCCATGAGCGCCACCGAAGTTCACGATGCCAGCCGCGACGCGGCCGTCACCCCCGTCGACATGCACCTGGAGATCCAGGTCATCCCCGTGTCCGACGTCGACCGGTGCAAGCAGTTCTACCAGCGCCTGGGCTGGCGGCTCGACGATGACGTCGCCCCCCTGGAGGGCCTGCGCATCGTCCAGTTCACCCCGCCGGGATCGGGGGCGTCGATCACGTTCGGCCAGGGCCTCACCTCGGCCGCGCCCGGCTCGGCCGAGGGCGGGCTGACCGTCTCCGACATCATGGCCGCCCGCGCCGCGGTCGCCGGCCGGGGCGTCGACGCCAGCGAGATCTGGCACGGGCCGCCGTTCCCGGTCGAGGCGCGGCAGCCCGGGCCCGACCCCGAGCGCACCAGCTACGGGTCGTTCTTCTCGTTCGCCGATCCCGACGGCAACACCTGGCTCGTCCAGGAGGTCACGACGCGGCTCCCCGGCCGGATCGCCGCGGACACGGCCTTCGCGTCCGAGCGGGACCTGGCCGGGGCGCTCCGGCGGGCCGAGGCCGGCCACGCCGAGCACGCGAAGCGCGCCGGGCGGCCGCACCTGCTGCACCGCCCCGGCCAGGACGAGAACTGGCCCGACTGGTACGCCTCCTACCTGGTGGCGGAGCAGGCCGGGACCGAGCTGCCGGGGTAACCGGGCGAGCCGAGCCCAGCGCGGGACCCGCCGCCGCGGGTCCCGCGAGCCGTCAGGCCCGCGGCCCGGACTCCGGGCCGTCCCGCCGGCACGAACTTCGCGCGGACGGCAACTCAACCGCAGGCCCGCCAAATCGTCTAACCAGTGACAAGTTCTTTCGCTGGCGCGGAGCGAGGTGGACGGCGGTGCGCGGTTCAGCGCTGGGAGGGGCGGGCGCGGTGACCGGGACGGGACCGGCCGGGACTGCGGCGCTCAACGAGGCGGTCGCCGGCCTGTATCGCTCGCACCGGCTCAGCCTCCTGCGGCTCGCGACGTTCCTCGTCGATGATCGCGCCATCGCCGAGGAGCTGGTCCAGGATGCCTTCACGGCCCTCTACCAGCGCTGGGGGTCCCTCACCGACAAGTCGGCCGCACCGTCCTGGCTTCGCACCACGGTGGTCAACGGCGCTCGCTCCGCCCAGCGCCGGCAGGGCATCGTGCGCCGGCACCTTCGGGCCGCCGAGCCCGACGCGCTGCCGCCCGCCGACTTCGCCCTGCTGCTCGCCGAGGAGCACCGGGAAGTCGTCGCGGCACTGCGCCGCCTGCCCCGCCGCCAGCGCGAGGTACTGGTCCTCCGGTACTGGGCGGACCTCGACGAGGCCGAGATCTCGCGGACGCTTCGGATTTCGCGGGGCACCGTGAAGTCGACCGCGTCCCGCGCCCTTGACGCGCTCGAGAGCACCCTGAAGGACACCCGATGACCACCGATCCCGAGCGCCGGCTGCGGGCCGCCCTGGAGGCCGGCGCCGAGCTGATCACCGATCCGCCCGGTACCGCGGACTACCAGCCGCCCGCCGCGAGCCCGCCCGGCCGCCGCCGCGGGACACGACGCCGCCGTCGGGGTCCCTGGGTGGCGCCGCTGCTGGCTGCCGCGGCAGTCGTCGTGATCGTCGCCGGCGTCACGGCCATCGTGCGAACCGCGACCGGGCATCAGGGCACACCCGTCAGCCACCGGTCACCGCCGGCGACGTCCGCGCCGTCCCCGGCGCCCACGTCCGCCGGTGCCCGGCAGCAGCCGCTGGCCGGGCCGCAGGTGCTTGACGCCGGGCTGTTCGCTGCCGGGCACGGGTACGTGCGCACGCTGCACGCGCTGCTCTGGACCGGCGACTACGGCGCGACCTGGAGCAACATCACGCCCCCTGGCCTCGCGCCAGCACAGCTGCAGTCCGCGGGCATCGCGGTGCTGCCCGACGGCCACGAGTGGGTCGCCCTCGCGGGCCGCAGCACCGTGACCGTGATGCGGCGCTCACCGGCCGCGCCGGGCTGGACGAGCACGAGCGTTCCGCTCGGTGCGCTGACGATCCTGCCCGATGCCTCGGCCGTGACGTCGCTGTCGTTCACTGACCCGGACCACGGGTGGCTCCTGGCCGGCGAGCAGATCACGCACACCGGATCCGGCGAGCTGCTGCGCACCACCGACGGAGGCGTGACCTGGACCCGGCAGGCTGACCAGCGCGCCCTGCCCGGCATCGGAGCCATCCGCTTCCTCAGCCCGCAGGTCGGCTACCTCCGGGCTGCCTCGACCGGGGCGTGGTGGACCACCCGCGACGCCGGCCAGCGCTGGACGCCACTTCAGCTGCCGGTCCCCGCAGCCAAGAAGTCCGACTCGGTGAGCATCATCGGCACGCCCGAACTCGCCGGCCATGCCGTCGTGCTGGCGGCGAGCTTCACGACGCCCGCCGGGGGCAGCGCCGACGGCGTCGGCATCTACCGCAGCACGAACCTCGGGGCGACCTGGACCATCCGCCCGCTGGCCAGCGAGACTGCGACCGAGCAGTACAGCTTCGCCGCCGCGCCCGACGGCTCGTCCCTCGTGCTGCTCCGCTCACAGCCGGCCCCCGGCCTCCAGACGTTCACCTGGGTGGCTACGCGCAGCACCGACGGCGGCCGCAGCTTCACCGACGCGACCAGCGTCCACGACTTCTACCCCGGGACTCTCCTGCTCGCCGACCGCGGCACCCTCTGGACCATCGGCGGCGCCAACGGCTGCACGACCCTCAAGTCCGACTGCTGGAGCACCGCCGGCCTGATCGCCTCCGGCGACGGCGGCGCCAGCTGGCATCAGGTGAAGCTCCCGTCCTGACGGCGGCCCGCCCGCGTGCCGCGTCTCCGGCCTGGCCCCCGGCCCGCCCGGCCCGGCCGGCCCGGTCATGGCCCGGTATAGCGGCTAGCCGCGGAAGCGGGTGTCATCCCGGCACTGAGGGGTCTCGCTGGACGGGCCGGCCGGGCAGGATATGCAGGCCGCTCGGGTGCTCGCCGCCGACCGCCCGCAGCAGCAGCCCGGCCGCCTTGCGGCCGATGTCCTCCAGGCACATGTCCACGCTCGGTCGCGCCGTCGTCGGTCATGCCCAGGCGCGCGGCCACCCGCTGGGAGGCGGCGTTGTCCAGGTCGGTGATGGCAGCCCACCTCGACCAGGCCGTCGGCCCGTCGTCGTCGCTGAGCGGGAGCAGCAGCGCGGTTCCGGCCGGCTGCTCGGCCGCCGCCGGCGGGACGACCGCCCACAGGCCGAGCGGCGGGCCAGACCGCGCCCGTGCTCGCGCCAGCGGGCCAGCCGCTCCCGCGCCTCGTCCGCCGCGGCCAGCGGCCGGCGGGGGTGGGCGCCGAGCCGGCGCACCACCTCGTCGCGCGCGTAGAGATCGAAGAACGCCGCGAGGTCAGCCTTGTCCCAGTGCCCAAGCAGCAGGCGGTCGGTCCGCAGCTGCTCCATGGGCATCAAGACAGGCCGGGTCGGTCCCAGGCTCAGTGGCGGACGCGGTAGCGGATATGGGTGGCCTGCGGCGTGTCGATGACCTGGACGATCTCCAGCTCGATCCGCGCGGGCAGGATGTCGAGCAGCCGGCGGCCGTCTCCGAGCAGCACGGGGACCTGGTGGATCTGCATGTCGTCCAGCACGCCGGCCTCGAGGGCCTGCTGCGCCACGCTGGCCCCGTGCACCAGCACGTCCCGGTCCCCGGCGGCCGCCTTGGCCTGAGCCATCGCGCTGGCGATCCCGTCGGTCACGTACGTCACCAGCGGGTAGTCCGCCACCGCGGGCGGCGGCGGCCGGCGGCTGAGCACGAAGACCGGCACGCCGTGGTGATCGCCGTTGTAGTGACCGGCCTGCTCCGCGGTGCGCCGGCCCACGAGTACGGCGCCGGTCGCGTTCATCCGGTCGATCACCTCTGCGGCCGGCCCGGACGGCCGGCCGGACTCCCCGGCCGCGAAGTACCACTCATGCAGCCGCATGAAGCCGTCGCCGCCGGGGTTGCCGGGCTCGTCGTTCAGGCCGGCGATGTACCCGTCGACGGACATCGACATGTAAAGCACCGACGCTGACACGGAGGCCTCCCGGGATCTCGACCTAGTCTGCCTCAGCGTGCTGGTGACACAGGCCGGTACCGCACGTTGACGGCGGCCGCGGGGTCACCATGGCCGACCCCGTGCAGGCGGACCGGGTGACCGCCGGGGTTGTCATACAGCCGGATGCCCTCGCCGAGCAGGACCGGCGCGATGTGCAGGTCGATCTCGTCGATCAGTCCCAGCTCGAGGAGCTGGCGGCCGATGGTCGGCGAGAACACCTCGAGGTTCTTGCCGCCCGCCGCCGCCAGGGCGATCCGCACCGCCTCGGCCGGGCCGCAGCTCAGGAACGTCACTCCGTCGGCCGGGGCCGCGTCCTCGGGGTGGTGGGTAAGCACGAAGATCGGCCCCTTCCAGGCCCCGCCGTACGGGCGGTTCTCGCCCACCACAGTCCAGCCGTCCCGGCCCCCCAGCACGGCGCCGGTGGTCTGGATGTACTCGTCATGCAGGCCGGGGCGGACGGAGATCCCGGTCATCATCCAGTCCATCTCGTGGTTCGGGCCGGCCACAAAACCGTCGAGGGACATGAGGAAGTGCCAGAGGACCTTTCCTCCGGCGGTCTGCGGCTCGGTGTCGCGCATCGGCATCCTCCTGCTATCTGATTGCGATCTGCAATCGGTAGTCTCACGCTAGGGCATCTGGTGGTAGATTGCAACCAGATAGGAAGCGAGGCGCGAGGTGGCGGAGCCGGCCCGTTCGGGTTGCCCGATCAACGCTGCGGTCGAGGCGTTCGGTGACAGCTGGAGCCTGCTCGTGCTGCGGGACGTGATGTTCGGGAGCCGGCGCTACTTCCGCGAGCTGCTGGCCGGCTCCGAGGAGGGGATCGCCTCCAACATCCTGGCCAGCCGGCTGAAGCGGCTGGTCAGCGCGGGCCTGCTGACCCGCGAGGACGCGGGCCCGGGGCGGCGGGCCGCCTACAGCCTGACCGAGGCGTCGATCCAGCTGGTGCCCGTGTTCGCGCAGCTGGGCGAATGGGGCCTGCGCCACCGCCCGACGACCAGCCGGCTGCGGGTGCGCGCCGAGCTCCTGTCGGCCGGCGGCCCGGAGCTGTGGGCGGAGTTCATGGCCGAGCTGCGGGCCGTCCACCTCGGCGAGCCCGCGCCGCAGCAGCCCGGCCCCGGCGTGCTGGAACGCCTCGCCCAGGCCCGGGCCGCGGCGCCCGCCGAGCCCTGAGTCCCTGGGTCCGGCTCGCCCGGCCGGCTCGCGCGCTGGCCCCCGGGCCTAGTGCCCCGTGCCCGCCGGGGGCCGCGGCCCGCGCTGCCGCGCCCGTTCCCCGTCCAGGCGCTCGTCATGGGCCGCGACCGGGACCACGCGCGCGACCGCGGCCGACACCGGGCCGAACAGCGCCCGCAGCCCGGCGTGGAACAGCAGTGGCTCCTCGGCGTCGATCAGGAACTGGTTGTGCACCAGGCCCGCCCCGCTGAGGTAGGTGGGGCACCGGTAGATGTCAGGGGCGATC